>NZ_BAABWK010000001.1:0-600000 GCF_040362765.1 Pyruvatibacter sp. HU-CL02332
TTTTCTCTCGGACCTCTTATTCGTCGATCAAATCTGCGACCTGTCACCTGGTTGGCCGGGTCGCTCTGCCAGTAGTGGTGCCGGCACTGGAAACAGCAGCGGCGCGAAATCAGTCTCATCTCATTGGGCTAGAAACAGCCCGGATAGGTCAGGGGCTGAAAATAGCCCGGGTTTGGTTGCCCAGCCCAAGCTGGAGCGGGTGAAGAGAATCGAACTCTCGTCGTCAGCTTGGAAGGCTGCTGCTCTACCATTGAGCTACACCCGCCGGAACCAGCCTGTGTGTTGGGTCGCATAAGAGCATACCAACACCAAACAGTCGTCATGTCTTCTCGAAGGGGATGGTGGAGGGAGTTGGATTTGAACCAACGTAGGCATAGCCAACGGATTTACAGTCCGTCCCCTTTAACCACTCGGGCATCCCTCCTTAAACCAACCACCCAGGAGCACCTCAAACACGAGGATTTCAAAGGTCCTTCAAGAAGTCCCGGCAACACATGATCAGCTCAATGTTTCCCGGCAAAAACAGACAATCCATCTCGTTCGGCCTACCTGGAGGAGAAGCCGACATATTGAAGAGTGTCGCTTATATGGGAAACAACGGTCCGAAGCGCCGCTGGTGGCGAGGAAATAGGCGTTTTTGCCCCCACCTGTCAATGCCGGTATGCAGGGCAAACTGCCTGAAATCGGCCCCGGCAGCCCCCACCTGCGCACCCATCCAGCCACACACGCCAAAAATTGACCCGTCCGGCTGCTTGAACCGATTGCAGCGACGCATTTTAACCGGTAGAGCGCTCCTATGAGTGATGACAGAAATTCAGGGCCAAAACGGCCCGCTTCAGGCAGATCGGGACGCGGCGGAAACGCCGGCGGTGACCGCAATCGTAGCAATCGGCGTGGATCTGGCCCCCAGAAAGCGGGCCCGCAGCGATCAGGCGCAAAGCGCACCGGTGGCAAGGGCGGAGACAGCCGGGGCAACGCGGGAAACTCTGGCCGCCAACACGCCGGACGCCCCCGTCAGGCCTCCCAGCAGATCGTGGACGGGCCGGACTGGCTCTACGGCGCCCATGCGGTGCGCGCAGCCCTGATGAACCCCAAACGCCGCCTGCTTCGCCTGATCGCCACTGAAAATGGCAGCGAAACCATTGCTGAACCCGCCCGCCAGCGTGGCCTGCAGATCGAAAAAGCCGACGGCAAGGACATGGACCGCATGTTTGCGCCCGGGACGGTCCACCAAGGCATTGCCCTGCGCGTGGCCCCCCTGCCCGACCCGGTGCTGGCTGATATCCTCGGCGCCTCAAATGCAGCCGACGAGAATGGCGAACCAACCAAGCCGCTGGTAATCTTGGATCAGGTCACCGATCCACAGAATGTCGGTGCCGTTTTGAGGTCGGCGGCCGTTTTTGGTGCGCGCGCGGTCATCGTCACCCGCCGCAACTCCCCGCCCATTACCGGAACGCTTGCCAAAGCCGCGTCCGGCGCTGTGGAGCAGATGCCTCTGGTTCAGGTGCCAAACGTGGCTCAGGCAATTGCCGTGCTTCAGTCGGAAGGCTGGTTCACCGTGGGCCTTGAAGGCACCGGCGACAAATCACTGGCCCAGATGGACCTGACCGGCAAGATTGCCATCGTGATGGGTGCTGAAGGCACGGGATTGCGCCGCCTTACCGCAGAGCGATGTGACCTGCTGGCAAAAATCCCGGGCGAACCCGGATTTGCGTCTTTGAACGTCTCAAATGCGACTGCGGTAGCTCTTTACGAGATCAGTCGTCAGCGCGGATAGCGATCAAATACAGCCAAATTCAAAAAGTGTGGATTTCCGTCTCGCCAGAGGCCGATTTGCACGCTATACCGTCCGCGATTCAGGCGAACAGCCTTTGAGTCATGTGTGCCGGCTTAGCTCAGCTGGTAGAGCACCTGATTTGTAATCAGGGGGTCGGGAGTTCAAGTCTCTCAGCCGGCACCATTTTTCCCAGCAATACGGCTATCGACCCGCATGCCATAGAGCATGTACGAAGTCTGTTGAGGCCATAGCGCCCACCCGCTTGGTCGACATCTTCTGCCTCTTTCGTGATCTTCTCGTTTTCTAATGGCAGCATGTATTTTTATAGGGCTAGACCGGATGACATTTGCAGAGGATCTCAAAATGACGCGCATGCAACAGATGGTCGTGTACGCACTCAGCCTCTCAGTCCTGATTTTGGCCGAGTCTACCGTCTCACTAGCATCTCAAGACGCATCTGCTCTCAATTCCCCGTCCAGCGTGAAACCGAACTTCCTGTTTGTTGTTTTCGAGGACATGGGGCCTCGCATTGGTGCCTTTGGAGACACCGTCGCAACAACGCCCGTGCTGGACGCCTTTGCAGCTCAATCCGCCCAATACGCAAACACCTTCACAACGGCAGGCGTGTGCGCGCCAAGCCGATCCTCACTCATTACTGGCGTACATCAACAAACGCTGGGCACCCAGCACATGCGGACACGCTCACCCTTGTCTCTCCTGTCATCAGGCGGTCCGATCTCCTACGACGCTGTGCCACCAGCCGATGTAAAAGCCTTTCCCGAACTCCTGCGCAAAGCCGGCTACTACACATCCAACAACGGAAAGACCGACTATCAGTTCGGCGAGCCGTTTACGGTCTGGGACGACCAGGCAGCAGAACATCCCTGGCGCGGCCGCCCTGACAACAAGCCGTTCTTCGCCATGGTCAATGTTCTGGAAACACATGAAAGCGTCATTTGGCCGACAGACGCGTTTTCGATGAGCCCATTGGTCAACATCGTCCGTTTACGGAATTTATGGACGCTCTCCAGCAAGGAAGAGGTGACCGATCCTAACAACGTGGATATCCCGCCTTACCTGCCCGACACGCCTGTCGTTCGGGCTGATATCGCACGCCACTATGACAACATTGCCTTTGCGGAAAAACAGCTGGCGCAACTGCTGGATGATCTGGAAGCCGACGGGCTTGCCGACAACACCATTGTGATCGTCACAACCGATCATGGCGACGGCTTTCCACGGATGAAACGAGCCATTTATGACAGCGGCATCAAGGTTCCGATGATGGTGCGGTTTCCCGATGGCAGGGATGCTGGGGTCAAACATGACAGGCTGGTGAGCTTTGTGGATCTCGGCCCAACCTTCCTGAATCTCGCAGGCGTAGACGTGCCTGGCTACGTGCACGGACAGCCGTTGTTTTCCCAGACACCTGCAGCGCCTCGAGACTACATCGTTGCAGGCTCCGATCGTTTTGATGGCACGCCTGAATACCAACGCGCCATTCGCGATGAACGCTGGAAATACATCCGCAACTACCGGCCCGACCTGCCATTCTTTCGGCATCTCAATTTCCGCGATCAACTGCCGACGATGAAAGAACTCTGGCGCCTGCATGAGGAAGGCAGCCTGACGCCAACACAGGCACAATACTTTGCGACCCCGCGCCCGGAAGAAGAACTGTACGACACCGCAACAGACCCTCACGAGATCCAGAACCTGGCGGCAGACCCGGCCCATGCGGACACACTGGCAAGACTGCGCGCCGCCTATGACGCCTTTGCGGCCAGCACTGCTGACCTCTCGAGCATCCCCGAGGCAGAAATGATTGAGGCCATGTGGCCAAACATGCAGCAGCCCGAAACGGCTCCGGTTGTTTTCTCTTTGAACGGTGACAGTCTGAGCCTTACGTCAGCGACCGAAGGCGCATCCATTGGATATCAGCATGGCGAGAACCCGGTCTGGCATCTCTACACCGGTCCTTTCGAAATCGCGCCAGCCACAAGCGTCACGGCCAAAGCCATCCGCTATGGCTACGCCGAAAGCACACCAACGCACTTCACACAGTCGCAATAGATGAGACAAAGGCCGGTGGTCAGCGGCTTATCTCCGCCATCCGTGCATAGTCACCAAACATCGGCACCACCCGTGCCCGTTCATACGACCCAACAACAGCATTCAAACCTGACCGCGGCGTGACGTGGAACTGCTTGAGCCACCACGTCAAAAGGCGGCTGAACCAGCGGGGCAGTTCCTTTTGTTGGCCGAAATCAACTACCAGCAATCGGCCGTCGTCCGACGTGGCCGCGTATCCACACGCCAGAGCCTGCTCCCAGGCCGGGATCATTGAGATGCTGTAGGAAAAAAACACACGATCAAAAACCGGTCGGCCAAATAGGTGTTGCGGGTCGAAATCAGACCCGTCGGCCTGGGCAAGCGTGATGCGGCTCCCCAGCCCTGCCCGGTCAATTTCAGATTGCGCCTTCTCAAGCATGGCCTCCGAGATATCGAGACCGAAGAACTGTGCATGGGGATAGCGCCGCGCCGCCTTGATGAGGTTGCGTCCGGTACCGCAACCTACTTCCAGCACACTTCCGTCCTGAGGCGGCTCGAGTTCACGGATCAGACGGTCTCGACCCAGCAGATAATATTTGCGGGTCAGGTCGTAAAAGTGGCGCTGATAGTGATAGATCGAATCCATCAGATCGCCGGTCGGAGCGCTCGCGTCACTCATGCGTCGTCAGCCCTTGAAGACATACAGATGCATACCGCCATAGATCGCCGACCGGTCTCGCTTGGAATAGTCCAGGCTCTCCTCCGCGCGATAGTCCCAGCGCTCCATGATGGCGTCACCAACGCGGCCCGGCAGGATAGTAGGAGCACCTGCTGTTCGGAAAACGACCCGCGCACCAGGCTGGGCCGTGCGGGTGATCTCAGCCCAGAGTTCATTGAGCTGGGCATCCGTCATCCAGTCCTGAGCATCAAGCAACACATAGGCATCAAGTGTTGCATCCTGCTCCCTGTTCAGCTGTTCAGTGAAGGAGCGATGGCAGACCTTCACCCGGCGGGCTCGGTCTCGCACATCAGTGTAGTGATCCGCCTGCAGATATGGGGGAAGTGGGCCAGACGGGCCAGAAGCGTAGCCACGCCCAAACGCCTGCCAGGCAAAGTAGTTATCTTTCATCTCAAACCCGCAGGCGAGCTTCTCCAGACGCGCCTTGAGAACAGCAGCCATGTCGCCATTACCATCTGCAGCAAGGGCTTCGTACTGGGCGGGAGGGATACCAAGACCATAAAGCGACATCTTTTTCGACGTCACCCAACGCACCATGCGGCGGTCAAACAGGGGGGCAAGGGCCGTATCAAAAAACGTCCGCTGCTCGTCAATCGTCCGAGCCCAGACAATATGGCGGGGGTCCGTACCATGCAGGCGTGCCATCCAGTGGGCCACGCCAATGAAGTACCCAAGCAAGCCGTGGTGATAAAGATCGCGAGAGAACAGCGAAATGCGCCGCTGCAGCATCCAATCGCGGCCCTCCCAGTATTTGCGGCTCTCTTTGTCCAGACGCTCCTGTACGAAACGCATGTAAGCGTTGACGTTCGCCTTGGCGTCCGCCTCCCCAAAGAACCGATAAAACGCCTCATAGGTCGGCATGCCCTGCGCCGCAGCCAGCTTGAGCCGTGTGAGCGCCAGATGGGCGCGGTTAAGATCAACCGCGATGATTTCTTTCGGGTTCGCCGTCAGATAGGACAGCACATTGCACCCGCCAGATGCGATGGTCAGCATCCGAGAATCCGGCGTTAGGGCCAAGGCCTCAAGGTCAACCTTGGGATCTTCCCAAATCTGCGGATAAACCAGCCCTTTGAATGCAAAGGTAAACAGCCGCTCCAGAAAACCAGCACGCGAAGCGGCCTCGTTTTGATGAACTGCGGATTGAAGGTTCTTACGGGTCTGCTGAAGTGATGACGGCGGCAAGGGAAACTCCTTGCAGGCCGGCATCCACCTCGACGCACATCCGACAGGGCCTGCATGCCGCCGGGAAGACTCACGAAAATTCGTGGGTTCCGGTCAGTAGCAGGCAGGCAATGACGCTTTTGTCACAGCAAAACGTAGGCTGCGTGACGCGACAGCGACATTGTCATGACTGGACGTAAGAGCAGCGTACTACTCGGCGCCAATACCCGCAGCAGCGACAGCACGGCTTTCGTCAATGCCAAGCGCATCCAACACCCGAACCACAATGCCAGCAGCATCAAGGCCTGCTGCCGTCACCTGCGCAGCAGGTTTGTCGTGGTCGATGTAGATGTCCGGCATGAAGATCGGAACAAACCGGGCATTGCCCGTATCAAGTCCCTGACGGGCCAGGCTGTCATAGACCAGCGTTGAGAAGCCGCCGATTGATCCCTCTTCAACAGAGATCAGGAGCTCATGGTTCGTTGCCAGCTGCTTCACAAGGTCATCATCGATCGGCTTGGCAAACCGCGCATCGGCGACAGTTGCTGAAAGCCCCATGGCAGCAAGTTTGTCTGCTGCGGCCAGCGCATCCTGACGGCGTGCACCATAGCTGAGAATGGCAATCTTGCTGCCCTCGCGAAGAACCACGCCCTTGCCGATTTCGAGGATACGACCCTGTTCGGGCATCTCGACGCCAGCGCCTTCGCCACGCGGATAGCGCAGAGCGATGGGGCCTTCGTCAAAGGCAGCCGAGGTAGCGACCATGTCTGTCAGCTCGGCTTCATTGCCTGCCGCCATAATGGTCATGCCCGGAACGCAGCCAAGAAACGCCACATCATAGGCGCCCTGATGGGTCACACCGTCCGCACCCACCATACCGGCGCGGTCAATTGCAAAGCGGACCGGCAGCTTCTGGATCGCCACGTCATGAATGACCTGGTCATAGCCGCGCTGCAGGAAAGTTGAATAGATCGCCGCGAACGGCCGCATGCCTTCCGCAGCCATACCGGCACAGAAGGTCACGCAATGCTGTTCGGCAATCGCCACATCAAAGTGGCGCTCCGGGAACATTTCACCAAACTTGGTGAGGCCCGAGCCATCAGGCATGGCAGGCGACACGGCCACAATACGCTCATCCCGCTGCGCTTCAGAGATCAGCGCGTCGGCAAAAACCTTTGCGTAGTTGGGCGCAACTGGCGCTGCCTTGTCCTGCTTACCATCGGAAATGTTGAACTTCGACACACCGTGATAGCAATCAGCAGATGCTTCGGCCGGTGCATAGCCCTTGCCCTTGCGCGTGATCACGTGCAGCAGGATCGGGCCATCGTGATCGCGTGCGGCCGTCAGCACACGAACCATCTCATCCACGTCATGCCCATCAAACGGGCCCGCATAGGGCACGCCCAGATCATCAAACATGGTGGGTTGATCAACGAAGCTCGGCAAACCTTCCTCGGCAATGCCTTTGTCCCGCGTTGCTTCGTCAGGCATGAAGCCGCGCAGCTCCGTCAGATAGTCTGACAAGGCACCTGCAGGCGGTGCAATAGACATGTGATTATCGTTGAGGATGATCACCATGCGGCGCTTTTCAGAGCCCACATTGTTAAGCCCCTCAAAAGCCATGCCCGCTGACATGGCCCCATCACCAACAATGGCAACGACCTGATTGTCACGCTTCATGAAGTCACGCCCGGCGGCAAAGCCGAGTGCCGCGGAAATCGCAGTAGAAGAATGCGCCGCGCCGAACGGATCAAACTCGCTTTCAGCACGTGAGGTGAAGCCGGAAAGCCCCCCACCCGTGCGCAGCGTATTGAGACGCGACTTGCGCCCTGTAAGAGCCTTGTGCGGATAGCACTGGTGGCTCACATCCCAGATGAATTTGTCATCCGGTGTATTGAACACATAGTGGAGCGCCACCGTCAGCTCGACGACGCCAAGACCCGCACCCAGATGGCCACCGGTTTGCGAAACAGCTTCAATCACTGCCTGCCGCACTTCGTCGGAGACATGCACAAGGTCTTCCTGCGCAACACGGCGCAGGTCGGCCGGCATATCAATGCGGCTCAAAAAATCGGTCTGCTTCATCGGTGCGTGACCTTCGGCCATTCTCATATTCTCCAAAACAACACGGACCTGCCGGGCTACTGATTGCGATCCACAACAAAACGCGCCACGGCACGCAACGTGTCCGCACTGGCACCAAATGGCGCCAGATGCGCACAGGCACTTTCCACCAGGTCTTCGGCCTTCTTTCGCGCTCCCTCAAGGCCAAGGAGCGTTACAAAGGTGGTCAGCCCATCATCCTGGCCAACGGGCTTGCCCACCTGTTCTTCCGTACCGGTCACATCCAGCAGATCATCTGCGACCTGAAATGCAAGTCCCAGATCTGCGGCATATCCGGCCAACGCCATCCGCTCACCTTCGCCGGTTCCAGCCAGAATAGCACCAGAAACGCAGGAAAAGCGGATCAATTCTCCAGTTTTGAGCGCTTCGAGCTCAGCAATGGCATCATACTGCATCGTCTCTCGCGCTGGTGAGATGTCGATCATCTGACCACCCACCATACCAGCAGCACCCGCAGATTTGGCCAATTCAACCACCAGGGCTGCACGAACTGCAGCATCTCTGGACGTGGCAAACTCACCCAATACTTCAAATGCCTGGGTCAACAGAGCGTCGCCCGCAAGAATGGCAATTGCCTCATCAAAGGCTTTGTGGACAGCTGGACGTCCGCGACGGGTGTCGCTGTCATCCATAGCCGGAAGGTCATCGTGGATAAGCGAATAGCAGTGCACCATTTCAACGGCACACCCAACGCGCAACGACTGCGCAACCGGCACTCCAAAGAGACCGGCGCTTTCCATAACCAGGAAGGGTCGCAACCGCTTGCCGCCCGACAACGCTGAATACCGCATTGCTTCCACGACTGGTCCGCGAGGGCCAGCCACTTCTGGAATAAGCCGGTCAAGCTCATCAGACACGGACTTGGCCGCTGTGGTCATCAGGCCATCAAGATCTACCGGGGTACCTGATACCGGGGCAGACATGGCTGTTTGCGGCTCACCAGACGTTGCCGCCGGAGCCGCTGCTTCAATAGTCAAAATGCGTGCTCCCTACTCTGCCGCTGAAACGCGGTTCTCGGCAGCCTGATCTTCAAGAGCCGCTGCCTCTTTGGCGCGCTCCACTTCAATCTCAGCTGCCTTTTTTTCTACAAGCTCGACCAGATGATCGACCATGCCGTCATTGTCAATTTTGTGGTCCGCCAGACCAGACACATAGACCATGCCGGTATTCTTGCCTGACCCGCCACCGGTAAAGCCAACATCAGTCATCATGGCCTCGCCAGGACCATTCACGACGCAACCAATCACTGACAGTGTCATTGGTGTGGAGATGTGCTCCAGCCGCTTCTCCAGTGTTTCAACGGTCTTGATCACTTCAAACCCCTGCCGCGAACACGACGGGCAAGAAATGATGTTCACACCGCGATGGCGAAGGTTGAGGGATTTGAGAATATCAAAGCCAACACCAATCTCTTTGACCGGATCAGCAGACAGAGAGACGCGAATGGTATCGCCAATGCCCGACCACAGCAGCATGCCCATGCCGATAGACGACTTGATGGTCCCGGACTGAAAGCCGCCCGCTTCCGTGATGCCAAGATGCAGCGGGTAGTCGCACGCTTCCGCAAGCCCTTGATACGCGGCAACTGCCAGGAACACATCCGAAGCCTTGACGGAAATCTTGAACTCGAAAAAGTCGTTGTCTTCAAGAATGCGCGCGTGATCGAGTGCGCTTTCCACCATCGCTTCCGGACAAGGCTCGCCATACTTCTCAAGAAGGTCTTTTTCCAGCGAGCCTGCATTCACACCGATGCGCATCGCGCATCCATGGTCCTTGGCTGCCTGAACCACATCCTTCACACGCTGGGCATTGCCGATGTTGCCCGGATTGATGCGCAGGCACGCAGCCCCCGCTTCAGCCGCTTCGATCGCGCGTTTGTAGTGGAAGTGAATGTCCGCAACGATCGGCACGTTGGACTGCGCAACAATCTGCTTGAGGGCGGCAGTCGAATCTTCATCCGGACACGACACACGGACGATGTCCGCGCCAGCGTCTTCAAGACCACGGATCTGTTCCATGGTCGCCTCAACGTCCGGGGTAAGGGTGTTGGTCATGGATTGGACCGAGATCGGGGCGCCACCACCCACAGGGACATTGCCCACATGGATTTTGCGGCTCTCTCGCCGGTAGATGTCTCGGTAGGGTCGAACGCTGCTCAAGGCTGCCGCTCCAATTCAGATCCAAGTTCGGTATTCAGATTTTACGTAGCGTAACCAGCAACGGATCGAAACCCGCGAATGGCCGCAGCGCGAACCCATACTTACGTCATAAAATAATATGCTCTGTGCACAAGTGACAGGTCACAAATCAACTTTTCTTGGCAAAACTGTGATCTTTCTGGTCGTGGCAGAAGAGCAACGGTTTACGACGACCGATACTCAAGGCCCTATCAAAACTATGGTTAAGGCCCACAAAAGCTAAAGAAATTTGATTAGCCGTGACTTGCACTGACCAAGGTCAGCCCCCACACTCTTCTCATATTCGGGGATTACATTCATTGTCTGGTTTGACGCGGAAACGCCACCCAAACCTGCGACCTTTTGACGGCCACGCCCCAATCTCGAAAGACTATTCAGAGACATGGAACCGACAACAGATACTCAGCTCACTGAAGACACAAATACCGCGAAACCGCCAATGACGGTCGTGCTGGCCGAACCGCGTGGTTTTTGCGCCGGGGTGGAACGCGCCATTGATGTGGTGGAGCGCTCACTTGAACGCTTTGGCGCTCCCATCTATGTGCGCCACGAGATTGTCCACAACAAGCATGTGGTCGATGATCTGCGGGCAAAAGGCGTCATCTTCGTCAAGGAAGTCGACGAGGTGCCCGTGGGTGCTGTTGCCATTTTCTCCGCACATGGTGTTGCGGAGCGCGTGGAAGAAGCCGCTGGCGAGCGAGGGTTGAAGGCAATCGATGCAACCTGCCCTCTCGTGACGAAAGTCCATCGTGAAGGCCGGCGTTACGCCGAAGAAGGGTATGACGTGGTCATGATCGGCCATCTTGGTCACCCAGAAGTCGAAGGCACGCTTGGGCGCATCCCCGGTCAGGTGCAGGTCATTTCTGAACCAGAAGATGTTGCCGGACTTAAAGTGAAAGATCCTGAAAGGGTCGCCTTCGTAACCCAGACGACTCTGTCGGTGAATGACACTCGCGACGTTATTGAGGCACTCAAAACGAAATTCCCCACCATCGTTGGTCCCGATGTACGCGACATCTGCTACGCGACGCAGAACCGGCAAACAGCCGTGGCCGAAATGGCGAAACACGTCGACATGATTCTTGTTGTTGGTGCCAAGAACAGCTCCAACTCGAATCGCTTGCGTGAACTTGGCGAAACAATCGGCATCCCCAGCTATCTTATTGCCGACGCTGATGCCATGGAAAATGGCTGGATTGAAGGCAAAACGCGCATTGGACTGACCGCCGGTGCTTCCGCACCGGAGACCCTTGTCCAGGGCGTGATCGAGAGATTGCGGGCGACTTATGAGGTGGAAGTAAAATCCCTCAACGTGATCCGCGAAAATGTGACGTTCAAATTACCGCGTGAACTGCTAGATGATGCTGAACCGTCCCGCGCGGCAGGTGCCTGACACCCTCCCCGTTACGCACCAAGACCCGCCGGACGATCAACGAGCTAAAACCAGGAGTGACTGACAAGTGGCCGTACCCGTAAGACAGATGGCAATGGTTGGCGCCTATGTGATGAAGCAGCGCCTCATGGGCCGCAAACGCTACCCGCTGGTGCTCATGCTTGAGCCACTCTTCCGCTGCAACCTCGCCTGCCCTGGTTGCGGTAAGATCGATTATCCAGATGCGATCCTCAACAAACGGCTGTCAGCGCAGGAATGCTTTGATGCAGTCGATGAGTGCGGCGCACCCGTTGTGGCCATACCCGGCGGCGAGCCGCTGATCCACAAGGAAATCGGCGAGATCGTTGAAGGTCTGGTTGAACGCCGTAAATTCATTTCGCTGTGCACCAACGCGCTGCTCCTTGAAAAGAAGCTCCACCTCTTCAAGCCATCCCCCTACCTGTTCTTCTCTGTCCATCTGGATGGTCTTGAGGAAGAGCACGATAAGGCTGTGGATCAGAAGGGTGTCTTCAAGAAAGCCATCTCTGCCATCAAGGCGGCGCAGGACGCAGGCTTCCAGGTCAACGTCAACGCCACGATCTTTGACAACATGACAGCCGATCAGGTCGCAGCCTATCTCGACTATTGCACCGACATCGGCGTCTCGATCACCATTTCACCGGGCTACGCCTATGAGCGTGCGCCGGACCAGGAACACTTCCTTGAACGCCGTCGCACCAAGGACCTGTTCCGTGATGTCTTCCGCAAGGGTGAAGAACGCAAAAAGAGCGGCAAGAAGAAATGGGCCCTGAACCACTCATCGCTATATCTGGATTTCCTTGCCGGCAATCAGCAGTACATGTGCCAGCCCTGGGGCATGCCCACGCGCAACATCTTTGGCTGGCAGCGCCCCTGCTACCTTCTGAATGAAGGCTACGCCTCCAGTTTCCAGGAACTGATGGACGAAACCGAGTGGGAGCAATACGGCACCGGCAACTACGAAAAATGCTCGGACTGCATGGCGCATTGTGGGTATGAACCAACTGCCGCTGCAGATGCCGCAGCCCACCCGCTCAAGACGCTTTGGGTATCCCTGCGAGGCCCCAAGACATCAGGCGATTTTGCGCCGGAGATCGACCTGAGCAATCAGCGTAAGGCAAAATATGTCTATGACGAGCTGATTGAGAAGAAGGCCGAAGAGCAAAAGCTCAAGGATCTACACGACCCCAAGAAGACTCGGGACAAGGTCTCGGGCACAGCGGCCTAGGCTTTTAAATCCACGCGAACTGCCGGCGGCGAGACGTATCATCGCCGGCAGATCCTGCGGCCGCAGCGAAAGCCTCAAAACAGTCGTCATAACCCGTATGTCGCCGCCCGGTCCGATGGCCCCAAGGGCGGCATGTGGCATGGAGTGTTCGACCCCATCGGAGATGGCGCGCAGCGCCGTGAAGGGAATACCCTTTTCTCGGGCCACAAAAGCCACCGCGCCGCTTTCCATATCAACCGCATGAGCACCTGTGCGGCGGCCAAGAGCCCGCTTGCCCCTTTCATCTGAAACAACATCGCTGGCATCAGCCATATCCACATGTCTAAGAACCAGCCCCGCGTGTGCGGCCGCATCCAAAAGCAGTGGCATGAACACGCGCGATGTCTCGATCCGTGTGCCATCACCCATGATGATGGCCCGAGCCAAAGCAATATCACCGGGACGCAAGGCATCGGTGATGGCGCCGGACACGCCGTAACTCAATAGCGACGTGCAGCCATGTTCCTCAATCAATTCCCGAGCGATGTCTTCTGCTCTGGCAGATGACGCACCGGAGACACCAACTTTCAACCCCGCATCATCCAGCAGCACACCAAGCGATGCTTCTTCAGCCTTGACGCCGCAGACGATACCAAGCCGTTTCATAGATTGTGTTCCTTGGAGGAAGAAGCTGTGTGGATGACAGGCGGCAGGCCGTCTCTACATGCCGTAAGCGACATGCCTGTCATTGCTCTTCATCAGGTTCTCATAGCGAGCAACGGCCCATAGCGGGAAATAAGCGGCATAGCCGTGATACTTGAGATAGAAGACCTTGGGAAAGCCTGTACCCGTATAGAGTTTCTCGTCCCAGCGCGCGCCATCACGCTTGGCGGTTTCGAGATAGGCAATGCCCTTTCGGACTTCCTCACACTCAACTTCGCCGGCAGCCATCAATCCCAGCACAGCCCAGGCAGTTTGCGACGCTGTCGATTCATGCACTTCGCTTTTGCGATGCTCATGATAGGTCGCAAGGTCTTCGCCCCAACCACCATCAGCACGCTGGCGTGCCTTGAGCCATGCAACCGACCTCTGCACATAAGGCGCTGACATGTCTTCGCCCACTGCATTGAGTGCGCAAAGAACGGACCACGTACCGTAGATGTAGTTGGCGCCCCACCTGCCCCACCAGGACCCGTCGTCCTGCTGATCTCGCTTGAGGTACTTCACGCCAAGAGCGATTTCCTTGGCAAACCGGTCCTTATCCAATTGCGCCAAGAATGACAGGCAACGCGCCGTCACATCTTCCGTGGGCGGATCAAGAAGGGCTCCATGATCTGCAAAGGGAATGGAGTTCAGATAAAAATGTTCGTTCTCAGGCTCAAAGGCACCCCAGCCGCCTGATGAAGACTGCATGCCCACAACCCACTCAGCGGCCCGCTCAATGCTCTCATTGTATTCAGGCTTGCCCGTGCGGTGCATGGCCATGGCCACAACCGCTGTGTCATCCACGTCAGGGTAGTAGTCATTGTTGTATTGAAACGCCCAACCACCCGGACGAACATCAGGACGCCGCACGGCCCAATCGCCGACAACATCAAGAATCTGCTTGTCCTTGAGCCAGTCCAGCGCGCCATCAAGCTCCTTGTCGCCAGCTTCAAGGCCAGCTTCCATCAGCGCGTGAGAGGCCAGACAAGTATCCCAGACCGGAGAGACACAAGGCTGGCAGTAGAGCTCTTCGTCGGTCTCGACCAGCAACCGCTCAATGGACTCCTTGGCGATCATCAGATTTGGATCATCCTTGGGATACCCCAACAAGTCATAGGCCATGACTGAGTTGGCCATCGCCGGGTAAATCGCACCCAGACCATCCACGCCGTTGAGCCGCTCGGTGAAGAAGTCCACTGCCTTATCAACGGCCCTCTTACGCAGACCCTTGGGAAAGGCCGGTTCGCAGAAGCGCAGAACCTTGTCGAGCACCAGGAAACAGTCACCAACAAAAGTCCCATTGGGATTGATGTTGTAGACCTTCTCTTCTTCGGGCGGTGTCACGAAGAGTTCGCGAATGTTGATCCCCGTGGGATTACGAGCTTCTGCCTTGAGCGAGCAGAGGATCAGCAGCGGTGCGATCACCGTGCGGGACCAATAGGCAATCTTCGACATGTGGAAGGGAAACCACTTTGGCAGCAGCATCACCTCAACTGGAATGACCGGCACGCCACGCCAGGGGATCTGCGCAAACAGTGCCAGCATGATGCGTGTAAAGACGTTGGCTTTGGATGCCCCGCCGCGCGACAGCACCCACTCACGCGCCTTTGCCATATGCGGCGCATCAATGTCCTCACCAGTAAGCTTTAATGCCCAATAGGACTTGATGGTCGCGGAAATGTCCCCGTCCCCATCCTGAAAGAGCGGCCAGCTGCCGTCTTCGTTCTGGATACGCTTGAGGTATTTGGCAATCTTCACTTCCTTGGCGGGATCAACCTCGTCAAGAAAATGCTGAAGCAGGACGTATTCGGACGGAATGGTTGAATCAGCCTCAAGCTCGAAAACGATGTGGCCGTCATCCCGCTGCATTTCCAGCAACCGGTCAGCCTGCGTCTTAATGAGTTCCTCGCGGGCCAGTCGCTCCGCTGCGCCATCGGTGTCAGATGACGGACCAAATTCAACAACAGTCACTGCTGGTACCCAATCCAAGAATTAGTCTGAGAAAATTGTGCAGCGCGATAATAGAGCGCCAGCGCTTGCTGCGGCAAGCGCGGCATCACCGCTTAGTCAGCGTCGATGCGGGCAAGCGCTACATCCGCTGCCATTCCACCTGACCGGATTGCACCTTCAATGGTCGCCGGCAGCCCAGTATCGACCCAATCCCCTGCCAAAAGCAGGTTTTCAAACTCGGTCTTGGTACCCGGGCGGCGTGCAACACTTTCTGGTGATTGATCAAACGTCGCCCGCTTTTCCTTGATGATCTTGCCCGCAACATAGTCGCGGTCGATCAGACCAAGCGCAAAACGGGTTTCTTCCCAGAACAGCGGCAGGAGTTCCTCATTGGGCCGATCCACCAGATCACCGGCCGCCGAAACAGTCAGGCTGACGATATGCCCGCGAACAAAGGCCCAGTGGGCATGGGCATTGATCAAACCAATAACGCCGACACCATCAGGTCGTGGCGCAGGCCGCTTCAGCTTGAAATGCACATTGATGATTGTCTCGCCCTCGCCCGGCACCTCCATGTCAGGCAGCACGTCCTTTGCACGCTGCGGCGGCACAGCAAGAATGACTGCATCATGTGGATGCACCGTCACCGTCTTGTCACCAAAGGACAATGAGGTGATCCGTCCATCTTCATGCTCAAAAGAGCGAAGCCGGGTGTTGAACTGAACCGGGCGATTGGTACGTCCAAGCATCCGTACCGCTGGATCAACAAACGCCGAACCGAGGCCCTTCTTGGCTGTCAGCGGACGACAGGCCTGCTCGCCCTTCAAAAAGGTCTCCCGCATCACCGGCCAAAGGAGTTTTGCTGATCCTTTTTCCGGAAGTGTATTGAGAACAGCCACCACCATGGGTTCCCAGAAGCGCTGGAAGAGCGTGCCACGTGTCGGCAATACATCGGCAACTGTTTGATGTGGCTTCGCAAAAGGCAGCTTCAGCCCCGAAAAGTAATTGAACAGACGGGTGTCAGGCACGCGCCGGTCTGCAGAAGCAACCCACCAGGGAAATGGTCCCCAATTGGGTTTCAGCGTCCAACGCTCACGCGTCTTGGCGTCAATAAAGGGGAAAGCCGCTTTATCCGGACTGGACATGGCTTCACTGGAGCCGATGGCATCCAGATATGCCAACGCAGACTTGTTGCCGCTCAGGACAAGGTGATTGCCGTTATCAATGACGTGATCGAGGGTCTTGTCATAGTAAGACCGGCACCGCCCACCTGCATGGCCTGCGGATTCATAGACCTGCACGGGCACGCCTGCGCCTTCAAGCCGGACGGCCGCTGATAACCCGGCAAGTCCGGCACCAATGATGTGAACAGTGGGCATTAAGTCAGCTCCCCTTCACGGCACCGCGACGCGGCGGCAGGAGGAGATACCGAAGGGCAATACCAAGCTTGGCTGCCTTACCCAGCTTGACGGGGTCACCCATTGCGAAATCACGTTCTTCCATCACCCGCAAATAGCGCTCATAGACACCCATCATCAATAGCGCCGGGCGAACCTCTCGCCAATTGAGGTGCGTCAAAAGCGCCTGAGTTTCACCAAACCACCCCCTGGCCTCACGCCCAAGCCGTCGTGCGACGTCCTGAACAGCTTCATGACCGGCAATTTCATGGGGATCGCGGGTGGAAATGCCGCATTCGTCAAGAAGCTCTGACGGAAGGTAAACCCGACCCATTTCAGCGTCTTCCTCCACATCACGAAGGATATTGGTGAGCTGCAGCGCATTTGCGAGCGCAATGGCGAACCGGTCCTCGACGTCTCCCCTGCCTGCACCGAAAACAGGCATCGACAGCAAGCCGACCGCGCCAGCAACGCGCCGACAATAGGCCATGAGGCGGTCGTGACTGGGGGCAACGAGCGGCCCCTCAACATCCATCACCATGCCCTCAATCAACATCTCAAACTCATGACGGTCGAGGTCAAAACGACGTATGGCGGGAACCAGAGCGACACCCACGGGTGTTTGCGGCGTCGATTCATAGCAGCGCGCGATCTCGTCGCGCCAGGCAGCAAGACCAATCATCCGCTCGTCGTAGGTACCCCCCTCGTCCGCGACGTCATCCACTTCGCGGGCAAAGGCGTAGATGGCATACATCGCTTCACGTCGTTCACGCGACAGGATGCGCATTCCCGCAGCAAAGGATGTGCCTGACCGTTTTACGATTTCCGCTGCGTGCTGGGCCGCATCCTCAACCGACATGCCGATGCCTGCAGTTCCAAGAACAGATGTCTCAGGCGCAATGTGGGCCACACTATCCGTCATGTGAGTTCACCATCAGGCAGACGCCCCTTCCCGCCAAAGAAGAAACCGCTGACGGCGCCGGCAACACCTGCAATGAAGAAGTCGAGCTTGGTGAGTTTCACGCGCGTGGCCAGCGGGTCACCCGTGCGAAGACGCTGCGCCAGCCGACGGGCAAGTCGAACAATGATTTCCGACTCCATTGCCAACCTGCGCGAGGTCAAAGCTCGAGGAAGGTGTGCGGCCAGGGAAAGCTGCGCGTCCGTGTCATCAAGCACGCGATCAATGACTTGGCGCAGCCCCGGGGTCAGCTCTTTGCCATAAAGATCTGCGTGCTTTGCACCAGCTTCCGCCAGCCAGGCATCCGGTAGATAGCACCGATCCATCGTCATGAAGTCTTTGCCGCAATCCTGCAGATGGTTCACCAGCTGAAGTGCCGTGCACAACCCATCTGAATACGGATAGATTTTTGCACCGGCTTCAGGGCTTCCCTCATGTAGGTCCACAAGAAAGCGCCCCACCGGGTCCGCCGACATTCGACAATAGCCGTGCAGCTCCTCAAGCGAGGCATAACGACCTTTTTCAGCGTCCTGACGAAAAGCATTCAAGAGCGCGCGGGGGTGGCGCACGTCATGTCCCTGCTCGGCGAGCATGCGGGCCAATTCGCCCCCGCGTGTAGGGCTGTCAGGATGAAGCAGGCTTTGATCCATGACATCAAGACGCTCAATCTTTTCAGATGGCGAAAGGCTCGGATTGTCTGAAATGTCGTCCGCGGCTCGGGCAAACCCGTAAAAGCTGGCAATCACCGGCCTGAGATGCGCCGGAAGCAGGACCGATCCAACCGGAAAATTCTCATCCCCGGCCCCCTTCCCGGACGGGGTTTCAGCCCCTGACGCATGGAGGCTGCTGGCGGATTTAACCGCGCTGGCATCTTGGATGTCCATGAGGTGGAAAAGTGCCTTTGTTCTGCCCGATCCGGGCGACTGGATTCGACTGTGGGCGCACGCTATCGCGTCCCACATTCGGCGGCAAGAAACGCAGGTGTGAACAGCCCAAAAGCCTGTGTTACCTGTATGTTTGTGTCCCACCAGTCAAATCCAAGACCCAGCCCCAATGACCTTCCTGATCGACCTTGTCACCTTAGAACTCAGCGCGCTCACAGCACTGGCACTCCTCGCCTGGATTTACCTCACATGGATGAGGGCGGGATTCTGGAAGGCCGACATATGGTTAAAGCCCGAACCATCCTCCTTGGCCCCGGTAAAGTCGTCCGTTGCAGCGGTTATTCCCGCACGGGACGAAGCTGAAACAATTGCCACCACCCTCGCGTCGCTGACCGCACAATCCTTCTCGGGCACTCTTAAAATCTATGTTGTGGACGATCAGAGTACCGATGGGACCGGTGACATTGCCCGTGCCGCATCCACGGAAAACATTGCCGTTGAAGTAATCAATGGCACTGATCTGCCTGAAGGCTGGAGCGGCAAGGTCTGGGCCATGTCCCAGGGAGTGGCATCAGCCTCTGCCGGGTCAGACATGCCCGACTACATCCTGCTGACAGATGCCGATATTGAATACGCGCCCCATGTGCTCGACAAGATGGTGCGCGCGGCCGACGCCCACTCATATACCTTCGTCTCCCTGATGGCCCGTCTTGATGCCCGTGGTCTTTGGGGGCAGTTGCTCGTTCCTGCCTTCATCTATTTCTTCCAGCTGATCTACCCCTTCGCCAAGGCCAATACCCGCTACGACAGTCTGGCAGCAGCAGCAGGTGGTTGCTTTCTTGTGCGCCGAGACGCGCTGGAGGCAGCTGGCGGATTGGCATCCATAAAAAGCGACATCATTGATGATTGTGCCCTTGCCGAAGCCCTGAAGCGGGCACGACCTGCACAGGACACATTGACCGCCCTCACCCACGAGGTGCATTCACGCAGAGACAACCGCACCCTGGAAAGCATCTGGAACATGGTTGCCAGAACCGCTTTCACCCAATTGCGCTATAGCTGGCTAATGCTCGCAGGTGCCCTCATGGGCCTGGTCCTCACATTTCTGGTTCCGGTGTGGGGCCTGTTGTCTTGGGTATTCGCTGATGCCGGATGGACTGTTGGCGCAATCTGCATTGCAACCCTTGCCCTCATGGCGCGCACCTACTGGCCGACAGTCCGCATGTACGGACTATCGCCCATGTGGGCCTTCTCCCTGCCCGCAGCCGCGGTCATCTATGCGGGGGCGACCGCAGCCTCTGCCCTGCGGCATGCACGCGGGTCCGGTGCTCGCTGGAAGGGCCGCAGTTACCCGGCCACCTAGTGCCCCAAAGGCCTCAGCCCTTCCGCCCGCTCCACAGACCTTCAGCTTCAAACCAATTGAGCAGATCACTGAGCGTTTCATCGAGGCTATGACGTGGGGACGGAAGAAATTTCCGCGCGGCCTGCATATCAAACTGTATCGGGCGGCGGGCAAGCTTTACGCCGGTCAACGGTGCCTTGGGCGGCTTCCCGGTCAAACGGGTCGCCACGAACTCATCCGCATAGGCAAAGGCCTGCGCAACAAAGCCCGGAACTTTACTCCTGGGCATGGCAACACCACTTACAGCCTCAAGACGTTGCAGTAGATCTGATAGCTGCAGGTTCTCACCGCCTAGGAACAGTCCATGACGTGGTACGTCGATATCCAGCATCGCCACGATGCTTGCCGCCATGTCCCGTGCATCCGCAATGTTCATCCAGGTTTCCAGATAGGCCGGCGTTCGCCCCGACACAAAGTCCAGGACCATCTGGCTCGGCGGCGTGAGACCAATGTCCCCGGGGCCAAGCGGCATTGTAGGAATGGCGATGCGCACAGGCAGACCATCATCATAGGCCTGCCGTGCCGCCGCCTCAGCCAACCACTTGGAGCGCGGATACGCACCCAGCATGTCCTCCACGTCGGGCAGGTCAGCTTCAGTTACTGTCCGCGGCACGCCCCCGCCTGCCCCGGCAATCCGCGTCGTGAGCGAAGACACATGGACGAACGCAGACACTTCTTGCGCCTTGGCTGCATCAAGCATCATCTGCGTGCCGGTATGATTGACCCGGGCGAAATCCTGCATATCCGATGACCACAGATGCGGGATTGCCGCCAGATGGATGATCCGCGCGACACCGTTGCAGGCAGACGCTACGGTTTGCTCATCAGTGACTGAACCCAGAACCCACTCGGCACCCGATTGCCTATCGTCTGGCTGCCTATCAAGCACGCGAACCGGACAGCCGCCTGCAAGTAGGCAATCAACCACATGGCGCCCAAGAAAACCGGCGCCGCCTGTAACCAGCGTAAGGTTGGCAGTCATTGCTGGGCCGCCGATTGTGGAGGTTGATGCGGGCTGCAAATGCCCAAACCGGCATCCCATGCTGAAGACACAACAATCTGATCACCGAGCATCACAGCTGATGTCGCAGCACCCGGCATGGTTCCAGACGGACCTGCAATGGTCTGTTGTGACCCACCATCGGCGGATGAAATGACAACGCTGCTTTCAGGCAGATTGCCCCACCCATTGATATGCAGGAACAACGCAAAAGGGTCAGGATGGACAGCTGTTACGCTACTGCCATCAGGCGCAAGACTGACATTGTCTGGCCCACCCTCAAAAGATACGACCACATTCGGGTCGGTGTTTCCTTCAAGCAGCGCCTGTTTGTCGAAAACGCGAAGTACCTGGTCTCTCGAGGCAGTCATCAGCAGTGAGGCGCCATCTGGGGAAACCGCTACACCATTTGCAAACGCGACATCGTCAAGAACCGGCTGGGCATCCACCTGCCCGTCATCAAACCTAGATAACCGAAGGCCCGAACTGCGGGGTTGAAACACCCGCTCGGCCCAAACACCCCATGCACCACAACGGCTTTGGTCATAGGTGAAGACGGCGGTTGACGCATCCAGCAACGCAACATCATTGGCTCTGCAATATGCCTCGCCACTGCCACGACCAATCAAGGCAAGTGATTGAGCATCAAGATCAAACAACAACAAGTCGGCGGCTGATGCATCGTGCATGTCTGTCAGGCGGTTGACCACAGCAAGCCGTGACGTCTCACCATCGTCAAACAACCCAATGCCATGCGGATGTAACAAGAGAGACTCCGGAACCCGCACATCGAGCGTCTTAACCGGCAGAGAGACATCTTCATCACGTATCGAGGTCAACCGATCAACGTACAGGGAGAAAAGGCCTCCACCAGGAGGCTCCGACCCATTCTCCATTGCACGCATTGCGGCAAACCGGTCATAGGCGCTGAGGATAAGCCGACCATTGCGCACATCATACGCCATGTCCTCAATCCCAAAGATGGATTGACCCGCCTCATCAATGACTGACACAGGCCTGCACATATAGTCAGAAAACAGAACATCTTGAGATTTGGCAGGCACGGCTGTCAGCATGACCGCAAGGGTGCAAAGTGCAGCGCGATGCATGCGCTTTGAACGAAGCACCAGCCGGGTCAGAGGGTCATCAAGTTTGCGCAACATCAGCTACTGAAGATCTCGCAGTCTCTACCGCCCCGGGCGCTTATACCCGCCCTGCTCGACGAAAGCGCCGAGTCGGCCTTCGACCAGAGCAGCAGATTTGTCCGAGTAGTCAAACCGGTTCTTCTCGAACCCGGCAACCGATCGCAGATACGCTTCAAACCGAGGACGCACGGAATTGAACCCGGGAAGCCCAAGCTTTGTGTAGACGCGCTCAAGCTCTTCGATGGGGCTCTCGTCCAGGTTCTCATAGGCAATCTCTACTCGCTGCGCTTCCGGGATCGACGGCCACTGCGCCTCAATCAGCCCCATGATGCGTTCGTATACTGACAGAACAGCCTCATCAATATCCACGTGGTCATAAGGCTGCAGCGCCAGCTGCTTGAAGAGCTTGGCATAGAAGTTCCGCATGCTTTCAAACACTTCATACGGATTGCGCCGAATGTGGATAAACAGCGCATCCGGATAGAGCCTGTGCAGCATTTCAACCCGGCTCGTATAGACCGGGTTCTTGATCAAAAGTCGCTTGCGATCCTGTTGAAGCCAGAGCTTGCGCATGAAGTAGGTGAAAGTGTCCTGCCACTCCTCCACTTCGCTTTCAGTGCACCCGTCAAAAAACAGACCACGGGAGACATGATGGTCGAATGCCTTGGGGAAATAGATGCCGTGATAAAATGAAAGCGGCGACATATTCGCCAATGCAATTTCATCTTCCTGCGGCGAGTCCGGCCGAACCGGAATGTTGTCGATGTACCGTGTTTCCGGAAGTGCCCTGTCAATGACAGGCTTCAGCAAACGGCCAAGCAACAACATGTCCCAGGGCAGGCCCGTAGCAACCGGCGGCACAAAGCCGAAATCATCCTGCACCATGAGATTGTACAGATGTGTCGTGCCGCTACGCCAATGTCCGACAATGAAAACGGGGGGTGGCATGTCACCAGAAGACTTCAACTGCGCATTTGTATAAATCTTCTCGACAGCAGAAATCGGCGCACGGCCGATCACAGCACCCAACAATCCAACCACACTCGGCATGGATTTCAGAGGCACACCGCCACTGTTCGCGAGCACTGACGCCAGTGTCCCGTAATTGCTACCATTGAGAGGGTGCATTGCTATTCCGCATCAACCGCTATCTGTGCGGCCTTCTTGTTAAGGGCATCCGCCAATACATCGGCGCCCTGCCTGGCCAATGAGGACAATTCCGAGCGTCGCCGCGCCGCCTCGCTCACACCATTATACTGGACATCGGCAATTCCCGTTGTCCCGTCTTTGGTGGTTGCAACCACATAGACCAGTTGAACGGGCTCACCGGACTTGCGAACAAGCTGTGTTTCCACGACGACAGATCCGCGAGGGCCCGCAGAACTACCTACAGTCTCGAAACTGATCGGGAGTGGCTTTCCAAATCGACTTAGATAATTCGAGACAACGAACGCACGATAGGCGGCTACAACGCTTGCCTTTTGTTCTGCCTCATATCCACGAAACGTCGAAGGACCTATGGACTGAGCAGTCAGGGCCGGCAGGTAATAGGTGTCATCCACGACACCGGCAATATAGTCGGATGCACCCTCAGCGCCCAACTCCTGAGCATTCTGCATGAGATGATTGAGCCCATCATGCAGCTTTTCAACCACCACCACTGCCGCGGCACCAGAGTTCACCATTTGGTCCTGGGCAACCGCCGCGCCGGACATCGTGCCAAAAGAAAGTAACGTCAAAGCGGCGAGGATTGACCCGAATTGGCGTCTCATCTGCTGCTGCATTGTCGCAAGGGCTGTCATAGAATCGTCCTGTTTTATCGCATTGTGCTACCAGCACCTGACGGCTTGCCGAAGCCACACTGGTTTTGCACCCGCCATGTATGATCACCATCAAAGATGCACCATAGCTGAATGGCTCAAATTCTAGCGACTCTCGTCACCATCATAACCCGCTTCCCGGTTTTTACCCTTCTAGGGCTTATGCTTGGCACATTTGCGGCAGGATTCTACGCGACCACTCAATTTCGTGTGAATACCGACCAATCCTCGCTCATCGCCCCAAATTCAGAGTTTCAACAGCGGTTTGATCGCTTTCGAGATGCCTTCCCGACTTACCGCCGCACAACACTGGTAGTGGTGGAATCAGCCTCACGCTCTGCAGCTGCCAACGGCGCAGCTGACCTGGCTGAGGCTTTGGAAGCGCGTGAGGACATCTTTCGATCGATATTCACAACGGCCGCCATGCCCTTCTTCCTGCAGAACGGGCTCCTGTACCTCGATACCGAAGACGTCGCATCGCAGCTCGATGCCTTGGTACAGGCCCAACCCGGCATTGCCATTGTCGCAAATGAAAAAGGGTTGGCTGGCACCCTGAGCCTGCTGCGTCAGGGACTAACGCAGTTGGATGATACCGGTCAGCTGAATCCCTCCCTGATGGCCCTGGCCAACGACCTGACCCGCGCCGCAAGAACCATTGCTGACGATGCAGCACCACCTCTGAGATTCAATCTCGGGAGCCTTGGCAGCAACGACGCGCAAACCGCCATCGAACTGATTTCCATTCAGATCCGCGAGGACACTGGCGACTTCCTATCCCCGCGGGCCAAACTCGACGTGATCCGCGCAACTGCGGTTAACCTTGGCCTTACGCCTGAAAACGGCTTCACCGTCCGACTCACTGGCAACATCCCTCTGTCAGTCGATGAACTTTCGCAAGTCCGTGAGAGCCTTGGTCTCGCCGGTGCCCTGTCACTCGTGATGCTGGCAGTTGTTCTGGGTCTGGGTGTCCGGTCGGGTCGCATTGTCAGTGTGATGGTTATGACGCTGGCAGTCGGTGGTGTCTGGTCCATGGCCTGGGCCATGTTCAGTGTCGGCGAAGTCAACCTGCTGTCGGCCAGCTTTGCTGTCCTGTTTGTTGGACTGGGGATCGACTTCGCAATCCATTACGCCCTACGCGCACAGGAAGATGTGGAAAAAGGAATAGCTACCGGCCCGGCGCTCATCACATCCGCCCAAGATGTAGGGCCCGCCATCGCATTGGGAGCCGTTACGTCCGCTATCGGCTTCCTCTCATTTTTGCCAACCGACTACAAAGGCTTTGCAGACCTCGGCGTCATTGCCGGCGGCGGCATGGCATTGGCATTCATCGCCGCACTCACAGTTATTCCTGCCAGCCTTGGCAAATTCGGCATTCCGGCCCACCGCAATGCAGGCGGGAGTTTTGCCGCCCTGACCAGTCGCGCTTTTGCGATCAGCCAGATCCACGCACGCGGCATTGCCATGGCGGCAGTTGTCTGCGGCATCGCTTCTGCTGCAATTGCCACCAATGCCCGCTTTGATTTTTCAACCCTAGCTCTCAAGAACAGTCAGTCGGAACCTATACTTGCTCTTGCTGATCTGCAGGAGCGCGGCATGGCCACCGACTACGCCGCCTATGTGATTGCGCCCTCTCTTGAAGCATCAAGCGATACCGTCACGGCGCTCAAGACACTCCCGACCATGGGGAGTGTACGAACCGCCAACAGCCTCATCCCGACAGACCAAGGTGAGAAGCTGGCTCTGATAGAAGACACAGCATTCCTGTTCTTCCCCCTCTTCAGCAAGATCAACGGACCAGCGGCTGCCGTGCCCGATAGCCTGTCGTTCCCGATGAATGATGACTCGCATCACGACACCCGAGCCACTCTGGACGGCCTTACAACAGCGCTTTCAGCCCTGACACCGACCCAACTGGAAGGACTGAACACAGCTCTTGCAGATCAATTGACGCGAGACCTCAGCAGACTGACCGACATCTTTGAAGCGGAACCTGTCACCTCGCTCGACCAAATTCCTGCCCCCGTGAAGGGACGATATCTTTCCGCAGACGGCCAGGCGCTGGTTATTGGCTTGCCAAAAGGTGACGTAACCCGGACAGAAGATCTGCGCGCCTTTGTTGCCGACGTAAAATCGCTGTTTCCCGACAGCACCGGCCGCGCTGTTGTCGAAGCGACCGTGGGAGACATCGTCGTCAACGCATTCGTGACGGCGCTGGTCATTGCTCTGTGTGCAGTGACCCTCATCGTTTTGATGGCCACTGGAAGCTTCAGGGATACAGCTCTTATCCTGATGCCACTCTTGCTTGCGGCAGTGGCAACTGCAGCAACAGGCGTCCTCATCGACATGCCGTTCAATCAGGCCAACATCATCGTCCTGCCCCTGATCATGGGGCTGGGCGTGGACAATGGCATCCACGTGTTGATGCGCTACCGCAAGGATAGCTCCCTGGAGAGCCTTCTGAAGTCGTCAACGCCACGGGCGATTGTGCTCAGCACACTGACAACCATAGGTGCCTTCGGCGCCCTGAGCGTATCGGTACATGCCGGGACCGCCAGCATGGGCATATTGCTGACCATCGCCATGCTCTACCTCTTGATCGCAACGGTTTTTGTCTTGCCCGCCCTGCTCAGTCTGGCTGGCAAAAGACGTTAGACAGCACTCGGCTTGTCAGCGGCTTCGTCCTCTTCCTCCCCGCGCGGATCCAGAACGGCAGCTTCAGGTGACGTCGGTCGTGCAAATCCAACGAAGTCGTCTTTTTCCTCATCGGGCACCGCATCGCGCTGGCTCATTCTGTAGAAGGCAAACAGTGCAAGCGCGCCATGCATGGCGGCGGTGAAGGCAAACACGCCGGACGATGTCATCGCCATGGACAGGGCTGCCGACACCAAAGGACCAACGGCTGATCCGATACCAAACAGGACCAGCAAGCCGCCGGACACCATGATAAAGTCAGATGACTCGGCATGGTCGTTCGCATGGGCCACCGAAAGGCCATAGAGCGAAAACGCAGCCACCCCAAAGAGCGACACAAGCCCCAGAGTTACGACGCCGGGTGCACCGAACAGAACAATCGCCAAGCCGGCAACTGATCCCAGGGCACCAACACTGCCAATTACAATGCGGCGGTCAATCTGATCCGAGAGTTTGCCAAACGGCCACTGGGCCAAAGCCCCGGCAACAAGAGCAAGGCTCATGAACAGGGCAACTCCGGACGTATCAAACCCGGTTTCCTGCGCATAGACGGGCCCCAGTGTCCCAAAGCTGCCATTTGCCATGCCCACCATGAACGCGCCCGCTGCACCAACAGGAGACAGCTTGAAAAGGTGCTTCAGATTGAGCTCCACGCGCGCAGGCACCTCCGGCACGGGAAGCTTGGTAAGCGACGTTGGAATCAAGGCCAGCGTGAAGAGAATGGCGGACACCGCAAACAAGTCGAGCATCATTGGATCAAACGCCACCAATGACATCTGGCCGCTTGTCACCGCGAACAGATAAACGATCATGTAAACCGAAAACACACTGCCACGTGTCTCATTGCTGACGCGCGAGTTTAGCCAGCTTTCGATAATCATGGCCGCGCCAGCAATCGAGAAGCCTGCTGCAAACCGCAGGACAAACCAGACCTCCGCATGGACCAGCAATCCGTGCAGTAGAATGCCCACAGCGGCGATAGACGCGACCACGCCATAGGTCCTGATATGCCCCACCCGGCGCAGCGAAACCGGTATCAGATAACACCCGGCAATAAAGCCAAGGGCGTAGGCAGTCCCGAATAGGCCAATTGTCAGCGGCGAGAACCCCTCAAGGCCAGCTCTCACGGGCACAAGAATACCCTGTTGCCCGGCCCCCATATACATAAGCAGCGTGGTGAACAGCAGCACCGAGATAGGCAGAAACGTGTTTTTCACTGTGGGAATTCCTGAAACCCGGGATCCTGATCCCGAATGGGCAGCGAATGGCAATTGCACTTTGGCGGCCAAGCGCGGTCTAATAGCAAAAATGCCTCATGGGAACATCCTGGATGACCGAAAATTCGTCGACCAACGGAAAGAGGATTGGCCTCTTTGCAACCTGCCTTGTCAATACCATGCGCCCGCGTGTGGGCTTTGCCTCGCTCAAGCTTCTTGAAGACGCCGGGTATGAAGTCAGTGTGCCCGGTGACCAGACCTGCTGCGGTCAACCCAACTACAATTCAGGCGATCGGGAAAGTGCCCGTGATTTTGCCAGAAGCTTCATCGACCAGTTCAAGGACTTTGACTACGTGGTCGTCCCATCGGGGTCCTGTGCTGCCATGGCAAAGGTCCACTACCCCCGGCTGTTTGATGATACCGACCCTGAGAAAGCAGACATTGACGCTATCGCTGCCAGGACATTCGAGCTGGTCTCATTCCTGACCGACATGGCTGGCCTGACGTCCATTGAAGGCAAGAACACCACCACCGTTACATATCACGATGCCTGCTCAGGCTTGCGTGAACTCAAGATCAAGCAACAACCACGCACCTTGCTGTCAAGCATTGACGGCCTTGAAATCAAGGAGATGGAAGACGCAGAAGTCTGCTGCGGGTTCGGTGGCCTCTTTTGCGTCAAATACCCGGACGTATCCGGTGAGATGGTGCGCAAGAAATCTGATGAAATTCTCAAGACAGATGCCGACGCCATCGTGACCGGTGACGTGGGCTGCCTGCTGAACATGGAGGGCGCTCTCGCCCGGCGTGGCGAACGCACCCGTGCCTTCCACGTGGCAGAAGTGCTCGCTGGCCTGGACAAGGAGGATGCGTCCTGATGCATGTCACCTCCAAAGATTTTGACGAAAAAGCCCGCGCCGCAATTGCTGATGATCAACTGCAGATGGGTCTGTTTGTCTTCGGCAAGATATTTCCGCTGATGCGAGATGCGAAGGCGGCGGAGCTTCCCGAGTTTGAAGGTCTTCGCGATTCAGCGCGGGACATCAAAACCAACGTGCTTGAGAATCTGGGCACCTATCTCGATGCCTTTGAGGCCCGGGCGGAAGAAGCCGGTGGCCGCATTCACTGGGCCCGCACCGCCGAAGAAGCCAACTCGATTGTTGAGCGGCTATGCGAGGAAGTCGGCGCCAAGGACATCATCAAGTCCAAATCCATGGTGACCGAAGAGCTCGAGCTCAATGACCACCTGATCGACAAGGGCTACAGCGTCGTCGAAACGGATCTGGGTGAGTACATCATTCAGCTGCGCAACGAAAAACCGTTCCACATCGTGGGTCCGGCACTGCATCTCAACGCGGGCCAGGTGTCTGACACCTTCTACGAAGCCCACAAGAAGCACGGCCGCACCGAAAAGGTGGAAGACAAAGTCAAGCTGGTGGAAGAAGCCCGCATCGTTCTGCGCGAGCGGTTCAAGAATGCCGATGTGGGCATTACCGGGGCCAACTTCCTGGTCGCAGAAACCGGCCAGATCGTTCTTGTGACTAATGAAGGCAACGCGGACCTGACGGCGACCTTGCCGAAACGCCACATCGTTGTGACCGGCATTGAGAAGATCGTGCCGACCCTTGATGATCTGTCGGTGTTCCTGCGCATTCTCGCGCGCTCCGCCACGGGTCAGGACACGTCCAACTACGTGTCGCTCTATTCTGGTCCCCGTCGGGCCCGCGATGCTGACGGGCCGGAGCAATTCGACATCGTGCTGGTCGACAATGGCCGCACGGATATGCTCGGCACGCCGGTAGAGGAGATGCTTCGCTGTATCCGCTGCGGAGCCTGCCTCAATTCCTGCCCGGTCTTCTCAACCGTTGGCGGGCAGACCTATGGCTCGGTTTATTCCGGCCCCATGGGTGCGGTATGGACGCCAGCACTGGCCAGCGTCTCCAGCGCCGCCAAGCTGCCCAATGCCTCCAGCTTCTGCGGCAAATGCGAGGAAGTGTGCCCGGTACGCATTCCCCTTCCCTCCATGATGCGCCATTGGCGCGAAAAGGAGTTCGAGGCGCACCTCACGCCGTCGGGCCAACGCTGGGGCCTTGGCATGTGGGCGTGGCTGGGCAAACACCCCTCGCTCTACCGTGCCGCCACCAATCTTGCAGGCATAGGACTACGTCTGATCTCCAAAGGCCGAAGTGGCAAACGCCTTGCCACCTGGCTGCCGTTCATCGGACAGGGCTGGACTCAATCGCGTGACCTGGCCGTCCCCCAAGAACCCACATTCCTCAGTCAGTACAAGGAGGGCCGCCGCCGATGAGTGACGCAAGAAACGCGATCTTCGCCAAGATCAAGGCAGCTGACGCAAAACGCGGCAATGCGTCTCCCGCGGCAGCAAAGGCACGGCTGGAAACGCCCCCGCCCCAACTGGTGCCTGCCATGGGCAAGCCCGCAGCAGCGGACGCCCTCGACCTCTTCATCGCCAAAGCAATCGAACTTGGCTGCACTGTTGCGGACTGCCCCTCATTTGACGACGTTCCTGCAAAAGTCACGGCCTACCTGAATGAGCAGGACAGTCCGTTGCAGGTCATGCTGCCAATGGATGAAGATCTGTCGTCGCTCAACTGGCTGCAGGCTGGCCTCACCGTTTCTGCTGAGACCAGCAGACAAGCCCTTGACGGCAACACCTCCGTCACCCGTGCCATTGCAGGCGTGGCAGAGACAGGTGCCGTAGCTGTCACGTCGGGCGCCAAGTACCCGGTCAGTCTCGGTCTTCTCCCGGACCGCCACATATTTGTGCTCAAGGTGGATGAGATTACCGGCGGCTATGAGGATGTCTGGCGTCTGGCCAGAAATGCCAAAGACAATCAGGGAGTGGCGCGCGCTGTTAATCTCATCGGCGGGCCATCCCGCACAGGAGACATTGAGGCAACGCTCGTCATGGGTGCCCATGGCCCACGCACGGTGCATATCGTTCTGATCGGCCCGACCAGCTAGGCAGCGGCCTCGCCTGCCTCTCTCACCGTTCCAATCCGTTCTGTCACGGCCCAGACAATGTTTGGATCGCCAGTTTCTGCACGATGCACTCTGGTGACTTGCAGACCACAGCCGAGCAGCATTGCCAGCACCTCCTCAGAGTGCCTGAATGTGTAGACAGAGCCGGGAAAATTATCGCGAAACTCCGGGTCCTCACCTGCCCTGAAGCCAAGAATGAATGTGCCTCCGGGTCTCAGCACACGGGCGATCTCAGAAAAACAGGCCGCTGCATTCTCCCAAAAATAGATGGTATGGATGCTCAGCGCCTTGTCGAATGCCCCGTCGTCAAACGGAAGCATGTCCGCCGGTGCAAGTTCAAGCCGGACTTTGCCAGTGGCGATGGCCGGACCATTGAAGCCGCCTGCAACGCCAAGTCCCTCTGCGGAATGATCACAGCCGACCACAAGCCCTGCATCACTCTTCTCCACAATTGCGCTGAGATGTGCACCGTGCCCGCATCCGATATCAATGACGTGATCACCAGCATCAATCGTCAGTAGGCTTAGAGCCTCGACGTTCGCGTCTGCAGTCTCCCGCGCCATGATCCTGAAAATGAATCGCCCCAGCCAGCCTCGGGGGTTGCCCGCTTGCCGGGCAATGAACTTGGGACGCCGCATGGTTCGTTCTCCTGACAGGTTTCGATTGTCGGGAGATGGGAAATGTCAGGCGGTACAAAAGGAAAAGCCTGCCTGATTCAAAGGATCAGACAGGCTTTTCAAATTTCGACGATATGTAAATGCCTAGGCGGCGGCAGCCTCAGCCTGCTGTGCAGCGGCAAGATGATCCCGGAACACTTCGCGGTAGGTTTCTGGCTTGGCGACACCAAGCTGCTTGCGCACATTGTCGAGCGGTGCCGACAACAGACCTTCCCAGTCTTCACCGGCCCACCATGTGGCGCGGCGACCGTGACGGTAGCCTTCCCAGATGGCTTTCCAGATGCGCTTGTCACCGGATTCACGCACGCCACCGCGGGCACCGAAATAGATGATCATCGCGATGCCGATATTGCCAAGCTGCGCATAGGAGAATGCCAGCAGCGAAAGCTCACCAAGGCCGTCGCGGCCGTAACCGGTGGTGACATGCCAAAGGTCATGCATGTCGCGGGTCCGGTTGCTGTAGAGCTCCTGATCCGCTGTGTGGAAATAGCGACCACCCTCTTCGCTTGCGTCCGCCAGCCCATCAGCCGAAAGGTTCTCCCGTTCGACGAATGCAAGATACTCCCGACCAAGCGAACCCTCTGGCATCGCGCGCAGCGCATCGCGATCATTGAGTCGGTCAGCCAAGCTCTCACGGTTGGCAAGAACACGACGTCCAACGGATGTTTTACAGAAACGCTTGAACGTCTTTGCCCGTGACGGGCCACTCATGGCCTTGATGATCCGGAACACCTGCGCGGTGTCTTCCGGGTTCTGCATCAACTCACGAATGGCATGCATGGCAGCGCGCGGCTGATACCAGGCGCTATCTTTGATTTCTGGTGCTTCGCTCTTGGAAACGGTTTCCATGGCGGCTGCTCCTCCCGACAATTATGTAAGTAAGGTGGTGCTACTTACGGACGTCTGCAAGACTTTTGTTCACCACGGCCCAAAACCGGCCTAATTCAGCGATTCCTGGATGGCTGCGGAGGCCGCCAATTGGCGCTCCTTGATCTCCGGATCGACATTCTTGATTGCTTCGCTGTTCGCAACGGAGTCGAAATCATCCGCCATCCGCTCAAACCGGGCGCCAGCACTTTCCTTGAACTCGGGGTGGGTGAAGGCATAGAGGCGGTTTTCGAGAATGCATTCCACAACCCGCTCACCTACGGCTTCAGCCGGGATGCCGGCCGCCACCGCGTCGCCAGCCTGCGCAATCGCATCCTGATCAGGCTCACCCTCTTCGCCATACTTCGCGGAGCGCGTCCGCCGTGAATTGCCGATCTGCGTCGCCACAAATCCTGGGCACAGAACCGACACGCCGATGCCGAAAGGCTCAAGCTCCATAGACAGGTCTTCGGACATGCCAACGACGGCATATTTGGTCGCGGTGTACGGACCAAACCCCGGAATCGGAACAATGCCGGCCATGGAAGCCGTGTTCACCACATGACCGCCTTCGCCGTGTTCCTTGATCAACGGCACGAAGGCCTCGATGCCCCAGACAACACCCTTGAGATTCACATCGATCGACCATTCCCAGTCGGATGGTGTCACCTCTTCCATCGGACCACCGGCACCAATGCCCGCATTGTTGCAGACGATATGCACCTTGCCGAAGCGCTCGACAGTCTTCTTGGCAGCATCCCGCATGGCATCGCGGTCGGACACGTCCAGCAAAACACCATCCACTTGCGTGTTGGTCTTGGACAGAAGTGCGATGGCTTCTCTCAGGGGGCCTTCTTCAATGTCTGCCAGCATGACGTTGGCGCCCCGCGCGCCAAAGCTCTTCGCCATGGCAAGGCCGATACCGCTCGCCCCGCCTGTGATGAATGCGGTTTTGCCAGCCAGATCATTGATAGGCATTACTTATGTTTCCTCGTTTTTTGTGAGCCCGAGACCCGCGGCAAGAAAAGCCATCAGTGCATCGAGCGGTTCTTGTTCTGTTGTTTCTTTGCCAGCGGCGTATTCGCCTGCCTGCCGAATGATCCCGGGTATCGCGTAGCCGATGAAACCGGCGTCCACATGCGGAGCCACTTTGCCCTCTGCCTGCCAGTCAGCCAGCATTTCGCCCCACATAATGCCCCAGCGGCCCATGAGTATGGACCCACCCTCGCCGCCGTCGATAACGCTCATGTCGGTCAAGGCAGCCGCAAGAAGGCCGGGATGGGCTCTCGAAAAATCGTAAGTCAGCCGAATGGATTCCCGGATCGCCTCATAGGGCGTCAGCTCTTCACCGGCATGGCTCTCCACATAGGCATCCAGCGCTTCCGCCGCTGCTTCGGCAAATGCCAGGAAGCAGGCCTGCTTGTCCTTGAAATGCAGATAGAACGTGCCGTGTCCAACACCGGCGGCCTTAGAAATGTCCTGCGGCCGCGTGGCGTGAAAGCCCTTGCTGACAAACAGGTCCTGCGCTGCGGCAAGCAACCGGCCACGCGTATCACCGCGCTGCTGCGGCTTGCGTCCTGCGCCCTCGTCGGTCCCGATAGCGGGTTCAGCCACTGTTGTTGCATTGGTCATTGTTGGAGTCTCACTGGTCCTGACAAATTGTCAATTCAAAAAGAAACCGGCCGCAACGAACAAACGTTGCAGCCGGCTTCAAAATCATGTTTCCCGCTAAAGTCTAGGTGCGATAGCTGGGGTCCTGACGATCAAGCTTGCGCCGCATTGGCGGCCAGACCAGCGGGCTGGCGGAGCCGTCAAACAGCACTTCACTTTGATGCGTTGCTTTTTCGTGGGTGCCCTGTGGCGGGTTGTTGACGTCCACACCACCGGCCAGCGCACGAATCTGCATGGTGCAGGCGCGCTCGAGGTAATACATGGCAAGGAAGGCCGCAGGAATGTCTGGGCCAACCGTCAAAGTGCCGTGATTGCGCAGCAGCATGAACTGCTTGTCGCCCAGATCCTTGACGATGCGGTCGCGCTCTTCGTGATCCAGCGCCACGCCTTCATACTCATGATAGGCAATTTCGCCGCACTGCATGGCGTGCTGAGTGATCGGCATCAGGCCAGCAGCCTGAGACGATACGGCAACACCATCATCCGTATGCAGATGCATCACGCATTTGGCGTCTTCGCGCGCCATGTGAACGGCTGAGTGAATGGTGAAGCCAGCCGGGTTGATGTCATACGGGCTGTCCATCACCTTGTTGCCGTCCTTGTCGACCTTCACAAGCGATGATGCTGTCACTTCTTCAAACATCATGCCGAAAGGGTTCAGCAGGAAGTGATGCTCCGGGCCGGGCACGCGGGCGGAAAGATGGGTGAACAGCAGATCATCCCAGCCATAGGAGGCCACGAGGCGGTAGAGCGCTGCGAGGTCGACGCGCGCCTGCCATTCCTCTGGTGAAACCTTGTCTTTGACGGATTCAATCTCGTCATACTTTGGCATTTCAAAAGCAACGGACATCAAGTCTTCCTTTCCCGGGCCGCTTGGCGCGGCTTGTTTACGAGCGGCATGGCACCCAAGCCCATCCCTGGAGCAGGCAGCAAATCATCTGCCACCGATACTCAAACCGCCTAAATCCTCGACACCATAAGGTGTTAGCTCACGGTATAAGGCAAAATTGCCCCCATTTCGACCCCCACGCCCAACGCACGCAAAGCCAGGCTACTCGGCAGCACTTTTCAAAGGCTGTGCCTCAAAAATCTTGCCCGGATTGAGGATACCCTTGGGGTCCAGCGCCTGCTTGATCACCCGCATGGTGGCAATTTCTTCCGGCGTGCGGGTCACAAGCAGATAGGGCAGCTTTTCAAGGCCGACACCGTGCTCAGCTGAAACAGATCCACCGCGAGATCGCAACGGCTCATAGACGCAGGCTTCAACGCCCCGCCGCGCCTGCACGCTGTCATCCCCGACGCCGACGATGACATGGAGGTTTCCATCACCCAGATGGCCGAAGATCATGGCCGTGTGATCCGGATAGGTCTTGGTTAGTCGCGCCTTTGTTTCACTGACATAGGCTTCCATGTCCTTGACCGGCAGGCTCACATCGAACGTGAAGATCGGCCAGTTCTGAGCCACCTGCCCCACGTCGTCACGGATCGCCCACATCTTGTCGCGCTCGCTCTGGTTCTTGGCGAGCACGGCATCAACGATCAGTTCTTTCTCAAAGGCTTCTTCGAGCGCGCTTTCAAACCGCTGTGTGTCCTGCTCCTGCTGCGCACCCATCGCTTCGACCAGCACGTAGTAAGGCTGATCCTGTGCAAGCGGCGGTATATGGCTTGCGGGTTCTGTCGTCAGCAACCGGTAGAAATCGTTCCACAGGCACTCGAATGCCGAGAGCGTGCCGGCAAGTTTGCGGTCCATGTGGTCCAGCAGTTTCGGCAACTTGCTGAACTCATCCACCGCGATAAAGGCTGTGTCCTGACTGTCCGGCTTACGGCGCAACCGAAGCACGGCTCGGGTGACGACACCAAGCGTGCCCTCAGAGCCAATGAACAGCTGTTTGAGATCATAACCGGCATTGTCCTTGATCATCTTGCCAAGGGACGACAAAACGGTGCCATCGGCCAGCACCACTTCCAGCCCCAGCACCATGTCGCGCATCATGCCGTAGCGAATGACGCGGTTGCCGCCCGCATTTGTCGCGATGTTGCCACCAATGGTGGCGGACCCCCGCGCACCCAGATCAAGTGGCAGGATCAAATGATGCTTTTCAATGTCTTCCTGAACTGTCTGAAGGACTGCCCCGGCCTGAACGGTTGCGGTACCCGCAATCTCATCCACTTCTTCAATCGCATGCATGCGTTCAAGGGAGAGGGCCAGTTCGCCGTGGCCCACATTGGCGCTTTCAACCAGCCCGGTCAGTCCACCCCACGCGACGATGGGTTGCCCGGCCTCATGGCAGAGCTTCAGAACCTTTGAGACTTCTTCCGTGGAGGCAGGCCTCAGGACAATTGGCGGGGTTCCCAAATGGCTCCAGCCCGACTGGGCCTTGGCTTCAGCATCAGCTCCTTCAAGGTAGCCGTGCGACCCAAGCAGGTCTTTGAGTTGGCTGATAAGTGCACTCATGACGAGTCCTCCCTATCCCTGGTCAGACCAGAGCATTGCGGCTGCTCGTTAGCCCACCGGCAACCGTGGGATGACTATAGCCGAATGCAGAGATGAACTCGACCCGGCCCGTTCACATGCCTCACTCTACGCGGGCACGCCGAACAGCGTCCTGCCAGCCAGCGTAGCGACCTTCTCGCCAGTCCTCAGGCTTTTGCGGATCAAAGGTTTTGTCCAACTGCCAGATAGCTTCGACATCATCCGTTGACTTGAACAGACCAACGGTGAGCCCCGCAGCAAAGGCGGCCCCCAGCGACGTTGTTTCCGTGACGGCGGGCCGCGCAATCGGACGACCCAGCGTGTCTGCGAGCACCTGACAGAACCAGTCATTTGCCACCATGCCGCCGTCCACCCGAAGTTCGGTGGGAGCCGTAAGGCCCGCCCGGCTCATGTCATCGGCCATGGCATCCATCAGATCACGGGTCTGAAATGCCACGGCTTCAAGAGCTGCACAAACAATTTCGGCCCGCCCTGTATCACGCGTCATGCCCACAATCGTGCCCCGCGCATGCGGGTCCCAATAGGGCGCTCCAAGACCGGTAAAGGCCGGCACCAGATACACGTTGGACGCGGGGTCAGCTTCCTTGGCGAGAGCCTCACTCTCCTGAGCCGATGCAATCAGACCCATCTTGTCGCGCAGCCACTGAACCGTGGCACCCGCCATGAAGATTGATCCCTCCAGCGCATAGGTCGGCTTACCGCCAAACCGATAGGCGACTGTGCCGAGCAGCCGGTTGGCGCTGTCCACTTTCGTTTCGCCCGTATTCACCAGCGCAAAGCAGCCCGTGCCGTAGGTGGATTTCATCAAGCCCGGCGCAAAACATGCCTGCCCGACTGTTGCAGCCTGTTGATCCCCAAGAATGCCCGCAACCGGAACCGGTGCTCCAAAGTGCTGTTCGACCGCAGTGCCAAAAACCGCGGCAGGGTCCAGAACACGCGGCAGCATGTCTCGCGGTACACGAAGGATGTTCAGCAGTTCATCGTCCCAGTCCTGAGTCTCGATGTTGAAAAGCAGGGTGCGCGAGGCATTGGTGACATCCGTAGCGTGCACCTCCTTGCCGGTCAGGTTGAACACCAGCCAGCTATCGATGGTGCCAAAGCATAACTCACCCTTCTCAGCACGGGCACGCGCGCCTTCCACATTGTCCAGTATCCAGGCGACTTTGGTTCCCGAAAAATACGGGTCCAGCAACAGGCCGGTCCGCTGCTTGAACAACGCCTCGTGACCATCCGCCTTCAGGGCCGCACACGCATCCGCCGTCCGCCGGTCCTGCCAGACGATGGCGCGATACACAGGCTCACCGGTCGCCCGGTCCCACACCACTGTTGTTTCGCGCTGGTTGGTAATGCCGATGCCGGCGATCTCAGACACACCAATGTCGGCGATTGCTTCGCGGCACACTGCGAGAGTGTCATTCCAGATTTCGACAGGGTCATGCTCGACCCACCCATCGTTGGGAAAATGCTGGGTCAGTTCCTTCTGGGCCGAGGCCACAGGCGATCCGGCACCATCAAATACGATTGCGCGGGAGGACGTGGTCCCCTGGTCAATGGAAAGAATATGTGTGGCAGCCATCGTGACATCTCCCTGCATGCGCCCGCTCTATTGCCTCAGCAATACACCGGATGGCGCGCGCACGAAATGCATGGACGCTAATTCTTGTCCCGAGTTTCAGCCCCGGTTTCAGTCCTGACCCATTCAGCAAATAGCGGGTCGACATCGCACGCGGCAAAAGCAGTGACTGCGGGCGTGTCATAAGGATGCATCCGGATAATTGTATCCATGGCCGCCCGGCAGCTCTGCTGGGTCGTTTTGAAAAGCAACGCGACTTCAGATTCGGACTGCAACTCACCCTGCCACATATAGATAGAGTTCATCCCCGGCAGCATGTTCACGCAGGCGGCTTGACCGGCTTCGATAACTGCCCCTGCCAACCGCTCCGCCTCGGCCTGAGAGGGAGCTGTTGAATAGATGAATACAATCGCATCGGGGTCTGACATCACGCGCCTTTTACGTTCTTCTTCTGGCAAGCCTTCTGGGCTAAGGTCACTACCCTACCCCATTGCCCCCAGTGCCAAAAAACATGCCCCCTGAAAAACTATCATTTGTCGCCAGTCCCCATGACGAGGCGCAGGACGCGTTCAAAACGCTGACTGCACGCTATGGCAATGCGGACCCAAAGACGGCAGACGCCATTGTGGCGCTTGGGGGCGACGGCCTCATGCTGCAGACGCTGCACGCGCAACTGGGCAATGGCCACCCGATCTACGGCATGAACCGCGGCTCTGTCGGCTTCCTCATGAATGACTACTCCGAGGACGATCTTCCAGCGCGCATCGAGGCAGCGGAACACACGACCATCCACCCCCTGCGGGTCAGGACGGAAGACGTCAATGGCGAGCACGCGGAAGCTTTGGCCATCAATGAAGTCTCCATGCTGCGCGAGACCTATCAAGCAGCCAAACTGCGCATCGTGATTGATGGCAAGACGCGCATGGAAGAACTCGTCTGCGATGGTTTGCTGGTCGCGACACCTGCGGGCTCCACGGCGTACAACCTCTCCGCTCACGGACCGATCCTGCCGCTGGGGGCACAGCTTCTGGCCCTGACACCCATCAGTGCGTTCAGGCCGCGCCGCTGGCGTGGCGCATTGCTGCGCCACAATGCCTGTGTTCAGATTGAAGTTCTCGAGGCCGCCAAGCGGCCGGTAAGTGCTGTCGCCGACCATCAGGAATTCCGCTCGGTCCGCAAGGCGAGTATCGAAGAAGCATCAGACATCGGCCTGCACATGCTGTTTGACCGCGACCGCAATCTTGATGAGCGGATTATCGCGGAGCAGTTCCTGCCGTGACCTCTGCGCCCCAACCTCCCAAGGACAGCCTCTCGGCTGTTGCCGCCGGAGGTTTGGCTTTGCCCGGCTCCACACCTCCGGACTTTCGAACTGTCGCAACAACACTGCTGATCGCCAGCGTGGGCGGTGGCCTCTTCGCTATTGCTGGCGCGCCCCTGGCCTGGATGCTGGGCGCCATGTTCATCACCACTGGTGTGGCAATGGCCGGGCTAACCAAGCTGGGTATCTATGCATGGTTGCGCACCACCATGATCGCCGTTCTCGGCGTCATGCTGGGCAGCGCCTTTACGCCTGAATTGCTGTCTCAGATGTTGGGATGGTGGCCCGACATTCTGGTGCTTGCGGTCTTCATCGCCTTTGTGACCGCCACAGGCTTTATCGTCTTTCGCTTTGGCGCAGGCTACGACACCACCACGGCGTATTTTTCCGCAACCCCCGGTGGCCTGTCTGAAATGGCGATCATGGGCCATGAGCTGGGGGCGGACATCAGGACAATTTCCCTCATCCACGCAACGCGCATTCTTGTGGTGGTGGCCACGATCCCCGTCTATTTCCGGGTTGTGGAGGGGTTGGAGATACCAGCCTTGCCGCGAGATGTCGGCTCCCTGATAGATCTTGCTCTCTATGAGGCCGTCATGCTGAGCGGCTGTGCCGTGCTTGGAGTTCCCTTGGGCCGCTTAAGCCGTGTGCCCGCCGGCTCTTTGATCGGGCCAATGGTGCTGAGTGCGGCTGTTCACCTGGCCGGTCTTTCAAGTGGCAAGCCACCCGTCGAAATCGTAGCCGCAGCACAAGTGGTGGTCGGCGCTTCCATAGGGTGCCGGTTTGCTGGTCTCACACTAGCCGATGCCCGGAAAATCATCTCGGCAGGGATGATATCCGGCATCCTTATGGTCATCGCCGCAGCCCTTGCAGCCTATTCTCTGTCGGGCTTTCTGGATCGGCCAGTGGAAGTGCTGGTCTTGTCCTTTGCCCCCGGTGGGCTGGCCGAAATGGCCCTGATTGCCCTGATCCTTGGCATCGACACAGCCTTTGTGTCCGCGATGCATGTGCTGCGCATCGCCATGGTGGTCATTGGCGCACCAGTGGTTTTCAAACTGATGGGCACAAAATCCACCAAATCCGAGACAATTGAGGATTAGACTTTAACCGTCGTTAACCGGTAGGTGCGAAACTCCACACGTATTACGCGCAAACACGCTGGAAATCTGCCGGGATCGCCCAAGAATGGACGCCTACGACTTTTCCCGACTTACCGTGCTGGTGGTTGATGACAACTGCCATATGCGCCAGCTCGTCCGCAATATTCTTTACGCATTCGGCTGTCAGACCATCCATGACGCTGCAGACGGCACTCAGGCCATCAGCATGCTTCAGTCGCACCAGATTGATATCCTGATTGCCGACTGGATGATGAAGCCAATGGACGGGATCGAGCTCACCAAGATCATCCGCAAGGGCGATGTGGTACCCAACCCGTACGTACCGGTGATCATGCTCACCGCCCACACAACGATGCAGAATATCCTGGTCGCCCGCGAAGCAGGTGTGACCGAGTATCTGGCAAAACCACTAACGCCGCGCAGTCTGCTGACACGCCTTCAGATGGTGATTGGGAATCCTCGTCCCTTCGTCCGTACAGCGCAGTTCTTTGGCCCCGACCGCCGCCGCAAGGACAGCTCGTTCTATACGGGCCCGGAGCGGCGCGAAGATGCTGACAGCACCAAGGACACTTTCGAGCTCGATGATATGGAGGAAGACGCCGCCTAGCAGCTGCGCCTCGCATTCCCATGGCCAAACAGGTTCAAAAACCAATCGAGTTCATTACGCCGCCAAACGTGCTGCGTGCCAAACTCGCCACCAAAACAGCTCCCGTCAAAAACCCTCTCGCGGCTGCCAATCGGGCCCTCGCGGACATGAGCACCGAGTGCACCAAATGGGTCGATGAAGAAATCGACCGGTTGCATGAGCGGCGCCTGGCCTTTGTGGCAAAGCCGAAAGATACAAACGCGCTGGACGACCTGACCCATACGGCTATGGACGTTAAAGGTCTTGCAGGGCCAGGCGGCTATCCCGATGCAGACGCGTTTGCCGTCAGCTTGATCGCCCTTCTCACCTCCGCTGACAATCTGGCAGCCAAGAATGTGGGACTCGTAGAAGCGCATGTAGACGCCATTCGCGCGACCCGCGAAAAGGCCTACTCAGCAAAAGTCGCCGGCGCACTGGCCGCCGAACTCGCCGCGCGTACGGCGGAACTGGTGAGCGAAACCGCCTGATCTTCCTCTAGATGCTGTCCATGGTGATTTCAGTGACGCTGTATCCGGCTGCCGCGGGGATGGTCAGCATCATGGTGCCATCACGATCTTCAACCTGCGGCTCAACCGTTACGATGGTGCGCGCCTGCGCAGCTTCAAAAGCCTCTGCAACGGTTTTGCTTTCCGCCAGCTGCTCAAGATTCATCCGTGTTGGGAAGATGACTGTCCGCTTGCCGGCCTTGGCTTCCTCAAGTGCCTGCGCAGGGTTGATCCAGACTGAATCAACACCCTCTGAGCCATCATGCATTGCCACATGGTCTGATGGCGCAATGGCAAGATAGAAATGTGTATCAAACCGCTTGGGCATCATCTTCGGCGTGACCCAGTGCGCATAAGGCTCCAGAAGATCGCACGCGAGCCGGAGCTTTTCCCGAGACAGAAACTCAGCAATTGGAAGCTCACCCTTGTCGAGCCGGGGTCTGTCTGCCTCCAGTGAGGAAAGACGCTTGCCGTCAATCAATGCCCCGCTCTCGTCGCGTGCCAGAAGCACGCCGGATTCCTCAAATGCCTCCCGAATGGCAGCAACGCGCAATGCCAGCAGCGAGTCGTCAAGGTCGTCAGCGCCGTCACACAGCGGACGAACCTCCGGCAGGACGTCGCCTGGCGCCAGCTTGCCGCCCGGGAACACCAGTGCCCCTGATGCAAAATCAATCTGGTGGTGACGCACCACCATGAAGACCTCAAGGCCCTCCGCCCCGTCGCGCAGCATAAGGATGGTTGCCGCAGGAATGAGCGGTTTTTGAACTTTGTCAGACACTGAAATCTTCTCCCCCGAGCCCGCTCAATCAAGCTTAAAACTGCCAAGAGATTGCAGCTTTAGATTATGAGCGCCCGTTAACTTTTGTTTTGTATCCTTCGACCGATCAACGCTAGGCAGCCCGAAAAACGGGCCCTCGGTGCAAAAGGGCTTCGAGCAATCATGTATCGCAATTCCTTCCGCCTCACCAATAGAGAGATTGACGAGGCCTTTGCCACACGTCAGTTCCGCCTTGTTTTTCAGCCAAAAATCGACCTTGCGCGACGCACATTGGCCGGTGTCGAAAGCTTTGCACGCTGGCAACACCCACAATTCGGTGTGATCCCGCCTGCCCTGTTCCTGCCCGTACTGGCACGCCAGGGCCGTAACCAGGAGCTCACTCGCTTTGTGCTCAGCGAGGCCGTTGCGCAATTGGTGAGATGGCGCGCATCTGGTGAAACAGCAACTGTATCAATCAACGTGGCACCGGAAGAACTGGCAGACGGTTCCTTGCCGGTCTCAATCCGGCTTGCACTGAACGCAGCAGATCTTGATCCATCGAGGCTTATCGTTGACCTGCCGGAGAGCGGCCTCGCCGCTGAACCTGATCGTGCCCGCGACACCATTCATGCCCTGTCTGAAATCGGCATTGGACTGGCGCTGGAATGCGCGCAGGAGCCGCTGATTGATTTCACGAATACGGATACAGCAACGCTGGATCCCACAGCCTTTCAGGAGTTCAAGATTGGCGGCCGCGCGATCATTCAATTCGCCAGCCGAATTGAGGGCACAGGTCTGGGTCTTATGCGCAGCCGTCTGGAATACGCGACATCAAACCAGATGAAGACGACGGCCGTAGGCGCTGAAACCGCCGACACGGTGTCGCTCCTTCCGTCATTGGGATTCGAGCAGGCACAGGGAAATGCAATTTCATCGCCGCTGACGCCTCAAGCACTGCTCGACTTCGACGCATCCACTGCAATGGAAAGCCTCTTGGGACACGCAGCCCAGGATGCGTCACAGAAGGTCCAACTTGAAGAATTTGCGCCACCTAAGGCGGATGTCTCAGACAAGAAATCTCGCATCCAGGTTGTGCGTGGCAATGCGAAAGTCGAACTGATGACGCAGGGGAAAACTGGCGGGCAAACCCATGTCATCAAACTGCCTGATCCAGCATCAGTCACTGCCGGCAAGCAGCGCGACGAGCAGACCGGCGTGCCGAAGCTCAGCTTCTTCACACGACTGCAAACGCGATTTTCACGAACGTTCCAGGCCTGACACTCACGATCTTCGACAAGGGTGTTGCTGCATCACTCATGCGGCCTCATGATCGAGCGCAACAAAACCCTGCCTGCGAGGAACGTCATGGATTTGCCAGCAACTCAGTACACACCTGTTTCATTCACACCTGAGCAGGTCGGGCTGCGTGACCATTTCCGCAAATACATGATGGCCGAGCTTGATCCGCGTACGACGGATTTTGAAAACGGCGAGAGCCCCTACCCGTTCATGAAGCAGATGGTGGCGGATCTCGGACTGGCCACAGAGGCCGATCGGCTGGAGAAAACCGGCGGTGCCAAAAACCCGGATGAGAATAGCGATCGCAAGAACGACCCGGACAATGATGCGCTCATGCGCTTCATCCGCACGCAGATCCAGATTGAAGTCGCGCGGGTGAACCCCGGCTTTGCATTGAGCTGGGGTGCCAGCATCGGCCTGTTCGGGTCCAATGTGCGCAGCAAGGGCACTGTTGAACAGGTGAAGAAATACGTACCTGATGTTCAGCGCTGCGAAAAGATCGGGTCCTGGTGTCTGACAGAACCCGGTGCTGGATCAGACGCGTTTGGTTCCATGAAGACGACGGCCCGCCCGGATGGGGACGATTTCATTCTGAACGGCAGCAAGACCTTCATCACCAACGCGCCCTATGCAGACTATTTCCTGGTCTACGCACGCAACACAGACGATGGGTCCATTCAAGCTTTCATTGTCGAGCGCGATTACAAGGGTGTGGATACCTCAAAGCCGTTTGACAAGATGGGCATGAAGTCTTCTCCCACCGGACAGGTGTTCCTGGACGATGTACGCGTGCCGGGTGAAAACCTGCTTGGCGGCGGTCAAAAGGACCGCGACCACGTCCGCAAGTCCTTGGCATCAGAGCGGATTGGTATTGCAGTCCAGTCCTATGCCATCGCCGAACGCTGCTACGACATTGCCGTTGACTACGCCAAGACCCGCGAACAGGGCGGGCAAGCCATTGGCAACTACCAGCTGGTCCAAAACCGGCTGGCGCGTATGTATGTGGACCTCTCCAACTCACGCCGCATCGTCTATTCGAATGAGCAGATGGACTTGCTGGACGCTTGCGCCGGCAAACTTTTTGTGGCGGAAGCCGGCACGCGTGTGGCCACGGAGGCAATCCACATCCTCGCCGGCAATGGCTACATGGCGGAATATGTGGTGGAGCGCATGGCGCGCGACGCAAAACTGCTGGAACTCGGCGGCGGGACCACAGAGATTCAGATCCTCACCATCGGCAAGGCGATCATGGAAGGGTGAAGGCGGTCAGGCTGAAAGCGCCTGTTCCGCTGTTTCGATCTCGTGCTTGCGAGACATCTGATACAGCAGGAAATCAAGATCATCATTTTTGAGCCCGTCAGGCTGCGTCAGAATACGCTCGATGATTGACCGGCGGAAGTTCTCCCGGTCATGCACTTCGCCATTGAGCGAAATGTCGTGGAAGACATCCACGGCCGTGCGCAAAGGCAGATAGAGGTTCTGTGACAAACGGGCCTGCTGAAACAAGGCGCGCAATCCCAGACGACCGGCATCATGCACCAGTGTCCATGCACGCTCCGGTGCAACACGGGCCATTTGCGCCAGCGCATGTTCAACAAAGCGCATTTCGCCCATGCATGCAGCACGCACAATAAGAGAGCCGGACAGGCGTCCTGATGCCTGCAGGTGCTCCATCAATGCAACGTAGTCATCAATCGTGGGCAGCCCATCCAGCAGAGCGATGGTCGCTGCTTCACGTGCTTCCAGCGCCATCCGGTCCGCAAGATCAGAGCCAATGCCGTGGCGAGATACCAGACGCTCTTTCACTTCATCCGATACCAGTGTGACAAGTCGCTCAGATACATTGAGCGGAAGCGCCTCGCGCTCTGCCATCAGGCCAGTGACGTCATCGTCATCGTGCCAACGATCAATCACACGATTGTAGGAAGAAGGTGCAATGTCAGCGCCCTGGTTTTCTAGCATCCGGCTGATGGCTTCCTTGCCACCGTCTTCTGCAATTGCTTCGGTTACAGCGCTTGAGACAACAGTACGGCCTGCAATGGCGGCTGCCTTGGACCCGCCACTACTGCGCACTATTGCAATGAGGTCCTCATCGCTAATGGCTGGCGACACCTCAAGAAAAGGCACCGCAATTTCATCAATGTCGTTGGCCAGTGCAGCAGCGACATCAGCTGGGATGTCAGCGGTATTGGCAATGGACTCCGCAACAGCAATGCGAACAAGGCTGGCAGCGTCCTGCACCATGAGACGCAGAATGTCGTTTGCGAGAAGGCGTTCCTGACCAGTCAGACCACCAGCGTCGACCTGGGTGCCGACTTTGACGGCAACCTGCGCACGCGCATCCTCAGATGGCGAACCTAGAAGTCCAGAAATATCAGCTTGCGTGAGTGGCGGTACCATCGCGCTGTCCTCCTGTCAGGGCCGCGATAGACACACCACGCCCTATTTAGAGTGCAGCGTGCGCCCTCAGGGTTAAGGTTTCGTTTAGCAAAAGATCAAATTCCAGCAGCGCTATAAAGCAAGCCCCCATACTTCTGCACCTTTGCCTTAACTCCGGCGCATTCCGTCGGCAAAAGAACCCCTTCGAAGGGGATCGTCTCTAGTGCCCGTGTATGTGTGGGGAGGCGACAATTTATGGATATCACCTGGATCATCGGCGGCGGAGCTGCGCTCGCCGTCCTGTTTGTTCTCATCTTGATGGGGACCAGTCGAAGACGCGCAACCAAGTCAGACCGCCTTGACCATGCCTTTGAGCGTGCCCGCTACGCTCGACGCACCGGCACTATGGGCTCTGATCGCGGCTACATCCGCTGACTACAAGAGCTAGGTAACTTGTCATATTTGACAAGTTACCCTGATGCAGCTAAATCTTGTCACAATTGACAAGATTGGAGATGGTCATGGCTCGCCCACAGATGGGAGACGAACGCAGGGAACAGATTCTCGAAGCGTTTGAAAAATGCGTCATCCGCAAGGGCGTCGCCAAAACCACCTTGAGCGACGTTGCCGAGGAGAGCGACCTGCCCCGCTCGCTGGTGCGATACTTTGTCGGCAACCGGGCTGACATGGTTGACCTCCTGATCGACAGGATGATTGAACGCGCCGAGGACGGTCTTGCGCAATTGCGCCCCAAGTCCCGTCCCCAGACCACTCACGACTTCGTGGACTTTCTGTTCGAGAACACCTTTGCAAATGACGTGTCCAACAATGTGGTCGGCGAGCTTTGGTACATGGCCGAGCGCGACGAGAGCATACGGAAGCGCCTGGCGGCGATGTATGGACGCGTCATCCACCTGATGGTGGCGCAGATGGAAACGGACGGCATCGGCAGCTCAGCCCGCGAGCGCCGGGACGCTGCCAACATCATTCTGTCCCTCGTCTACGGACAAGCATCTTTTCGAGAACTGGGAATGCCTGGCATGGCCAACAATGCGGCCCATGCCCACGCCCGGACAATCATCGATTCGCTTGCCTCACAACCCAAGAAGAAGACATCCAACAAGGAGACTGTGTGATGAAGAAATATCTGATTGGCGGTGCAGCTGCCATCATCGTTATCGGTGCTGTGGCCTATGCATTCCTGGCCGATAACATCGACCGCGCATCTACGATTGCCACGCTGTTCAGTGGTGCTGAGCAGTATGAGAATTTCAATCGCATGGATGAGATGTTCCCGGTCAATGCGGTCGCGGCATCCACCGCGCCCTATGACTTCCCGGATGGCGATCCGATCACGCTGCCTGAAACCTTCACCTACAAGGGTGAACAGGTGAACACGGAAGCGTTGCTCTCTGAGACGGACACAAGCGCACTATTGGTGTTGAAAGACGGCAAGGTCGTTTTTGAACGCTACATGCTGACCGGCGGGCGTGACGAACAATGGCTGTCCATGTCCGTTGCCAAGAGCTTCATCTCTGCACTTGTTGGCATTGCTGTTGAAGAAGGCTTCATCAAGAACATTGAAGCTCCGATTTCTGACACACTGCCTGAGCTGGCCGGGTCAGCCTATGACGGTGTGCGCATCAAGGATGTGCTGCAAATGTCATCAGGTGCCGCCTGGAACGAGGATTACTCTGATCCCGAGTCAGACATCAATCGCTTCGGCCGCATCTTTGCGCTTGGTGGATCCCTGAACGAATTCATGACGACCCTTGAACGCAAGAATGAGCCGGGCACGGTCAACCACTACAACTCTACAGACACGCAGGTTCTAGGAGCTCTGCTCGTCAAGACCACCGGGCGCACCGTGGCGGACTACATGACAGAGAAACTCTGGCAGCCGCTTGGCGCTGAGAGTGATGCCTTCTGGCTGACCGATAGCGAAGGCATGGAAATGGCCTTTGGCGGGTTCAACGCGACGGCGCGCGACTATGCCAAGCTGGGCGAGCTCTTCCGCAATGGTGGCAACTGGAACGGCAAACAGATTGTTCCCGCTGACTGGGCCAAGGCATCCATCACGCCGGATGCCCCCCACCTGCTACCCGGCGCCAATGACGAAGCGTTCCTGCCAGTCGGCTACGGCTACCAGTGGTGGATCCTTGACGGCGATGAAGGTGAGTATTCCGGCATCGGCGTCTACAACCAGTTCGTCTATGTGAACCCCACCGACAATGTCGTGATCGTCAAACTGTCCGCCAACAGCAACTATGCCGTTGATCTGGAGGAAAGCTCCTATCGCGAATATGAGACGTTCCACCTGTTCCGCGAAATCGCAGACCGGACATAATCGCCAAAAAGAGCGGCGGCAGTTGATGCGTGAGGACATGCATTGACGCCGCCGCTTGCTTATGGATGATCGCCCCCAAACAAACACACGCGTTTTCGGGGAGAATTCCATGCTTGAGGGCATCCGCGTCGTCGAACTGGCCACCTACATTGCAGCACCGGCCGCTGCGGGCATCATGGCTGACTGGGGTGCTGAGGTCATCAAGGTCGAGCCGCTTCAGGGCGACGCCATTCGCGGCATGCTCAAGAACGTCTCCGCCTCCAATGTTGAAGGCAACCCGATCTTCGACATGGACAACCGCGGCAAGCGCGGCCTTGCGATTGATCTGCGCAACGAAAAAGGCGCCGCTGCTCTCAAGAAGCTGGTGATGTCGGCTGACGTGTTCATCACCAATGTGCGCCCCGGCGGCCTCGCCCGTGCCGGTCTGGACTGGGCAACCCTTCACGCAGAAAAGCCCGAGCTGATTTATGCCAGCGTCACAGGCTACGGCCTGCAGGGCGAAGACCAGGATCGCCCTGGCTTTGACATGGCAGCCTTCTGGGCCCGCGCCGGCGTTGCCAACCTGACGGCGCCCAAAGGCACGGACCCCTTCCCGCTTCGCGTCGGCCAGGGTGACCACACAACTGGCCTTGCAACCCTCAACGGCATTCTCGGTGCCCTGTTTGAACGCACCAAGACCGGCAAGGGCCGCCTCATCGAAGCATCACTGCTGCGGACAGGCATCTACTCAATCGCCTCAGACATGGCGATCCAGCTGCGCTATGGCCGCGTTGCCTCTACCAAGTCCCGTGACCAGGCAGTCAACGCCCTCAACAATTTCTTCCAATGTGCGTGCGGCACATGGCTGTGTCTCCTCACCCGTCACTCCGGCGATATCTTTGGCCCCATCGCCAAAGCCATTGGCCGCCCGGAACTGGCAACAGACGAGCGGTATCTCACCGCAAAGTCACGCCGCGCCAATGCGATCGAACTGGTCGAAACGCTGGACGCTGAATTTGCAAAACATGACATTGAGGAATGGGGCCGTCGCCTTGATGCCGAAGATGTTGTGTGGGCACCGGTCCAGACCATGGCGCAGGTCGCCGACGACAAGCAGGCCGAAGCGGCAGGCGTATTTGTCGACATCCCCGATGGTGCCGGTGGCACAGGCCGCTCGGTTGCCAGCCCGGTTCGGCTGCCCAACGACGACGGCACCACAGCGGATCGCGTACGCGGCCCGGCACCGGGCATTGGCGAACATACCGCTGATATTCTGAAAGAGCTTGGTTATGACAATGCGGCTCTTGAGGACCTCAAGGCAGCAGGCGCGATCAACTAGCGACTAGGCAAGCGTCCCGCGCAGCACGTCGGCATATGACGTGCCAAAGGCGCGTGCAGGGATTTTGTAATCGTCATTGTCTGCGTTGCGGCGGTCATCGGCGGAGTTATCCCCGTTGAGCGACGGCAGTGGATCAAGTGATGCCAGCACATCCATGACGGCCGGTGTCAGAACCAGCGCCGGGCGCGACGTGGGCACGGGTGACGACCCGGGAAGCGGGCTTCCAGACAACTGCATGGTCAAGGGGCTTGGGCCACTGTGCCGGGCGCTCTGGGTACGCACCACAAGCGGTATGGCCTGATGGGCGCCGGCAGTATTGGGTGCAACGGAAGCAACCTGCTGCGGGGCGTCCTTGAGGGCTGCAATGGCGGCCTTGGCTTTGCCGCCGATATCTGTCTCGCGTGTCAGCCGGTCATAGACCTGAGATACCGTCTTGGCGCTGCCGTCCTTGTTGTAGAAAATCGACTTGTTGGCTTTCGCGGCACCCGGAAAGAGTGCTGACGCATTGGCGCGCGGATCACTCTCGGCTGCATTGATGAGTTTGATGGCCCCACCCGCCCCAAGGAAGTGTGCTGTGTAGAGTTCGCCGGACGTTGCTTCGCGGCCAATGCCGTTTTCGAGCGCCTGTTGGCTTTCCTTTGTGAGAGCACCGGCCATGAGCGCGGACACTTCAGGGTCATGCCGCAGGGCAAGAATTGCCTCCCTGGCGTCACTATCAGTCACTTTGTGCCGACCACGCGAGGTGGTGTCGATGGCAGCGGCATGGTCCTCAAGGCCAAATTCTGCGCCATGCCGTTTGACCACGCCCAGCCATGTCTGCTCGATAAACTGGAAAAGGCCTGATGCGCTGGATGTCTTGGCTTTAGCCGCAGGATTCAGCGAGCTTTCGCGCACTGCGGTCTGCAGCAGATAGTCAAAATCCGCCCCCGTAGAGGCTGCAGCGGTCTTGACCGCGGCAACCACATTCGTGGTCGATCCGGACGCTTGGATATTGGCAACGGCAGTCATCATCAGGCTCCTTTGTGCCCCTACCGTTTCAAACCCCATGCCAACTAAAAAAGCGAGGTTTTCTGTTGGTTTCCCAGGCTTCCTCGTTAGGATGTTGTTAACGAGGCCATAGAGCCCGACACCAAGACACTATGCTGGGGAGGCATGCCGCATGACCGGAAACGGCCGCGACGACGAAATTCAACACATTGCAGATGACATGGTGGAAGCCGGGACACAGACCCCCGCCATCCATGACGACGCGGCGCCGTCAGCAGACGAGCCGCCCTACCCCAGCCGGATGTATGCCTGGTACGTGGTGGGCGTGCTGGTACTGGCCTACACATTCTCATTCATCGACCGACAGATACTCAGCCTGCTGGTCGTTCCCATCCGCCGTGATCTTGAAATCTCCGACACGGAGATGAGCCTGCTCATCGGGTTTGCGTTTGCGCTGTTCTACACAATCTGCGGCCTGCCCATCGGTCGCGCCGTTGACGTTCAACACCGTGTTCGGATCATTGCCATAGGTATTGCCTTCTGGAGCGTCATGACCGCCCTGTGCGGCGTCGCCAAAACCTACTGGCAATTGTTCCTGTTCCGCATGGGTGTTGGCGTCGGTGAAGCAGCCCTGTCGCCCGCCGCCTACTCGATCCTTGCCGACTACTTCCCGCCGGACAAACGCGGCGCCGCGCTTGGTGTGTACGGCATGGGCGTTTACATCGGCGCAGGTCTTGCGCTGGTCATTGGCGGCATCGTTGTGTCAGCCGTATCAGGCGTCGAGCACACCATTCTGCCCATCGTCGGCGAAGTCTATGCGTGGCAGGTTGTGTTCTTCGTGGTTGGCTTGCCCGGGCTGATTGTTGCCCTGTGGGCCCTCACATTGAAGGAGCCCATCCGACGCGGCCATGTGCGTAAGAGCGTCGACGCAGATGGCAACGAAAAAGTTGAATCCGTTCCGGTGAAAGACGTTGTCGCCTACATGAGCGACAACGCCCGCACCCTCTTTTCGCACCATGTGGGATACGCCCTGTGCGCCATGATGGCCTATGGCGTCTCCGCCTGGATCCCGACCTTCTTCATCCGCACCCATGGATGGACCGCAGGCGAAGCCGGCATCTATTACGGCCTTGTGGTGGTCATCTTCGGAACCGCGGGTGTGGTGACCGGTGGCTGGATGGCAGACAAGCTCACATCCATTGGTTACAAGGACGGCAAGCTGCGGGTGCTCTTGTATGGCGCTGCTGCCGCCATCCCCTTCACCGTGCTGTATCCATTTGTGGAAAGCGCAACGCTGGCAATGGTGCTGATTGCACCCTCTACTTTCTTTGCCACCTTCTGCACCGGTGCTGGTCCATCCGGTGTGCAGGAAATCATGCCGAACCAGATGCGCGGTCAGGCATCCGCCTTCATGATCTTTGTCGTGACCATCATCGGCCTTGGCCTTGGACCAACCGCAATTGCACTGGTCACAGACTTCTGGTTTGCGGATGACACGATGCTGAACGTGTCGCTGGCCATCGTTGCCACAACAATCCTCGTGATTGCTGTTGCGGTGATCTGGTGGGGCCTCGACTCCTACAAGGCCAGCCGTGACTACCTGGAAGACTGGCAGCGCCAGCACGAAGGCGCCGCCTAGTCCGACCTATGCTGAGAAGGCCTGACGTCGATATTCACTCGGCGTCAGGCCCAGCCGGGCCTTGAACGCCCGGTTAAATGGACCAATGGATCCAAAGCCCACATCAAGCGCGATGGTCAGAATGGGCAGTCGACGCATCTCGGTGTTCCTCAAGCGCTCCGCAGCATCTTCAATGCGATAGCCATTGAGAAAATCCGAAAAATTGCGGTAGCCAAGCGTGCGGTTGATGATGTCCCGCGTGCGGTATTCAGGCAGCCCTGCCCGCTCAGCCAGTCCGCCAACCGTCAAACCTTCCTGCAAATAGAGCTTGTCAGTCTGAAGCAACGAGACAATACGTTGGGCATCAGGGTCCGTATCAGCGGCGGTATCTGCAGCCTTCTTGTCAGCAGCAACAGGTCCAAACAGATTGCCCAGCTGAAACACCGTGACGCACAGCCACAGGGCCAGCGCCCACACCGCCGCAGCCTGAAGCAGCAGGAGCCATGCAACATCATCAGGCTCCACCACCACGATCTCGACGACCGCGATGATCAACAGCAGCCCGCCACCAAGGGTGACGAATTTCTGTCGGAACTGACGCCGTGCTTCCACAAGGTCATTCTGTCGATCTCGCCAAACCCGCCACAAAAGATGCAGCGCCAGTGACAGCTGGATCACGCCATGGATCGCCTGAAAGACGGTAGCGACTTCGCCATCGCCAACACCGGCCACCAGAAGCCGCAGCACGTACAGTCCAAACAAAACCGCAGGCATCGACCACTCAAACAACCCCGGTGAGAAATCATCCTCAAACAGGGACCGCCCCAGCAACCAGAGCAGCGCCGGATTGATGACACAGAAAATGGTGACGGGAACGGTGTACCAGACCAGCCCATCAATGAACGGACAGATGAGATAAGCCGCTCCGCCCAACCCCGTCAGGGCGCCAAAGCGCCCGACCCATGTGGCGCTCATCCGCACACCCAGCAACAAGGCGATAAGCAACAGCATCGTCATCCCGCTGAAGCGAAGTCCGGTGTCTGCGATGATGAGAAGGGATTGATCTAAAATCATGTCACTGGGCCAGCATTTGAGTGTGGCTCACCGTGCCACACCAGACCTGAAAGTTTCGTGCCCGCAGCATAGCCGATACTCAAAAAGCCTTGCTGATTTTGAAAACGCCCAGCATTTCGGGGACTTCGGCGCGAATAGCGGCCCCTATTTTCCTATCTCGGCGTCCTGAGACACCACCCGACCGCCACACATAAGGATCGGTCGATTGTCATTGGGAGACCGAGCATGACGACACAGACACTTGATCACAGCGGCCTTGGCGAAGGGCTGTCGAGCAGCCGCAAGGCACGACTAGGATGGATCCTCTACGCGCCGGGCAATGAAACCATAAATGTCCTGCTGCTCTACTTCATCATGGCCCCTTACCTCACCAATGTTGTGGTGGGAGACGGGGTGGCCGGCCAAACCCTGTGGGGATGGATATCCGCCTTCGGTGCCATCATCGTTGCCATCGGTGGACAGATACTCGGCTCCGCAACGGATGTGATCGGCGGTCAGAAGCGGTTTATCTCGGGCTTCGTGCTGATGGCATCAGCAGGCGCTGCCGCCCTTTGGTTTGCAACGCCCAACGCGGGTACGGGCCTCGTGATCCTGATGTCTGTGGCGACGCTTGCCATCATGGTCGGGGCGGAACTTACCAGCGTATTGCACAACGCGATGCTGCCCCGTCTCGCACCAAGGCATCTTGTGGGCCGCCTGAGCGGAACGTCCATTGCGACCGGCATCGCCTGGGGACTGACGGTCCTTGGCGCCTATATCGTGCTGTTCATGATCCCCGAAGTGCCGTTTCTTGGCCTCGACAAGGCATCTCACGAGCATGACCGGATTTCCGGTCCGATAGCAGGCGTCGCTCTTCTGCTTTTCACCGTTCCACTCCTTCTGCTGACACCTCCAACCCCTATCAATCGGGTGTGTCTGCCGATCAAGCGGCTGACATTTGGTGTGCTTGGCGAAACCTACAGAAGCCTGCGCAGCCACCCGCGCATCGCCGGCTTTATCATTGCCCGGATGATTTATCAGGACGGCATTGCCGTCGCCCTGGCGTTTGGCTCCATCTACGCCGCAGGTCATTTCGGCTGGGACGGTCTGGAGCTTGGGATATTCGGCATGGTGGTGCTTGGCTCTTCAGCCATTGGCGCGTTCATTGGCGGCAAAGTGGATGATCACATTGGCGCCAAACGCACAATCCTGATCTCCCTGCTCATCCTTCTGACCGGCATCATCGGGCTGGTCAGCATTCCGGCACCTGCGGAGGCCATCAGCGGATTTCTGGCGACGCCGCAGGAACAACTGTTCATCGGACTTGCCTGCGTTCTGGGTGTCTCCATAGGCCCGGCCCAAGGCTCCGGGCGATCCTTGATGGCGAGACTGGCGCCTGCAGGCGAAAGCGGCCGCTGGTACGGAATCATGGCGCTGACCGGAAATGCTGTTGCCTTCACCGGACCTCTGATGGTCGCCATCGTGACCGATGCCACGGACAGTCAACGCGTGGGCCTGATGGTTTCACCGGTTCTGATCTTCATCGGCCTGCTGGTGCTGCTCAAGGTTGAGAACGACAATCCGAAAGGTCCGCAGCCTCAATAGCTCTTGGGCAACCCAAGCACCCGTTCGGCCAGGAATGACAGAATGAGTTCCCGGCTGACGGGTGCGATGCGGGCAATCATGACTTCGCGCAGGTAGCGCTCCACATGAAACTCCTTGGCATAGCCCATGCCCCCATGGGTCATGACGGAGCGCTCGCACGCGGTGAAGCCAGCCTCTGCCGATAGATACTTTGCTGCGTTGGCCTCGGCCCCGCAGGGCTTGTCCGCGTCATACAGATGCGCCGCCTTCATGCACATGAGCCAGGCTGCTTCCAGTTCTGCCCAGCTTGCAGCCAGCGGATGCTGAATGGCCTGGTTCTGACCAATCGGCCGCCCAAACACCTCACGCTCCCGCGCATAGGTCGTTGCGTGTTCAAGTGCCAACTGGCCAAGCCCCACAGCTTCCGCACCAATCAGAATGCGCTCCGGGTTAAGGCCATGCAGCAGATACTGAAAGCCCTTGCCTTCTTCACCGATCAGATCGGCGGCAGGCACCTTGAGACCGTCAATAAACAGTGCATTGGAGTCGACGGCCTTGCGGCCCATCTTGTCGATGACATGCACGTCCACCGCGGAACGATCCATGTCCGTATAAAAAAGGCTGATGCCATCCGTAGGCTTGCGCACATCTGCCAGTGGTGTGGTCCGTGCCAGCAGCAATATCTTGCTCGCGCTCTGAGCCGTGGACGTCCACATCTTGCGGCCATTGATGACGTAATGATCGCCCACCCGCTCCGCCCGGGTTTCAATGGCTGTGGTATTGAGGCCCGCATTGGGCTCGGTCACACCGAAGCAGCACCGCTCCTTGCCGGCAATCAATGGCGGCAGGTGTCGTTCCTTTTGCTCGTCCGTGCCAAACACAACCAGAGGCATCGGCCCAAACATATTTATGTGGATGGCGCTGGCCCCTGAGAAGCCTGCGCCGGACCGCGCAACCGTGTGCATCACCAGCGCAGCCTCCGTCACCCCAAGCCCCGCGCCGCCATAGGCCTCCGGCATCGCAGTGCCCAACCAGCCGCCGGATGCCATGTCCGCAACAAACCCATCCGGAAAAACGCCATCCGTATCGCGCGCCAGCCAATAGTCGTCCCCATAGGCGGCACACACCTTGTTGACGGCATCCACAATGGCCTGCTGATCGTCGTTTAGCTCAAACATGGATCTTCCCGGTTGACGTTGTTGGCAGTCACGTATTTACAGTCATGCCCCAAAGAGCACGAGGGTGGAAATGGCTGGATTGTATTTTGAAGAGTTTGAGGACGGGCTGGTTATTGACCATCCGATCCGGCGCACCATTACCGAAAGCGACAATACGCTGTTTTCGGCGATGACCATGAATCCGGCAGCCCTCCACCTTGATCATCACTACGCGGAAACCCAGACCGAGTTCGGCAAGCCGCTGGTGAACTCGCTCTTCACCCTTGGACTGATGATCGGCCTGTCGGTCCATGACACCACCATGGGCACAACCATCGCCAATCTCGGCATGACTGATGTCGTGTTTCCAAAACCGCTGTTTCACGGCGACACGATCCGGGTGGAAACGACTGTCATCTCCAAACGTGAGTCAAAGTCGCGGCCGACCCAGGGCATCGTGACCATGGACCACGTCGCCTTCAATCAGCACGGCGATGAAGTGGCGCGGTGTCGCCGTCAGGCTTTGATGCTCAAGAAACCGGAAGACAAATCCTGATGCGATCTCTCCTCTTTGTACCTGCCGACAGTGAGAAGAAACGCACCAAGGCGCTGGATACACAGGCCGACGGCATCATCCTTGATCTTGAGGACTCAGTAGCTGAAAGCGCTAAGGCAGATGCGCGCGCGGACACAGCCGCATTTCTGTCGACCGGCGACCGAAACGGCAAAGCCATCGTCGTGCGGGTGAACCCGATGGATGGCGACTTCTGCGAAGCTGACGTGGCGACCATTGTCCCTGCCCGCCCCGATTACCTGATGCTGCCCAAGGCAACGCCTGAAGGTGTTCAGGACCTCTCCGACATGATGACCGCCCATGAAACAAAGGCCGGCATGGATGTAGGCACCATCGGCGTCCTCACAGTCTCCACCGAAACACCCGCGGCGCTCTTCGCCATGGATGGATATGTCCACGCACCAGACCGGCTGGCGGGTCTGTCATGGGGCGCGGAAGACCTGGCTGCCGAATTGGGGGCAACGTCCAACCGGCGCGCCGACGGCACCTACACGGACATTTTCCGTCTGGCCCGTTCTCTCACTCTCGCAGCAGCCAGAGCTGCAGGCGTTCTGGCCATCGACGGGGTCTATACGGACTTCAGGAATGAAGACGGCTTGCGTGCTGAACTGGCTGACGCAGTGCGTGACGGGTTTGATGCCAAGCTCGCGATCCATCCTGCCCAGGTGCCCGTCATCAACGAAGCGCTGACGCCGTCACCTGACGAAATTGCCCACGCCAAAGCCATCGTGGACGCGTTCGATGCAGCACCTGATGCAGGTGTCCTGTCCCTCGACGGCAAGATGCTGGATCGTCCGCACCTGCTGCAGGCCAGACGCGTACTCATGCGCGTGTCGCAACCCTGATCTTCGGTGCTGCAGTGCAAAATTCACCATGCACGCATTGTGTGCGGTGCAGCAATTGTGTAAACACTTGGAAACAAAGGCTTTCCGGCGTTATGGTATTCGAAAAGCCAAGGAAAACAGCGCTTTTCATCAGGGAATGCCATTATGCGTCGCTTGAACATTCAGGATTCCGCCTTTCTCACCGTCGAAACTGACGAGAGCCCGACCCACGTTGCCGGACTGCAGATCCTCGAACTGCCGCCACGCTACAAAGGCAATTTCTTTCAGGACATGTTCGATCGCTTCGACCTGTCCGCCCCTCCCCAGCCTCCCTTCAATCTGAAGCTCGGCGGCGACCTGTCGCGCCTGGAGCTGACACCGCGCTGGGTTGAGGATCAGGATTTCGACCTCGATTACCACATTCGTTTCGTCCGCCTGCCGGAGCCCGGCACGATGGAACAGCTAACGACATTCGTCTCACGCCTGCACGGCCAGCGCCTCGACCGCAACCACCCTTTGTGGGAGTGCTATTGCATCGAAGGCATCGAGGGCAATCGCGTGGCCATGTACATCAAGGTGCACCACGCCCTTGTTGATGGCGTTGCCGCAACAGCGATCATGTCTTCCACATTGTCACGGTCTTCCCGGAACAAGATGGAACAGGGTTTCTGGCAGATGACGCCCAAACGGGCAAAAGTCCCTGCCAAGCAGCCAGTCAAGCAGGACATGCTCTCGCTCGCGACAGAGTCACTTGGTCAGGTTGTTGAAGGCGTTGGAACGACAACGCGCACATTGGGTGAACTCGGCGGCCGGATGCTGCGTGGCGGGTTCCACATGCTGTCCGGTGACAGTCGCGAAGCACCGCTCCCCTTCCAGTCTCCCAACACGGTGTTCAACACAACCATCACGCGGCATCGCCGCTTTGGGGTTGCAACCCTGCCGCTGAGCCGGGTCAAGGATGCCGGCAAGAACCTTGATGCCACCATCAATGATGTGGTGCTGGCCATTTGCTCCGGCGCCTTGCGCAAATATCTCAAGCTGCACAATTCCCTGCCGACCAAGCCACTGACGACCATGTGCCCGGTATCCGTTCGGCCCAAGGACGCTGTGCAGGAAGGCAACTCGATCTCCATGATCATCACCACACTGGCAACAGATGTGGAAGATCCGCTGGAACGTCTTGAAGTCATCAAGCGGTCATCACGGGCAGCAAAGGACAAGGTGAACCACCTGTCCCGCGAAGCCGCCACAAACTACTCGCTGCTTCTCAATGCAGCCGTGCTCGCAACCAACGCCGTTGGCCTTGGCGGTACGGTTCCACCACCAGCCAATCTTGTCATTTCCAATGTGCCGGGTCCGCGCGAACAGCTGTTCATCAATGGTGCAAAGCTGGTGGCCAACTATCCGATGTCCGTACTGGTTCATAGCCAGGCCCTGAACATCACCGTCACAAGCTACATGGACTCCATCGACTTCGGCCTGATGGCTGACCGCGAGACCATTCCCGACGTGGATGTCATGGCGGAAATGATCACCGAGGCGGCGCTCGATCTGGAAGAAGCGTTTGAGCGCAAAATGGAATTGCAGGCCTTCCAGGCATCTGAAGCCCTGGCAGGTCACAAGCGCCTGAAAGAAGCCCAGGCTGAAGCACAGGCCAAGGCGGATGCAAAGCGCAAGCGCAAGGCCAAGTCAGCGGCCAAGAAGACCGCCGCCAAGAAGAAGGCCGCGCCAAAGACAAAGGTGAAGGCAAAAGCCAAGCGGACTTCCAAGCCAAAGGCAAAGGCTTCGCCACAGGCGGACAACACCAACAAGGCTGAAACAGTCGCCGTGACGGCAACAGTGGACACCCCTGTGCCCACGCCTCCCGGTGAGAACTTCTCATCAGCTGCTGAGTAACCGACGCCTAACGTGATTGCCGGAGGGTTGGCCTAGTTGGCCAGCCCTCCTGCACCCCCCCGCCCCGCAAGGGAGCGAAACCGCAGACTGATGACAAATGCGGAAAAGACGCTGGCAACCAGGAACGCTTCGAGCAGTCCGATGGGCCCACGTTCGAGATACAGCCCCAGATACCAGGCCAGAGGCACCATGATCCCAAAGTAGGAGATCAGGTGAAAACCTGTTGGCACCCAGGTTTCCCCCATGCCGCGCAAGGCACTGGCCATAACCGTCTGTACGGTGTCTAGCGGAAGTATGATCGCGATGAAGGCAATCATGCCTGCCGCAAGCATGATGAGGTCCATGTCGTCGCCATAAGCACCTGCAATCGGTTCGGCAAACACGATCAGGACAGCACCCAGCACGGTCATCACCATCAGGTTGAAAACCAGCCCGGTCCACCCGGCAACGGCCATCTGATCTTTGTCGCGCTGGCCATAGTAAAAACCGACACGCACAGCTGTAGCCGTGCCAATACCGATAGACACCATGAACGCCACCGCAAAAGCATTGAACGTCACGGCATAGCCCGCAAGCGCAATGGGCCCCATCAGCCCGGCCATCAACTGCATGATGGAAAAGGCCGCGTTCTCCGTGCCCAGGCTGGCACCTGCCGCATAGCCCAACTCACGCTGACGCTTGCCGCCGTTCCAGAACGTGCGCCATTTGTCCGCGACACGGCGGCGAATGCCAAACTCTTCTCCGTCACGCAGATGCCAGATGTACAAATTGACCACCAGTGCCTGGAACGTCCACACGGTTGCCGTGGCAATAGCCGAACCGACAGCCCCCATGGCAGGGAACGGACCGACGCCAAACACCAACACCCAGTTCGCCAGAATGTTCAGCAGGTTTGCTGCGATCATGATGATCATGCCAGGCAATGGCCGCTTGATGCCTTCAAGGAAGTAACCGCCGGCAACCGTCATCAGGAGGAACGGCAGCGCGATGCCGAGTACAATGCTGACCTTGCCGCCTTCAAGCGCCAACTCATCCGACTGCCCCGTCAAAGACAGGATGGGTCCCCCAAAGACGCAGAAGATGAGACCAAGGCAACCAAGCCCAAAGGCATAGGGCACGCCCCGTCGCCAGGCCGCGCCACAGGCATGGTGCTCACCGGCCCCATAGGCGTTGGACGTCACAACGAGCTGCCCCATGATGCCACCGAGCAAAAACAGCATCACGAAGGCATAGGGCACATGACCAATCGCCTGAAAGGCGAGCTGCTCCGAGGAGAAATTGCCGACCATAACCGTGTCCACCACCGACATGGTCAGCACACCACCGCGCTGCACCATCGTGGGCGCGGCAAGACGCATAAGCTCCAAAAGGTGCGCACGGTAGAGCGCCAGACGCTCGGCAGAAAATGAAACCAGGCTCATGGAGAAGACCAATATGAGGCAGTGCGGGCGGGTGCCCGGCATGGCAGGGCTGCGCACGCTATCATGCCAAATGCGGCAGGGAAGCCCGTTCATGTCACACCCGCCATGCGTCACGCATGTTGGCAGGCCGCACCGCACATTAGGCAAATCTGTCGTGTAAACTTGTCTGGTATCAACACAAGTGCTCACCTATCTCCAGAAGGGTCTCTAAATCGACCGCAGGGAGGACATTATGCGTACCAAGCTGATCACTTTTCTTATCATCGCAGTTCTAGGCGCTGCAGGTGTCTGGCAGATACTTCAAACAAGCCAGCCCGGCGCGATCGTGTTCGGAGCATCCATGTTGCTGGTCGGCATCGCAGTTCTGTTTGCCCGCACCTCAAAATCGTCAGGGAAGAAGCCATCCGACAAAATGCCACCACATGCGGTGGCATTTCGGCAAAGCCGCGCCATGGTGCGGGGTCAGGATGGCGAGATCCAAGGACTTCCCGGCGGGCCAGCCTAGCGTTGATCCAGACCAAACTGCGTCTTTCAATTGCCTGAGGTAACTTCCTGAATGACGTCCCCTGTTTCCACGCGTGTGGTCAAATCGGCGCGTCCCTCTTCTGCAGATGATCGCAAGCGCAAATCGCGCTCCGTGCACACACTCAGCCTCATCGCTGCCAGTCTGACAGGCGCAACACAATTTGCCGGCGCACAGACAGCTGAGACAACTGACCTCATTCACTATGAGTGGAATGACACGCGCATGGTTGCGCAACGCGCCGGTGATCCCGACGGCACCCGGGTCATCTTCATTCATGGCACGCCTGGCTCAGCCGGAGCGTGGGAGGACTATCTGTCCGACGTGCCGGACGGCTTTGAATACGTTGCCGTAGACCGCGCGGGATTTGGCGAAAGCGGGCCGGACGACGCCGTGACGTCCCTTGCAGACCAGGCGGAAGCCCTTGCCCCCCTGGTTGACGGCGCAAATCGCGCGGGCGTTGTTGTCGTGGGACACTCTTTAGGCGGGCCGGTGGCCACCATGCTGGGCGTGTTGCGCCCACACAGCATCAAAGCACTTGTGATTGTGGCAGGCTCTTTGGACCCCACATTGGAAGAAATCCATTTCATGCAGCCAATTGGCGAATGGTGGGGCGTGCGCCACATGCTGCCGCGTATGATCCGCAACGCAAATCGTGAATTGATGGTGCTGGAGGCCGAACTTGAAGCCCTTGCGCCCTTGTTGGTGAACCTCAAAATGCCAATTCAGGTGGTGCACGGTACGCAGGATAATCTGACGCCATTCCAGAATGTGTCGTACATGGAGGCGCATTTCACCTCTGCCCCCCTGACCGTGACCGTTCTTGAGGGCCAGAACCACTTTTTGCCCTGGAATTCCAAGGCAGAAATTGATGCAGCCATTGACCGGGCCGCCAATTCCAGCCAATCAACACCCTCTGAAAGTGAGCTTTCAGAAACACCGTAACCTACCTGAAACGCGATTTGGGCGATCCTGCCAAGACGGGTAGATTGCCCGCGACCTGATTCACTCCTGCGCCGGACACCATATGGACCTGTCCTACGAAGGGCTCCTGGCCCTCATCGAGTCGTTTTCCGACAACCAACTGCTGGTGATGTTGGCAATTACGATCGGCACCCTCATTCTTGAGGATGCGGCAACGGTGACGGCTGCCCTGTTGGCGTCAGAAGACGTGCTGCCTCATAGCGCAGCGCTGCTGTCGCTCTATGTCGGCATACTTTTCGGTGACCTTGGTCTCTATGGTCTGGGGGCCGCCGCGGCCCGTTGGCCGCGGGCGCGACGTTGGGTGTCAGAACACAGAATAATGCGGGGCCGGGAGTTTCTAGAAGGCTCCCTCTTCGTCACGTTATTTGGTGCACGATGTATCCCCGGCATGCGTCTTCCGACCTATACGGCAGCAGGATTTGTCGGCATTCCCTTCCCTCGTTTTGCCCTCTATGCAGGCGCATTGGCTGCTGGCTGGTCCACGGGGCTCTACACCATTATCGCCATTCTGGGCGAAACAGTGCTCAATGAACTGGGGCCTTGGCGCTGGGGCGTTGCCGCACTTGTGATTGCCCTGGCCATTGTGTTGCCACGCGTTACAGAGAAAATCATCAAGAGCCGCAGTCAGAAAAAGGCTGCGCCGACTGATACGCCCTAAGGGCACCTTTTCTTTTGCACGACACGAAACCAATGACCGGCACTGCAATTCCACCCAACCGCCCCATTCATGTCGGCATGCCGCCTCTCGATATGTCAGGCCCACCGGTTTCATTTTTTGAGTTCTGGCCGTCCTGGCTGTTTTACGCCCCCATCGCCCTTCAGTGGTGCTGGCTGGCCCTGCGCTATCGCGGACCGGGGCTGGCGCTCCTCGCCAATCCGTCGTTCCCCGACGGCGGCATGGCTGGCGAAAGCAAACTTGAAATCTTTGATATTCTTGAAGGCAAGGCCAAGGAAGCTACCGCCCGCTGGGTGCCTCTCACGCGCACGACTGCCGATGATGCAGATGGTGCCGTTGATCTGGAAACTGCCTTAAGCGCCCTGCGGGACAAACATATTGAGCTGCCCATTGTTGCCAAGCCGGACATCGGCTGCCGCGGTGTTGGTGTGCAGCCAATCAGGTCGGTCGAAGATCTGAGGGCCTATCTGATCGGCTTTCCCGCTAGCGCCAGCATGGTTCTACAGGAAATGATTGAGCACGAAGCAGAAGCCGGCGTGTTCTACATTCGCCTGCCGGGCGAAACCAAAGGTTCCATCTTCTCATTGACGTTGAAATACTTCCCCCACGTCATCGGTGATGGCGTTTCAACCCTCAAGGAGCTCATCTCTGCTGATGGTCGTGCTGGGGTACTGCAACACATCTACCTGCCCCGTCACTCGCACCAGCTCGACAAGGTATTGCCAAAGGGTGAGCCCTTCCGCCTTGCCTTTGCGGGCAGCCATTCCCGCGGCACGATCTTCAGGGATGGCGCGGCTTTCATAACCCCGCAGATGGAAGATGCCTTTGACGACGTCGCAAAGAGCATTCCCGAATTCTATATCGGGCGATTTGATGTGCGCTTTGAGAGCATGGAAAAGCTGCAGCGAGGCGAAGGCTTCAAGCTGATGGAAATCAACGGGGCCGGTGGCGAGGCAACCCACATCTGGGATCGTAAGACCACGCTGCGCCAAGCCTACGCCACCTTGTTTGAACAGAACCGGCTTCTGTTTGAAATTGGCTTCCGCAATCGCAAACGTGGTTTCAGGCCACCAAGCATCTGGCGGCTTTATGAAGCGTTCAGGCGTGAGCAAAACCTCTATGGCCGCTACCCGCTGACCAAGTAAAACAGGGCTGGCGCGCGATCAAAGTTCAGGGCGCCAATGGCTCATGCGGTCATCAAGGTCCGGCCGCACCCGTTCGTTTGGAGGCGTGACGACTGACCCGAAATACATGAAGCCCGCCACACGCTCGTTCTCATGCAGGCGCATCGCCTGCAGAACCATGGGATCATAGGCATACCATTCGGTCAGCCACTGCCCGGCCAGCCCCATGGCGGACGCAGCGTTGAGCATGTTCTGGCATACCGCACCGGACGACAAAATCTGTTCCCACTCGGGTATTTTGGAGTCTGGATTCACCACAGAGATGACAGCGACGACCGCCTTGGCTCGGGTAAATCGCTCGCGCTCGAACTGCCGCCGATCATCTTCGTCGGGCATACCGCTGGCGAGATAGGCTGCCTCCAGCACACCGCCGAACTGAGCGCGCGCACTTCCCTCAAAGACGATGAAGCGCCAAGGGCCCAGCTTGCCGTGATCCGGCACACGAAGACCGGCCTTCAGAATGTCGGACAACTGATCTGCATCCGGACCGTCCTGCCCCATATCCCGGGCAACAATGGAGCGGCGCTTTTTCAGAAGCTGGACGAGGTCGTTGGGCGAATTGGTCATACTCACAAGCCTACAGGTTGGCGATCTTCACCCGCCAACGTAGTGGCTTTGCGTGCAATCGCAAGCAGAAGCCACGCAAACTACTGAGAGACAGTACCCTCAATATCCGCGCGGATTTGCGACGCTGGAGACGAGAGCAATCCAACCACGTCGATGTCAGGCGGGGATATTTTGCCTGACCCCTTTGCACCAGAGCGCAACTGCGCCAATGAAAAATCCATCCGCACATCGTAGGTCCGTTCGGTTTGATTGCGCAGACGCTGCTCGGCCTCGTACCAGGCACGCTTGGTATTGCCATCTTTGCAGGACGCGAGTTCCGCAGGATCAGTCGCACCCCAGCGCCGCTCCGGGCAGTGGTACGGGTCAAACGACAGATCAAACAGCCGGTTCTGCACCTCATCAAACCCAAGTTCGACGGGGGCGCCCGCAGAGTTTGTATAGGTGATGGAGCAAGCAGCCACTTCCTGACGATAAACAGAAAGCAGATCAGCGCGCACATCTGTACCGGTGTACTTCACCCGTTCACTGCCATTCTCGACAAGCTCCACGAACCGGGCAATCTCGTCGCGCAGCTCTACAAAGGATGTTTTCAGCCGCGCATCACGTGACGGCGTGGAATAGGTTTCCCACTCACCGCTCGTCCCATAGATGTTCTGAGGCAGGCGCGACGGTTGTGCCTTGCGGTTGATGCCGCCGGAAACCGCTTCCTCTACCGCATACACACGATAGGTCAGGTCATCACACAGACCGCGCATCATGTTGCGCGTTTCTGTCAGCGGATCATAGACGAGGTTACGCCCGGCAACCGCCGTGCGGACCCAGTCATAATAGTTGAGCCGCTGACCATTGAAGGCAAAGGACGCTCCCTGCCACTGACGCTTGTTCTGCGTGCCATTGCCAAAATATTGATCGACTGAGAAATCTTCCAGATCACTATTTTGCGTATAGGTATATCGGCCACCGACGAGACTGCCATCCGGTGCCCGTGTGGCACCGACAAGCTGAACAGGGCGCCAGTTCTTGAACCCCGCGCCCATTGTAGGCCTAGCTCGCACAAACTTGCGGCCATAGACACCACGGGTGATTGAATTGTCCGGGTGGGCGTCGATGTAATGAATGCGTCCGTCTGGATCGACCCGGTACACGACTGCTACATGACCATTGGGGTCATAGATGTTTGTGCCCGGGCGAATGGAACGTGGGTCAACGCTGCTGGAATAGTGATCCGCTGGCAGGCCCCGCTTCTCTTCAGGGTGATAGCGATACATCGCCGTCGACACGTAGTTCGAGACCCGGCGCAGCACATCCGGCCCGTCCATGGGTTGCTGGCCAGGCCAGTTGATTACCACTGCTTTTTCAATGATGCGGTTGCCCGATGCCACATACCGCACGTCGCGCGTATAGCCATTGGGGGCCACAGCAGAAGCAAAGGCGAACGGCAGACCATTCATCCACGCGAAATAGCCGCGCAGGGTGTAAGGCAGGTCCGCGCAGTCTGCAAAGTAGTTCACGCCGCGCGGGTTGCTGCCGCGATAGACATTGGCGGCATGCTTCAGGCACTGATCCGTCGTGCGGCAGTTGCTTTCACCAATGGCCGTGATGAAATCCTCGTAGGCCTTCTCATCAGTTGCGGTCCAGCGGTCACGCAGGATGCGCCACGACCGGTCTGTCCGGACCGGCGGCAGTGGTGCCGCAGCGTCAGATGACTGGTCAAACTGTGTTGGATTTGTCTGGGCGAGTGCAGCAGAGGGAGCCGTGGCACCGGCCAAAGAAACAACACCCGCAACAATTGCGGACGCGCAAATTCGAGATCGCATACCCAGCCCTTCGATTTCTTCAACAGCACCCGGGTAGAAGGTTAACAAGTTCTGACGCTAGCGTCGCTGCAACTTTTCTGCAACCAAGCCGAGTTTACGCAACTTTAAAGTGTGACCTCTAATTATGCACTCGGGGACTAGCCGGGATGCGTCAACGAATGCGCCCGGTCTGTTAGGGGCTGCAGAATGCACATCAAATCTTTGTCTTCCATGAAACTGTCGCGCAAACTGCCGGCGGTCATAATCGGACTTGCGGCAACGGCCGCGCTTGTAACCAGTGTTCTAGGCTTTTTCGGCGCTCGGTCGGCGCTGGACCATGCCATTGAAAAAGAACTCATGGTCATCTCGACTGATCGGGCACATGCCGTTGAGACCTACCTCAAGAGCATCGATGAAGAGATCAAATTCCTTGCCAGCAATGACATGATCGCAGATGCGGTCATTTCCTTCACGGACGGCTGGAAAGCATTGCAAAGCCAGCAGACATCAACGCTGCAGAAGCATTACATCACAGAAAATCCCAATCCCATCGGATCCAAGGAAGTTCTTGATCAGGCGCGGGATGGCTCGCTGTATTCGGATTATCACGGCTACTATCACCCGTGGTTCCGCGACCTCCAGCAAAGCCGCGAATATTATGATGTCTTCCTGTTCGATACGGATGGCAACCTGATCTATTCCGTCTTCAAGGAACTCGACTACGCCACCAACCTTGCCTCCGGTGAGTGGGCAGACAGCGGCCTTGGCAGGGTTTTCCGCGCTGCCTCCAAGGCAGCCGTCGGGGAAACAGTATTTGACGACTTTGCGCCTTACGGGCCTTCCGCTGATGCACCCGCCAGCTTTATCGCAACACCTGTCTTCGACCGCAACAACACCCGTATCGGCGTGATCGCCTACCAGATGCCGGCTGGCGTCATCAACCGGATCATGGCCGAAGTCGAAGGGTTGGGAGAAACCGGGCAGAGCTACATTGTCGGCAGCGATCTTCTGATGCGATCGAATTCCCGCTTTCAGGAAGAAAGCACGATGCTGACCGTCAAAGTGGATAGTCCTGCCGTGCATCATGCACTGGAAGGTGGCCATGGCGTCGACATTGAGCCAAGCCTCGAAGGCCAGGAAGCATTTGCTGCTTATTCACTGGTGGATGTGTTTGGCATCAAATGGGCCGTGATTGCCGAGATTGAAATCGCTGAGGCAGAGAAGGAAGTAACCACCCTCCTCTACGTCTTCATGGTCGTCGGCCTCATCGTTATTCTCTGCGCCGGCGTTCTGGGCACCTTGATGTCCAGACATGTCTCCAAACCTGTTACCGCGATGACGGGCGCCATGAGGCGTCTTGCTGACAAAGACTGGTCCGTCGAGATTCCCTACACCGATCGCCAGGACGAAATCGGCGAGATGGCAAGTGCCGTCCTGGTGTTCAAGGACAACGGCCAGGAAGCGGAACGGCTGCAGGCGAACGAAGCTGAACGCGAGGCGCGGGCCGCTGAAGAAAAACGCCAGGCCATGAACCAGCTGGCAGATTCCTTTGAAACCTCTGTGGGAGAAATCGTGGAAGCGGTTTCAGCCACCGCAATGGACCTCAAGGAAACCGCACAGGGTGTTGCCGCCATTGCCGAAGAAACCACTGCCCAGTCTGCAACTGTTGCGGCTGCAGCAGAGGAGTCTTCCGTCAATGTGCAAACCGTGTCCTCAGCCACAGAGGAAATGTCCGCATCAATCTCTGAAATGCAGCAGCAAGTCATGCGCTCACGCGACGTGTCCGAACATGCAGCAGAGAGTGTGGAACAGGCAGTAGGACAGGTGACCGGTCTTTCCGATGCCGCCAATCAGATTGGGGATGTACTGGGTCTTATCCAGGACATTGCAGAACAGACCAATCTCCTGGCTCTCAACGCCACCATTGAAGCAGCCCGCGCCGGAGACGCCGGCAAGGGCTTCGCCGTGGTTGCCAGCGAAGTGAAGTCTCTGGCCACCCAGACCCAGAAAGCAACGGAGCAAATCCGGCAGCAGATTGAGGGTGTTCAGACGGAAAGCCAGACTGCGGTTGCTGCCATTGGTGGCATTCGGGAAGTAATCAGTCAGGTGACTGAAATCTCCCAGTCCATTGCGGTTGCCATTGAAGAACAGACGGCCGCAACCGGTGAAATTGCCCGCAACGCGCAACAGGCAGCCAGCGGCACACATGAGGTCTCTTCCAGTGTGCAGGGTGTCAGCGAAGCGTCACAGCAGGCATCAGCGGCATCGACTGAACTTCTGGCATCATCCAACAGCCTTGCAGAACAGGGCGATACCCTGCGTGAGCGGATGGGCACCTTCATTGAGAAGGTCAGAGCCGCATAGTCCGAATACGGACGATACAGCCAAATACCAAGGAACTACTGAAAGGCGTCCGGGCAACCGGGCGCCTTTCTACTTTTGCGCGTACCACAAGATTATACACGCATTGCGGGTTCACCCAAATTTAGGCTGCAACCCATAGCGTCTTATCCCGAAACATAACCCGCCACGTCAATTTCAGTGACCCTCGGAGCAGCTTGATGCGCGCACCCCGCCTTTCTGAACTCACACTCTCCCAAAAACTTCCCGCCGTCATGATCGGCCTGACCGTAGCTGCGGTGACGATCACGACATCACTGGCTTTCTTCGGAGCCAAGGATGCCCTGGATACACAAGTCAGCAACAAGCTGACGAATGTCGCTGCGGACCGCGCTCTCGAGGTTGAAGAATACGTGGATGCACTCGGGCAGGAACTCGCAATCCTGGCTGCCAGTACAACCGTCATTGAAGCAATTGGCGCATTCGACGACGCATGGTTGTCCCTTGGCAGCAACGCGGCTCAGAAGCTCCAGCGCGACTACATTACGGACAATCCCTACCCCGCGGACAAGCGACATGAGCTGCTGACAAAGGAAGACGGGTCCTTCTACTCCCACACCCACAGCTACTACCACCCATGGTTCCGCGACCTGCAGCAGCGTCGTGGCTATGACGATGTCTATCTCTTCACGACATCAGGTGATCTCGCCTACACCGTCTTCAAGGACGCGGACTTCGCAACCGACTTTGCAAATGGCGAATGGGCACAGTCCGGCCTGGGGCGGGTGTTCAACGCAGCGATCAAAGCTGACGCGGGAACCATCATCTTTGAGGACTTTTCTGCCTACGGCCCCTCTTCCGGCCAGCCGGCCAGTTTCATCGGGATGCCGGTATTTGACCGCATCGGCAATCGCGCAGGCGTCATCGCCTATCAGATCCCAGCAAGCGTCATCAATGGTCTGATGGCCAAGAGCAATGGATTGGGTGAGACCGCCGAAAGCTTCCTGGTTGGACCAGATAAGCTCATGCGCTCGGACTCACGCTTCAGCGCCACACCGACCACCCTAAGTCGCAACGTAACATCCAATGCGGCGTCATTGGGCTTGTCGGGCAATGCTGGTGTCATCTCCTCAGTAAACCTGATGGGCGAAGACGCCTATGCCGCCTATGACCATATTTCACTGTTCGGCAAGGACTGGGCGGTGGTCGTGGAAATCAGCAAGGCGGAAGCTGAAGCCGAGATCTCGGCTCTTCTCATTCAGTTTCTGGTCGTGGCCACCCTGGTTCTCGTCGGCGCAGCAGCGGTTGGCTTCTTTGTTGCCCGCGGCATCACCAAGCCTCTTACCGCGATGACATCTGCAATGGACGGCCTCTCCAACAAGGATTGGTCCATCAACATCCCAAGTCTTGACCGCAAGGATGAGATCGGCGCCATGGCGCAGGCAGTTCAGATTTTCAAAACAGCGGGCCAGGACGCCGATCGCCTTCAGGCTGAAGAAGCCGAACGTGAGGCGCGTATGGCGAAAGAAAAACAGCAGGCAATGAACCAGATCGCGGACGATTTTGAATTGTCCGTAGGTGAAGTTGTTGAGGCCGTTGCCTCAACAGCGCGCGACCTGAAGGACACGGCTCAGGGCGTCTCCTCCATTGCAGAGGAAACAACTGCGCAGTCTGCCAATGTTGCAGCTGCGGCCGAAGAATCTTCGGTCAACGTACAAACCGTGTCCTCTGCGACTGAGGAAATGTCGGCATCAATTTCAGAAATGCAGCAGCAGGTTCTCCGGTCGCGCGATGTGTCCGAGCAGGCCGCCGAAAACGTTGAGCAGGCTGCTGGTCAGGTAACCGGGCTGTCAGATGCTGCCAACCAGATTGGGGACGTGCTGGAGCTTATTCAGGACATCGCAGAACAGACAAACCTGCTCGCCCTCAATGCCACCATCGAAGCAGCACGTGCCGGCGATGCGGGCAAAGGCTTTGCGGTGGTCGCCAGCGAAGTAAAGTCACTGGCAACCCAGACCCAGAAAGCAACCGAGCAGATCCGTCAGCAGATTGAAGGCGTGCAGTCTGAAAGCAAAACGGCTGTGGCAGCCATCAGCAGCATCCGGGATGTGATTGCCCAGGTGACGGAGATCAGCCAGTCCATTGCGCTCGCAATTGAGGAACAGGCAGCAGCAACCAATGAAATCGCTGGCAATGCTCAGCAGGCGGCCAATGGGACGCAGGAAGTGTCTTCCAGTGTGCTTGGTGTCAGCGAAGCATCCCAGCAGGCTTCAGCAGCATCGACCCAGCTGCTGTCATCATCAAACACACTGGCCGAACAAGGCGACACACTGCGCGAGCGCATGAACGCCTTCGTCAACCAGATCCGGGCAGCATAGACCTAGTACAAGTTCCAAAGAAAAAGGGCGGCACCTTCTGGGTGCCGCCCTTTTGCATTGTTACGAGCCTGCCGCTATTCAGCGGCAGCCGCTGTAGCCACCTTGGCGTGCGGCGGCAGCGCTTCCTCGGCAAGCAGCCTTGCGGCTTCTTCCAGCGGCAGAATGGTCTGCGCCTTGGAACCAAGTCGGCGGATCGCGACGGTGCGTTCCTCTTCTTCGCGCTGACCAACCACCAGCAAGGCCGGAACCTTTGCCAGAGAGTGCTCACGCACCTTGTAGTTTATCTTCTCATTGCGGAAATCAGAGTCCACGTTGAGGCCGTGGCGCTTGAGCACCTCGACAACTTCGCGGCCATATCCATCCGCATCAGACGTGATGGTGGCCACCACGCATTGCAGCGGCGCCAGCCACAGCGGGAAACGTCCTGCATGGTGCTCAATCAGGATGCCGAGGAACCGTTCGAGTGACCCGAACAGCGCCCGGTGGATCATGACCGGCACATGCTTGTCGCCGTCCTCACCGATGTAGAATGAGCCAAGACGACCCGGCAGATTGAAGTCCAGTTGCACGGTGCCGCATTGCCAGTCACGCCCAATGGCATCGCGCAGAACGAACTCGATCTTGGGGCCATAGAAAGCACCCTCGCCTTCGTTCAGTTCATACTCGAGACCTGTCGCCTCAATGGCGGTCCTGAGAGACGCTTCCGCCTTGTCCCAGACTTCATCTGAACCGACGCGCTTTTCAGGCCGGTCAGAGAATTTGAGCCGCACGTCCTCAAAGCCGAAATCGCGGTAGATCGACAAAATGAGATTGGTGACCGTCACGCATTCATCCGTGATCTGCTCATCCGTGCAGAAGATGTGCGCATCATCCTGTGTGAAGTGACGCACACGCATCATGCCGTGCAACGCGCCGGACGGCTCATACCGATGGCACTTGCCGAACTCTGCAAACTTGAGCGGCAACTCGCGATAGCTGCGCAGCCCATGCTTGAAGACCTGCACATGACCCGGGCAGTTCATCGGCTTGAGACAGAACGTACGGTCATCCGGTGTCACGGATGTGTACATGTTCTCGCCAAACTTCTCCCAGTGACCGGACTTTTCCCACAGGGATTTGTCCATCACGTCAGGCGTGTTGATTTCCTGATACCCGGCCTTTGTCTGCTGATCACGCATGTAGTCGATCAGCGTCTGGAACATCCGCCAGCCATGGGGGTGCCAGAAGATGGACCCCGGTCCCTCTTCCTGGAAATGAAACAGGTTCATTTCGCGACCCAGCTTACGGTGATCGCGCTTTTCTGCTTCTTCCAGCATCGTCAGATGACGCTTGAGGTCTTTCTCGTTTGCCCAGGCTGTGCCGTAAATGCGCTGAAGCTGCGCATTGTTGCTGTCGCCACGCCAATAGGCGCCGGCAAGCTTGGTCAGCTTGAAGGCTTTGCCCACGCGACCCGTGGACGGCAGATGCGGCCCGCGGCAAAGGTCCTTCCAGTCGCCCTGACGATAGACCGTAATCTCGTCGCTCTCAGGCAGGTCTGAAATGATCTCGGCCTTGTAGGCCTCACCAATGGACTTGAAGTGCTCAATCGCCTCATTGCGATCCCACACTTCGCGCGTGATGGCTTCGTCACGGTCGACGATCTCGGCCATGCGTTTTTCGATCTTCTCAAAATCATCCGTCGAGAAAGGTTCCTCGCGGGCAAAGTCATAGAAGAAGCCGTTTTCGATGTTCGGCCCGATGGTGACCTGGGTGCCTGGAAACAGTTCCTGCACTGCCTCGGCCAATACGTGCGCCGTATCATGGCGGATGACCTCGACACCTTCAGGTTCATCGCGCGTCACAAGCCGCACGGTGGCGTCCTTTTCAATCGGGCGCGTCAGATCCCAAAGCTCGCCGTCCACATCAATCAGGACGACTTTCTTGGCCAGTGATTTTGAAATGTCTTCCGCAAGCGCCAGTCCTGTGACGGCGTCTGGGAATTCACGAATAGATTTATCGGGGAGCGTCAGCTTGACCATCCCTCTCCTCCTCATTCTCTGCACACAATGCAGGTAAGCCCGAGAGCGTTAGTGGTGTGGGACAAATGGAGTCCCTATGAATGCGGACCCGTTTTCTACTCGGGATACTTTTCCCGAATATGGGCACCGGTCCAGCGCCCGTACTTCCAGGGAGTAAGGGCACTTACATGCTCCAACTCCTCAGGAACCGGATCGAACCCCTGTGTGCCCCACGGATGGCACCTCAGAATGCGCGATACGGCTAACCAGCCGCCTTTCCAGACACCGTGATGCGTAATCGCCTCCTGTGCATAGTCAGAACAGGTCGGCAGATGGCGGCAACGCGGCCCCAAGAAGGGCGACACGGCGTTCCTATAAACCCAGATGAGGCCTAAGGCCAAATACTTAAACGGATTAGGCATCGCCGTTACTCATAGTGTCCACGCTAGGCGGACAGGATTAATCATGTGTTAACCCCATCCGCCGATCGGAGCAATCACCCCGCGCGCAGCCCTAATATGCGAAACGGACACCCGCAACAAAGGATGTTGCGTCCGTATCTTCCCCGTGTGCACGGGCAAAGTCGGCCGTCTCACCCAGTTTCGCCTCGTAGTTGACGCCCACATAAGGCGACAGCCCGCCCGTGACCACGTAGTGGAACCGCAAACCCGCCTCGACCTTAGAAAAACCCGCACCAATCTCACGTGCCTGATTCTCGCTGGCGCTGATGTCCAGCTCCACCAAAGGCTGCGCAAACACACGCCGGGTCAGGAAGACTTCGGTCTCAGCTTCCATCCGGAACGCCACATCTCCATCGTCAGACAGATAGGCATTGCCCTCAAACTCGATCCACTGCTCAAGCAGCCCGGTGAGGCCCAATGCCAGATGCGTGGTCTCGGGATCCGGTGCCAGATCGTGACGGATACCGGCCTGGACATCGAAGAAGTCCGAGATCGGTTTGCGGTAGAGCAGATGCACCTCGGAGCCTTCGAACTGGCCACCGCCGGTGCTGCGTTCAGCTTCGATCCCGAGCACCACCTTGTGGTCGTCATTGCCGATCACGAGATCACCTTCAACAAACCCCACATCGTCCCCGTCCTGAACGCGGTATTCAAGACGCTCTATGGAGACGTGAGTGAGGATCATATTGTCCATCTCTGCCGCAGCTGCCGGCAAAATGAACGTCGCGAGCACACAGCCCGCTGCCAATACAGGCCACCGCATCAGTGATGTGCTCCTGAGACAGCATCCGCATTGGCCATGCCCCAGAGCTTTTCAAGTTCCGGGTCAATCATCGCGGTGTCTTCAGGGCCACCCTCCACAATGACCTTGCGGAACATGCCCGCGGCCATGTGGTACATGAGGTGGCAATGAAACGCCCACTGCCCCGGCGCATCAACCTCGACATCCGCCGAGATGGTGACATTGGGCGGCACCGTCAGCACATGCTTGAGCGGGTTCCACTTGCCCGCTCCCACATCAACGATTTTCCACATGCCATGCAGGTGCATGGGATGCGCCATCATGGTCTCATTGATGAAGGTGAAGCGTACGCGCTCTCCATACTGAAGCCGAAGAGGTTCTGCCTCTGACAGCTTCTTGCCATTGATGGACCACATATAGCGCTCCATGTTGCCCGTGAGCCGCAGCCTGATCTCGCGATCATAGGGCCGCTCATCGTAGAGCGGTTCCTGCGCCCGCAGATCTGCGAGCGACAGAAACTTGCCGCCATTGGCTGCATCCGGTTCAAGCCCCGAGCCGGGCGCATAAAACGGGTCATCATCCTCCCCGGACATCATGGCACCCATGTCATGGCCCATGGCCGCATGATCCATTTTGGAGTGATCCATGCTGCCCATGCCGTGACCCATGGCCGCATGGTCCATCTTTGAGTGGTCCATGCCCTCCATCGATCCATGATCCATGTCGGCCATGGTCAGACGAGGCGGGTCGCGAAGGTCCGGGACCTCGCCGGACATGCCCTCGCGCGGGGCAAGCGTGCCGCGGGCAAACCCGTCGCGCGCCATGGTTTCCGCAAAGATGGTGAAAGCCTTGTCCTCGCGCGGACGCACGATGACATCATAGGTTTCAGCAACAGCAATGCGGAATTCATCCACCGGCACAGGGCGCACATTATTGGCGTCCGCCTGCACCACGGTCATCTTGAGGCCGGGAATGCGCACATCAAAAAACGTCATCGCCGACGCATTGATGAACCGCAGACGGATACGCTCACCCGGCGCGAACAGGCCGGTCCAGTTCTGGTCAGCGTTCTGCCCGTTCATCAGATAGGTGTAACCCTGCACGTCGGAGATATCAGACGGCATCATCCGCATCTCGCCCCAGTCCAGCCGGTCCGAAATCGTCGCATCAAGCCCGTCCTGTTCAGCGTCGCGGAAGAACTCGCCAACGGTGCGCTGAATACCGTTGTAGTAATCCGGTGACCGCTTGAGATTGCGGAACACCTGCATCGGGCTGTCTTCGTGCCAGTCAGACAGAACCACCACATGGTCCCGGTCATAGCGGAACGGTTCGCGGCCTTCAGGTTCAATGATGATTGGGCCATACATGCCCGCCCCTTCCTGCAATCCGGAATGGGAGTGGTACCAATAGGTCCCTGCCTTGGGCGCCTTGAAGCGATAGGTGAATGTTTCACCCGGCTTGATGCCGGGAAAACTCATGCCCGGCACACCGTCCTGATCAAACGGCAGCACGAAGCCATGCCAGTGGATCGAGGTATCCACCTTGAGTGTGTTGGTGACATTGATGGTGAGATCTTCGCCTTCCTTGAACCGAAGCAGCGGTGCCGGCACCTGGCCGTTGATGGCAAAGCCGTCAACGGACTGGCCGGACACATCAAGCGAGATTGGCCCCACTTCCAGATCATAGGTACCAGCAACAGCCGGGGTAATCCCCAGAAGCAGGCATAAGGTTGTCAGGATACGGAGTTTCATGACCACTTACTCCACGTCGACCGTGCCAACCATGCCAGCCGCATAATGGCCCGGCACGTTGCACGCAAACTCGATGTCACCGCCGGACGTGAATGTCCAGACAATGTCACCGCTCTTGCCCGGCTCAAGCAACACGCTGTTGGGATGATCGTGGCTCATGACATGACCATCATCACCCATGGGCATGTTCATCATCTCATGATTGATGTGATCGCCCATGAGCACGCCATGCTGCTGCATCATCATCATCTCGCCTTGATGGGCCTCGTGATAGGAGGGCGTGCCCAGGTTGAACTCATGAACCAACGTGCCGCGATTGGAGATTTTGAATTGAATGGTCTCACCTGCTGACACCGATAGCGTTTCCGGTTCGAAATAGTTGTCACCCATGACGATCTCGATGACCCGGTCAGCATCCGCCAACTTGCCCGGTTTGCCGAAAGACATGGGGCCGGCCATCGCCGCCTCACCGCCATGCATCGAGCCATGCCCGGCGCCATGATGATGGTCCCCTGAACCGGCAGCATGTGCGCTCCCGATAGAGACTATGGCAAATGCTGCGATAAGCGAGGGAAGCTGATGAAAACGAGTTTTGATAGACATGAAAGGCTCCGCATATGAGCGCGAGGCGTCCCGGTCGGGCACGCTGGCGCAGATGAATTGTCTGAAAGGCTTAAGCTGAAGCTGCCGTCGAAAACGGCAGCGACTTAGCCCAGACGGGGCGGAGGTGGGTCGAGTGCGTAGATCCTGCCGACACTCACCGGGGCATAGGCAGCCTCGAACGATGCGTGGACCCAAGGCTGCGCAACGCGCAACGGACCCAACGCGGTTTTGATACCGACCATGCAGGATGCTGCCAGGGGACAGAGGCGAAGTTTGGCGGCGTCCTTGTCCGGGTCTTCGGGCATGTCGTGGCCTGTATGATCCATCGCCATCATGTCACAGCCAAAAGCGTGCGCGCCCGCCATCTCAGCAGATGCAAGAGCAGGCGCAGCGGCAGTGACCAGAATCAGGACGGCCAGACATTTGGCGATAAGGAAACGCATGGCAGAAAGATGCACCTTCCAGCGGGGGGAAGGTCAAGCAGCACTTTGGGCTTCAATCTGCCCAATCGCATCCAGTGTCGCCTCAAAGGTGAGCAGGATCGACTGATGGCGGTTGCGGAACTCACGGGCCGGCTGCAGAACTTCAAGGTCTGCCCACTTGCCCGTCGGCGGAGCCCCCTCTTCCTTCAGCATGGCCCGCATGGCGTCCCGTGCTACTTCAACCTCGTCGCGGGTTGAGCCCACAATATGCGCGGCCAGAACGGATGAGGACGCCTGCCCCAGAGCGCAGGCCTGAACCTCATGGGAAAAGTCAGTGACCGTGCCGCCTGCCATCTTGAGATACACGGTCACTTTGGATCCGCACATCTTGCTGATGGCGGTCGCTGACGCATCCGCATCCTCCAGGACGCCGATGCGGGGGATATCCGCAGCGAGCTCCAGAATGCGGCGGTTATAGACCTCGTTCAGGCCATTTTCGGTGACTGTTTGGCTCATGGCGTTGAATTTGTGCTCAAATTGGCAGAATTCCAAGCCCTCTTGTCATCCAACCTGCTGCAACACACGTATGTGTTAACGGTTTCAGACAAGATTTCATCGCGGCTGATATCGCAAATGTGCAATACTGTATGCGCAGTTTAAGCAATGTAGCACGGGCTTGTCCGTGCCATATATCCACTACCGGCGCGCGTGCCGAATACCAAAAGACTTTGCTGCCAACAGGCTTCGCGCACCGTTTTCACCAATGAAGCGCCTCGCCGCGCCTCATGCCCGGATGTTTTTCGTTACCGGGACGGGGGGCCGCGCGTGCGCAAGGAAGGACCAGACCGATGGACGCCATGGTTGATAAAATGGATGCCACCGACATGACTGAAACAACCGACACCCGCCCAAGCCGCTCCGAAGCCGAAGCGGCAGTGCGTACCCTTATTTCATGGGCCGGTGACAATCCGGACCGCGAAGGCCTGATCGACACCCCATCACGGGTTGTGCGCGCCTACGAGGAATTCTTCGAAGGCTATGACGAAGACCCTTCTGAAGTGCTGGGCCGCACATTTGAAGAAGTTGAGGGCTACAACGACATCGTGATGCTTCGCGATATCTCGCTGGAAAGCCACTGTGAGCACCACATGGTGCCGATCCTCGGCAAGGCGCACATCGCCTACATGCCGATCAATTCGGTTGTGGGCATCTCCAAGCTTGCCCGCGTGATCGAGATCTACGCCAAGCGCCTGCAGACGCAGGAAACCATGACAGCTCAGATCGCAGAGACCATTGTCAGCGCTTTGAAGCCTGCCGGTGTTGCTGTGATGATCGAAGCCAAGCACCAGTGCATGACCACCCGCGGCATCAAAAAGCCTGATGTAGCCACGATTACGACCCAGTTCACGGGCGTCTTCAAGGACGACCCGCGCATGGAAGAGCGTTTCTTCCGCCTTGTGCGCGGCGACCGTAGCTACTAGAACCTGTCGCTTCAGACATGATTTCTGCGGCCCTGCATATTATGTATGCAGGGCCGTTGTTGTTTGCAGATGTTATTTGCGAGTTAGACCTATGACCACAAAACCTGAATTTGCCCCCCGCGTCACCGTTGAGCAGGTGGAAGAAGGCTACGACCTGGCACCGAAATTCGATGCCAATGGCCTGATGCCAGTTGTGACCACGGATGTGCATACGGGTGATGTGCTGATGGTCGGCTACATGAACGACGAAGCCTTTGCCAAAGCCATTGAAACAGGCGAAGCGCACTACTTTTCGCGCTCGCGTCAGGCCGTCTGGCACAAGGGCGCAACATCCGGCCTGGTGCAGAAGATCGTCGAGCTGCGCATCGATGATGATCAGGACTCTGTCTGGATGAAAGTGGATGTGGCCGGGTCAGGCGCATCTTGCCACGTGGGCTACATGTCCTGCTTCTATCGCGAAGTGCCCATGGGCGCGCGCGAGACGGAAGGCGACTTCAAGTCGGTAGTGCTGACCTACAAAGAGGACGCAAAGACGTTCGATCCGGTCGAAGTCTATGGCGACGCGCCGAACCCGACAAAGCTTTAGCGCTGACCCGACACTAGGTCCGTCGACCACCCCACTGGTCCCGGCTCATCTTGCAGAAGAAATGCGGGAGGCCGACGTGATCCCCATGATGGGTGAACACGAACCCTGCGCCCTGCATGACTTTCTGGGAGGCAGTGTTACGCACGAGCGTGAAGCACCACGCTTCTTCAAGGCCGGTGCGCTCAAACACATCGTCCACGCAGGGCCGCGCGAACTCGTGCCCCCGCCCCTGTTTCCAGAACTCAGGCACCACCGCATAGGCCATCTCTACAATTGGCTTGCCGTAAAACAGCACAAGCCGCAGCCCGGCATAGGCACAAAACCGGTCGGTTTTTTTGTCGGTGATGTGCCAGAGGCCAAAGCCGTGGAGATCCCAGTGGGCCGCCCAGGTGCGTGCAGCATGACGGCTTTTTTGCTCGGGAAAGGGCTTGCCGTCGGCGGACAAGGTATCAGTCGCGCGGGCATCTGACTGAATGGCTCTGAGGTCCTGCCAGTCGTCAGGCTGGAATGGGCGGAAGGCCATGCGATCTGTCTGGAGTTCCATCGCTCACGTCTCCTCAAATTTGTCGCCCAAGAGTGACTTGCACATATGGCCAATGCTGGCATCCTGCGGCCCACAGCATTGAGTGAGAGTCGCGCGGGCCAAAAGGGCTGCGGACCATAAGGATTTTGAGGCTATGACGCGACCCCGAATTGGCTTGGCACTTGGCGGCGGCGTCGCGCGCGGCTGGGCGCATATCGGCATCATGCGGGTGTTGATGGAAGAAGGCATCAAGCCAGACATTATTGCAGGCACCTCCATCGGGGCCGTGGTCGGCGGCTGCTACTCCGCCGGCAAGCTGGATGAGATTGAAGCCTGGGCACGTAGCCTGACGCCGCGCCGGGTGCTGGGGTTGCTTGACATGACCTTCGGCGGATCTGGACTTCTGTCCGGCATGAAGCTCGCCCGGCTCCTGGAAGAGGATCTCGGTGATATTGAACTTCAGGAACTGGGCACGCGCTTCATCGCGGTCGCAACAGAACTGGCCACCGGCCATGAGATCTGGCTGCGGGAAGGTAAGCTCGTTCCCGCCCTGCGTGCCTCTTACGCCCTGCCGGCCGTCTTTACGCCGGTTAAAATCGAAGATCGCTGGCTTGTGGACGGTGCGCTGGTGAACCCGGTGCCCGCATCCGTATGCCGCGCGTTCGGGGCACGCCTCGTGATTGCTGTGTCCCTGTCATCTGACACCTATGGTCTGGGTATGGTCACGGAAGGCGAAAAGATCGACAAGCTGGACTTTGGATATGAAGAACAGCAAAACGGCGGCGGCGCATCCCTTGCCCGCGCCATGGTCTCCCGTGCCACCCGGCCGGACCGCGCGCTCGTTCGTCAGCTGTTTGGCTGGGACAAGAAAACCCCCGGCATCACCACAGTGATGATGGGCGCCCTCAACATTATTCAAGATCGCCTGGCCCGCATGCGCCTGGCGGGTGACCCACCCGATGTGATGGTCGCACCGCGCATTGGCCACATCTCGCTGAGTGACTTCCACAAAGCAGATGAGTGCATTCAATTGGGTGAAGAAGCCGCACGTCAGGCCATGCCTGTCATCCGCGAGGCCATGGACTTCCTCAGCGGGACACCCGACATGCCCGGCGAACCGGTCTCGGAATAGCAGCACCTTTGCCCGGCACACCCCATCTGGTGGAAGCAGATACCGGGCAAAGATCAGCTAGAAATCGCGAATCAAAACTCTTAACCGCTGGCGATATACGCCTTCAAAGACTCGGCCTCGAGCTCTGCATCAGCGATGCGCCGCTTCACAACGTCACCAATTGAAATGATGCCGGTCAGCTTGCCGTCTTCGGTAACGGGCAAGTGCCGCATACGCCCTGCCGTCATCATTTCCATCAGGCGTTCCGTTGAGTCCTGCAGGCTGCAGGTCACGACTTCACGGGTCATATGGGCGGATACAGACTCTTTAAGAGCATCGCAGCCACTGCTGGATGTCGCCCGCACAATGTCACGTTCAGACAGGATGCCCGACACGCGCTGTGCAAAGTCCGTCACGACGATCGCGCCAATGCGCTTTGCCGCCAGCATATTGACGGCCTCCTGTAATGAGGCCTCTGGCGTAATCGTCGCAACATCCCGACCCTTGTCTTTCAGGATGCTAGATACAGTCATCACACGCTCTCCCTTATCCAGCGATGATGAAACCAACGCGAAGCGCCGTTTTTCGCCAAAAACCGCCCTTTTGAGCCACTTCCAGCGGAAACACGTACGAATCCTTCTCAGGAACACTCCGCGCATACGAAACGCAAGTATGAGCGCGACATTCCGACGCGACAAGCCAAGAAGATGAATAAGGTCAACGAGTTAGGACAGCTATGTTGACACATTTTGGGGCTTTTATGGCGTATTTCAGGGCCTAAGCTGGCCCCATTTCGGGCGCATTGCCCCCCTACTCGCGTTCCACCACACATTCCAGGGACGGCCAGATCATGATTCTGCGGCAGCAATACCTCAAACGTCTGAAGAGCGATCTCGACCGCTGGTCCCAGCGTGGGCTGGTAGACCCGGCAAAGATCCCCTCCATCATCAAGGATGCAGAAGGCACCGGCGGCGGTACATCCCTCACCACCATTCTGGCCGTGCTCGGCGTGGTCCTGCTCGGCTTTGCAGCCATGAGCTTTGTGGCCGCCAACTGGACTGATATGTCGAAGCTGACAAAGCTGCTGATGCTGGCATTCGGCATGTGGGGCGCTGTGGGCATTGCCGCCTGGCGCATCCGCGTGGACGAGGAAGGACAGGCGCTCTACACCGAGGCCGCCATTCTTCTGGCGGTGATCCTGTTTGGCGTCTCCATCATGCTGATTGGTCAGATGTACCATATCGGCGGTGAGTACTCGGACGGCCTGATGCTCTGGCTGGCGGGATCCCTGCTGACCGCCTGGCTGGTGCCGTCACGCGCGGCCCTTGTACTGGCGATCATCCTTGCACCCATGTGGAGCATTGCGGTCCTGACCGAGGACCCATCCGTCCTGCACTGGCAATTCCTGATCCCAATCTCATTCGCCAGCCTGCTTGCCGCCGGCATGGGGTGGCGCCCGGCCGCTCACCTCATCATCGTTGCCTGGGGTGTCTGGTTCTTCGTGACGGCAATGTGGCTGCTGGACTACCTGGACTGGTCGCTGGACAGTGTAATGGTGCTGGCAACATTGGTGGCTCTCACGATCTTTGCCAAAGGGCATATCTCCATGCGTGCCATCGCTCCATTCGAGGACGCGATGATCCATTGGGGATTGTTCGCCGCCATGGCTGTTGCGTTCTGGCTGCCGCTGGCGGCTGAAGGCCTACTACCCGACGAAGACAGTTACATCTGGCTGGCCGTGCTCCTTGGCGCATCTGTTCTGGGCACCGGCGGGTGGGCCTTTGCCCAGTCACGCGTGTCGCTGCCGGACATGGCGGTCCTCGTCGCATCCGTGCTGGTGCTCATCGCGTTTCCCTATGCACGACTGGCATGGGGAGACGTCGTCGACTGGCTTTTCGTCATTGCCTATTTTGGCGCGTCCGTATGGTGTGTGAGCTACGGCACCCGCACCCATGACCGCTTCAGCATCAATCTGGGCTTTACGGCCTTTGGCCTTATGGCGCTGTACGTCTACTTCGAAACGGTGGGCACGTTGCTGGATACCGCGGCCTTCTTCGCCATTGGTGGCCTGCTTCTCATCGGCCTGAGCGTCGGCCTTGGCCGCATCAGGACGCAGTTGCTGGCGCAGCAACCCAAATCACAGACGGAGGCCTGAGCCATGACAGACTGGTTGGAAAGCATTGCGCGCGCGCCCTACCGGCTTTGGGGTTTGATCCTCGCCGGCGTTTTGATGACCGCCCTGCTCGGCCAGATCGTGATCGAGCGCATCACGCTGCTGACGTCAGGAACAGAAGTGCGGCTGGCAACAGCACCGGTCGACCCGCGCGATATCTTCAGAGGTGACTATGTCATCCTGACCTATGAGATCACACGACTGCCGCTTGACCGGTTGGCGGAGAACAAAGATGTGTTTGAACCAGGCAGCGTGGTTTACGTGACCCTTGAAGAAGACGCCTCCGGCCTGTGGCAGGCCAAGTCCATCGACCTAGACCGCCCGGATGCATCATCCGACACGGTCTTCATCAAAGGCAAAATTGACTGGATGGATACAGCGCCACTGGTACCAACAGCTGTACCCGGCGAGGACACCACCCTCACGCCACGCGCTGAAGAGCCCTGCATCAACTGCCTCAATGCACGCATCGCCTATGGCATTGAAAGCTACTTCGTTCCAGAAGGCGAAGGACGCGCCCTTGAGGACATGCGCGATGAGCGCAGCGTAACGGTGATTGCGTCTGTCTCCAAAAACGGAACCGCCGCCATCAAGGGTTTGATCCTCGACGGCGGCGATCCGGTGTATCTGGAGCCTCTGCTCTAGCAGGGCCGACTTCCTAAGTGAGCCTCTGCTCTAACGGGCAGAAGTTTCTAGTCGTCGTTCTTGGTGTCCGGGAAGCGGTTCAGCGGGAACGGCTTATCGTCCTGATTGAACGTCACATAAGCCAGGCACTGCCAGACGAACTGGATGAGATTGCGGCTGAATGTTTTCAGCTCTGCATTGGCTTCACCGCGAACAAGGATCACCACGAACTGCAAAGCACCGAGGAAAATCGAGATCGAAAAGGCCAGATTTCCGAGGAACCAGAAACCAAGCATAAACAGCAGCCGGACCCAGAGCGCTTCATCACCATTGGCATCGGAACCGAGGCGTTTGGTGTTGGCGTCTTCGTTGGGTGTTTCACCGGCGTTAGAAGCTGTGGCGTCGCTCATTTTGAACAATCACTCCTGAAAAAAGGATGCTCCGCAGGCACCCGACTGCCGCATCAAGTGACAAGTCCGTTGCGCGGGGCGTGTTTTGGATTTGGGAAGTCACGCAACGCTTTCAATAGGTTAATCCCTATTTTCCGTAAGTTGGCTGTTATTCACCCGCCTCAACACCCGGATCAAACCGGCGGAACAGCAAAATCCCCGCAACAAAGCCAGCAATATGAGCCTCCCAGGCAATGCTCTGGGTCTCCATTGTGTCACCGACGCCCAAAAAGCCCATCAGCAGGGCCAGTCCCAGCCAGACCGCGACAAACATCATGGCCGGGCCACTGGACAGCACTTTATGGGCCGGGCGACGTGGAATGGCGCGCAGGGCTTCAACTGAATGATCAAACCCAAATCGCGCCAGCGGGCCGCTGCTTTCGAAAACAAACAGTGCCGCCCCGGCAATGACGCCGGAAATGGCGCCGGACGCACCAACCACAATGACAAACTCACCCACATGGGCTGTCGCATAAACGATCCCGGCAATGATGCCGCATATCAGGAAAAAGCCGATAAACCGGAAAGTTCCCAGCCGCCGTGCGACCGGGGTGCCGAAGGCCAGCAGCCAGACCGAGTTGAAGACCAGATGCATCCACCCGCCATGCAGGAAGATGTACGACAGGGGTGTCCACACGGCCCCCCAGATCGGATAGGGGAAAACCAGCTGCGCCCCATCCGGCCCCGCCCCATAGCGCGCTGGAATGAGAGCAAAATTGGCGAGAAACTGAAAATCCGCCTGCACATCGAAAAACAGCTCCCGGGCCAGATGAATGCCAATAAAGACAGCGACCAGGCCGATCAGGATGGTTGGTGCGCGAAAAACCGGATAACTGGCCTGCGGCTGGCGGTCGTTTGAGCCCGTTGGCGGGGTCAGGTCGTCATTCACGCGGCATCTCCTGCGGCTTTGAGGGCTGATTCAACAAGTTCCAGCCTGTCATTGCCGAAATACATGTCCGTCTTGTTAACGAACATGGTTGGCGACCCAAAGCCACCTCGCTCTATGACTTCTTCCGTATTGGCCCTCAACCGGCCTTTGACATCATCAGAAACGATGGCCGCCTGAAAGCCGTCCCAGTCCAGCCCCACCTGATCGCAGATTTCATTAAGGATTTCCGGCTGTGAAATATCCTTGAGGTCGCCCCAATACGCTTCAAAGGCCGCACGGCTGTAGTCCACGATCTTGCCTTCATCCAGCGCATAGATGGCGCCACGCATCACATCGACGGCCCGCACCGGAAACACCGGCGGCATACCGATCTTGATGCCGCAGAACTTTGCCCAGTCCTGCAAATCCTTAACGTAGTAACGGCCTTTGACCGGGTGCGGGTTGGCACGCTGCTCATAAACCGCTTCGTTAACCTTGTTGAAGATGCCGCCCACCAGAACCGGCCGCCAGTCGATGGTCGCCCCCGCCCGCTTGGCCACATCTTCGACCCGCGAGAAGGCCAGATAGGTCCAGGGGCTGGAACAGTCGTAAAAGAACTCGAGGGTCGCTGGCACGTGATCTCTCCCATAAAGCCGCATTTTGCGTTGTTTTCAGCCCTAGATGGACGCAACGCGCGCAAATTGGCAAGCCGCCAGCCCTCGGGTGGCCCGATTAAGCACGCCGGACCCATCCAATTGTCCCGCTTTGGATCATAGCGGGACATCTCAGACTGGCACGGTTCTCGCGATTGTCAGCTTGATGAACAGCCGTTGCCCGGCTCCCCCACTGAAAACTGCCATTTCCATGGTTAATCCGTATCCGGACGGCACGACTTTTCGCTGGCACGCCCATTGCTCCTATCGGTCTGTGCGCCACCCCCGGACGCACTTCTACGAAGGAAAGCGACACGCCATGTTGGGCTCTACGCAAAACCAGAAAAAAGCACAGAAGCGCACCGATTGGTTCGCCGCTGTAGCCGGTGGCGTTGCAGCAATGGGCATTGCAGCCCTGAGCATGACGGCAGGTGAAGCTCTGGCGGCCAACGAGCCGTGGGAAGAGAACTACACCATGAACACCCCATACGGTGATCAGCCGGGCGAAACCAATCGCGCCTTTAACCCGTCAACCCGTGATGCAAACGGGAATCGGGTCGTTTCCAATACGTTCACTCAATTCAGCAACACTGCAGGTGTCGCTGGTGAAGGTTCCGGCGTCGGGACTTCTGGCATCTATGGCTCTGCGTTGGCCGTAGGTAACCAGCTCAACGTCGTAACCAATGGCAACAACAACACAGTGATCGTCAACTCAACACAAATAAACAATGGCGATCAGGAGGCCGTTCTCAATGGCACGCTCGACCTTGATTAAGTCCCCGACAAAGACACGCACACCGCTCCGCGGCATTGCACTGACGTTTGGCGCGCTGGCTCTGGCCGGCTGCATCAGTCCTGTTGCAGGCCCCAGCGGCACCTACGCGACACCCATCGGCAACGCGCCGGTAATCAGCAACGAAACACCGTATTCAACGGCGCTGCGTTGCCTGTCTCGCCAGGTGCGCAGCCAGGGCATGTCCGGTCCGCGCATCGCGGTTGGTCAGATTGCTGACTACACCGGCAAGGAAGAATTCGAAGGCGGCCGCAAGGTCACGCAGGGCGCTGCCCTAATGGCCATCTCCGCCCTCGCCAAGTCCGGCGTTCGTCTCGTCGAACGTTTCGACACAGGCGTATCCGAGCTTGAGCTGAAATATGCCAACAACAAGCTGATCGGCGACACTGGTGAAAAGGGTGCGTACCGTCAGGTACATGCCGGCCAGATCCCCGGTTCTGACTACTACCTTGTTGGCGGCATCACGGAACTGAACTTCAACATCCGCTCCGGTGGTCTTGACGGTCTGTTCTCTGAAGAAAACCCGCTGGGCACGACGGCAACCCTGGTTGCCAAGCAGTATGTGCTGAACGTTGGTCTCGACCTTCGCCTGGTGCGCACATCCACACTCGAGGTTGTGGACGTGATCTCCTACCAGAAGCAGATCATCGGCCGCGAACTGCGCGCAGGTGTGTTTGACTTCTTCGGCGGCAACCTGATCGACGTTGGTGCTGGTGAAAAGGCTCTTGAGCCAATCCAGCTGGCAGTCCGCTCTGTCATCGAACGCGCCGTGCTTGAAATGGTCGGCAGCCTCTACAGCACAGGCCCACAGACTTGCGCTGGCAACGACCCGCTCGGCGGCAACCTGCACAACAACCGCTACGTGAACGACCTCAACGGGTCTTCCCACGCAGTGAAGGTACCCCATGCAGCACAGGGTCACACGACCCAGACTTACGCAGCTGCACCAACTTACAACGCGCCTGCTCCGATCCAGGCCCATGCTGCTCCGGCTTACCCGGCAGCGCCTCACTACTCCCCCCGTGCAGCTGTTGCTCCGCAGGCTGCACCGATGACGAATTCTGGAGGATACGACTATGGCACACGCAATCGCCCGTACGGCTGGTATGCAGGCTCTAATGGCAACGTCGATAGCGGTCTTCGCGGCTCTCTCTAGCACTGCCTACGCTCAGGAAGCCACGACAGGTGGAGTTGGTGCTGACGCAATTGTTGACGCCATTGCAGACACCGACGCCTCTGATGCTTCCGCTGCCACTACGACACTTCCAACGTCTACGGTCCTCAACGGACAGATCAACCTCAACACGGTGATCTCAGATGTGAAGGTTGTGTATGACGATGGCTCCGGCGTGGACGCAACTGCGGCTTCCTTTGCCAACGACTTCACAGCGGCGACCCGAGGCTCAACTCTGGACCTCACGTCAAACCAGACCAATAGCGGCCAGGTTCGCGCGAAGGTCGATGTGACGGTTGATGAGATCGATGGTTATGTCGGCGCCAACTCTGTGGCCATCGGCAACAAGGTCCTCGCCGGGTCAAACTTCACTGGGTCCAATCTGGCCATCGGCCAGACCAACAATGCCCGTGTGACTGCAACGACCAACCTCACAACCAGCGATGGTTGGGGTCAGGTGCACGGTTCGGCAACAGCAATCGGCAACTCCGTTCATGGTGCAGCCGCCGGCTTTGGCAACGAGGCACCCCTGAATGCGACGAGCAACCAGACGAACAATGCGAACATCAAGTCTTCTGTGAACCTGAAGACAGACAACACAAACCACGCGGCCTTTACATCTATCCAGGCCACGTCAATCGGCAACACCGCCACTTACGGCTCAGACTGGTAGGCCACGCAGGGCACCAACTTGACCCGTATCGAGCAGCGCTAACAACCGTCGGGGTTCTAGGCGCGAACACTAAGGGGAGATCCAGAACGGATCTCCCCTATTTTTTTGTGTCGCTCATATCTATTGGCGAGGGCGCGAGACAGGCAGCTGCGACGTTAGGGCGTTGGCAAAGGCAGCAATCTCATCAACGGTATTGCCCGCATCAATACGCTTGTCGACGATAAGCATTGAGGCGCCGTGCACGAGCGACCAGGCGGCAGTGCAGGCGGCATCTATCTCGGCATCACTCGCCCCGTCCAGACACGCCGCAACACCGTCACGTAGCATATTGAAACTTTCCGTCGCGACAATGAGCAGATCATCGTATTTCTCGGCAACCACAAAGCGCGGGCCATGCATGAGGCGGAACAGCTCCGGGTTTTTGAACGCAAAGACAATGTAGCCAGCACCCAGGCCACCCATATGGGCGCCGGAGTTTTCAGCGCCCGCTGACCTCTGGGCCATTTCCGCCGACAGACCCGCAAATCCTTCAGCTGCTATGGCCGCCAGAAGCGCATCCTTGTCCGCAAAGTGATGGTAGGGCGCAGCCTGGCTGACACCGGCCTCCCGCGCGACGCCGCGCAGCGACAGACCCTCCACGCCACTTTCCTCGAGCACACGCCGACCAGCAGCCACGAGCTCCCGCTTCAGGTCGCCATGGTGGTAAGCCGCAGATTTGCTCGCGTTTGCAGGTTTTTTCGCCACTTTCTTGGTCATGTCATTTTCTAATCTTGACAGCGTTAGAATGCAACCTATCTTAACGTCGTAAAGATTGTTCCATTTCGCTCTGCAGGGAGAGCTCAGAATGACCAATGACGCCAACAAAAATCCGACCGGCCAGCCATCCGGATTGACCCGCCGCCGTGCTCTTCTCACCGGAACGGGTGCTGCCGCAGCCGCCCTTATCCCCATGACGGCTCAGCTATCGACCGGAGGATTCATGTCATCAGCACGCGCGTCAACGGCTACGAAAGCGGCCCCTCACTGGATGACTTTGCTGGGTGTCTCTGAACAGGGCGGTCGCAACTACGTGCCTGAGATCGAAGGCACCCTCCCCGCTGAAATGTCCGGCACACTCTATCGCAACGGCCCTGGCCTGTTTGAGCGCAACGGCTACCGCAAGCAGCATCTGCTGGACGGCGACGGACTGGTGCAGCGCCTGGCGATCCGCGACGGCAAGGCCCATTACTCAAACGCCTTTGTGGACACACCAAAGCTTCAGGCCGAGGAAGAAGCGGGTAAGTACCTGCACGCGACATGGACAACACGTCGCCCCGGCGGCGTCTTCTCGAACCTCATGGGCGGAGACATCTCCAGCCAGGCCGGCGTGACGGTCTATCCAGTCAACGGCAAGATCGCAGCGCGTGATGAAGGCGGGGCGACGTTCCTGCTCGATCCCGAAACACTGGAAACGCGCTCCACCCTCCCCACCTCTGCCATATCTGGTGGGTATAAGGCGCACGCCAAACTGGACCCCGTCACCAACGAATGGATTCTGGCCGGACAGGGATTTGGCCCCACCATGTCGCTGCATGTATCGGTCTACAAACCGTCCATGGAGTTGGCGACCGAGTTCAGCTTTGACTCACCGCGACAGGTCTACATCCACGATTTCTTCGCGACAAAATCCAGCATCATCTTTGTGCTGCACCCATGCACCTTCTCACCGGTTGGTTTCCTCGCAGGCTTCAACAGCGTCACCGACAGCCTGTCTTTCGACAAGTCACAGGGCACCATTCTGGCGGTGGTTCCCAAGTCCGGCGGCGACCCGAGGTTCTTTGACGTGCCCGGCTCCTTCATGTGGCATGCGCTCAATTCCTATGAAGCCGGCGACGAAATCATTGCCGATTTTGTCGGCTATGACGACCCCGACCACTTCATCGGTGACAACCCACTCTTCAAGAAAATCATGACAGGCCAGATGGGCAACTCGCAGCAGCCAGGCACCATCCGGCGCTATGTCATGTCACTGAGTACGGGCAAGGCACGCGAAGAAATTCTTGATACGGACAATCATGAGTTCCCCATGACGGACCCTCGCGTCCAGCTTGGCGAACACAAGGTCGGTTACTACGCCGTTGGCGGCATTGGCGGCGTGAACAGTGGCGTCAAGCGTATGGACATGCAGTCCGGCAAGACGCAGGTGTTTGATTTCGGCATCGACAATGCGCAAGTCGGCGAACCTGTGTTCGTGGCCCGCGATGAACAGTCCGGCGTTATTGATGATGGTTGGCTGATCACCCAGTGCCTGGACGCCAAGAGCGAACGCACCTTCTTTGGCGTGTTTGATGCCAATGCAGTGGACGCCGGTCCAATGGCAAAAATCTGGCTCAGTCACCACGTACCGATCTCATTCCACGGCGGGTGGGCTGCGTAACAGATGGCGCCCGAAAGCTCAGCCTAGGCTGTGGTTGGTGGAACCGGCGGCTGAGCGTCGAAGGCAACAAGCCGGTCATCCGGCCGCGCCCAGTCCGGCGCTTCTGACAGCCATATGTTGGAACCGGGATCGACCAGCGATTGATCATCAAGCGTGCCGGCGCGGACGATAATCAAATGAGGGCGCGCCTCAGCCTCGCTGAACATATGGGTGCCGCAGGCCGTGCAGAACCGGCGATGCATGGTGTTGCCGCTGTCAGCAACACTCACATGGTCGCTCGTGGTCCCGTCGATTTGGAACCCGTCCGACGCGAACACGACATTGACGGTGGCATTCCCGGCGGCCAGATAGCGGCAGGTCCGACACCAGCAATAACGGGCTGATTGTGGTGGCGCTGCAGCCTTGTAGGTGACAGCGCCGCACAGACATTTTCCAGTTAGGTGAGACATTGCAGCCCTCCAGCAGATCCGGGGGCAAGGAAACCACACGCGGCACCCGCTGAGCCACTGCAAATCTGAGACGCAGCACTGCACAAAAGAAAGCGGGCGTTCAGGTCCCCCAACCTGAACGCCCGCCATTAAAGATGAAGGCTGCACCAAGGACAGTCAGCGCGCTTTCACCTTCAACTCTCCTTTCAGAAAGCCCTAGTAAACGCGACCGCCAACACCACCGGTCAGCACAAGGCCACCGAGATCAGCAGCACTGCCGTGACCACCGCTCGTAGCGCCAGTTCCGCGATGAATCAGGACTTCGGCAAGCGGGCCACCAGCCAGCTGTGAATGACCAAGGTCGGCACGACGCTCTTCAGGCGCACAAGCCAGACGACCCGCCTGACCAAAGCGCAGAGCTTCGCCGCCCTGGCACTCGATCACAAAGCCATTGGTGTAGTCTGCGCGGCCATTGACCCACTCGCCCACCGTGGCGCCCAGCGCATATCCGGTGGGGCAGCGGAACACTTCGCCCTTGTAGTCCACACCGATTTCAGCGGGCGCAACACGCCATGCATTGGACAGGTGACCCTTACCGTCAATGCACTCAGCCTTCACAGGCTTGGGAGCAAGAGGCTCCACCACGTTGATCTTGCCCAAGGCAACCGGTGTCGGCTGCATGATGACAAAGGATGACCCGCCGCCACCGCCAATGAAGACAGTTTCGTTGTTGATGACTTCACGCTCGATGATCGTGGTCTCGCGAATGGTTTCGCGCTCGATGATTGTTTCTTTCTCGCGGAAGGTGTCCGTACCGCCGTCCTTCTTGTCCTTCTGTCCGTTGAACATCGGCACATGCACGTTGGGAACGGGCACAGACACGTTGAAGACGTGGGTGGAAACCTTGGGCACGCCAACAGACACATGCGGTGCATTTGGCATTTTCGGGCCGTGGCCGCCGTAACTTCCCTTGCCCTTGTCAGGACCGGCGAAGGAAACGGCGCCAAGCAGCGTTGCAGTGAGAGACACTGACAAGGCGCCGACGGCAGCAATCCGGGATACGTGTTTCATTTTGGCACTCCTGCGGGTCATTCAGGGGGGTAAATGACCCAGTTTCTGTCCTAAAGCGGCCAATTCACCGCTGATGTGACAGAAAATGCAGTTTGTGTGCCGCCGTGCCGGTATCCCGCCCCTATCAAAATTATTCGATTGACAAGCGAAATGCTTTGCTGTTCAAGTGAACAGCGAATTGTTATTCAGTTGAATAATTTTGAGGCTGCTCATGCTGACCCTGTTTCACAATGCCGTCTCCACCTGCTCACAGAAGGTGCGGTGGATGCTGTCTGAAAAACAGATGGAATACACGTCACGGGAAATCGACCTCCTGGCTGGAGAGCAGCACGCGGACTGGTACACGAAGATCCATCCCGATCACGTCGTGCCCGCCCTGCAGCACGGTGAGACCGTCATTCTCGAGTCCTCACTGATCATGATGTATCTGGATCAGATCGGTGGCGGCGAGCCGCTTGTCCCCAATGCTCCCCTTGAGGCGCACCGGATGCGGTCATGGACGCATCTGATTGACCACCAAATTCACGCAGAAGCGGCAGTCGTTACGTTTGCGCTCGGCCCCCGACACCTCGTCAATGCACAGCCCGCCGAAACACGCGAGGCAGCAGTTGCCAGCATTGTCGATCCAACGGCGCGCGCACAGCGAAGGAGCGTTCTTGAGCTCGGTGTGGAGGCCCCCGAGTTCAAGATTGCCATGGAGCGCTTCATCAAGATGCTGGACGAAATGGAATCCCGGCTCCAACACGCCCAGTGGCTCGCCGGATCGGCACCGACCATCGCCGATGGCGCGGTCCTGCCCTATGTCCTGAGGCTTGAGCATCTTGGCTTGGACAGCATGATCGCCGCCTATCCAAGTGTCACTGCATGGCTTGCACGCATGAAACAACGCCCGAGTTTCGCAAGCGCCGTCGGGCAATGGATTCCCGACGAAGTCATCGCCTTCCTGAAACAGATGGCCCCTGGCGACCAAGAAGCTATCCAGCAACTTCTCCATGAGATTGAGACCACAAAGAAGGACGCATCCTGATGGTTCGTGATGACTCAAAATCGAAAAACGCCGCGTCAGCAAAATCCACAGGTACCGCGCGGTCCAAAAAGCGCGAGGAGACATCCGCCCGCATTGTGCAGGCGGCACGGCAATCCTTTGCCAAGCGCGGATTTCACGGCACCAGCACCCGTGACATCGCCAACGTGGCAGGTACCAATCAGGGATTGATCACCTATCACTTTGGCACCAAGGACGTGCTATGGCGCGCTGCTGCCGACAATCTGTTTGAAGAAATTGGCGAACGCTTGTTTGACCGCCTCGCCCAGCGGCCATCAGCTGATGAGCGGGAGAATGCACGCGAGTCCATAAGGGAGTTCGTCCGTTTCTCTGCCGAGTATCCAGAGTTCTTCTGGCTCATGGTGGATGAGGGCAAGAACGCTGACGAGCGGCTCGACTGGCTGATCTCGACGCATCTGCGCCCGCGCTTTGAAGCCCTGGCAGACTACATGCTCAATGCGCTTGGCTACTCGCAAGACGACTTGCCCCATGTCTATTACACACTCGCTGGCGCTGCGTCCCTGATCTTCGCGGTGGCGCCTGAGTGCAGGCAACTCACCGGAATCGACCCCCTGAAAAAAGATGCCGTTGAACGCCACGCGGACTTCGTCGCGCGGCTCATCATTACCTAACGCCAGGCCGGTCCACACGCCAGACCAGTCAAGTCAACAGGCACGACCAAGGAAAACGATCATGAAAACCATAGAAACTCACGTTCTCATCGTGGGCGCGGGACCCGCTGGCCTTACAGCTGCAACCCTGCTTGCCCGCTCCGGGGTCGATGCGCTGACGCTGACCAAGTATGGAACTGCCAACGCGCCGCGGGCACACATCACCAACCAACGCGCGGTCGAAGTTTTCAGAGACCTCGGTGTCGAAGAGGAAGCGCAGGCAAATGCCCTGCCCCACGTCCTCATGGGCAAGCAGGTATATGCGACGACATTCGCAGGCCGCGAACTGTCTCGGATGATGACCTGGGGCACGGGGGATGATCGCATCGGCGACTATCGGGCTGCCAGTCCGTCGGAGATGTGCAACATCGCGCAGAACACCCTGGAACCAATCCTGCTTCGCCGCGCACAGGAGTTGGGCGCCGACATCCGGCAAGACCATGAGGTCCGCTCAATCAAGGACATGGGTGACTATGTGGAAGCGCATGTTGTGCCCCGAGACGGCTCACCAGAATTCAAAGTCAAGGCCCGCTACGCACTCGGTTGCGACGGATCGCGCACAGTTGTGGGCACCGACGGGGGATTTGAGTTTGAAGGTGTGATGGGTCTCCGTGATGCCGTGACAGTCTGGATCGATGCGGATCTGAGCCGCTATACGGCTCACCGGTCCGGTGCGTTGTTTGTCACGCTTACGCCGGGAAGCCGCGACACCATGGGCGTATGGACCTGCGTCAAACCGTGGACCGAGTGGAGTACCATTTTGCTGCGCGCCGAAGGGGACCCCCACGACCTCGATGAAGAAACGATCAGGGAGAGTATCCGTGCCTCCATTGGCGACGACAGTGTTGAGTTTTCAATCCGCAAGATTAGCTCATGGCAGTTCAACCATATGGTTGCGTCCGACTATCAGCGCGGCCGCCTGTTTATTGCCGGCGACGCAGCGCACCGCCACCCGCCCGCAAACGGGCTGGGCAGCAACACGTCGATCCAGGACAGTTACAACCTGGCCTGGAAACTCGCTTTGGTGGTGAAGGGCCATGCGAGCGAAGACCTGCTGCGCACCTACACCGTGGAGCGGCAGCCAGTAGGCCGGCGGATCATCGACCGCGCCATCCAGAGCGTCCTGGAGATGGTCGAATGGGTCAACATCTTCGACTTCAGCCCACAGACAAGCTGGGACGAAGCAAATGAGAAAATCGACGCGATATTTGGTCCCAATGGTGGCCCCGAACGGCAGAAGATCTTTGATGCTCTGAAGGTGCAGAACGGCCAGTTCAATGCCCATGGCGTTGAGCTGGGTCAGAGCTATGAATCGGACGCGATGGTCAGTGACGGATCAAGCGTCAAGACACCTGAGCGGGACGCAGACCAGTTTCATGTGCCAACAACAGTACCCGGCAACCCGGTTCCCCATGCATGGCTGACAGTCGGCGACAAGGATACGTCAACGCTTGATCTGTGCGGATATGATCAGTTCACACTCATAGTCGGCGCCGACGGCGGCAAATGGATGGACGCCGTGGAAAGCGTGGCGTCCGAGCTGGGCGTCAAGATGGAAGCCGTCCAGGTGTCTCTGGGTCTACCCGTCAACGATGTGTACGGACACTGGATCAAGCGGCGGGAAGTCGACGACGATGGATGCGTGCTGGTCCGCCCCGACCGCATCGTAGCCTGGCGGTCCATGGCCATGAGCAACGACCCGAAGGCCGCCCTGCATGACGTGATGTCGAAGATCCTTGGAGCAGGCAAGACCGCCTCGTCAGCGGGTTCATTGGAGAACAAAGAACCCGCCTCAGTCGCTTAGCCAAAGCCGCCCCTACTCTGCGGGCGCAATACGCCCCTTGAGCCGCTGTTCTTCTGCCCGCCTTGCTTCACGCCGGGCGATCCAGATGAACAGCGCCGGGGTGAAGTAGAGCGCCAGAATGGCAGAGCCACCCACGCCGCCGGCAATGCCGGTGGCCATGGGCTGCCAGAAGCGGCCACCGAACAGGATCAAGGGCAGGAAGCCACCGACCGTTGTCAGGGTCGTGGAGATGATGTGGCGGCTGGCGTTGACCACAACGTCTTCCGCCGCCTGCAGGTCGCCCTCCTTGGCCGCGTCATCGGCCCTGAGTGCCGAGAGGACGATAATGGCCCCGTTGATTGCAAGGCCCACCAGACCCATGGTGCCGACGATGGCAACAAACCCGAGCGGATTGCCGAACAGCCAGACGCCAAACAGCGCCAGACCAACGGACAGGAAGGCGACAGCAAAGACGATGCCCGCGTAACGGAAGGAATTGAACGACAGGATGATGGACGCGGCCATCAACACCAGCAGCGGACCGGCAAAGGCGGCAAAGCTGCCCAGCGCCTCTGACTGGTTTTCCGCGTCGCCACCAAACTCGAACCGGTATCCACGCGGCGGCTCATAGTTAGCGTCTGCCATGTGCTGACGGAATTCGGCCAGATTTTCAGCCGGCAGTTCGAACGGTACCAGGAAGCCCTGAATGGTGTTGGTCCGCTCTCCATTGCGCCGGGTGATACCGGCAAGTTCAGGAACCAGTCCGATTTCCGCAATCGCGGTCAGCGGCACACCGGGCATGCCATTGTTCGTCAGCGGACCACGTATGGTCGGCAGAATGTATTCAGAGCGAATGTCGCTGATCTCACCGCGACCACCATCACCCACACGCACACGCACAGGCAGTTCTTCTGTGGCTTCCACAACGGAGCCACCCACGGAGCCTTCAAAAGAAGCGTCCAGAGAGCGGGCAATATCAACCGCCTGAAGACCCGCATTCTTCGCCTCGTCTTCATTGGTGATGACGCTCAGCTTAGGCTGGCCGCCAGAGAGCTTGGCAATGGTGTAGGTGACACCGGACGTGCGATGCATGATCGCGCGCAGCTTCTCACCTTCTTCACGCAAGACATCCAGGTCCGGCCCGACAACGCGCACTTCAAGTGGCGCATCCGCTGGCGGACCTTGCTCAAACGGCACAGCCAGAATGGTGGCATTGGGAAACGCATTGCGCAGATCGTTCTGGATTTCCGGCAGGAATTTGAGCGTCGCATCACCTGACGTGGTGCGCACAAAGGCACCTGCATAGGACGCGAGCCCCTCGGACGAATTGGTCATGGTGTAGAACACGCGCGGTGCCGGGTCACCAATCACCCAGTAGCTGTCGAGAACCGACTCGTGCTTATTCAGGCGATCACGGATCTTTTCAACTTCAACACGTGTTTCAGAAAGAGATGTCTGCGCCGGTAGAAAGACCTGCATCTGGAACATGTCGCGGTCATTGGCCGGGAAGAACTGGCTCTCCAAGGTGCCCGCCATGGTAAAGCCGAAAATGGGCAACACCATCGCAACTCCCACACCGATGATGGGTCGCCGCAGAATGAGCCGGATGCTCCTGCGATAGACGTCCGCCAGCTCACGGTTGACGTAACCGTCTTTCCACCATGTGTGTTCCCGGCGGGTGTCCGCGTCGTCATCGCTGGACACAAAACCGGCGATAGCCGGGATGACCGTCATCGCGAGGAAGAACGAACTGGACAGGGCGATAATCACGCCGATGGCCAGTGGGCCCACAAACTCCCCGGCCCCGCCCGGCGCCAGGAAGATCGGCGCAAAGGCCAGAGCAGTTGTGAGTGTGGACGCAAACAGCGGCACAAACAGATGCGAGATGGTTTCGGATATGGCTTCGCCGGGACTTGCCCCTTTCTTGCGGGCCGCATTGAAGTCATCAACCACCACAATGGCGTTGTCGATCAACAGACCCAGCGACACGATGATGCCCACCATGGACGTCTGGTGCAGCGGCATGCCGATGAGATTGTAGCCGATGAACACCATCAGCACGGACAAAGGCAGGGCCGCGCCAACAAGCAGCGCCGACTTCCAGCCAAGGGTAATCAGCAGCACGCCCATGACAATGGCCGCGCCCAGCAGCATGTTGGAGCCGAGCTCAACAAGGCGCGCGGACGTATAGACATTCTGGTCAAAGACGATGACCTGCTTGATGCCACGCGGCAGGTCTGCCTCGAAGTCCTCAAGGATATCGGCAGCCCGAATGGACCAAAGGTCAACGCGTCCGCCTGCTTCCATCTCGGCAGAGATCATGACACCGCGCTCGCCGCGCACCAGTGCCACGCTGCGCGGGGGATCACGTACGCCCTTGGTGACAGTCGCGATATCGCGCAGGCGCACAATCTGACCGTCAGGACGTTGCTTGATCGGCAAATCGGCAATCTGCGTGATGCTTTGCAGTTCGCCGGTCACTTCAATTGACAAGTCATTGACCGAGTTGCGGATCTGACCGGCAGACACCTTGGCATCTGCCAGCGTAATGGCACGCGAGATTTCTGCCACGCTGAGATTGAGCGACGACACCGCCACCGCATCGAGCGTGACGAGAACTTCCTCTTCGGCTTCGCCATAAAGGTCCGTTTCGCGGGTGCCGGGAATGTTCAGCAAGCGATCTTCAAGGTCATCCGCAAGCCGAGTGAGAATATCAACCTGCGGCGGCCCCTCCTGATCCCACACCAGCCCGACCGCAATGGTCACCGCCGTTGACGAGCGGTCCTGAAGGTCGGGCTTGGAGGCCGCAGGCGGCAGTACCGCTTCGGCTTCGGTGAGTTTGTTGCGCGCCTTGGACCAGACCTGGTCCGGCACCATCACGTAGTCATGCAGCTCGATGCGAACCAGGGATGTGCCTGCCCGTGAGTCGGAATTCACTTCCTTGATTTCGGGAACTTCGCGCAGACGCTCTTCGATGGGTTGCGAAATCAGGCTTTCCATCCGCAGCGCATCAGCACCGGGCATGAAAGTCACAACGGTGGCGAAGCGGCGGGTCAGCGCCGGGTCTTCCTGACGACCCAGACTGGAGAACGCGAGCCACCCCGCAATGACGATGAGGCCCAGTGTCAGGGCTGTCAGGCGCGGGTTTCTATAAAACAGGTTCGACCACATATGCGCTGCCGCCTTTGCTAAACGCTACTGGACGCTGGATTGACTGACTTGGGCAGTGCTGTTGCCCGCCGGTGGCTCAACGATCCGCACACGCTGACCGGGTGCCAGACGATGTGAGCCTTCAACAACGAAGGCTTCGCCATTCTTGAGCGTCCCGCGCACGAAGGCCCGGTCTGCCTCAGTGTGGAGCAGCTGAACCGTGCGGCGTTCAACGATCCCGGCATTCTTGGGTGCCTGAGCAGCGGCATCGCCCGTGGCTGTGTCAGGTGCCACAACGAACAGCGCCCACAATCCTCGCCGCCCTTCCGTAAGCGCTGCAAGCGGCACCCAGAAGCCTGGCTCAGTTACTGTTTGCGTCAGGGTCACACGGGCAAGCTCACCGGCCCGCACCTGCGAAAACGGCGCTTCAACAACGAAGATGGCATTTACTGTGCGTGTCTCGGCATCAACCTCTGACACGACGTTCGACAAGGCTGCGGGATAAAGCTGACCGCGCACGTCAATCTGATGAATTTTGCCGTCGTCCAGGCCAATCAACGCATCCGGCGGAATACCGATATGCGCTTCAAGGCTGGCACTTTCCAGAAGGCGGAAGATCGGCTGTCCGGCATTCACCACCGTGCCCTCATCCACCATGCGCGCGACCACATGACCGTCATAGGGCGCGCGGATGGACGCAAGCTCGATGGCGACTTCAAGCGACGTAATGCTGGCGCGAGCACCGGCCAACTGAGCTGCAATGGCCTGCCCTTCAAAGCGCGCCTCGTCATAGCGCTGCTGGGAGACATTCTTGCGCTCAAGAAGTTTCTTCTGCCGCTCAACGGTCACTTTGGAGAGGGATAAGCGTGCACTGGCTTCACGTTCCTGCGCGCGGGCCTGTGCCAGTTGCGCTTCAAGGCTGCGGATGTCTAGGGAGGCAAGAACATCGCCCGCCTTCACCACAGCCCCTTCATCAACGGTGACAGAGGCAAGAAGACCCGGACGTTCAAACCCAAGATTGCTGGAGCGGCTGGCATTGATGCGTCCGGCATAGCGTGCCTGCACATCGTAGGTGTCGGTCATTTCGACATTAGCCGTGACCACCGGCATCAACCGGTCCCGGTCGATGCTCTGGCTGATCGCATCCGGCGCGCCGCTGAAGAAGAAAATCGTGGCGCCCGCTACCAACAAAACGGCGATGCCCAACAAAAGACGTCTGTTCACGCTCTAACCCCACCCACTTTGCTCGCTGGCGATACATGCCACCTTCAGCCACTGGTCAGTTACGCCGTGTAACACCAACCGGACCACAGATGATCCCGATAGTTAGTTGCACCACGCAACTTAGGTTGTCATGGTAGGTTGCGTCATGCAACGTACCAGACACCAATTTCCCCAAAAACTGCGGGGAAATGCCCGCTAAGGAGATAGATGGGTGCGCCGGACCAGTTTTGCCAACACTGATTGCACGCTTGCCGGGTCGCTGGAGATCATCGGCGAATGGTGGACAATGCTGATTATCCGTGAGGCATTAACGGGTTACCGGCGGTTTGAGGATTTTCGCGAGCGCCTGGGCATCGCCCGCAACATTTTGACGCGCCGCCTCAGGCATCTGGAAGCCAATGGCATTCTTGAACGGGTGAAGTACCACGACCGCCCACCCCGCTACGAATATGTGCTGACCCAGAAGGGCAAGGAACTGGGCACATCGCTCATGGCCCTCGCCCAATGGGGCAACAAATGGAAGACGGCCGGCGACACGCCCTCCCCCATCCGCTTCAACAGCGCCGAAACGGGCGCTCCGCTGGAAGTGCGCATCATCGACACAGCCACCGACGAACCCGTTTACTATAAGTCTGTGGTCGTCACCCCGCCCGACGGCATTACCCGGCATCCCGGCAAAGACAGCGACTGACGCAAAAACCCAAGGTTTCTGCGGCCCTACCGCGTTGTCCACAGAAAAATCACTCTTATCCCAAGGCTCTCCCCACCCCGACGCGGGGCTGGCATGGCGTGTGCTCATTTACGTCCAAAGGGCCCATTCGGGGGCTTTTCTGTGCCGCAGCGGCACGGAAGTGTCCCGGATAAGCCCATCGGATCAATCAGGGACGCTTTCTCGGGACACATGGGAAAGCCGACAGCTAAAAGAGCGCGTATCCAATGACCAAAACGCGAGCCGCACGAGACCTTCTTGCTTACTGGTACCGGTTGTCAGCCGGCCGACAGGCCCCGCGCCGCGACGAGATTGAACCGCGCGACATCAAACGCCACCTGCCCGAGATGTTCATTCTGGAACTCGAACGGCCCGGCGTCTTTACGTTCCGCCTGGCAGGCACGGCCCTGTGCGCCAATTACGGTTTTGAGCTGCGCAACGAAGAGTTCTCGTCCCTCTGGCACGGCGAAAGCCGCGTCACGGTCACAAGCCTGCTGGAACGCGTCGTCGGCAATGCCGAACCTGTGCTGGTTGAGTTTGCTGCTGAGAGCATGCGCGAACGCAATGTACGCTTTGAACTTCTGCTTCTGCCGCTTGCAGCATCAAACGGCCGCCTGTCCCGCGTCCTGGGCTGCGTCGCCCCGCTGGAAGACCCCTTCTGGCTCGGCACGGACCCGATTGTGCGTCAGTGGACTGAAACCATCGAAGTACTGGATGCCGAAGAAGGCGAGACCATTCCCATGACGGAACGCGTCGAGCTGGACGTGGAAGACAACCCCCATGCACCGCCCGCCATCGCGTTTCGCGAAGTGCGCCCTTACCTGCGACTGGTCAAGACAGACAGTTAGTCCGGACACCAAACGCCATCAGGATGCGGCGGGCATCACCAGTTCATCGTCAAAGTCGATGAGCTGAACGCGAAGCTCGTCCGCGCCCTTGGCACCTCGCAGGTCCACACCACTGAGAGTGGCTCCGCGCAGATCAGCGCCGCGCAAATCAACATCCACGAGAATGGCACCCGTCAGGTCCGCATCCCGCAGATCGGTCTTGAAGAGCGACCCGCCGGTCAAATCAATGCCGCGCATGTTTGTCTTGCGAAGGTCACCGCCGGACAGCACCGCGCCATGCGCCCGCACAGGCCACTTCTTGCCGCCAAGCCCACCGATTGGCATGGGCGACAGATCAGCATTCATCATCACGACACCATTGGCCTTGATCCCGGAGAGCTTGGCACCGCGCAGATCCGCAAAGGCCATACGGGTCTTTCTGAGCGTTGATCCCTCAAGGTCACTCATGGTGAGATTCACATGAGACAGATTGGCGTCCGCCAGCACAGTGTCGCGCATGTCAGCGGCCGGCAGTTTTCCTCGAGCTGCCTCAAGGCCGGTCGCATCAATGCCGCGCGCATTCAGCTGACGGCCATGCTGGCCAAGGCTTGCCACCCACAACCCATGGTCCTGGATCATGTCTTCGATGGTTTCACCGTCACTGGTGCGCTTTTGCGGGATGATGGCACCGGTCACGTCCGCATGGGTCAGCTCACTACGGGTCACTTGAGATGCCGTCAGATCAGCGCCCTGCAGATTTGTGCCATCCAGCACGCCGCCCACAAGCGTCGCACCGCGTAAGCAACAGCCTGACAGATCAGCGTCCGTCAGGTCGCACCCGGTAAAGATGACGCCAGACAGGTTTGAATCGCACAGTTGCGTCTTGCGCAGCTTGGCATTGGTAAAATTGGCGTCCGTCAGATCTGTGCCATTCAACTGGGCGCGTACGACACGGGCCCCTTCGAAGTTCACTTCGCGCAGTGTCGCACCGGACATATCGGCACTGGCATCAATGCCATTGAAGTAGGCCAGATTGCCGCCGCCATCCCGCGCCATGATCATGCCGTCTCGAATGTCAGCGCCTTCCAGATTGCTGCCTTCAAAGTCCGCGCGGGCAAATATCCCACCGCGAAGATCAGCCCTCATGAGATTGGCACCGCGAAAAGAAGCGCCTGTGAATTCCGCGCTGAAAAAGTTGGCCCCCGTGAGGTCAGCGCCATCAAACTGCGCGCCGTCACCACTCACACCGACAAATTCAGCCTCGCGCAAATCCGCGCCTCGGAAGTCCATGTACTCGATACACTGAAACGACAGAACCAGCCGCTGGCCACCTTTGCGCCCGGTGATGAAGTTCCGATGGCGTGCCAGGGCAATGCGCAAACTTCGCTCGTCTGGACCCTCCTGCGTCGTCACGACGCTGGACGGCATGGCGTTTGCCGGTGCTGCCTTGAGACCCACGCCAGGACCAAGCGGCGACCGCGTTCGAATGCGGCCGCGCGTACCAGAAGTTTCTGCTTTTTGATCGCCCATGATGTGGGAATTCCTCCATTCAGGAGAAACTACAATCAAACACTACAGGTCCAGATAAGGCAGCCGCCCGAACTGGTCTAAAACTCTAGTCAAATTTTAGACAGTTCCGGGCAAGAAGACGCCGCTAACAACGCTTACTCAGCAGCAGCAGCAGCCTCGCGGTCTTCAGCAATCTGCACATTTTCAGGCGTCAGCGCAGAACGACCACGGATCATGTCAGCGGTCTTTTCCGCAATCATGATGGTGGGCGCATTGGTGTTTGCACCGACCAGCGTCGGCATGATGGACGCATCCACCACACGAAGCCCCTCAACGCCGCGCACCTTCATGCTCGGATCAACAACGGCCATATCATCGGTGCCCATCTTGCAGGTCCCGACCGGGTGATAGAGCGTTTCAGCTGTGGCACGGATCCAGGCATCCAGCTCTTCGTCCGTGTTGACGTCTGCCGGTGGCTTGAGACGGTCACCGCGATATTCGTCAAACGCCTGTTGGCGGAACACTTCTTCCGTGCGGCGAATGCCGTCACGCATGGCGCGGCGATCATTCTCAGATTCAAGATAATTTGGCTGCAGTAGCGGCGCATCCAGCGGATCAAGCGACTTGAGCGCAAGATAGCCACGGCTTTCAGGACGCGTTGGATACATGACGCAGGAGAAGCCGTGCTTGTCGGTGATGCCGTCACGTCCGTGGCTGTCGCCCATGGCAACACTCACATAGTGAAGCTGGATATCCGGCAGATCGAGGTCCGGGCGCGTCTTGAAGAACGCACCAGCCGCAGTCGGCGGATAGGACGCGTCGCCCGTGCCGAACAGCAGATAGGACAGACCAGCCTTGATGCGGTTGATCGGAGACGCGGCGCGGTGAAGCGTTACCGGCTGCGTGCATTCAAACTGGCTTACAACACCCAGGTGATCCTGCAGGTTCTGGCCTACGCCCTTGACGTCGGACACAACGTCAATGCCCCACTTGCGCAGATACTCAGCGTCACCAATGCCTGACAGCAACAGGAGTTGCGGTGAATTGATGGCACCACCGGACAGGATCAGTTCCTTGTCCACCTGCACCTGCTTGGTTTCTCCGTCCTGCACATATTCAATGCCGGAAACCTTGCTGCCATTGAACAGGATGCGCGTTGTATGCGCCCCGGTTTCAGCCACAAGGTTTTCGCGCTCAAGTGCCGGCACCAGATAGGCCTGCGCAGCGGAGCAGCGCTTGGATCCTTTGATCGTGTGTTCGTAGCGGGCAAACCCTTCCTGCTGCGCACCGTTGAAATCGTCCGTCGCCGGATGACCGGCCTGCTGACCGGCTTCAACGAAGACATCCATCAGGATGTCGTTGGTCCGATTGGACTTCTGCACATGAAGGGGGCCTTCCTGACCGTGGAACGTGGTGTCGTCACGGTTGGAATGCTCGGCTTTCTTGAAGTATGGGAGACAGTCCGCATAGGCCCAGCCTGGGTTGCCGAGCTGACGCCACAAATCGTAGTCGCGCGCATGACCGCGGGTATAGACCATGGCGTTGATGGACGAAGACCCACCCCACCCACGACCGCGCGGCCAATAAAGCTTGCGGTTGTTCAGATGCGTCTGACCTTCGGTTTCGTAGCCCCAGTTATTTTCGTTCTTGGTGCCAACAATCTGGGAATAGCCAGCGGGCATGTGAATGAAGGTGTTCTTGTCCTTGGGACCGGCTTCCAGGATCAGCACCCGCGATCCTTCATCTTCGCTCAGACGGTTCGCAAGCACGCAGCCCGCGCTGCCTGCGCCCACAATCACATAATCAAACGCTTCCATCGTTTCCTGCCTTTACTGCAAAGGCGCGCGTCACTCTTTGGCTGTCCCAAATGAGCCGCGCTGCCCTACGCGCCATATAGTCGACGCGGCTGCCCATTTCGAGCAGCCGCGCCAAATCACGTGAGTGACAATACCGTAAAAAGTGACGCCTGCGTCAAGTTCTATTCAACGCCGCGTCAATAGCGGGCGGAACTCCGCCCGCAGCCCTACGGAATCAGCTGGATTTCAACCCGTCGGTTAAGCGCTTCACGGACATTATCACCGGTCGGCACAGCCAGCTGGGTCTCGCCATAGGCCACAACACGGATTGCATCAGGCAGTGCGCCCAGCTCGATCATGGTGGCTTTCACAGCTTCTGCGCGGCGCAGCGACAGCCCGTCATTGTATGAGGCACGGCCAGACGTATCTGTGTGGCCGCCCAGAACAATCTCGCCATGCCCGCCGGTGCGTGCGGTTTCCATGGCAGCCCCGATGACGTCCAGTGCATCTGCACGCAGGAACCACTCATCGAAGCCGAAGTAAGATGTGAAGTTGGCCGGGTCTGGAAGCGTCACCTGCACCGGTGGTGGTGCAATTGCAGCCTCAAGGGCAGCGATGCTTGAATTGAATTCAGACTGGCAACGCGATACCGCAGCGGCATCGGATTCAGGATCAATCGCCCGCAGGTACCAGCAATCAAAAGCGGCCTGGGCATTGGCGGCCTGCGCTGGCGCTGACGACCGGCCCGTAGACAAGGCGCTGGTCAGACGGCCACGAGCCGCATCAAACGTGGCAATTGAGCCCCTGCCCGACTGAAGAGCCCCGGAGACCGGCACAACAGGTGCCACCACCGTTCCCTGCGCAGCTGCAATGGCGCGCGAGGCAAAGGCATTGGACAGCTCTTCGTTTTCTTCCTCGTAGGCCCGAGCGGAATGATTGAGATACGCGTCATACAGTGCCTGCGTGAAGGGATCGCCGGACGGCGTCATTTCACGGGCGTCGTCCAGCTGATAGCTGGCGCAGGAAGACAGAAACACAGCAATCGCCACGAAGGCAGCATGCCGAATATTCAAACCAAATAGCTGACGCATGTTCTTATTGATCCCCAACGCGAGCGTTAACCGTAATTGCCGGGGACAGTATCAGCGTGTGGCCACCGCGCCAATGGCGGAATTAGGGGCGTTTTAGGCCTACTTTGCCGCCACCGAGCCCCTGATCGCCCATCGCCATCGAAACGCCGTCACAAACAATCGTACGAAGGCCAATTTGCTCCGACCGCCAAGGCACTCATCCGCTATAGATCAATGCCCTTGTTGGACAGACGTGACTTCAAGCGCTGCACCATTTCGGGCATCCGCTTGATCGCCGCGCCAAGACCGACCTGCATTCCACGTTGCTGCAGCGCCGGCATTTCTTCCAACATGCGCTGGCCTGTGTCGGATTTGTAGAACGAGACAATGTCCTGCAACTCTTTTGCTGAAAATGTTTCAGCATAGATCGGCACAAACTGCGCGATGGCATCTTCCACCACAAACTTCAGCTCATCCCGCAGGACTTCTTCCACGATCACATATTGCTTGTCGGTGAGCTTGGGATGCGCCTTGCGAAGCTGTGCCAATTGCAACGGAAGCATGGCCGTTATCATGCTCTGAGCCATCTGCTCACCCTGGGAAATCTCAACGACTTCGGCGGCGAGCCGCAATCTCTCAGCTTCAGTGTCTGCTGCACTTACTTGCGAGCTGACCATCACAGACGCCAGCACAATGAGGCTGATAGTACGTCGGACCCCGACAAGGTTCTTTAGAACAGGAAGCATTCTTCTCATCTCCGACGCTATGCCACGCAACAACCCGTTGCCACTCTTAAGAGCATAGGTCTGACCAGACGAGCGTCGCAACCCTCAATGCCCGCCTCGGTCGAGCACGTGACATCGCCTAAAATTCTTCCTTGTACGGACGAAGATCAAGCTCAAGCGTCCATGTGCTGGCGTGCTGCATATGCAGGTTCCAGTATTCTGCCGCGACCGCATCCACGTTCAGGCCGCCATCTTCGCCTTTGGCTTCAAGGTATTCAGCAAAGCGGGACTTGAGCTGTGCGCCGTCAACGCCGCCGTCAATAACGGCGTGACCCACATGCAGTCCGCGCTTGCCGAACTCACGCGCCATGCCGTGTGCCAGCGCGCGCTCGGCAGCTTTGGCGGAAGCAAACGCCGTGAACGGCGGACGTGCCCGCATCGACGCCGTCGCACCAGTGAAGATGAGCGTTGCCTGAGTGTCGCGCACGCCCTCGCCTTCCGGCAGAACCCGCTGCGCCATTTCGCGCCCGACAAGGAAACCGCCAAATGCACACAGGCGCCACAGATCCTCGAAGAACGCGTCCGACATGTCGGTCAGAGCACTGAATCGGTTGTTGCCGGCGTTGTAGACAACAAGGTCAGGCTTCCCGGCGCCCTGCTCTGCCGTGTCAAACATCCGCTTCACATCAGCGGTCTGGGTGGTATCCGCCACAATCGCGGTGGCTTTACCGCCGGCGGCTTCGATTTCGCTGACAACCACATCAAGCTTCGCCTGTGTTCGGCCGGCGACATAAACATGCAGCCCTTCTGCCGCAGCCCGCCGGGCAATCGCCCCGCCAATACCTTCGGACGCGCCCACACCCACGATAAGCGCCACTGAACCTTTTTCGATTTTCATTGGATAGTTCCCTGCATTGGACGGCAGCCTGACTTGTTAACGCTTTGCTTACCCTGAAAGGCCAAGCCTGCTGCCAAATCCAGCCCGTTCTGATTTCGAACCCACATATTGGAGCACTCCGAGGCCTTCGCCACAAAAAACTGTACCCGCGAATGCAACCTGCCGTTAACCCGGCCCATGAAAGCATGGGGGTCCGACATTCAATAAGGACGCCCCAAGAACGGGCTGGAGCAAAACGATGGGTAGCATGGCAGAGATCGAGCACGATGAACGCCGCACATATCAGCGGATTCCCGTTGGCTACACGTCTCGTTGCCTGATGCCTGACGGTGGCGAGTACGAAGGCAAGGTGTCCAACATCTCTGCCTGCGGCTGCTACATCGAGCTCGATGCCTTTGCGACCCGGCCCGACCCCGCCCAGCGCGTGGTTGCCTATGTCGACAAACTCGGCCGGTTTGAAGGCATTGTTGTCCGAAGCACCGAAGACGGCTTTGCCCTTCAGCTTGAAATGACGCCGCCCAAGCGTGAGCGGTTCGCAGCCATGCTGACCAAGGTTGCCAACGGCGATCAGGCAGCCCTTGAAGAAATCCGCCGCCACCCCCGCGTGGACGCGGCTGACAAGCCAACGACACTGAAGCTCGCCAACGGGTCAACAGGCAGCTGCAAGATCATCGACATGTCTTTGAGCGGTGCTTCCGTTGAGACCCATCTGCGCCCCACCATCGGTGTGTTCGTGGAACTGGGCCGCATGAGTGGGCGCGTCGTGCGTCATCACGAAAACGGGTTTGCTGTCGAATTTGCTGAAGTGGCCCCCACACCCAAGGCCGTGATGCGCCACTTCGAGCCGACGCACCAGGCCATGTAGCCTGCGGGCCTCCCAAGACGGAGGCATGAGACATCGTGTCAGTCTCGGCCACAAAAATGCCACTGGACCAATAAGCCTCAAGGCCAGTAGCGTCCGCCTTATGACATCGATTCAGTCCACCTTTTTTGCACCTGCTGTAGCTGCCGGCATTACCCTGCTTGCGGCTTCTGTCACATCAGCCACACCTGCCTTTGCTGCGTCAGACGCCTGCACCAAGGAACGACACAGCATTGCCTCCGTGCAGATTGAAAATGATCTGTTCGGCAACGGCGCTGACCGCAACTACACCCATGGAACGGCAGCCTCTTTGGTGTCAGCTGGTCCCGTACCGCAAATCCTCAAGGATATTGGCGACGGCACGCCGGGCTTTCGCAACAGTGACCGCATGCAGTTCTCTGTCTCTTTGGGACAATCGATTTTCACACCGGACGACATCTCCACGCCCACGCTGCAGCGCGACGACCGGCCCTATGCGGGTTGGTTGAACATGGGCTTTGGCGTGGTTGCCTTCCACGATGGCTGCAATGGCGAACCAGGACGCATCGACGCCCTTGAGATCGCCATCGGTGTGGTCGGGCCATGGTCACAGGCAGACGATGTTCAAACCACCTGGCATGACTGGATCGACACCGTCGAACCGCGCGGCTGGCGCAACCAGCTGAAGAACGAGCCCGGCATCGTCCTCACCTATGAACGCCGCCTGCCGCGCTCCATTGATGTCCAGTGGATCGAAGACGCACTGCCGTTCCGACTTGAAGCCGACGCGACCCCACATTTTGGCTTTTCTGCTGGCAACATTTTCACTCATGCCGTCGCCGGCGCCACCTTGCGGGTGGGCACGGACCTCAGATCCACAGACGGCGTGCCGCGCATACGTCCCAGCCTGCCGGGATCTGCCTATTTCGAACCAAGCGACAGCATCGACTGGCAATTGTTCGCGGGAACGGAAGTGCGCGCTGTGGCCCGCAACATCTTTCTGGACGGCAATACCTTCCGCAAAAGCCACCGGGTGGAAAAAGAGCCACTGGTGGCAGATTTCCAGGCCGGGCTGTCCGTCACGGTTGGACGGGCCCGCATCAGCTTCACCAATATCTGGCGAAGCAAGGAATTCGTGAAACAGGACGCCTGGGACGAATTCGGCTCAATTTCGGCCGCTTTTCACTTCTAAGCCCCTCTGACGCAGACCGGCATTCCGTTTGGCAGGCAAAATGTCGCCAAATTGGGCTAGGATAAGGTGTGTGCATGACTGTTCACGCTTAGGAGAAAACCATGCCCTTGAGCCTCAAGTCGTTGACCACCGGGTTTTTGGCCCTTTTCGGCGCCATTGCCATATTGGCTGCCTCCCCGAACCCCGCCCGCGCGGAATGCAGCGACACCAATACTGGCGGCATTGTTGGCGGGATCGCCGGTGCGGCCCTTGGCGGATGGCTCGGCTCACAATTCGGGTCCGGCGGCGGCAAGACCGCAGCAACCATTGGCGGCGTGGTGCTTGGCGGCATCGCAGGGAACCAACTCGGCAAGAACCTCACCTGCGAAGATGAGGAATATGTCGAAGACACCACCTATGAGTCCCTGGAAACCGGCGAAGACGTCGCCTGGAGCAATCAGGACAGCGGCAATTATGGTCATGTACGCCCCGGCGAGGCCTATACCAATGCCCAGGGCCTAGAGTGCCGGACCTTCGAGCAGGAAATTTATGTCGAAGGACGTCCCGTGAAAGACACTGGCACCGCCTGCAAGCAGCCCGATGGCTCCTGGCAGATCAGTTCCTGAGCCTTTCCGGACAGAAAAAGCCGGTCTGACACGGTGATGGCACGGTCAGATCGGGCCGGTTGAAACTTTTTTCGAGTTTTTTGCATCTTTTTGGAGGCGCGATTCTGATCTGGAATCGCGCCTTTTCGCTGTTTCAGCCTCCCCGATACCCGGCCAATCCGCTGCATATTCGCTCCAGCTTCAGCTCATAGCAGATGGTTTTTGGCTGAAACCCGGACTTTTTTGCCCGTCAGGACAATTCGGCACAAAACCCCATAAAAATCGAAGCGGAATCTAATCTGAATTGGCTCTTTCTGTACTTAAATATAGATGGGATTTACATTCACATCTACTCAAATACAGATGCCAATGTCAGAAGTATAGAAAAGGAATAAGCGCAACCTCTGCTCATCTTCCAGAGTAACCAAGGGGTTGGTTCAATGTTTATTCTTCGCAGCGCACTTATGCTGGCAGTCGTCTTCGCACTTGCCGCATGTCAAACCACCGGCAGTTCGGCTTCGCCCAACACACCGGCTCAATTTTCCAATGCAGCCATGCCTGTCTCCAGCCAGTCCGCCAGGACCATGGTGGAAGGCGACCGGGCGCGTCCGCCAATCGGCTATATCGGCTTTTGCCTTCGCCACCGCGAAGACTGCGAGCCGGACGCGGGCATCACCACTGCATCCACAGGCGCCGCGACCACCGCAAACCTGTCTCATGTCGCTTTGACGCCGCAGAAGTGGCGCGAGCTGAATGATGTGAACACTTATTTCAACCGCACGGTCCGTCCGGTCGAAGACATCGACCTTGTGCAGAAAATTGAGTGGTGGAGCTATGCCATCAACTCAGCCGGTGACTGCGAGGACTATGTGCTTGAGAAACGCCGCGCTCTTATTGCGCGAGGCTGGCCTGCCGACGCCCTTCTGATCACTGTTGTCCGACAGTGGAATGGCCAAGGACATGCTGTGCTTACCGTCGTAACCGACAAGGGCGACCTTGTTCTCGACAACCTGGCAATGGGTATCGTGTCTTTCGACAAGGCCCCCTACTCCTGGCTGATGCGTCAGTCCCGCCAGCACCCCATGCACTGGGTGAAGCTTAACGGTGAAGGTACGTCCGTCCAGACCGCTGCCCACACTGCTTCCACTCAGAGCTCCAACTTCGTGGCGGAGGGCACTTCGGGCCTCTAATCGCGCCGACCCCGACGGAGGGTTTTCTGCCACGAAACTCATCGATCCTGCCGGACAGCTGGATCAATACCCGACCCCGCCGGACAGCGAGGTCAAACTAAAGAAGGCCGATACCGCCGGACAGCGGTATCGGCCTTCCCGGTTTTTCAGGCACCTGTTGTCAGGTGCTAGCGGCCCTTCCACACGGGCTTGCGCTTCTGGGCAAATGCCATGGGCCCTTCGATCAGGTCTTCGCTCTTGAAGAGCGCGTGCACCGCGTCGTATTTGCCCGTCACGGCCTTTTCAAGATTTGCCTCGTCTAGGCCACCATAGACACTCTGCTTTGAGGCACGGATGGACATCGGGCTGCAGGCTTCAATCTGCTTCGCCCAGTTCATCGCCACGTCCATGAGGTCCGCATGCGGAGCAACTTCATTCACGAAGCCCAGCGTCTGACCTTCGGCCGCTGGAACCACACGACCCGTCAGGATCATGCCCATGGCCTGCTTTACAGGTATCTGGCGCGGCAACCGGTGCAGACCGCCGGCAAGTGCAGCAAGCCCCACCTTGGGTTCAGGCAACGCGAAGGTCGCCTTGTCTGACGCAATGATGAGATCGCAAGCCAGGGCGATTTCAAAACCGCCGCCCATGGCAACGCCATTGACCGCAGCAATCACAGGCTTGGTAATGCCATAGCGTGCCGTCAGACCCGCAAACCCGGTCTTGGGAACTTCAATCGCATTGCCTTCAGCCTGCCATTTGAGGTCGTTGCCCGCAGAAAACGCGCGGTCGCCGGCACCGGTAATAATGGCAACCCAAAGATCATCATCAGCCTCAAAAGCATCAAAGATCTTCTCAAGCTCAAAGTTGGCTGGTGGATGCAGCGAGTTCATCCGGTCAGGGCGGTTGATCGTGACCTTGAGCACATTGCCGTCTCGTTCAGCGGCAGAAAACTCAAGATTGTTGAAGGCATCACTCATGGGGCGCTCCGTGTGTTGATTGTTCGTTTGACGTCGCGTGTAGCGCCTGGAAGCCTGAAGCGCACACCACGTTCGCGGGCACAGTGCGACGGAGGCTCCGCCGCTTCAAGCCTGCCAAGCGCGCAAAGCACCATGCGCGCACAAAAAGCCCGATGGACCCTGCGTCGGCGCTTCCCTATTCTTTTTGGCGAAGCGTCTGAATTGATTCGGTGCCGATTTCATTCGTGCATCCGACAGCAAGCGGAGAAGCGCCCATGACCGACCAGAACCAATCGGCGGCTCCGGTTCACGAGGAGCACTCAAGCGCGCCGGACCCGTTGATGGCCCACATAACCTATGGCCTGTACGCCGTGGGTTTCCTCAACGGCCTGACGGCGATCATCGGTGTCGTCATAGCCTATGTGCGCCGCCCGGATGTGAAAGGCACTTACCTTGAAAGCCATTTCACCTATCTGATCCGCACCTTCTGGATTTCGCTTCTCTACGGGATCATCTGCACACTGCTTTTGATCATCGGCATCGGCTTCATTCTTTTCTTCGCTCTGGCGATCTGGGTCATCTACCGGATTGTCAAAGGCTGGATCAGACTGGCAGATGCAAAACCGGTCGATGATCCGACCAGCTGGATTTAGAAACACAGACACCCATGAACGACGCGCCTCACACTCCCGCAGATGCAGACCTCGACGACCCGCTTGACGGGCGCTGGGTGCTGCAGGTCAGTGGGCGCATTTATGGCCCCTACACAGGTCACGCCCTGCGCGACTATGTGCGCGAGGGCCGCGTGGTTGCGAACTCAATGCTTGCACGTACCGGTCAGCCGGCGGGCGAAGAAGAATGGATGCATGCGGCTCAGGACCCGGTTTTAAGCCAGCTCTTCTCAGCAGCAGATGCAGAACTGGTGCCGGTCCGCCTAGAGAAGAATACGCCAGCGCCAACGGGTGCCGGCCCACAAGGTTTTGGATCAAAGAAGACGCAGACCGACCGGCGCGACCAGCCAACATCATTCAACATCGTCATCATAACGGACGTGAAATCACGCTCGAGTGGTCCGCTTGAAAACGCCTTGATGTCGCTGGGACCGGCCTACAAGATTTCAGCAAATGTGTGGGTCGTACATACGCCATCCGGCGCACCGGAAGTCGTGAACCTGCTGACCCAACACTTGGGCGGCAGCGACCGGCTGTTCGTGGTGGACGCCACGCGTAACCGCACGGCCTGGTTCAACATGGGCCCGGAAACAGACGCCAAGATCAGGCAGGTCTGGAAGCAGAACAACTAAGGTTGCTGTTTGGGCCGGACCGCCTACTGCTGCGGGCGTGCACCGGGAACCGGTACACCGGAGGCAGCATTATCCCCCACACCGCCACGCAAAGACAGTGGACCAGCCGGCGCTGACCCGGTTGCCGCACCCGTGCCACCACGGTCGGCAACTTCCGCATAAATTACCGCCGCCCGGCGCCACTGCTCAAACATGGCCGCATTCATGGCACCGGCCGTCTGGCAGGTCTCGGCATTGTTGTCGCCCTCGTTACAGGACATGGTGGTCGTCAGCAGTTCCTGCTGGATCGCCAGACGCGTTTCAAAATCGTCGTAGTTTTCCGATGCAATAGCACGCTCTTTGAGGGTGGAGATGGCGCTACATCCAGCCTGCTGTCGCTCAAGCGCCAGCGCAACGGCACGGTGGCTCTCAGACAGATCACCGGCTTTCACAGCCCCGCACAGCCGCCCTGTAAGATGCGCCTGCACATGATCGAACAACCGGATCAGCTCACGTTCGCGTGGCTCAAGCTGCGCGTACTGGGAGGCAAGTTCTTCACCCTCAGCCCCATCAAGCAGAACGACAGCGCCATCACTTGCCGGGCGCGGCGCCTGACCAAGCAAAGTCTCCACATCCACGCTGTCACGTGCCAGCGCGGCTTGAAGGGCATTGGCCATGTCAGGACGACCGGTGTCGCTGGACGGAATGTAGAGAAACTGAATGCCCAGTGGCCGGGTCTCAAACTGGAAGAACGCCTGGACGCCATCACGTTCCAGCAGGCCCTGAGCTCCCTCACCGACCCGCTGGCCATTGAGGGCAAAAACCTTGCCTGCAGAATCCGTGTACTGACCAACAACGCGACCATTGTCCTCAGCAATGCTGGCAACCACCCCTTCACTCAGGGCAAAGCCGACATACCGGCCAGAGAACGTGCCACCGGATTGCGCATGGGCGGCAGAAAGCAGCCACAGGCTTGCCAACACTGCAGCCAGCAAACGAGACGTGATGACCCTAACCCGCAACCGGAAACTCCTACTGACCCTTGAACTCAGGTTTGCGCTTCTCAAGGAACGCCATCATGCCTTCCTTCATATCTTCTGACCGCATTAACGGCAGAAGCTGCAGGTAGACGTGATGTACATGATCCGGGAACGTCTCGTTGAGTCCGATCCGCATCATGCGCTTGGAAGCCTGCACCGCCAAGGGGGCATTGTCAGCAATCTCGCGCGCCAACTTGCGGGCCTCACCCATGAGATCAGCAGCCGGGACCACCCGGGATGCCAGGCCCCATTCGACACTTTCTTCGGCTGAAAGCGTGCGGCCGGTAAAAATGAGTTCCGAGGCCTTTTCCCACCCGATCATCCGCGGCAGGAACCATGTCCCGCCGGACTCAGGCACCACACCGCGCTTGGTGAATGCGGCGGCCAGCTTGGCGGTGTCAGCCATCAATCGGATGTCACAGCCAAGAGCCGTATCCATGCCGTAGCCCGCAGCACCGCCATTGACGGCGCAAATGGTGGGGGTATCCATCGCCTGCATCACGGTTGGCGGCGTGTTGCGCAGGTCCAGCGTAGCGCTGACCTTGTTGCTGTTCATGCCACCACTGATGCCGCCACCGCCGGTGGCTTCTTCAAGATTGAGCCCGGCACAGAATGCGCGACCCGTGCCGGTGAGAATGACGCACCGCACGTCTTTGTCTTCTTCAGCCTTCACCAGAAGAGCCGTCAGTTGCGACAGCATCTCACGTGAAATTGTGTTCATCCGCTCAGGTGCATTCAACGTGATGGTCGCAATGGCGTCCGTCACGTCATACAGCACCTCGTTAGATGCCCCTGCGTCAGACACCTGCCCAAGATCATGCGCTTCGCTCACGATCGGCTCCTCCCGATTTGGTTGTTTTAATGGCTTTTGCCAACCCTAGCGCCGTTTGATCAGTCCGCCAACTTGCGCATGTTCTGTGCAAACCGCTTCCAGTTTTCCACGTAATGCAGGGCTGACAGCTTGAGGGCAGCGCTGTCCTCGGGAGTCAACTCACGCACAACCTTTGCAGGGGACCCCACCGCCAGAACGCCATCGGGAATCTCCTTGCCTTCGGTCACCAGCGCGTGGGCACCGATGATCGAGCCCTTGCCAATTTTCGCGCCATTGAGAACCGTAGACCCGATGCCGATAAGGGAGCCCTCGCCGATGGTGCAACCATGCAGCATGACCATGTGCCCGATGGTGACATCCGGCCCGATGGTGAGCGGCATGCCGGGGTCTGAATGAAGCACGGACCCATCCTGCACATTGGAGCGCTCACCAATGGTGATCGGTTCATTGTCGCCACGCACTGTGGCACCGAACCAGACACTTGCATCCGGCTTCATGATGACATTGCCCATGACAGATGCACTGGGGGCGACCCAGAAATTGCCGTCGCCGGGCAGCTGTGGCTTGAGGTCGTCGAGTTCGTAAATCGCCATGGTTAGAGCACTCCTGAGGATCATTTCCTCATCAGCGCTAACCTACAGCAGCAGCAGGAGCAAGCCCTTTGACCAGGACACCCGTTCCCACGGTGGCCGCTTCGCGGTCCTTGGCAATCTCCAGATATTCAGGCGAATGGGCCCAGGCGTAATAGGCATCCGCATCGGGGAACGACATCATGATGAGCTTGTCATAGGGCCAGTCCCCCATCAGAAGCTCGGGATGTTCGTCCGACACAAGCAACCGGCCATCAAATTTTGAAAACACCTCAAAGAAACGGCTGGCATAACGGTCATAGGTCGGCCGGTCATGAATACAAATGCTCACAATCGCATATACAGTCATCTGTCCTCTTCCCATTGGCTGTTCCCATGGCGAATGTGAGCGGAAAACAAACTCGCCGTCATGACCGTGTTATCGCAATGCCATAATGTGTCGCTGCAACAGCACTTGAACATCAGGAAGCAGACAATGAGCGAACGTAAGACATCAGATGTAAATTGCGGCGTCGCTCTTGAGCCAACCGAAGACCGACGCTCCAGCCCCGCGAATGTCGCAACCTTCGGCGAGGTCGCCGCAGCTCGCATGGGACGTCGCAGCTTTTTGAAAGGCGCGTTGGGCACAACTACCTATGCAGCCCTCGCCGCATCTCCTGCAGCCCTTCTTGCCGCCTGCGGCGAGGATGAGTCCCTGGACGTGCCGGCAGTCAGCTCTTTCGCTCCCAAGCCCGGATCACTGGCAGACTTCACAGAGGTCAGCCACGGGGTCTCCACAGACCATGTGGTGTCGCCAGGGTACTCAGCCGACATCCTCATCCGCTGGGGTGACCCGGTGCTGGCCGACGCGCCGACTTTCGTGCCCGGTGCGCCTGATGCCGACGCGCAGGAAAAACAGTTTGGCTACAACAACGACTATGTGGGGTTTGTGCCCCTGAATGACGACGGCACGCGGGGTGTGCTGTGCATCAATCACGAGTTCACCTCCAGGGACATCATGTTCCCCCATGACCTGCGCAACACGAGCCCCAAAGAACTCGCCGCAACGGAAATGGCGGCCCATGGCGGATCAATCATCGAGGTCGCACAGACCAGTGACGGGGGATGGCGTGTCGTTGCCGACAGCAAGCTCAACCGGCGCATCACCACCCGCTCCACGGCCATGGATCTGTCCGGCCCGGCTGCCGGCCATCCACGCCTGCAGACCAATGCCGACCCGACGGGCACCCGCGTCGTCGGCACGCTCAACAACTGCGCCGGCGGCATCACGCCCTACGGCACCTATTTGATGGCAGAAGAAAACTTCCACTTCTATTTCCTTGGCGAATTGGATGACGCCGAGCGCGAAGGCGCTACCGCTGGCGACCTTGAGGCCGCATGCGCGGCGGGAGACGCCAGCCATCCCGAGGCCCGCAACTATTGCCGCTATGGCGTGGCCATGGGCGGCGGCTACGACTGGGGCCGCCATTTCGACCGGTTCAACATCAATAAGGAACCCAACGAGGCAAACCGCTTTGGCTGGGTGGTCGAAGTTGATCCGCTCGATCCCACATCAACACCCGTGAAGCGCACGGCTCTTGGACGCTTCAAACATGAGGGCGCCGAAAGCATCGTCAACAAGGATGGCCGTCTGGTCATCTATATGGGTGACGACCAGCGGTTTGACTATCTCTATCGCTTCGTGAGCGACGGCACCGTGAACACCAACGACCGTGCATCGAATTTCGGCTTGCTGGACTCAGGTGTTCTCAGCGTCGCCAAATTCAATGACGACGGCACACTGGCCTGGATGCCCCTCATACATGGACGAGGGCCGCTGACCCCGGACAATGGGTTCGACACTCAAGCTGATGTAATGATCGAGACCCGCCGCGCCGCTGACCTGTTGGGGGCAACCCCCATGGACCGACCGGAGGATGTGGAACCTAACCCCGTCACCGGCAAGGTCTATGTCGCCCTTACCAATAACTCTAAGCGTGAAGCGTCACAGGTGGACGCAGTGCATGATCGCGGGCCCAACTATTGGGGCCTGATCGTGGAAATGACGCCACCGGATGGTGACCACTCAGCCGATACATTCATCTGGGACATTCTGGTCAAAGGCGGCGACCCGTCCGTGCCTGTGATCGGTGCCCAGTTCGCAGACGCCACAAGCAGCAATGGCTGGTTTGCCTGCCCGGACAATCTGGCGGTCGACCCCTCCGGCCGGTTGTGGGTCACAACCGATCAGGGCCGTGGCTGGCCGCAGATATCCGGCACAGCCGACGGCGTGTGGTCTGTCGGCACGCAGGGCGATGACCGGTCCGCAAGCGCCATGTTCTACCGCGTCCCCGTAGGTGCTGAAATGTGCGGCCCCTGCTTCACACCGGATGGCGAGACGTTGTTTGTCGCAGTCCAGCACCCGGGCACCGACGGCGCTCTTGCGTTTGAGGGGCATGCCCGCCCGTCTGATTTTGAAGACCCGATGACCCGTTGGCCGGACTTTCAGCCAGACATGCCACCGCGACCCTCCGTCGTGATGATCCGCAAGGAAGATGGCGGGCGAATTGGCTAGGTGACTTGCCTAAGCAGGAGGATGCAGATGCTCCATCAGGGCGTCCACCATGTCGCCGGTAAGATGATCGCGTTCCTTGAAGGCGAAGCGGTCAATATTTATCGGCAGTGCCAGTGCCCCATGCACACTGGCCCACAAGAGTTGCGCCATTCGCACGGGTGACCCAGTGCGGATGACGCCGGCTTGCTGGCCTTCCGTGATGGCGTCCACCAGCAAGCCCATGATCGGCAGATCTTCAGCGGACTGTTGCTCGGGCTTTGGCAAATCTTCCGGCCGCACAAACATCAAGGCCCCTTTGTAGAGGTCAGGGTTGTTCTGTGCGAAAGCGATATACGCTTCCAGAATACTCCGTATACGGTCAACAGGGTCCGGCTTGCTTCGGGCAACCTTCTGCAGCTTTTCTATCAGTTTCTGCACCCGCCCCTGCCAAAGCGACTGCATGAGCTCGGTCAGACTGTCGAAGTAGCCATAAATCTTGCCGACCGACACCCCTGCTTCCTGTGCCACCGCGCGTGCCGAGATGGCGGCAATGCCCTTGTCGGCGTAGATCTTAGACGCAGCCTCACGTATGCGGCTGCTTTCTTCGCGTCGCTGGGCCTCGGTCGCAGGGGTTCTCGGCATTAGGCGTCTGCTACGCTGCTTGATCGCGGCGCGTCAGGCCAAAGCGCTCTCTCAGCACCTCAAGAGGCGTGTCGATTTCATCTTCCCACCGCTCGAAATAGATGTTCTTCGAGTTACGGCCAAAGCTCCAGCCGTCAGTGAACGCATCCATGCCCTCGGTGATGAAGCCCGGTGCCAGAAACGCTGTATGAGCTGTCGTCACTGCCACGCGGAATGCATGGTAGGGCTGACGAAGTTGCGCGAGGTAATACGCCGCCAGCGCCAGTTCGCCATAGATGGTCGCTTCATACCCCGTCAGCACGTGATGGAAGTCATGGGTCTGAAACCCGCGCACCATCATGTAGCTCAACTCCTCGGGCAACCGGTCAAGCTTGCCGGACGCCTTCAACTCTTCATTGAAGGTGCGATAGTTCTTGCCGAGATTTGCTTCCAGATTGTTGTCGATGATGAATTTGAGGTACTCCGCCCCAAGCGTGCCGGGCGCGCATTGCTTCAACCGGTCCAGGCTGAGCGGCTCGGCAATATAGCCTTCCTCGATCACATCCTTGATGCCCGGGATCTTGTAGAGCTCCGCAACATAGGCATCGATGGCACTCTGCGGCGCCTTTTCCCAGTAGTCGTGAAACAGGAAGTACACGCCGTACTCAAGCGGCGTGTTCACCGACCGCATGAACTTCTCAACGAATGCGTCATCTACTTTGGGACTGTCACTCATCACACCGCTCCTCCAATGGCCCTGGCTACGGGCATCAAATTTCTGGAGACAGAGATAAATGAACATGTTCACTATTTCAACTAAAAATGAACACGTTCATCCATATGTGCGCAAACTGTCCGCCAACTGTTCAATCTTGAGCATCCCAATCGCGCCAGCCTCAGGTAGAGTCCGGCAACTCAAAGGACGTCAGGAACCCAAAATGATCGAAAAATGCATCGCCGACTGGCACGACTACATCATCCACAAGAAGCCCGGTGGCCTTGAGGACCTGATTGCAGATGATTGCGTGTTCCTGTCACCGGTCGTCTTCACGCCCCAGCACGGCAAGGACATAACCCTCGCCTATCTGCGCGCTGCAGGCGGGACACTGGGTGGTCAGGCCAAGGATGATGACGGCAAGCCCGCGGACAATGCAGGCAAGTTCAAATACACCAAGGAAGTGCTGGCCGGGCATCACGCCGTGCTCGAGTTTGAAACCGAGATGAATGGCAAATACGTCAACGGCGTCGACATCATCACCTGCAATGACGAAGGCAAGATCACAGAGTTCCGCGTGATGATCCGCCCGCTGCAGGCGGTCCAGGCCGTTCACGCCGCCATGGGTGCCATGCTCGAAAAGATGAAACAGGCCGGCTAGCCGCCCTTACGCCCATTTCGCCCGTTAAGCCTCACTCAACCCCTTTATTGCATCCCGCCGCGCAATACCGCAGGCTTGCGGCAGTGTGGGGGTCCCAGACATTTGTAATGTGTCTTGGAGGGGTAAAATGCGTGCGTTTCTCTTAGTTTTTCTGGCCATCGTCATTCCTGGCGGGACTATTCTTGCGCTCGAAGCAGGGCTGCTGGACGAGTATGTGGACCAGATCCCCGCAGAGACCCTGATCCTGCAGGAACTCAATGCGAAAGTCGGCCCCGACGAACTGGACGGCCGCATCCTTGAAGCGCTGGAAGACGGCCGCCAGGACGACGCGGAAATGTATGCGGAAGTTGCCGCCTATATGAACCGCCCCCTGAGCCCCCAGACCGCGGACGCCCTTGCTGCCTCCCAGACCACCACCGCCGTGGTGCTGCGCAACACCGGCAATTTCTTTGAAGGCTTTATCACCGGCGACGGCAGCGACAGCGCAGCCTTTGCAGGCGCTGTGACCTCAGACCTCACCGTCATTGGAGACATCCGCGACATTGGCGGCGAAGGCTCCAAGATGGTGGCGGGCGAGGAATACAGTGAGGTCATTCTCGGCCTCTCCGTCGTGGGCCTTGCGGTAACAGCAGGCACAGTTGCCAGCGCTGGCGGCGGCCTGCCCGCCCGTGTAGGCGTCTCGCTTCTCAAGGTCGCCAAGAAGGCCGGCACCATGACCAAGTCCTTCACCAAGGAACTGGGTCAGCTTGTGTCCCGCGCCGTCGACTTCCCGGCCCTGCGGCGCACGCTCTCTGATGTGTCCCTGGCCAACCCGAACGCAACCCGGCGTGCCGTTGGCACCTATGCGGACAGTGTGAAAAGCGCAGAGCTGTTTCCCGTGCTCGCGCGTATGGATGACATGCGCACAGCCGTCGGTCCCGCTGAAAGCGTGCGGCTGATGAAATACGTCAAATCCACCCGCGACCTGGACAATATGGCCGACATGTCAAAGACGCTGGGCGTCAAGACTCGCGGCATTATTGAACTGACCGGCAAGACATCACTGCGGGCGTTCAAGGGTGCGGTCAATATCATCCGCTGGATGCTGGAATGGGTCTGGGCGCTTGGCGTTGCCGTCCTCGGCTGGCTGGGTCTTGCTGGCAGCCGCCGTGTTCTCAAGGGACGCCGGACCCGGATCGCCAATGCGCAGGCCGCAGCAACGCCCAACAAGCTTGCCTGACGTCCCTTCTGCCATCTTGTTCAGCGCATAAAAAATGGGCGCCTTCCTGAGGAGAGGAAGAGCGCCCAGTATTTCAAGACGTCAAGGGAGGAATGCGTCGTCTTGAGGAAGATCGTTGGCCCTGCCGCCTGGCAGGGTGCCTGAGGCGTGAGCCCTAGATGTAGGCCAGCGTCTGTACAATCACGATGGCACCAAGAGCGGTTGAACCGACATACGCAGCGAACGTGCCGCGACCGGCATAGGACGCCGGGTTGGTGAACATGTTGACAACGGCATCACGCAACGGCTGGTTTTCGCGCGCGATAAGCTGGTTGGCTGTAAACATCAAAATGACGAGCGTCACTGCGAAAAACGCATTGCCCGGAGCCATCAGGCCCATCTCGAAAAGAACCACCGTTACAACCATCGCTGCAGCGGCAACAAAATTACCAATCATCGTCTGCATGGTTTTACTCCCCGTTGCACTGCGGAATGAGGGGTGCCCGGAGGCGTTTTGCAGTGCATCAAATACTGAACTCGTATCTTCAAATAGGCGCAGCATGTGACAGGGTCAAGACAATGGGCCCAGCTTGGTTACGGATTTATATAACAAACCGATATGACTTCGCCGGATTGACGATTTGTCAAACAAATGCATAAAATTGTTAGTATGTTGTTTTTATTGATATTTTTGAAACAACGCGGCAAATAACACCGGAATTCCGCGTTTATGAACGCTGAATCATTTTCGGATCATTCTCATTTGAGTATGCCAGCCATGCACTCAGGCAAGGCTATCTATGCGTCTGACGCACCGCAACAAGCGCTGCAAACGTCAAATACGCGCATTTTGAGTGATGACTGTCAGAAGGGATGTCGGCTGTGAAGGGCCGTCGATTCCGGTCAGAGCCGGCGTGTCAGCGTGCGAAAATCAGGCTGAGCACGAAAATTCCGGACATGAAGCTCCAGAAGATGGCGATCGATACAGACAGCCCGAGCCAAATCCACGGACGCTGCTCAAGAACCCGGGCCCGCACCGCGTTGCGCATGATCACTGCCGGACCGGCAAACACCAAAGTTGCCATCCCAGTGACGACTTCAGGCAGCGGCGCGGTCAGTACACCAAAGCTCGGCGCCTTGTTGGTCACAAGCCGATAGAAACTGGCTGTCAGCCCTGCCGTAACCAGCCCGGTCAAAACCGCCATCGCAAATGCAGTCATCTCGCCCATGTGACGTCTTAGTCCTCAGATGGAAACCACATGCCTGCACACCACCGCGCGGCATTCTTACGGGCGATAATCCGCAAGAGACGTACCAACGCGAAAATCGGCAGTTTTGCTGGAATTTCGGGTGTGCCCCCTGGGCGGGAGCAGCCTCAGGGACCATTCCATGACACCGGCGCACGCCCAGCCAACCGGGTTTGTCCCAGTTCTGGACGTCATGCGTTGCCGCGCCCCCGAATCCTATGAAATGCTGCGCGCAACTCCCCTCCTCTCACCAGCCCGCGACCCGGGCACAAAGGACATTCATGGCCCGCCGTCAGCAGCAAGCCCGCACTCAGGACGAAGTTGTTGAACGCCCGCCATGGCTCATCCCCGTCCTTGTCGCCAGCGGTGTGGTGGTCTTCGCAGCCATCTTCCTTTGGTACTATGTCGGCCCGACCACGGAAGAAATCCTGGGCACGGCCCCTGAATCAACCGACCGCCTCCAGGACGTCCATATTTCCATTGGTGACGTGCAGCTGGCGGTCCCCGCCAACTTCACCCGCTTTGCCGCCGCCCGTGACGGGGGCGCACTTGAACGCATAGATCTCCACGCCCTGCTGCCGGAGCTTGATCCGTTCACGGAGCGAAAACGCGACCAGTTTGACCGCTCTGATTCAGAGTCGCCCGTTCTGCACATGCGCATAGATGAGACAACCGCCGTGCTGGCTGCCCAGCCACGTCTTGAACTGGTCTATCTGCCGGCCGTCAGCAACCGCGCCGGTGAACCCGGCCCGTTTGGCTTGCGGCATTACATTTTCAGAAACGAAACCGGCTTCAGCGGCCAGGACATGTATGTGGGCGCAGGCCCTGCCGGGGCGCCCGCTGTGTTGCTATGCGCCCGCGAAGAACCTCTGCTGTGGTGCCGCCGGGAAATACTGCTGAGTGAGAACGTCGTGCTGCGCTACCGCTACAAGCGGGCATTCCTGCAGGACTGGAAAGAGATCGACAATCAGGCGCTGGCCCTGATCGCGTTGTTCCGCGACAGGGCAAAGCCCGCAGAGCCGCCGGAAGAACTCCGGCTTGCTCCTGCGGAGTAAACGAGCCCTAGTAAATCGACTTAGGAGCCGGTTTCCAGGTCGAACGCGAGAATGGCCATGTTGAAGTCATAGGAGACTTCGCCGTCTTCATCATCGCGGAACAGCACGCCGATAAACTCATCGCCGATATAGACCTCAACCGAGTCATCCTTGATGGGACGATTGCGGACTTCAATCGTATCCAGCCGGAACTTCTTCCGCAGATAGGTTTCAAGCTGCTTGATTTCTGACTGATCCACGGCGACGGCTCCAGGCTGGCAATGAGGGACGTGATTTCGGGGGATATGATTTGGGCGCAAAGGCCGTGCGCCTCATGTAACGCCTGAGAGCCCAGACTGCAAACGGGCGGCTTCAGCCTTTGGCAGCCCGCGCCGCCATCATCTTCTCGATCATGCAACCGACGTCATATTCATCGTCGCCGTCATAGCGTGGGGCATAGGTCTCAAAGGCCTTGCTCAGGGCTTCGTAGCGCTTGTTGATGTGCACCATGTTGTAGGCGTGGGAGACCACGTACAGCTCGCCCGCCTTGAGCTGTTTCAGGGTCAGGGCGGTGAACTCGTCTGTGGGCATGCCACCAGGATTACCGGCCGTCATTTCAGACCGCACATAGCCAGGGCAGATGACCGAGACATCGATGAAGTCCGGCACTTCCTCTGCCAGCTGCTCGGTGATGGCCAGAACCGAGTGCTTGGAGGAGATATAGGCCGACGAGCCCGGCACCGCAGGGAAGAAACTGTTTTCCGACCCCACATTATAGATGGCGGCAGGTGTGCCCTGCTCCACGAAGCGTGAGCCAAAGACCTGAATGCCGTGAAGCGTGCCATACACATTGATGCCCAGAACCGTGTCGAACTCTGCAAGGTCGAGCGACATGACCGGGCCGCGCTTGCCTTGTGCAATGCCCGCATTGTTGAGCAGCACATCCGCCTTGCCGAACGTCTCCCAGGCAAAATCCGCCAGCGCTTCCATATCAGACCGCTTTGAGACGTCGCAGGCCGTCCCGGCCGCCTCGTAGCCCAGATCCTTGAGAGCCGATACGGCCTCATCCACTCGGTCCTTGCGACGGCTGGCGATGACGAGCTTTGCGCCGTCCGCGCCAAACTGCTTGGCAAAGGAGAAGCCGATGCCGGTCGCACCACCTGTGATGACGACAACCTTGTTCTTGAAATCCTGCATGGCGCTTCCCTCCCTTGCGGCCCTTAATGACCGGCGTTCATTTTTACAAACAAGAGGTAATCGTCCTGCCGGTGGGGCGCAATCACAAATTTCAGTTTGCGAATTTGGGCCGTCAGTCCCCTGCGGGGGTGACATTTTCGCAAATCCCCCCACATGATGAGGTGACATCTGAGAAAATCTGTATGACGGCCCAAACCTGCGCAAAAAAGCGGGAGTGGCTGCGGAGGAAACTTTGGCTGACCCCGCTTCTACCGGCACCACCGGTACCAGTGCACCTGCGGCTGTGCCCGCAGGCGAGCGTTTGAAGAACACCCCGCTGGCAGCCTATGCCGCCCTCACCTTTCCCATGGGAGGGCTGGGCCTTCCCATCACCGTGTACCTGCCACCGCTCTACGCCACCGAGGTCGGCCTTGGTCTGGCGCTGGTCGGCACGATCTTCATGATCACCCGGATCTTCGATGTGGTGACGGACCCCATCATGGGTGTCGTCATTGACCACTACCCCACACGCTGGGGACGGCGGCGTCACTGGATTGCCCTGTCTGTTCCCCTGCTGCTGGTGTCGGCCTTCTTCATCTACTTCCCGCCCATAGGCGCTGGTGCGTCCTACCTGCTGGTGTGGATGCTCGTTTTGTATGTCGGCTACACCATGCTGACCATTGCGCACCAAAGCTGGGGCGCGGAACTCTCCAACGACTATGCCGAGCGTAACCGCATCTATGGCTGGCGCGAAGTGGCGATCATTCTGGGCATGGTGTCCGTGCTCGCCCTGCCCGCCATTCTGGAACAAACAGCCGATGTGGATGCCTTTGGCAAGGTCAGCGCCATGGGTTGGTTCCTCATCATAAGCCTGCCGATCACAGCCCTTGCTGCCATCCTGTTGGTGCCCGATCGCTCCGCACCCGTGCGCAAGGAGCGCAAGGTCGAGTGGCGTGAAGCCCTGAAAGTCCTGTTCACCAACTGGAGCATGGCGCGCATCGTTGCCGCCGACATGATGACGAGCCTTGCCATTGGCATCATCGGCTCAAGCTATCTGTTCCTTGCCCGCTTCGTGTGGGAATTGCCGAACTACTCCAGCCTCATGTTGCTGGGCTACTTCGTGCTTGGCTTTGCGGGGATGCCGTTCTGGATGTGGCTGGCCAAACGCATGTCCAAACACCGCGCCCTGTGTGTTGCGCTGATCTGGAGCATTGTCGCCCAGCTCACCTATCTGTTTGTCGGCGCCGGTGATTTCTACCTGGCATTGTTTGCAACATTCTTCCTGGGCTTCGCGTTTGGTGCCGGCCCGTTCCTGCTGCGCTCCATGATGGCGGATGTGTGCGACAAGGACCGTCTCGACACCGGTCACAACCGGACGGCGTTGCTCTATGCCCTGCTGACGACCACCGCCAAGGTTGGCGCGGCAGTGTCCGTCGGCGTGACCTATGCCCTGCTGGCATGGGTCGGGTTTGATCCGGCGTCCAGCACCAACACGCCTGAGGCCCTCAACGGGCTGAAACTCATTTACGCGCTGCTGCCCCTGGGCTTTCTTGCCGCCGCAATCGCTTTGATATGGAACTACCCGATTGACCATGCGGCCCAGGCGGACATCCGCCGACGGCTCGCAGAACAGGAAGCGGTAGATCAGGCGCTGACGACGGACTAAAGCGCGCTTTGAAGCGTCGGGCTGGTGTCGCCTGCGTCATTCCGCGCTTTTATCTGCCCCCACGTTCACGCTAAACCTCATGCAACAAATTGTATGAGGGAACGCACCATGATCCGCCGCATTCTGTTTGCTCTGACATTGTCGATGCCGCTCGCGATTGCTGCCTGCTCTGATGGCGGCCCCAGCGAGATCAGCGTGGAAGAGCCGTTTGCCCGTGAGACCATCGGCGCGGGCACAACCGGTGCGGCCTATCTGGTGATCCGCAACACCGGCGGTGCAGACCGGCTGATTGCCGCCTCAACCACCGCTGCCGCATCAACGGAACTGCACACCCACGAAAAAGACGGTGAGATCATGCGCATGCGCAAGGTCGACGCCATCGACGTCCCCGCCAATGATGTTGTGACACTGCAGCCCGGCGGCAAACACATCATGATGTTTGATATCACCGCACCGTTGAAAGACGGCGGTAGCTTCCCTCTCACCCTGACATTTGAGGATGCCGGCGACGTGACGGTTGACGTGACGGTTGTCGCGACAGGCGGCAACGCATCCGGCATGGATCACGGCGGGATGGATCACGGTGGCATGGATCACGACATGATGGACCATAGCGGCCACTAGCACGCACATTTTGGGGCGGGGGCCTTCATGAGATCAGGCGACCAGATACAGCAACGCTTCAGGCGCAGGGGCACAGCCCTTGCCGGCCTGCTTGCGCTTGTTGTTCAGATGGCAGCCTTCTCTCTTGCGTCCGTCATGCCCATCTCCACGGCCCTTGCTGCCGCTGAAGCTGAGCCCTTCGAGATTGTTATCTGTACGGTTCATGGACCGGTGGTGATGGATGCCCGTGACCTGGGCATCACCGTGTCAGGCGATGAGACGCCGGACATTCCCCGCAACGCCTGCGACCTGGCCATGCAGGCCACCGCAGCCTTTGCACTGGACACGACCACGCACGCCATTGTGTGGCCGGTCACCTATGAAGACACCCGCGTTGTACGGGCAACGGGCAGCGCACCTGCCTATACCGCACCGCTCATGCGGTCCGCGCCGCCGCGCGCCCCTCCCCACAGTTCCTGAAGCCCACTTCCGTTAAGTGCTGACTGACCGTCCGCAGGTGCTTTCACCTGCGCGTACAGCAGCACTTGGCATCCTCTATTTTTTTCAGGACCATTTCCAATGACACTGCGTTTTTCCGCAGGCCGCAACGGCCTGCTTGCAGCAACATGTGTTGCCGCTCTCGCCTTTGCCGTTCCCGCATCAGCCCATGACGGCATCGACCATTCCAAGCCTGCCGAAATCCGAGCGGACAGCCACGCGCCCATCGGCGTGATGGGCGACCACATGCACAAGGAAGGAGAAATCATGTTCTCCTACCGCTACAAGCGCATGGATATGTCTGACGTGCGCGACGGCACCGACGACCTCTCAAATGCGGAAGTGCTGGCAACACCCAACCGCTTCTTCGGCAATCCCGGCCAGCCGCCGCGCCTGCGCATCATCCCGACCGAAATGGTGATGGACATGCACATGCTCGGCGCCATGTACGCCCCCAACGACTACCTGACCTTGATGGTCATGGGCATGTACATGAAAAAGGAGATGGACCACATCACCTTCAACCCGGCAGGCACCACACAGATCGGCGGCTTCACCACGGTGACGGAAGGCTTCGGCGACACGCGCATCTCAGGTCTCGTGCGCATCATCGATGACAACAACGCGAAGGTGCACCTGAACATCGGTGTCAGCCTGCCCACCGGCTCCATCAAGGAAGAAGACACAATCCTGACGCCCCTGGGCACGACCGCCAATGTCCGCCTGCCCTACCCGATGCAGCTTGGCTCCGGCACCGTGGATATTCTGCCCGGCGTCACCTACTCCGACCGCACCGGCGACATCTCCTGGGGGGCTCAGGCCATGGCTACCCTGCGCTCGGGCCGCAACAGCGAGGAATACAAGCTGGGCAACATTGCCGAAGCCACCACATGGGCGGCCTATCAGTTCGCGCCATGGATCTCGACGTCGGTTCGTCTGAAGGCGGAAAGCATCGGCAAGGTGTCGGGGCAGGACGCCCGCATCATGGGTCCCGTCCAGACAGCCGACCCCAGCAATATCGGTGGTCGTTTTCTTGAAGCAGGTTTGGGCGTCAATCTCGTCGGCCAGGAGGGCTTCATCCGCGGTCACCGGCTTGCCATCGAAGCGTCCATGCCTGTCGTGCAGGACCTGAACGGCCCGCAGATGAGGCGCGACTGGACGCTGACAGCTGGCTGGCAATACGCGTTCTAGGACGTATCCGCACATTCTTCGGAGCCGCTGCCCCTCCCCCCGTTAGCGCTCCGAAGAACAAGGAAGGCGCAGGCACCCCAAAATGCTTGCGCCTTCCGCTAGGGGGCTCTGATTTCCAGTGCAGCTACTGAATGGTGTAGCCGCCATCGACCACAAGCTCTGTGCCGGTGACAAAGCCTGAGCGGCTGCTGGCAAGGAAAACGACGGCGTCGCCGATGTCGCGCGGGTCACCCAGCTTGCCCAGCGGGTGGGCCATCACCAGCATGTCGATCATTTCATTTGAACTCTGGAACACAGCGTCCGGCCGCTTGGTGCCCTCTTCCACCGCATCGCGCACAAGCGCTGTGTCGATGAACCCGGGGTGGATGGAATTAACGCGGATGCCGTAGCCAAGTTCAGCGCACTCAAGAGCTGCCACCTTAGTCATGATCCGCACACCGCCCTTGGCGGCGTTGTAGTCCGCATTGCGCGGAAAGCCGACAATGCCCATGACGGACGAGATGTTGATGATCGCGCCGTCGGCCGCTTCCTTGGTGGTGTATTTCTTGATGGTGCGGATGCCGTGTTTGCAGCCAAGAAACACACTGTCCATGTCAATCTCGGTGACGCGCTTGTAGTCCTCAAGCTTCAAATCTTCGATGTATTCGCCTGCCGGGGCGACGCCTGCATTGTTGACGAGGATATGCAGCGCGCCGAATTCTTCTTCCGCTTTCGCGACAGCTGCTTCCCACTGGTCTTCCTTGGTCACGTCATGGGCGATGAACACGGCCTTGCCACCTTCATTGAGGATGGCATCCACAACGACCTGGCCCTCGTCCGCTCTCAGGTCAGAAACGACGACGCTTGCCCCTTCTCGTGCAAGGCCAAGGGCCGAGGCTGCGCCCAGTCCGCGTGCACCGCCGGTGACGAGCGCCACTTTTCCCGCCAGAGCGGGTTGATCCTGTTGAGCCATTTGGTCCCTGCTTTCAGTCTTGTTGTTGTTGCGTCAATATCGGTCTTGCGTATTGTGCCGCCAACAGCGCCAAGCGCAACCACCAATAGCCCCAACAGGAGCAATCCATGGCCAGCGAAACCGCCTTCGTCCATCTCATTACCTTCACAGGGGCGACTGACACGGTGGCATCCAACCTGCGCGGTTATCTCGAGCGCGAGCTGGCCCGCTCCGCGCCTAAGGGTTTCTTGTCTGCCGTGGTGATTGAGGCAAAGGACGGCGAAAGCGCCGGTCTCCTGTCCTATTGGGAAAGCATGGAAGCCATCGAGGACATCACCGACGCCGCCCCATGGGAAGCCGCCATGGATCTGTGCGAAGCCGTGTGTGATGAGCGCAAGGAAATGTCCTACGCCATCAGCGGTGCTGCAGCGGCTGGGTAGCTCGCGCCATCCGTATCCCCGGACTTGATCCGGGGTCCACTCTCATTGGCTTTGCAGTTGATCGTCCACGAGTAGGCCCCGGATCAAGTCCGGGGCTACGGGTCTTGGGGACGCGTTAGATAGAGGACCCGTCTTCTTCGCCGCAGCCAACCATCTGGTCCATGGAGCGGGCGGGTTCGGGGCAGCCTGATTCACCGATCACTTTGGCAGGCACGCCGGCAACGGTGGTGTTGTTTGGCACGTCCTTGGTCACCACGGAGCCTGCAGCCACGCGCGAGCAGTCCCCTACATGGATGTTGCCGAGCACTTTGGCACCGGCACCCAGCAGCACACCACGGCCGATCTTGGGATGACGGTCACCGTCTTCCTTGCCGGTCCCGCCCAGAGTAACGGAATGCAGCATGGAAACGTCGTCACCAACGACGGCGGTCTCGCCAATCACGATGGATGTTGCATGATCCATCATCACGCCGCGGCCGATTTTGGCATTGGGGTGAATGTCCACGCCATAGGCTTCAGAAATGCGGCTTTGCAGATGATAGGCCATGGCCAGTCGGTCCTGCTCCCAGCACCAATGGGCAACGCGGTAGCACTGCAAGGCCTGGAAGCCTTTGAAGTAGAGCAGCGGCTGCAGGAAAAAATCGCACGCCGGGTCACGGTCAACCACAGCCATGAGGTCAGCGCGCGCCATGTCGGCAATGTCCGGCGTCGCCTCATAGGCTTCATCAAAGACCTGCTGCAGCAGCATGGCACCGGCCTGCTTGTTGCCCAGCTCTTCCGCCAGATGATAGGCGAGCGAACTTTCAAAACTGCGATGGTTCAGGATGGCTGCATGCAGATAGCTTGCAAGGATCGGCTCAGCAGCAGCGGACGCTTCAGCTTCCTGACGCAGACGAGCCCAGACCGGATCCACCTTGCTGAGGTGGCTTGCAGATGTATCAACTGACTGGGACATGCGCCCCTCCCGAAACGTCAGGCCCGCCGCGTACATGGACAGGGCCTGATTTACTAATGCGCGAATTTACCACATATGGTGCCTTCAGCGAATTACAATTACCCACACAGTTTACGGATATCAAATCAAATGCCGATCACCCGCGCTGGCGACATTAACGTTTACTGGGAAGAACACGGGCCGCAGGACGCGTCGCCGGTGTTCTTCATCGGTGGCTCGGGCGGAGACCTGCGCAAGAAACCCAACATCATGGATGGACCGCTGGCCAAATCTGCCCGCGTCCTCGCCTACGACCAGCGCGGCCTGGGCCAGACCGACAAGCCCGACGCCCCCTACTCCATGGCGCAATACGCAGACGACGCTGCCGCGTTGATGGACGCATGCGGCTGGAGCAAGGCGCATGTGATTGGCGTCTCGTTCGGTGGCATGGTCGCGCAGCATCTGGCGCAACGACACCCCGACAAAATCGACAAGCTGGTGATGTGCTGCACCTCGCCCGGTGGCGACGGCGGTAGCTCCTACCCGCTGCACACAGTGGCCGCCATGGGAGAGGAAGAGCGCATTCGCTTCATGGCGCCCATCTCCGACACCCGCAGCGATGAAACCTGGCAGGCCGAAAACGCGGACCTGTTCGCCAGCCTGATCAAGATGCAGGTGGAAGCAGAAGCACCCTATGCGGATGAACATCGCCGCAGCGAAGGCGCCCTGTGGCAACTCGAAGCCCGCAAGGATCACGACGCCTGGGAGGGTCTTGCGACCCTGCCCCATCCAACGCTCATCTGCGGCGGCAAATATGACGGCATTGCCACGCCGGACACCCAGCAGCGCATGGTGGATCGCATTCCCAATGCCACCCTCAAGATGTATGAAGGCGGCCACCTGTTCCTGCTGCAGGACCGCGCAGCCTGGGCAGACATCATGGCGTTTCTTGATCTGGACACTGACAAATGACCATCCGCACTGAAACTGAAGGGACTGTCGGCTGGATCATCATTGACCGTCCCACGCAGAAAAACGCTCTGACCACCGCCATGTGGGATGACATTCCCCGTGCGGTTACAAAGCTCGATGCAGATGACAGCGTGCGCGCCATCATTTTGCGCGGTGCCGGGGATGACGCCTTTGCCGCCGGGGCTGACATTCGCGAACTGCATCAAATGGGCGATGACCCAAAGGCGCTGGCAGACTTTGAAGACAAGTTTGAAGCCGCGCAGGCGAGCCTGGAAGACTGCAGCAAGCCGGTGATCGCGGCCATTCAAGGCCCGTGCATGGGCGGCGGCCTGGCACTGGCGCTTGCCTGCGACATGCGTATGGCGGCCGTCGAAGCAACATTCGCCATTCCCGCCGCGCGTCTCGGGCTGGGCTATGCAGCCCCCGCCGTAGCCCGGCTCACCCGCGCTGTGGGACCGACAAACGCGTTTGAAATCCTCGCCACGGCGCGGCGATATGATTCACTGAGTGCGCACCGCCTTGGATTGATCAACGACCGTTTGCCCGACTGGGACGTGTTTCGCCATGCCGAACAGGTGGCCACCCATATGGGCCGCAACGCGCCCCTCACCCTGCATGCCGCCAAGGCAACCATCACCGCCCTCAACCGTCAGGATGGGTCCTTGCAGGCCGCCGAAGAACTGATCATGCGATGCGGCAGCAGTGAGGATTTTGCGGAAGGTCGCAAGGCATTCACCGAAAGCCGTGAGCCTAAGTTTCAGGGCCGCTAGACTTACAAGCCCCCGTATCCCCGGACTTGATCCGGGGTCCACTCTCGTCTGCTGAGCAGTTGATCGTTTGCGAGTAGGCCCCGGATCAAGTCCGGGGACACGGATGGTGGGTGTTTACGGGAGTCTGGGCTCGCCTGGAGCCACTGTCAGCGGCGTGTGCTTTTCGCAGTCAAAATTATCTGCCGTTGTATCTGCAATCTGCTGTGCGACTGCATTGGCATCTGTGACGGCCTTGGCATCCACATAGCCGATGTGACAGGAGCGTTCGCCCGGCGTGGCGGGTACCTTGGTGACGACCAGCACATTGCCCTTGCCGCTCTCTTCACCCATGCCGCTATCGGTGAAGTAGCGCAGGATCATGGCGTAGGGTTCAAACGAACCCGCCGCCACTTCGCCGCGCCATTCAGCTTTTGTGTGCACGTTGTTGAAGGATGAGAGTGTCTGGAAATGCGTCTCGGTCTGCTCGCCTGCGCGGCGCGGCTCAACCCAGAACCGCAAATCGCCCTCCATCACCCGCAACTCCCAGCCATCGGGGCCCGGGCAAATGGCTTCATACGCGGGCTCGTCGCCAAAGTCCTGACCCTGCGGGCAGGTATCGAGATTGATGTCGGAGTATTTGCTGACCGGTTCGGCGGATGCAGGTGCCGCAAAGGCCGCAACAAACACTCCGGCGATGATGAGATGGCGCATGACTTGTCCCTCAATGGATGCCCGCTGCAATGACGGGTCTAGTGTTCTTCGACCTTAATGCGATCCGTGTAGAAAGCCAGATGGTCCTTGATGTCGGCCCATTCGGCAAACGGGTCCTCATAGGTCCAGACCGCGTTCACGCCCGGCTCCCCTGCCGCCGTCACGGAGTAATAGGAGGCAGCCCCCTTGAGCGGACAATAGGTTGTGTGATCGGTCTTGGTCAGGCCGCTGAAATCCGTATCCGTCGCCGGTACATAGATCATCGGCGTGTAGTCGCCTTCATGCAGGCGAATGGCATTGCGGGTGCGGGCGATCTGGATGTCGCCCATGGTCACCACCACCTCACCAGAAACAGGTTCCAGTCGGATGCGGCCCGGCGCTTCCGCCAGCCGGGATGGAAGCTCTGCGCCGGATACCGTCTTTGATGTCGCTGTCATGTCGCGCTCCTTAATTTCGTCGGTCTGGGCTTGAAGTCATCGTCCATCCCCGCCTTATTGGGTGCAACAAGATAAAGCACCAGCGAGGGAGACCATTCATGCGTATCGACGGACTGACCGCCATTGTCACAGGTTCCGCCACCGGCCTTGGCGCGGCCATTGCCATCAAGCTGGCAGAACGTGGCGCCAATGTGGTGATCAATTTTACAAAAAGTAAGACCGAAGCCGAAGAAACAGCGGAAGCATGCGAAGCAGCAGGCGGCAAAGCCGTGCTGGTGCAGGCGGATGTCTCCAAGGACGAAGACTGCCGCCGCATGGCCCAGGAGACGGTTGATGCCTTCGGACGCATCGACATTCTGGTCAACAACGCAGGCGGCACCAAGTTTGCCGACCACAACAAGCTCGACGATCTGGATGCCGAAGACTTTCACTGGATCTACGGCCTTAACGTGGTTGGCCCCTACCAGATGATCCGCGCCTGCCTGCCGCACCTGAAAGAACACGGCAAAGGCAAGGTCGTGAACGTCTCTTCCATTGCCGGTGTCGCGGGCATCGGCTCGTCGGTGGCCTATGCAGCCTCAAAGGGCGCACTCAACACCATGACGCTGTCCCTCGCCCGCTCACTGGCACCGGAAGTCCGCGTCAATGCCATCTGCCCCGGCTTCATCGGCACACGCTGGTTCAAGGACAAGTTCGGCGACAACATGTTCCAGCAGATCGTGGCGGATCAGGAAGCCACCATGCCGCTGAAGCAGGCCGGCACCCCGGAACTGGTGGCAGATGCCGCCGTGTTCTTTGCCTGTGAAGGCGGCGAACACATCACCGGCGAGACACTCATTACAGATGCCGGTATGCATATGGGATACGCGCCACAAGTCGCCCGTTAGGGCGCCGACCAGATAAGTCGCCCGCTAGGGCGCCGAGAAAACAAGTCGCGCGATAGGGAGAAGCAGAATGACAATCACGAAACACAACCCCGACACCATGCCGGACGCGGGTGCCATGGGCTACACACAGGTAACAACCACACCACCGGGCGAAATGATCTTCCTGTCCGGTCAGGTGGCATGGAGCCGCAATGGCGACCCGATACCCGAAGCCCTGGCGGATCAGTCCGCCATCGCCGTTGGCAATGTTAAGAAAGGCCTTGAGGCTGTCGGCGCAAGTGCTGCCAACATCACCTCCATGCGCATCTATGTGGTGGGCCTCACTGACGACAATGCAGGCCAGGCCTATGCGCCCCTGCCTGAGTTCTTTGGCGGACAGGCCCCCTGCGTCACCATGATTGGGGTTTCATCACTGGCATCCCCGGAACTGAAGATCGAAATCGAGGTTATGGCGGTCAAATAGAGGGCCGGGCCTCTCGCATCACATCTTCAGATGACGATGGAAAAACCGCCGCTTTCGGCGGTTTTTTTGTTATGTGACATTTTTATTGCCCAAAAATGACGCACCGCCTGCAGACATCTGACGGGCGCACTGCAGCGCAATATCTAGGCATTCGCACTTGCAGCAAAAAATCTGTGCAACTCCAACATGGCCTTGGTTATTCCTTGAGCGAAATCCCTAAAAACTCAACACGTTAGAGCCTTTGACGGCCGCGCATTTCGCTGATAGCGAGGAGATATATCGGGTCTTTCGGCGTTGGCTGCGTGTTCTAGAAGCGAAGCTGACACCACAAAAGGAGCTCGTCCCTCCTTGCGCGGGCCGGATCACTTGGGGGAGTGATCCGGCCCGTTTGTTTTTCAATCAGCAGTGGTGAGAAAACGAATGACCTCGGCTTTGGTCACCTTGTCACCCACCGCGCGCATGTGATCACGGCGGGGCACCACCACGCAGTCAGCACCGGGAATGAGCGCCGCCAGGGGCGCCGGATCACGCGCCACATCATCCGCCTCACCTGCAATCACCAGTGTTGGCGCTGAGATCGCACCAAGATCATCCGCTGTAAAAGCCTTGCCGATGCCGCGAATGCAGGCGGCCAGTGCTCGCTTGTCGGCGCCGGTCTGGTCCGCAAACAGGCGGAAGCGGCGCGGCACTTCCTGACTTTGAGGCGGCACATCGTCCTGCAGCAGGCCTTGCGCAATCTCTTCATTGCGATGGCCCGTCTCCCGCAACATGTTTTCGCCCACGCCCGCCAGCACGAGGCGGGACACAAGCTCCGGCCGCTGTACCGCAAGCACGGCGGAGGTGAAGGCACCCATGGAATACCCCATGACCATCACCGGTCCTGAGTCGAGCGTCTCGATCACAGCGGCAACGTCAGCCGCCAGCTCCTCAAGGGCATAGTCCGCTGGATCATAGAACTTGGTGCTGCTGCCATGCCCCCGCAGATCAGGCGCGAGGGCACGAAAGCCAACGTCAGCAAGCGGCGCAATCCAGCCCGGCGCCACCCAGTTGGTGACATGGTCTGACGCGAAGCCATGGACCAGCATTATGGGCGCACCGCCATCGTCGCCTTCATACACGTGAATATGCGCATCACCGCGCGTTACAAGATCCATGTCATACCTGTCAGTCTGCGGGCCGTTGAGCGGACTTCATCATCATATCGTGTCCACAAAAAAGGGGCACACCCTGCGGTGCGCCCCTTCAAACTGCTACGTGTCGAATTTAGTTCCCTGCAGGAACGAACTTCCACAGCTGTCCAGACACGTTCTGGCAATTGTCCATGAAGGCTGCGCCTCCAAGGGTAGAAGCCGGGTCAAACTTGTTGCCTTCCAGGCACTTGTTGTTGCCCTGGAACACTGTCTTCAGCTTGTACCAGCCATTGCCGGCAGGCTCGAACTTCCAAAGCTGACCAGACACATTCTGGCAGTCATCAAGGAAGGCCGCGCCACCAAGAGTTGATGACCGATCAAACTTGTTACCTTCAAGGCACTTGCCTTCGGGCATCTGGAAGGCTGTGGACAGCCGGTAGCGGCCCTGTCCTGCTGGAATGACGATCCAAAGCTGACCGGTGACATTCTGACAGTCATCCATGCGCGCAGCACCGCCCAAAGACAAAGACGGGTCGACGCGGCTGCCTTCAAAGCACTTGTTTTCCGGTGCCTGGAACTGCGTCTGCATCCGATAGAATCCAGGAAAGTCCTTTGCAGCCAGTGGTGTTGTGATCATCGCCGCCAAAAGGCCGGCCAATAGATACTTCATATTCGATGTCCAGTTCGCGTGTGTTTATCTGGGCGGAAGCAGCCCAATTATTATTGCCCCCAGCGCCACGTGACCCACTTAGTCCCGCTCTGTCAAACACCACATGCGTCGTTTATGCTCGTGCCAACCAAATAGCGCATTGGAGCCTGAGCTGTGAGTGATCTGGACGCCCTCAAACGCGAGACCTGTGACCGTATTGATGCGATGGCGCCTGAGCTGATCGACATCAGCCACCAGATCCACGCAAAACCGGAATTGGCCTTTCAGGAGCATTTTGCAGCGGGGCTATTGGCAGACACGCTCGACAAGCATGACCTGCCCGCAACCCGCAATGCCTTCGGGCTCGACACAGCCTACGCGGCGTCATTTGGCGAAAGCGGCGCGGAAGTCGGTATCTTGTCCGAGTACGACGCCCTGCCCGGCATCGGCCATGCCTGCGGACACAACATTATCGCAACCACAGGCCTGGGCGCGGCGCTGGGCCTTGCAGCCCTTAACGGCAAACTGCCGGGCCGCATTCGCTATCTCGGCACACCGGCAGAAGAAATGGGCGGCGGCAAGGAACTGATGGCGCAGGAAGGCGCGTTTGACGGACTGGATGCAGCCATGATGGTGCATCCCGCAGGCATCGACCTTGAGACCATGCCGTGCATCTGCGTCAGCGAAGTGCGTGTGACCTATCACGGCAAATCCGCTCACGCCTCCGCCATGCCACATGCAGGCCTCAACGCGCTGGATGCGCTGGTCACCGCCTATCAGACACTCGCACAGCTGCGGCAGCACATTCGTCCGACAGAACGCATCCACGGCATCTTTACGGAAACGGGCCTTGCGCCAAACATCGTGCCCGATAGAGCCGCTGGACTGTTCTACGTGCGCGCGAAGAACGCAGGCGATCTGGCTGACCTCAAGGTGCGTGTTCAGGCGTGCTTTGACGCAGGCGCATTGTCGTCTGGCTGCCGCGCAGAAGTGGAATGGGCCAAGGCGGATTATCTCGACATGAAGACAAGCTTCGCGATCTCGGAAGCCTACGTCAAAAACGCCGAGACCCTGGGCCGCAACTTCGTTGACCTTGCAATGCTGCCATCAAGTTCCGCCGGCTCAACGGACATGGGCAACGTGTCCCACCGCGTGCCGTCCATCCACCCGATGATTTCCTGCGCGCCTGCCAATGTCGTGATCCACAATCCCGAGTTTGCAAAATGGGCGGGCTCTGACCTGGGCGACAAGGCCGTGGTAGATGGCGCCAAATCCCTCGCCATGACAGCACTTGATTTCCTGATGTCGCCGGACATGCAGCGGCAGGCAAAGGCGGACTTTGAGGCAAGCGCCGACGTGTCTCGCGATGCTGTGTCCCGCGCCTACAATCCGGATGGCCTCGCCGACATTGGCGGCTGCGGCTGCTGCTGACGGACCTCATGACGTCTCTTTGATGTTTCCCATCACGCAACCAGCCAAGTAAGGTTGCCGCGAAAACAAAAATGATGAGGAAACACCCATGAAAGATTTCAGCGGAAAGATCGCTGTCGTAACCGGCGGCGGCTCAGGCATTGGACGTGAACTGACACGCCAACTGGCAGAAGCTGGCTGCAGCATCGCCATTTGCGACGTCTCCGAAGAGGACATGGCGGAAACCGTCGAGATCGCTATGACGGGTGCACCACAGGGTGTGAAGGTCACAGCCTTCAAGGCAGATGTCAGCAACGAAGATCAGGTCAACGCGTTCCGCGACCATGTGCGCGACGCCCACGACATTGATCACATCCACCTGCTCTTCAACAATGCGGGCATTGGCGGCGGCAGCAGCTTCATCACCACCCCGCGCGAAGGCTGGGAACGCACATTCAATGTGTGCTGGTTCGGCGTCTACAACAACGCCCGCGCCTTCATGCCCCTGCTCCTTGCTGCTGACGAAGGACACATCGTCAATGTGAGTTCGGTCAATGGCTTCTGGGCAAGCCTTGGGTCAGATACCGCTCACACGGCGTACTCCGCCGCAAAGTTTGCGGTAAAAGGGTTTACCGAAGCGCTGGTCAACGATCTGCGCCTCAATGCGCCCCACGTCAAATGCAGCGTCGTGATGCCCGGTCACATCGGCACCAACATTGCCCGCAGCACATTCCGCGAGTTCAGTGATGCAGAAGAAGCGCTGAGCCCGGAAGAAGCAGCCGCCGTCAACGATCACTTCCGCACCAGTGCAACGACAACTGCAGCGCAAGCCGCCACCGTCATTCTGGATGGTGTGAAGGCTGAGACATGGCGCATTCTCATCGGCCCGGACGCTGTTGCTCTTGATAAAGCTGTGCGTGCCACACCCGAAGCTGCCTATGACGGTGATTTCGGCATGGAGATTTTTGCCAACCTGCGCTCGGCAACGGACAACGCCTGACACCTGCAGACCATATGGATCCCCAGGTCAAGCCGGAGGATGGCGTTTGTAAAACGGCATTACGCCCCCACCACATTCCGTATCCCCGGACTTGATCCGGGGTCCACTCTCATATGCTGCGGTTTGAAGCGTCTGCGAGTAGGCCCCGGATCAAGTCCGGGGCTACGGATATAATGGTGTCGCCTACTCGAATGGAACGATGGGTGGTTCGCGCTCGGTGCGCTCCATGATGCGGCGGCGGTTTTCTTGCTGCTGGGCTTCGTCCAGCGGGAACGACCACATGATGGCACCGACGGCAAAATACATGACCGTCGGGAGCCACACGAATGTGGCGCGCACGCCATCAAGCGCCGCCTGTGTGTTGTCACCGCGCGGGACGAACCCGAGCGTATCAATGAGGTAGTAAGTCAGGCCCACCGCAAGCGCAGCACCGACCTTGCTGGTCATGGTCAGCAGCGAGAAGAAAAGACCGGTCCGCTGATTGCCGGTCTCTACTTCGTCGTGGTCTGCCACATCGGCCATGACCGAGCGAAGCAGAAATGAACCCGCGCCCAGATTGATGCCGAACATGGCGGTGAAGATCACCATCATCAACACGTCGCCCGGGCCAACGATGTAGATCAATGGCAGGCCAAGACCGTTGAGAACAGCAGAGGCTGCCAGCGTTTGATGCTTGCCGAAGATGTATGACAGCTTGATCATCAGCGGCACGAAGATGACGCCCGCACCGAAGTAAGCAAGCAGAATGGCGCTCGACCAGGCACCCATTTGCAGGACGTCTGCCGCAACGAAGATAAACAGCGCAGCCATGGTGCCCGAGCCAATGCCGTTGGCGAGGTCAGCGGCCAGCAGGCGGCGCAGCGGGCTATTGCGCAGCAAGACGCCAATCGCTTCGCGGAATGGCACGTGCTTGGGCTCCGGCACCTCGCGCTCGCCCACAAGCGAGACGGCGGCCAGAACAGCAATCGGCAGCAGAATGATTACAAACCAGCCCATGGCCGCGACACGCGCTGTGCCAACGTCCTCAGGTCCGATGTAGTCAATGACGGCAGGGGTGATCAGCACGAGGAGCATGCCGAGGATCAGCGATCCTTCGCGCCAGCCCTGCACCAGGGATCGTTCATTGTAGTCCGGTGTCAGTTCCGCTCCCCACGACATGTGCGACAGGGTAAGCAGCGTCCAGCCGATATACAGGATCACCATCCACATTAGCAGATAGGTTGCCGTCACCGGGGCTGTAGGAATGAACAGCATGTAGGTGGCGACCAGCATCACCGGTAGTGATGCCACGATCCAGTGCCGCCGCCTGCCCCACCGCGTGCGGTATTTGTCAGAGAGCAGACCAAGCACCGGGTCAGTGAATACGTCCCAGAAGCGCGCAATCATGAAGACCCAGCCGACGGTAGCCAGGCCGAGGCCCATTTCCGTTGCATAGAATGGTGGCAGATAAACCGCGATGGGAAGCCCCATGGCAGCAATGGGGGCTGCCGGTGAGGCAAACGCCAGCAGGCGAAGCGGTGTCAGTTTCAGACTGGCCATTAGAAATTACGCTCTAACCGGGGATACCAAGCATCAACACGATATGGGCACGGAGGTGCTAGTTTGCACCCCCGATAGGCGCAACGGAGGCGCCGGCATTTCCGCCGGCTCCCTCAGCCATGGACTGACGCTCCTGCAGGATGCGCCGGTTCTTCGACTGCTGGTCTTCGTCGATGGGGAAGTTCCACATCACCCACGCCACAAGAAACCCGATTGCCGCAGGCGGCAGCACGTAAACGAGCTTGAGCCCCAGTTCAGCGGAGGCCGTGTTCTCAATGCCAGGCACAAAGCCGATGAGTTCAAGGGCGGGATAGGTGAAGCCAATCGCCAGTGCCGCACCAATCTTGTTGGTCATGGTCAGCAGTGAATAGAAAAGCCCGGTGCGCTGATTGCCGCCTTCCACGTGATCGTGGTCAGCCACATCAGCCATGATGGAGCGGAACAGGAACGGGCCTGCGCCCATGTTCACGCCAAGGCAGATCCACACCGCAATGGCAAACCACAGATCGCCCGGCTCAATCAGGAAGATGAGCGGCACCGTCACAGCTGAAAACAGCGACGAGTAGGCCAGGGTGCGGTGCTTGCCCCACATATGCGACAGGCGAACCATGATGGGCACAAAGATGCAGCCCGCGGTCAGGTAAACGAGAATGAGAAGGCTGGCGAATTGCAGCTTGAGGACGTCAGCTGCCAGGAACAGGAACAGCGCCGTCACAATGCCGCCGGAAACACCGCCCAGCAGGTCCGCAATCAGCAGACGCAGCAATGGCCGGTTCTTGATGAGAATGCGCAGCGCTTCGCGCCACGGCACATGGGTCGGGTCCGGCACCTTGCGCTCAGGCACAGCCCACACAGCGATCAGGACCGTGATGGGCAGCAGGATCAGCACATACCAGCCCATGGAGGCGACACGCGCTGCCGCCACATTTTCCGGCTGCATGGCTTCAATGAAAACAGGAACCAGCAGTACAAAGATCATGCCCGCGATGAGAGCGACTTCACGGAACCCCTGAATGGTCGAGCGCTCATTGTAATCCGGCGTCAGTTCTGCGCCCCACGACATGTGCGAGATCGTGAGCAGCGTCCAGCCGATATAGGCAATCACCATCCACCACAGGAGATAACTGCCGGAGACCGGTGCCGTGGGCATGAACAGCATGTAGACCGAGACCAGCATGATGGGCACGGAGATGACGATCCAGTGCCGCCGACGGCCCCAGCGGGTTTTGACCCGGTCAGACATGACGCCCAGCACGGGGTCAGTGAACACATCCCAGAAGCGGGTGATCATGAAGATCGCGCCAACGAGGGCCAGACCAAGGCCCATCTCCCCTGCGTAAAACGGTGGCAGGTACACAACGATGGGAAGACCCATAGCGGCAATCGGGGCAGCAGGAAGCGCAAAACCAGCAATGCGCCAGCGGCTTAGTCCTGACGCCCGTCCGTTTGCGGGAATCTCTGTTTGGCTCATACGTTACTCTTCGGACCCTGGCACCCATCCACATGGATGTGTGCAGTGGGCCCGCGTCCTCCTTGGGTCACCTGCCTGATGTTGCCGCTGACAAAAGCCCTAGCGCAACGTGATTGTGGTGGCTGATTTTTTATCACTTCATGTGATGAAGCGGTCGCACTCACATTGTTGTTGGGTGCATGATACGCACAAAATTGTAAGTCGAGAAGCCACGATCCCTTACAAACTGGTGACTTTTACAACCAACCCGCGGTCATATTCCCAAACCGCCCGCGTTGCGGGTATGCAAAGAAGCCCGCACCACGCTGTTTACAGGACCAGATGACCGCAAACGCACCAGATGACGATACAAAGGCAGGAGATACCCCTCCTCCCAGTGTGGTTGTGCTGTGCCATGCAGCGCCGTTTCGCGACGGCCTGGCCCATGCCTTCGGCCCGACGAGTGCAGACATTGACCCCGCCGCCCTGGCAGATCGGCTGGCGGCGGAACGCGGATGGTTGATCGCCAGAACAAACATCTACCACTCCAGTGATGAGCGTCTGGACGATGACCACCGCACCTGGATTGAAAAACTAAAGGGCACCCCATCAACGCTGGTGACCCAGCCCGGCGACATTCGCGTGCGCATGGCCCTGGACGGCATGCGGGCGCTTCGCGAACGACAGGCGGACATTCTGCTGGTCATGGGCGGTGACACATCCTTCATGGCGCTGGCGCAGGACACACGCACAGCCGCCCGCGAGCAGAAGAGAAACATCAGATTCGCCAGCGCGTTTGCGCCCTCGTCGCATCCATTGGGACAAACCATTCCGTCTGCTGATCATTCCATCACCATCGACCGTGACGTGGCTGAAAAGTGTCTTGTGTCGGCCACTTCCCCTGCGCCGTCGCGCCGGATCGATGCCGGGCGGTCAACGGACACGACATCAGCTTCATCCGCTAGACCTCAGGCCCCGCCACCCCGTCGTGCGAGACGGCGATTGATGCCTGCCATTTACAGCATTGGCCTGATCGCCAGCATGATGGCGCTGATGTGGGAGGATGTGGTGGCATCCGGCGGAGCTGACGCCCTGGACTGGCCAGCGGAGCGCTGGGGCGTGTCCACACTGCTGGCCCTTGGCAAATCAGTTGTTTGGCCGCTCTACTGGCTGGCCCGAGCCTTTGGCATCGACGCGGGCGGCGCATAGGCCATGGACATTCAAGCGGAGACGACCCAATGAACTGGATAGTGCTGATCATCGCCGTCGTGCTGACCGTTGGCTATATCACCTATGTAGCGCTCGATATGGGCCTGCGCCCGCTCACCGAGGCGGAACAGGAAAAGGCCCCCGGTGACTTCATCACCGTGACAGGCGGCAGGCTGCACTATCGCTGGGACGGTCCAGCGGCAGGACCGGTTGTGGTGATGGTGCACGGCTTCTCCACGCCGCACTTCATTTTTGAGCAGAATGTGTCCGCCCTCACCTCTCAGGGATATCGCGTGCTGCGCTATGACCATTTCGGCCGCGGATGGTCTGATCGTCCACGCACCGCCTATACGGTGGATTTCTATGACACCACATTGATGGAACTGCTGGACGGGCTGAACATCACAGCACCCGTGGGCCTGGTCGGCCTCTCCATGGGCGGTCCGATTGTGGCTGAGTTTGCAGGACGTCATCCAGACCGGGTGAATGCCGTGTTTCTTTTCGTGCCTGCGGGCCTCGACGTTGCAGGCGGGGATGATCTTGCGGCCAAGATCGTCCGCCTGCCCGGCATCGGTGACCTGATGTGGCGCATTGTTGGTCGCGGCGTGCTGCTGGGCGACCCACAATATGACGAGAGCGGCCTGGCTGAAGAAAACCGGCTGGTCGGTGATATCCGCATACAGATGGATTATCGCGGCTATCTGGATTCGCTGCTGTCCACCTTGCGCAACACGCCGATGACGTCCCGCACCGAAACCTACCGCCAGCTGGCAGCCACCGGCATGCCCGTTGCGGCCGTCTTTGGCGCGGACGATCCAACCGTCCTGCCTTCGAGCGCCGACAGATTGCGCGACCTGATGCCTGAAGCCTCCATCCACATGTTGGAGAATGCCGACCACGGCCTCAACTATAAGCGTCAGGATGCCACAAACCCGCTTCTGGCGGACTTCTTCAGCCCCAAAAACGAGCCCGCCAGCTAGCGCTTGCAGCCTACCCGCTGCCAGCGGTAGAAGATGGCACCAGCAGTTACACAGACAGGGAATCTCAAGATGGCCGGAGCTGTCGTACCCAAGTTCAAAAACGACGATGCCGTCGCGATCATTGAGGTCGGGGTGAAGGAATTTCACTGCACCGGCGCAAGCGCACCCCACGATCACCCGCATGTCTATCTCGACATGGGGTCGGACGATGAAATCATCTGCCCGTACTGCTCCACTCTTTATCGGCTGAACACCTCTCTTGAGCCGACCGAGAGCATCCCGCCAAGCGCCATCCTGATCCCCGAGCTGACAGGCTCGGACCGGCGCTAAGCCAACAAGCTAGGCTGCAACCAGATGGGCGGGACGGCGCAGATCTTCCGCCAGCCCCTCACCCATCAGGTCGATGAAGTTCTCAGCATAAAACCCGTCAATCGCTGTCTGCGGCATGCCTTCAAGGCTCGCATCAAACCGCTTGAGCGGATTGCGCCCCCCTTCCACATGCGGGAAGTCGGTGGAAAACAGGCATGTCTCCTCGCCTGAATTAGCGATGATCCAGCCCGCGTCTTCGTGCGGATAAGGCGCAACGCGCAATTGACGCCGCACAATCTCCGACGGTTTGTCTGACAGGTTTTGCAGCCGCTCTTCATTGCGCATGAAGGCATGGGCCGCCGAATCCATGGACCGCATCCAGCCAGGAAGCCACGCGGCACCCAACTCGATGGCGCCCCATTTGAGGCTTGGGAAACGGTCAAACACCCCGTCAAAAATCAGTGTCGCCAGCGTCTGCATTGCTGACTGGGGAATGGGCATGTAGCTCACGGACGTGAAATTGTCGTCGCCGCCGTGAAAGTCGGGCACCGGCGGCAGACCATTTTGCTTGTAGGTCGGGTTGAGTTTGTCCTCGCCACCCACGTGCATGAGAACGGGAATGCCCGCCTCCTGCGCCATCGCCCAGACCGGGAAGAGACCCGTATGGCTGGGGCTGTGGCGTTGCGGGCACCAGGACGGGATGAGCAAAGCCTTGGCACCAAGCGCGATGGCATCTTTTGCAATGGCTTCCGCGCGGGCAAAATCTTCAAGCGGCACATAGGCTGTTGCCAGCAAGCGGCGATCCACCTTGCAGAAATCGGTCATCATGCGGTTATGGGCATGCGCGACCGCGTAACACAGTTCCATGTCGTTGCTCTGGTCGAGATCAAAATTGCCAAGACAGAAGGTCGTGAACACAAGCTGGCTTGCAACGCCAAGCAGATCGACAGCACGCGGGCGATCGTCCGCAATGAACGACCCCATGCCTTCATAGTTCTTGCGCGCCATGATGTTGGCGTCGGCCTCGGCACGAAAAGCGTTATCCGCCTGGGTCGCGCGCGCGGCATCGGCCCACGCATTGTTACCAACCTTGGTGCGGTAGATATCCAGCGCGTGATAGCGGTCCAGCAGACGCTTTTCGAGATAGGGATCCAGACAGTCCCCAAGTTCCATCAGGTGACTGTCCGCGTCATGAACGAGACGTCCGTCAATATAGGCCATGCTGTCCTCCCCTCGGCGTGCGCAGCTTTGATGCTGCTTTTGGTGCCGGTCTTCTTCATGCAGCAAGAGTGGCCCCACAAATCGAAGCTGTCCAGCATCGAGCGCTTCCGGCTGCTTACGTACCAGGTAATTGGTCCACCGACCTCCCGCGCCCATTTTGAGCCCACGCACCGCAGCCCGACCAACTCGGAAATGGGAGACATCTCAATGTCACGCAAACACCTGTATCTCGCCCTCACCATCATCGGCATCATCATGCCGTATTCCTATTTCGTCCCGTGGTTTCTGGAGAATACTGGCGACGTGGCCGGTTTCTTTGCCCTGGCAACAGCCAACCCGATTGCCACCATGCTGACCTGGGACATCGGCATCTCGGCGCTGGTGCTGGTGGTTTTTGCCCTCGCCCACCTCACGCAGCTTGGCGTCGGCAAGATCGTTGCTGTCATTGCCGGCACATTTCTCATCGGCGTGTCCTGCGGCCTGCCGTTGCTTCTTTACTTCCGCGAAAGCGACGCCACATGACTGCGCGCTCCGTCCTCGGCGTCTTTTCAATCGCGTTCGGCGTCATGGGTCTGCTCTTTGTCCTGCTGCCTGGCCTGACGCTGAGCTTCTTCGACTGGATGGTCTATGGCGGCTATGACGCAAGCCCCGTGCAGTCAGGCTTGATGGATGGCGAAACCCGCCGCTATGCCGGGTTCATCTATCAGGTGCTTGGCGCTGTGCTGTTCGGCTGGGCCGTGCTGTTGACGCTGGTAATACGCGGGCCACGGCTTGAGACAGACAGCGCCACCACCGCCACACAGGTGTTGGATGCATGGACATGGCGCGTGTTCGCAACGTCATTTGTCGCGTGGTACGTCCTCGACACCACCATGTCGCTCGTCATGGGCTTCTGGCAGAACGCTGTGTTCAACACCCTGTTCGGCATCGTCGTTGCGGTCCCCCTGATCCTTGGCTGGAACAAAGCGACGCAGAGATAGGGCTGGTGACCCCAATGTGGTGCAGCTAGGCTAGCCGCAACAACAAATGCGGGGGAACAAAGCGGATGGAAAACGTCAAACGGCACTGGTTGCATTGTGTGCTGGCAGGTCTGGCGGTGTTGCTGATCGCCATCTTCCTGATGCCGAAATTTCCAACAGACAGCGCAGGCATTGAGCCGGGATATGGTTCGCCGATCATTGCGTTTGAAATGGCCCGCTCTGTTGCTGACCTCCATGCCGTATTCGGCACGCCCGATGATCCCGAACGTGCCCGTCGCATTGCCATGATGGACGACGGCAACATCTGGGACTTCCCCTTCATGATTGCCTATGGCCTGTTCATCGCGCTGTTCCTGCGCGCCGCGGGCAAGGCGACCGGCAACACGATCTGGTACCTGCTGGCCATGCTCGGCATTGTCGCCGGTGCCGCAGACGCCATTGAGAACAACATTCTGCTGGGCCTGACCGCCGACATTGAAGGCGCACCCGATATCGGATTGCTGGCCTATCCTGTCTGGACCAAATTCCTGAGCATCATGATCACCGGCGTTGCTGGTGGCATCGTCATCGCCACCCAGGGCCGCCACTTCTGGCGCATCCTCGGTGTGGTTGCCGCAGCAAGTGCATTACTTACGCTGCCCGCTTTCTACGACCCTGCAACATACGGCGCCCTGCTGACGCTTGGCGTCACCATCTGCTGGGTCATCATGCTGATCTTCGCCATCACCCGCTGGCGGCAGGCGGCGGCGTAGAGCTAGCACAACACTACGCCCTGCCGGCCGACCGCCTCACACAGCGCGTCAGTCAAACCACATGCGCCCGATCAGGCCATCTTTCTTGATGAAGTGGTGATAGAGCGCAGCCCCGATGTGAAGGAAGAGCAACGCCACCATGAAGCGTGCACCAAGCCCGTGCGGCAGGCGGGGCGCGTAGTCATGAAAATCCGGAAGCGACGCAGAGGCGCCGGCGAACAGGCTCTGCCCTGCCCCGGAAAGAACGACCATGCCAATTCCGCTGGCGGCCATCCCAAGGATCACCACGTAAAAAAGAACGTGGACAGCCTTGGCGCTGGCAGTCTGCCAGGCGGGGTCGCCTGCGACCGGCTTGGGCTTGGTATCACCAAAGCCCCACCATACGAGACGCGCCAGAGTGAGGACGAGAATGGCAACCCCCAAGGGCACATGCACTGACAGAAGGGATGCCTTGGCAGCGCTGTCCGCAAGTCCAGCCGCGCGGAAACCCGGGCCCAGAAGAGCAAGAATGAGCAGCGCACTGATCCAGTGAATGGTGACCGCGACCGTACCGTATCGGGTGGACGTACTTTTCATGCGCTTTGCCCCCTAGTCCCGAGCCACGACGGTGTAGAGACCAGGCGTGAAGCTGAGCCCTTCGATTTCAGGTGCCTTGCCATTGGCATTCATGGCCGCCGACGCAGACTTGAAGGCGTCCGCACTTTCCCAGACGGCAACATTGATCAATGCAAATTTTGCATCCGGCGTGATGGACTGATGAAGCGCTGTGGAGACATAGCCCGGCTGCGTTTGCAGGAAGTCCCGGCTCTTGGTCCACATGGCGATTGCCTGATCAAGCGCACCGTCTGTCACTTCAAAGACATTGATGAGGGTCACCTCGGTGCTGACGTCAATTGCATCATTCATGTCCGCTATCATCCTTATGTTTGATTTGAAGGCTGCGAAAGTGAGCGGCGTGTCGCTGTTGCTTGCCGCCACATAGAGGTCTTTGGAGTTGGACAGGCTCTGCTCGGCTGCATCGAGCGCACCATCGCCATTGACGTCCCAGGCTTCAAAGATGCGGGTGCGCACCTGGAGGTATTGGTCAAAGAGGCCCCGCTTTTCTGCAAGGTGGCCCCACCCGACACCCCACCCGAGATGTTCCTCGGCCGTCACGACGCCATCATCGTCCACGTCCTGGGAAATCATCACGTCCTGCCGGAACACATCCATTTCCCGCGGTGACACCACAGCGTCCCCATTGAGATCAATCGACTGGAACAGCGTGCGGTTCACATCATCCAGTTCACGGTCCAGCGCATGGGCGGGTGCCAGTGACAGACACAGAGCAGCGCAGGTCAGCAGGAGAGTTTTCATTTTGATCGGTCCCTACAGTGTTTTTTTCATAGCAAGCTATGCTTAAGATGGATAGCAAGCTATACTTTTTGATAAATAGCAAGCTATTTATATCTGTATCGCGAACCCGGCAGTACGCTGCTAGATAAACACATGGACTTTAATCACATGGATTCTGCCGGATATCTGGTGAACCACATCGCGCGGCTGTTTGCAGACGGCCTGCGGCGGCGGGTGGAACCGCTTGGCATTGTGCCGGGTCAGTTCCCCGCCCTTCTGGAGCTCTGGATCGAAGACGGGCAGACCCAAAAGCAGCTCGTCGAGAAGCTGGACATCGAGCAGGCAACCCTCGCCTACACACTTGGGCGCATGGAACGCGACGGCCTCATCACCCGTGAGGAACATCCCGATGACCGGCGGTCCCGCATTGTCTATTTGACCGACAAGGCAAAGGCGATCCGCGATGACGCCTACGCAGCGGCCCACGAAACCAACACCATTGCCATGTCCACGCTCTCCAAGAGCGAGCAAAAGCAGTTTGTGGATTTCATGCAGCGCATCATCAAGGTGATGCGGGACTAGGCGGCGGACGCGGGATTGCTCCCGCCCGCTTCTGCGTTAGCGGACGGTCACATCCCGGCTGCGGACGAGCCAGCGTGGGTTAGGCCGGCTCTTTATTCAGCTGCTTGAAGCTGTTCGACGGTCTGTGGCCCACGAACCAAACCACCCGGACGCTTGTCAGTCACAACGCCGCCCTTGAAGGTCACCTGCCCCGACTTGATGGTGTAGTCATAGCCATCGGCCTTTTGAAGCAGGCGCTTGCCACCCGCTGGCAGATCAAAGGCCAGCCAGGGCTTGCCAAGTTTGATCTGGTCCATGTCGATGACGTTGACGTCTGCAAGGTAGCCCGGCTTCAGCACGCCGCGATCATTGAGGCCGTAGAGGCGCGCCGTATCCAGACACTGCCGCTTGATGGCGTGCTCGATGCTGAGCGTTCCACGCGACCGGTTCTTGACCCAGTGCTCGAGCATGAAGGTCGGGCTGGCCGCATCACAAATGGTGCCGCAATGGGCGCCACCATCAGACAGACTGTTCACCGTGTCGTCGGCCTGCTGCAATGCTTCGAGGAAATCGAGATTGCCGTCCATGTAGTTGAGCAGCGGCAGGTAGATGAAGCCTTTGCCGTCATCGCCCATCATCAGGTCATACGCATATTCTGCGCCCGATTTTCCGGCGGCTTCAGCGCGGCTGGCAATACTTTCGTCTGCCTGCGGCTCATAGTTGAAGTCTTCATCCATCTCGAACTGCATCGCCCAGCCCTGGGTCACCACCATGAACACCGGCACCAGATCAACTTCTTCGGGCATTTCACTGGTTTCGCTCAGCAACTGCGCCTTGAATGCTGGATCCTTGAGCTTGGCGTATTTTTCGTCCCAGCTCAGATCTTCCATCGCGACCCAGCTTGGATGACGAACGAAAGGATGAACCGTCCCCTGCCACGCCATCACGATGCCATTCCCGCGCAACGCAATCTGGGCAACAATGTTGGCCCCGTTGTCATTTTCAGCGCGCATATTGGCAATCTGCTCATCCAGCGACTGATCCTTGGCAATCGACTGGAGAGCCGCAAACGTCACCGGCATTCCGGTTTCGCGGCTCAGATCACCCATCCACTCGAACTCGTTCCATTCCTTGTTGAGATCGCTGGCCATTTCAAACACGCCATAGCCGACGCGACCCATCGCGCGGCCAATGCCGATAAGCTCTTCCTTGGTCGCCGTCGTGCCGGGCACCAGTTCGCCATCAATCGACCGGTGCAGGATCGTCCGCGATGTCGAGAAACCAAGCGCGCCGGCTTTCAAACCGTCCTCGACGATATCCGACATTTGCTGAATTTCTTCTTCCGTGGGAACAGCGCCGGGTTTTTCCTTGTCGCCCAGCACATAGGCCCGCACGGCACCGTGGGGGACATGGGTTGCCACATCGACAGTCCGTGGAAGCTTCTCAAGCTCATCGAGATATTCGGGGAACGTTTCCCAGTTCCAGCTCATGCCTTCGGCCAATGCAGTGCCGGGAATATCTTCCACGCCTTCCATCAGACCAATCAGCCAGTCATGGCGATCAGGCCGGGCGGGCGCAAAGCCAACGCCGCAATTGCCCATCACCACCGTGGTGATGCCGTGCCAGCTCGAAGGCGCCATTTCGTCGTCCCACGTGGCCTGGCCATCATAGTGGGTGTGCACATCCACAAAGCCGGGGGTGACGACTTTACCGGTCGCGTCAATCTCTTCGCGCCCTTGCGCCTTGACCTCGCCCACGAGGGTCACACGGTCGCCATCAATGGCAACATCCGCTGTGAAGGGCGCAGCGCCCGTCCCATCAACAATTGTCCCGCCACGAATTACTAGATCATGCATCGTCTTTTTCCCGCCCTGTCGAATGACAAACTGTCATTAAGGTAACGAGTTTGGCGAGCGGATCAAGGTGAGGACATGCTGCAGTGCAGTGCTGTCGACAGGCTGCCGGGCTTGAACCAGCTTGGACGTTATTGTCCGAGGGACTTCTTGGCAGCTTCTCGCAGTATATCGTCGACCACCGTCTCGAGCGGTGCAGCAGCATCAATCACGATGGCATTATCAGGCATGTCTTCTTCGGTGCGGTGTAGGCGCGCAACAAGGTCTTTTTCTTCTGGTCTGCCGCCAAAATCAGTCGGGTCTATTGCCACTCTCTCATCAAGTCGTCGATGTATCGTTTCGATATCATCGACCTTGAGAACAAAGACCCCGTCGAGCAGATCAATAAAGTGATCGACATTCCGGCAGCCGCCGCAAAAGAAAGAAACCTGGACACCATGGTCAGCGATGACGGATTTCACTTTGTCCGTGTCCCACAATAGATGCGTGTGCCGCCATAGGGTTTTGTCTTTTGCACTCGCGTGAACAGGTTCTTCCACCGGCTCGCCGGTCTTGGGATCGCCTCGATACTTAAGCTCCCGGTCCCCGTGCAAAACGTGATACCCGCGCCGCTGCAATTCTTCAGCTACGGTCGTCTTGCCGGTGCCCGATACGCCTTCGATCAAAAAGTTTTTGATGCCCATTTTTCTGCAAAACATAGAAGGCAATGGTGCGGGCTGCCGGACTTGAACCGGCATGGACGTTACCGTCCGAGGGATTTTAAGTCCCTTGTGTCTACCAATTCCACCAAGCCCGCAGCTTCAAGGAATCAATCCTGAGGCGACCATAGTGATGGAATGCGCCAAGACAACAAGAACGCGCGCAGGGCGCGGGCTCTAGTCACTTTGTTGATTAGTGTGTTGGCGGATGTGGTCCGCCACCGCCCGCGCGGCCACGTCATGGCCATAGGCGTTCCAGTGATTGTCCACATCATGCTCGAAACGCTGCTGATGGGCGTCCCAGTCCGCTGAAAACACCGGCTGCAGATCAAGAAAGGCAATGCCGAGCTTGTCCGCCTCGCGGGCCGCCATCTCATTGAGCACCAGGGCCGGGCCATTCTTGTTGCCCTCGCGCAGACTGCGGCGATCGCCATCCATCACCAGCAACAGATTGGCACCCATATCCGTCGCAGCGCGTTGCAGCTGGTCAAAGCCATAGCTGGTGGCGGCTTCTACATCGCTGCGGGCATTGAGCAGATCGGTCAGATTGACGTTGGCTGCAAATTCCGGTGCTGACCCAGTCTCTGCCGGTGGGCCATCTGCAGGCTGGGTTGTAGCGTCAGATGGCGCAGCAAGCGGTTCAGCGGGCGATGAGGAAAACAGATTGGCAAGAATGACGTCCGGCCGCACCTGCCAGCGATAAACCAGAAAACGGAGTGTCGCGAAGTTGCGAAACCACCCATAGGGCGACGGCCGCAGCGGCTGAGGCGCAATTTCACCAACCACAGCCCCCTTCTCCACATCAAATTTCAGGAAGCTGCTGGCATAGCGACCGGCCTGAAAGCGGAATGACTCGTCAAAATCATTGTGGATGAGCAGCACCACCAGCCAGTCCGGCTTGTAGTCAGCCACCTCGTGCCGCGCCATATGCACATACTGGCTTAGCGGCGCGCCGGACATGCCGAAGCGATAGACCTCGCCGGGTTTGTCCGCTGCGACATACAGGGTTTCAGAAAGGCGCTCGGCCATGCTGGCGTCGGGCGGCACCTGAAGCGCTTCCACATAGCTGTCGCCCACAACCGCAATGCGCGGCACACCGGGGGTGCGGGCTTCGGTGTAGCCATCAAGGCCGGAGTTCCATCCTTGCGCGTTGATGGCATAGGGCGCTGCGATCTCGTTGCGCACCCGCCAGGTGCCCGTCTGGCCCGGCTCATACCGCACAACATCATCGATATAGGCATTATCCGGTGTCGACCCGGACGGCAGGATGGCCCGAAACACCAGCAACTCGCAGATGAGCAAAAAGACAAAGACGCTCACAGCAGAGACCGCGAGATTTGTCAGCAGATCACGAAGGCGGGGTGAGAGACGGTCCATAAGAGGGATGCAATGAATCCTGAGCAGGAGAAGTGTCACCCCGGTTTAGGCGACGCCTCCCCTGCTTACAAGCAACTCGCAAAGATTTGGTAAGAGCCTCGGCCGGCTCACCTTCCCACAGCGATTCAGAGCTTTGTGGATAACGATTCAACCGCCTGAAAAGACTCACACAAATGAATCGATCCCCGTTATTGCGCGGACAGCTAAAGGATCATTTGCGTCTGGCTGGTGAGCGCCACGAGCTTGCCGTCGGCGCGCTCAATGCGGGTCTGCCACATCTGCGTGCGGCGGCCGCGGTGCACCGGCGTTGAGGTCGCTGTCACCTTCTGGCCCGCGGGGCACGCCGCCAGGAAGTTCGTCTTGCTCTCGACTGTTGTGGTGCCGCCGGCCCCTTCAGGAAGGTTCAAAAAGGTGGCCACCGCCCCCACCGTATCGGCCAGCGCCATCGCCGTGCCGCCATGCATGATATTGCCGGAGGTGCACAGATCGTCGGTGATCTCGAGTTCCGCCACCACCGCGTCAGACTCGGCGGAGACAAACTGGATGCCCAGATGCTTGGCGAGGGGGAGTGGGTTGGCGTTGAGCTGGTCTGCGGTGTTGGACATGGAAGGTGCCTCCTGAGGTGAGTGTCTGTCTGGCGGATAGGTACCCAGCCCACCGCCGACAGAACCATTACCTGTCAGGTAGGATAGCCAGCCAAGTCTGCCCTTCCGCATCCCCCGAAACGCAAAAACGGCGCCCTTCGTTTCCGAAGACCGCCGCTTTGCCACTCAATGAAGAGTGTTTGGATACGCGTGTGACCCGTCTTTAGTTGACGAGGCCCTGCCAAACTGGCTTGCAAGTTCCGCCTACGGAACCCTGCACAGATGCCATGGCTTCTTCCATGTTGGCACCATCGGCAGTTGTTTCGCTGTCAGCAGCGCCCGTGCACCAAACGTAGAACTGGTGCGTGCCAGCCTTGCTCTGTGCTTCGTAGCTGGAGTCCAGCGCGAATGCTGAGCCGGTCATGATGAGCGCGGCAGCGGCAACACCGAATGCGCCTGCGAGAATCTTTTTCATACTTAGTCTCCCTCGAGAGGTTTCCCCGCCCCCGTTAAAATCGGAGGTGATGTCCCTGAATGACAGTTCCGGTTTCTACGTTATGCAGATCCGTCCTGCCGGTCGCTTATTTGGACGGCAGATGCTCCGTTCCGGTGAAAACGAAACGATCTCCTGAAAGACCGTCGATCCCCTCACCGGGCCGATGCGCATCGCGCCGCCCTTGTTTCCGGGCAGAACGATAACCGCTCCTGAGACTCATACTAATGGATTCCGCGCGGAATGACCTGAAATCTTCGTAATGTTGAGGGGGGTGTTGCCAAACTGTCACGAAATCGCGGTTAACGCAGCAATTTCAGACGGTTGAGACCGCTCAAGGCCTCAGGTGCCATCCCCGACAACCGGCTCGACACCCAGCGCTCGGACCATCTCAATGGCCTCATCCTGCACTTTGGCAAGCAGGTCAGCATCCGTTGTGCGGAACACCAGATTCGCGCCGAACGTGCCGTCCTTGTAGTAGGGATAGCTGCCCATGGAGACCTGCGGATACTTGTCCTGCAGCACGCCCAAAGGCTCCGCAATCACCCCTTCGGCAATCTGTCCGGCGACGGAGCATGCCAGCATCCTGGCACCGCCCGTGAGGCGATCCTCGATGCCGGTGATCATCGCCTGCATGACCGAGGGAATGCCCGCCATCACAAACACATTGCCGATCTGAAACCCCGGGGCCTTGGACACCGGGTTGTCGATCAGGGTCGCTGTGTCCGGTATCCGCGCCATCCGCTTGCGCGCGTCATTGAACTCGATGTCCGACGCATCGTAATGGGCCTGCAGTCGCGCCATCGCTTCAGGGTGATGACCAATAGGCACGCCGAACGCCACGGCAATCGAGTCAGCAGTAATGTCATCATGGGTCGGGCCGATGCCGCCGGAGGTGAAGACATAGTCAAACTTCGCCCGCAGCGTGTTCACCGCGTCAACGATCTCTTCCTCGATGTCAGGCACAACCCGGGCTTCCATCACCCGGATGCCCCGCTCCCCCAGCCAGGTGGCAATGAACCCCAGATTCTTGTCCTGGGTCCGCCCGGAGAGGATTTCGTCACCAATCATGATGACGGCGGCAGTTACTTTTTTGTCTGACGTGCTCATGGCGGGGGATATAGCACGGCAGGATGCAAGGGACAGTATCGGTGTGGCCATGAATCCCGTAGCCCCGGACTTGATCCGTGGTCCACTCTCAGTCGCCGTGCAGTTGATCGTTTGCGAGTAGGCCCCGGATCAAGTCCGGGGATACGGGTTGTTGCGGGACTTGTCTTGACCACTTTTGCCGGTGCGGCGATACACACTCCCATGAAACTCCCCCCTCTCGTGCCCGGCACGCTTCTCAAGCGCTACAAGCGGTTCCTCGCGGATGTTGAACTCGACACCGGCGAAACCATTACGGCCCACTGCGCCAATCCCGGCGCGATGATGGGGTTGAATGATCCCGGCAACCGGGTGTGGCTATCCAAGTCGGATAACCCCAAGCGCAAGCTGGCCTACTCCTGGGAGCTGGTGGAAGTGGACGGCACGCTCATCGGCATCAACACCTCCATGCCAAACAAGCTGGCTGAAGAAGCCATTGCAGCCGACCGCATTAAGGAGCTGACCGGCTACGACACCATGCGCCGGGAAGTGAAGTACGGGCAGAACAGCCGAATCGACATCCTTCTGGAAGACGCCAAAAAACCGCTTACCTATGTGGAAGTGAAAAACGTCCACCTGATGCGCGAACCGGGGCTGGCCGAGTTTCCCGACAGCGTGACCGCCCGCGGCGCCAAACACCTGGTGGAGCTGGGCGACATGGCCGAACAGGGCCACCGCGCGGTGATGCTGTATCTTGTGCAATATCCCGGCACCCAGCGGTTCAAGCTGGCGGACGACATTGACCGCAAATACGCGGCCGCCCTTGAAATTGCCCGGGGTCGCGGTGTGGAAACACTATGTTATGGTTGCGACATCACCACCGACGCCATTGAGCTGACCTATCAGCTCAAGATTGAGATTTGAGAAAGCACGAACGCCGATGAATTACGTGGATGCCTTTGACGCGCCGCTCGTCAACACCGGAGCCATCAAGCTGCATGGCCCGGCTGACTTTGAAGGCATGCGCAAGGCCGGGCAGATGTCTGCCGCCGCCCTCGACATGCTGGTGCCCCACGTTGTGCCCGGCGTGACAACGGCTGAGCTGGACAAACGCGTGCTCGAATTTGCGCTGGACCATGGCGTGGTACCCGCGACCTATGGCTATCGCGGTTACCGGCACTCCTCCTGCACCTCCATCAACCACGTGGTGTGCCATGGCATCCCCGGCGACAAGGCGCTGAAGAACGGCGACATCGTCAATATTGATGTGACCCTGCTGGTGGACGGCTGGCACGGCGACACGAGCCGCATGTTTGGTGTCGGTGACATCAACCGAAAAGCAGAACGCCTCATCGACGTGACCTATCAGGGCATGATGCGCGGCATCGAAGTCGTGAAGCCTGGCGCAACCCTTGGCGACATAGGCGCAGCCATACAGACATACGCGGAAGCGGAACGCTGCGGCGTCGTGCGGGACTTCTGCGGCCATGGTCTGGGCAAAGTGTTTCATGACGCACCCAACATTTTGCACTACGGCAAGGCGGGCGAAGGTCAGGAACTCAAGGCGGGCATGTTCTTCACCATCGAGCCGATGATCAATCTGGGCCGTCCCCATGTGAAGCTGCTGTCAGATGGCTGGACTGCCGTCACCCGTGACCGGTCCCTCTCCGCCCAGTTCGAGCACTCCATCGGCGTGAGCGAAAACGGCTACGAGATTTTTACAAGTTCACCGGCCGGGCTCGACTGCCCGCCCTACGCGTAAGGCGCATCCGGAATGTCGGGCTTTGAGGATTCAGGCGGCAAGCCGCTCCCCAAGCTGCAACCTGAATCGCGCACTGGTGAGTCCGTAAAGGCAAAGGCCGAAACTGCCCCCAAAAGCAGTCCAAAGAAGGACCCGCCCTCGCACACCGGCCACCGCCAGCGCCTGCGCGAGCGGTTCATTCAGGGCGGAGCCGATGCCCTGCCCGACTATGAGCTGCTGGAAATGATCCTGTTCCGCGCCATCCCCCGGCGCGATACCAAGCCGCTGGCAAAGGACCTTCTCAAACGCTTTGGCGGCTTCAACGAAGTCATCACCGCACCCATGGAACGGCTGATTGAAGTACCCGGTGTGTCAGAAGGCGTGGCCACCGAACTCAAGCTCGTGCAGGCAGCGTCGCTCAGACTGGCAAAGTCAAAAGTCATGGACCGCCCGGCGATCTCCAGCTGGTCATCGCTGGTGGACTACTGCACCGCCGCCATGGCCTACGAGTCGACCGAGCAGTTCCGCATTCTGTTTCTTGATCGCAAGAACATTCTGATTGCGGACGAAGTTCAAAGCCGCGGCACCATCGATCACACCCCGGTCTATACCCGCGAAGTGGTGAAGCGCGCTCTTGATCTTGGCGCCAGCGCCATCATCCTCGTCCACAACCACCCGTCGGGTGATCCGACACCCAGCCGCGCTGACGTGGACATGACCAAGAAGATCGAAGACGCCGCCAAGCCAGTTGGCGTTGCCCTGCATGACCACCTGATCATCGGCAAAGGCAATCACGCAAGCCTGCGGCAGCTCGGGTTGCTGTGAACAAGAACACGCAGGAGATGATCTCTCGGATTTTGAGGCGGATATTTGGCGGCAGGCTGGCGTTCAAAATCGACGTTTGGATGGACGGACGCAGACGCACTTCCTTGACTGAAGCCGAGGCTGCAAAGCAGGGCAAAAAACCGATCTTTGTTGGGATAGACTACAAGCACGCTTCAGTTTGGTGCGTCATCTACGCCCGATCATTCGAGGAAGTCAGGCGGATTTACGCTGACTATGTCTTTGTGTTGGAGACACACGATCCCAATCGATGGCCATCGTTCACGGAAGAACAAAAGAGCAATCTGAAGCTCACCAACGCATATGACATAGACGAACCGCAAAACCTGCCGTTCGATGACGACAAACGTCCGCATGCAATGACAGGATAGGTGGGGCATTCGTCCTTTCTGAGCGCACATCAGATCCGGCACAGTCGCCCCCATGACACGCCTCTACGACAAGCCCTTGCTGCGCTGGTACCTGCTGTTGATTGCAGCCTTCTATGCCTATGGCGCTGCAGTCCATGTGGCCAATATGGCAAGCCTGACAGGCTTCGACTGGCTTGCCGCGCCGCGCCTCTGGCAGGCTCTGGATATTGTGTATCTGGTGCTGGACATTGCCGTTGTTGTAGGGCTTTTGCTCAGGCACGCATTCGGGCTCGGCGCATTCATTGTTGCGGCAACAAGTCAGATTGTTCTGTATACGGTGTTTCGGGACCACGTGGCGATGCTGGGAACGCCCCATGCACTGGGCCCTGAGCAGATGGCGTATCTCACCACGCTGGTGGCGTTCCATTTGGCAACATTTGTGCTGTTCGCCCTGCTGGCTGTCTTCGCGCCAACCAGAGCGCAAGCAGCTTAAGCCCAGCACTCACTCAAACGCATCCCATGGCGGCACGGGCCCAAAACGCTCTGCCAATAAGTCAATCAGTAGACGGACCTTTGCAGACAAGACCTTGCCCGGCGGATAGACCGCATACATGGCGATTGTCGGCGCACACCACTCCGGCAGCACGCGCTCCAGAGCGCCGGACTTCAGGTCCTCGCCGATGATGAAGGTCGGCAGGCTGGCGATGCCGCAATCGGCCAGCATGGCATTGCGTATCATGTCGCCATTATTGACCCGCAGAGCGCCCGTCGACCGGATCTGTGCCGCCACAGCGCCGGGCGTGGCTTCCCGCTCGAGGTCCAGCGTGTCGCCGCCAATCGAATAGCGCAGACACCACTCGCCATTTATGTCAGCGGGTGTCTGGGGTCGGCCGACCTTGTCGAGAAAGCCCGGTGACGCCGCGAGCACCCGGCGCACCGGCGCGATGCGGCGGGCCTTGAGGCTCGAATCCGCCAGCGTCCCGATGCGGATGGCCACGTCGAACCCTTCATCCACAATGTCCACGAACCGGTCATTGAGCACGAGATCAACTTCCAGCCTGGGGTGCGCCGCCATGAACTCGGACAGGACAGGCGACAGATGCCGAAGGCTGAAGGAAAACGGCACCGAGAGCTTGAGCAGGCCGCGGGCCTCGTCGTGCAGACTGGCCGCCGCCGCATCCGCCTCCTCAAGATCAGCCAGCACACCCCGCGCCCGCTCCCAATAGGCCTGCCCTACATCGGTAAGACTGACCCGCCGGGTCGTGCGGTTGAGCAGCCGGGCGCCGAGCCGGTCCTCAAGGGCAGCCACCTGTTTGGAGACCGCCGAGTTCGACAGCCCCAGATCCTCCGCCGCCTTGGAAAAGCTGCCCCGCTCCGCCACCGCAACAAAGACTTCCAGGGTCGATAACCGGTCCATCTGATTTATCCCATTCAGGAAACAATATTATTCTTATCTACCCGATTATCCCACCTTGAGGAACACCTACCTTCATCTCCATCGACACATACAGACATCAATCACCCATCTGGAGATGACCCATGTTCAAGACCCTTCTGGCTCAAAACGAGCTTCACACCCCCACCGCACCCCTCGCCGCCACGCTGCTGCGCATCACGTTGGGGGTCGCATTCCTCGCCCACGGCCTTTTGAAAGTGCTGGTTTTCACCCCCGCCGGCACAGTGGCCTTCTTTGAGAGCCAGGGGTTTCCCGGTGTCACGGCCTACGCTGTGATTTTCGCGGAGATCGCCGGCGGGCTGGCCTTGATCCTCGGCCTGCACACCCGCGCCGTAGCGCTTGGCTTGGTGCCGGTTTTGATGGGCGCCGCCCTCGTTCACCTGCCCAATGGCTGGGTGTTCTCCAATCCGGGCGGCGGCTGGGAATTCCCGGTTTTCTGGATCTTCGCCAATCTCGTGCAGGCGCTTCTGGGCGACGGCGTGTTTGCCCTGCGCTCCCCCCTTGCGTCAGGTGATGCCCGCTAGGGTCGTCTCCATTCCTGATGGCGGGCCGACCCGCCTCGACGCAACCTCAGCCCCGCATGCCTCATTTCCGTTAATCGCGGTGGAAGTGTGCGGGGCCTTGGCGTATCAACACCCGCAACGAACAGACTCACGCAGGTTTTGGAGCCGCCGCACATGATCCCCCGTTACAGCCGCAAGGAAATGGCCGATATCTGGTCACCCGAAACCAAGTTCCGTATCTGGTTCGAGATCGAGGCCCATGCCTGCACAGCGCTGGCAAAGCTGGGTGTAATCCCAGAGGACGCCGCCAAGAACATCTGGGACAAGGGCTCAAAGGCTGAATTCAACGTGGAGCGCATCGACGAGATCGAGCGCGAAGTGAAGCACGACGTCATCGCCTTCCTCACCCACCTAGCCGAATTCATCGGCGAAGACAGCCGCTTCGTCCATCAGGGCATGACCTCTTCAGACGTGCTGGACACCTGCCTCTCCGTCCAGCTCACCCGCGCCGCCGACCTGCTGCTGGCCGACATGGACGCCCTCCTGGCGGCTCTCAAGAAGCGCGCGATTGAACACAAGAACACGGTCACCATTGGCCGCTCCCACGGCATCCATGCGGAGCCGACAACCTTCGGCCTCAAGCTGGCCCAGGCCTATGCTGAATTTGAGCGCGGCAAGATGCGCCTGGAACAGGCCCGTGCCGACATCGCCACCTGCGCGATCTCCGGTGCCGTCGGCACCTTCGCCAATATTGATCCAAGCGTCGAAGAGCACGTGGCGCTGGAAATGGGCCTTGTGCCCGAGCCTGTCTCGACGCAGGTCATCCCCCGCGATCGCCACGCGCAGTTCTTTGCAACCCTGGGCGTCATCGCCTCATCAGTTGAGCGTCTGGCAACAGAAGTCCGTCACCTTCAGCGTACGGAAGTTCTCGAAGTTGAAGAGTTCTTCTCCGAAGGCCAGAAGGGTTCGTCGGCGATGCCGCACAAGCGCAACCCGATCCTGACCGAAAACCTCACCGGCCTCGCCCGCCTTGTCCGCGGCATGGCTATGCCAGCGATGGAAAACGTCGCCCTGTGGCACGAGCGCGATATCTCGCACTCCTCTGTTGAGCGGATGATTGGCCCGGACGCGACAGTGACACTCGACTTTGCCCTCGTGCGCCTCACCGGCGTGATGGACAAGCTGCTGGTGTACCCGGAAAACATGCAGGCCAACATGGACAAGCTGGGCGGCCTCATGCACTCCCAGCGCGTTCTGCTGGCCCTGACGCAAAAAGGCGTCAGCCGCGAAGACAGCTATCGCCTCGTCCAGCGCAACGCCATGCCCGTCTGGCGCGGCGAAGGCGTGTTCCTTGATCTGCTGAAGGCGGACGAAGAGGTCGTGCTGTCAGACGCCGAACTCGAAGACCTGTTTGATCTGGGCTACCACACCAAACACGTCGACACGATCTTCAAGCGGGTGTTCGGGTAACCACACCCATGGCAGTGCAGATTGAACACCTTCATGACGCACTGCCCGCGGGCATCGACGCGCTTGCGACCGCCAGCCGTGCCGAGGGGATACGCAACATCTCCCTGCTGGTGGAGCAGTGGCAGTCTGGCGCGCAACGGTTTGATCAGCACGACGCAGCGCTGTTTGCAGCGTTTCGCGATGGCGAGCTAGCCGGCATCGGCGGCATCACCCGCGAAGACGGCCTCGACGAACCCGCCATGCGCGTGCGGCGGTTCTACGTGCTGCCACAGTTTCGCCGGTCCGGCATTGCCACTGCGCTCGCCAAGGCGTGCATGGCGCACGGTCTCAGAATCTGCCCCATCCTCACCTGCAATGCACAAGCAAGCGATGCTGCCGGTGTGTTCTGGGAAGCGATGGGGTTTGAGGCGGTTGAATTGCCGACAATTACGCATGTTTTCCGACGCCACTAACATCCCGTGTCCCCGGACTTGATCCGGGGCCTACTCGCGGACACTTCAGGGTACAGCGGATGAGAGTGGACCCCGGGTCGAGCCCGGGGATACGGACGGCTTTTAAAAAAATTCAAAAACTTATCCCCGGTCCTCAAACCTCGCGGATAATGCTCGTATCTCCTGCCACAAGGGCATCCGGGCCGTCCGGACTTGGGTGGGAGGTGCGAATGCCTGGAAGGCAGTGCGAGTGGCGGGTCCTTGGGAACGTGGACCCTGCGCGCGGTGCCGGAGCACGCAAGTAACGGGTGCGTGCTGCAAGGGCAGCGATGGATCGGGCCTGGTCACGCCGTGGAAAAGCTGGCCCCGTATCCAACCGTGCCGTTCCAAAGTGCGGGATGCGGACGAAAGGCTCGCGGTGATCAAGGTCGAGGGTAATGCCCGATCGGTCACCGTCAAAGTCCATCGCTGAAGACATTTGCGTGTGGAGCGCCCGGGAACCGGCTCTCTCGTGACTGATATCGCCATGAGACCTGCGCACGAGCAGGCCCCAGGCGCTCCCACTCCCCTTCTTTGGGGACAAGACGGAATGAATACCCGTGGCGAGGTTTCGCTTGCGGCGGTGGGCGGCTGTCTTGGCGGACGCGGCTCGGAGTCAGATGGCCCCTCCGGTCAAGCCGGAGGGAAAGCGGACAAGGGTGAGGTGGTGCATTCAACCACTCGCTCTCCCTCCGGCTTGACCGGAGGGCCTATCCGAGGTCGCGATCATGTGGAAAACCGCCGCGCCCGTCACACAAATGGTGCCGAAGGCCTATACTGAGTGCCAAACACAAAACCCCAGTCCCGGAGTTCCCCTACATGACACCTGAACCACGTATTGCCTTTGACGGTGCCTTGCGCCGCCGCGTCTATCTGTTCCGCCATGGCGACGTGGCCTATGTGAGCAAGGACGGTTCGATCGTGGCAGACCCCCGCGCGGTGCATCTGACGCCACAGGGACAAGCCGAAGCCGACGCCATGGGCGGCATGATGGCAGACGTGCCGCTGGACAAGGCAGTGAACTCCGGCCTGCCGCGCACCAGGCAGACGCTGGCGCGCATTCTCAATGGCCGTGACGTCCCCACCGAAGAAGTGCCGGATCTCGAAGAGCTGCGGTCAGATCGCGCGCAGGCTGCCTATGAGCAGGGTGGCGCGCCGGACCCTGTTCCCCTGCCTGATGATCTGGACGAAGTGGCCTATGCCTTTTTGAACGCCCACGAGCCGGGCATGCGCTATCGCAACGGCGAAGCCTTTGAAGATTTTCAGGCCCGCGTGGTGCCGGCCTTCGAAGGTCTGCTGAAAAAGCCGGACTGGAACCACATGGCCCTGGTGGCCCATGGCGGCGTCAACCGCATCATTCTGGGCTGGGCGCTCGGCACCGGCCTCAGGACCTTTGGCCAGTTCGAACAGGACACCTGCTGCCTCAACGTGCTGGACGTGGATCAGGACCCCGACGACCTGTCGATCCGCCGGGTGCTCGTGCGCGCCGTCAATGCCACGACGTATGACCCGCCGAAAAAGGACCGTCACCTGACAACGCTGGAAGGCCTGGCGCACAGGCTTCGGGAGGCACGGAGCAAGTAAGACCTGTCAGTCACCGTATCTCCGGACTTGATCCGGAGCCTACTCGCCGATGCTGCAGACCGAAGCAGTCGAGAGTGGACCCCGGATCAAGTCCGGGGATACGGCAGGCACAGAGCCTTGACTGCCTCCTTGATTGTTAACTCAGTAAACAATATACTGCGTCAATAATGAGGGAGGCGAAAAGACCTCCCGCACATCCCGATGTTCCTGGGGAGGAATTCTATGGCTGACGATATTGCGGCGCTCGTTGCCGCTTTGCCCAGCGGCGACACGATCGCCAACCCTTATCCGCTCTATACAAAGCTGAGGCCACACGCACCGGTGCAGGGCTACAGAGACTACCCGCCCGGCACAGTGCCCGGCGAAGACGAAGCCGTGAATGCGTGGGTGTTGCTGGACTATGACCAGGTGTCCAAGGCAGCCCGCGACCACCGCACATTTTCGTCCCGCGATCCTTTGCAGGAAGGCTCCTCGGCCCCGACGCTGATGCTCGTCAACCACGACAACCCGGAACACGATCGCCTGCGCAACATCGTCAACCTCGCCTTCTCCCGCAAACGCATCGAAGAGCTGTCCCCACACGTCAGCCGCATGGTGCACACGCTGCTGGATGAAGTGGAGAGCGCGCGCGGGTCCGACATAGAGGCCATGGGCGATATCTGTGCGGCTTTGCCTGCCCGGGTGATGGTGCATCTGCTGGGATTGCCAAACGAGATCGCCGCCAAGTTCCGTCACTGGGGCACAGCGTTCATGCTGTCCGCAGACCTGACGCCGGAAGAGCGCCAGACATCCAATGTGGAGCTGTACACCTACTTTGTGGAACAGGTGACAGCGATGGACGAAGCGCTGGCCGCTGGCAAGGATGTGCCGGACAGCCTGATGCGCGCGCTCCTGACCGCAGAAGCTGACGGTGAAAAACTCACCCGCGATGAAGTCATCCGCTTCTGCCTGACGCTGGTGGTTGCCGGTGCCGAGACGACAACCTTCCTGCTCGGCAATCTGCTGCATCACCTGGCCACCATGCCGGAGATGACTGAGCGTCTACGCGCCAACCGGGACGACATCGAAGGCTTCATGAATGAAAGCCTGCGCCACTCCGGCCCGCCGCAACGCCTGTTCCGCATTGCAGAAGCGGACGTTGAAGTCGGTGGACAACAGATCAAGAAGGGAGACTGGGTGGCGCTGTTCTTTGCAGCGGCAAACCACGACCCGGCGATGTTCCCGGATCCTGAGACCTTCGACATCGACCGCACAAACCTCAACAAGCAACTGACCTTCGGCGTCGGCGTGCATCACTGTCTGGGGTCCGCCCTTGCCAAGGCCGAAGCCCGCGAGCTGATGAATGCCCTGCTGGATCGCTACGGCGCCATCACTGAAACCGGCAGCGGGTCTGAACCCCAGCGCGCCAGCCTGCTCAACCATGGGCTGGCAACGCTCAACATTCACCTGACACCCAAGATCAAGGATGCCGCACAATGAGCCTTCAAGAAGATAACATCGCCGCCACCCAGCAACTTTTTGCAGCGTTCGGCGCCGGCGACATTCCCGCGATCCTGTCTCACTGCAATGACGACATCCGCATTGAGTTTTACGGGCCCGACGACATCATTCCCTATGCAGGCATGTATGACGGCATGGACGGGGCACGGACGTTTTTTGAAACCGTGCTGTCATCGGTAGACATTCACGTCTTTGATCCGCTGGAGTTTCTGTCTGACAAGGACAAGGTGATTGTGACTGGTGTGCTGCACCTCACCGCCAAGTCTACCGGCCGGGACATCAAGTCAGACTTCGCGCATGTCATCACCATGCGGGACGGCAAGTGGCTGAAGTTCCGCGACTTCATGGACACCAATCAGGCCGTAAAGGCGTTCTCCTAGATCACCTCACGACATGTCATTCCGCGCCCTTATCGCGGAATCCAGCTAAAGCAGGCGGAGGGGCTCCGCCTGCGCCCTGGGCCCCGCGACACCGTCGCGGGGTGACGTGTTTTGGCAAGCAAATACTGGCCGTATCCCCGGACTTGATCCGGGGTCCACTCTTGGTCGCTGTGCAGTTGATTGTTTGCGAGTAGGCCCCGGATCAAGTCCGGGGACGCGGGTTTCGTGACCCGACCATCACCCTTTGGTGCCATTGTCCGGTTTAACCGGACAATCCATAGATGGCAGATGCTGCATGGATCCCCCGGTCAAGCCGGAGGATGGCGTCGTTGGGAAAAGACGACGGACAACGAAGGCCTTACGACTTATCCCCGCTCTCCATCATCACGATAGAATTGGTGATGGCCTGGAAAAACTTGATGCCTTCGCGGATCGTCGCTTCGTCCATTGGTTCCATCATCTCTTTGATGACGTCGACGCCACGATCCATCATGGCGGCAATATGCTTGGCACCCTTGGGTGTCAGCCGAACGATTTTTTCGCGTGCCGAGTTGGGATCTTCTTCCTGCACCACAAGTGACAGCGGCGGCGATGCCATGGCGCGAATGGCCTTGGTGATGGCCGCACTGGAAATATCGAACCACGAGCGCAACGACTGCTCAATGTCCTTGCGGCGCATCATTGTGCCGTTCTCGCCTGCCGAGTGGATATGCCAGAGGACCGCCACCTGATGGCGGCCAAGTTCACCCGTGACACCCTTGTCGCGCAGGGCGTCTTCCACCTTGATGCCGGCCTTGTAGTGGATGGGATAAAAGAAGCCGAGCAGCGCCAGTGCGGCAGCAGGCCGGTCAAAGCCTTTGCCGTCTTTAAGGCTGGGCCCAGACTTAGGCGCAGTTTTGGATTTTGCAGGCGGCATGGGCAGCACTCCGATTCTTCCAGTGCCCCATCCTACCGCGAGTTATGCCATGCCACCTATGGCGGCAATTTCCTATGGCAGCGCGAAGGCGACAACCCGGTCATTCAACGTCGTTGTCGAGCGCGAATGACCGCCTGCAGAAATCACCACATACTGCCTGCCCTGCCATTCATAGGTCATGGGTGTCGCCTGTCCGCCACCGGGCAAACGGCCTTTCCACAGCTCTTCGCCGGTCTTGGCATCAAAGGCGCGCAGATAATCATCCATCGCCGCGCCGATGAAAACGAGGCCCCCGGCCGTCACAAGTGGACCGCCGAAATTGGGCGTGCCCAGCTCCCAGGGAATAGGCACGGGCGCCAGATCGCGCACGGTACCCAAAGTGGACTCCCACGCAATTTCACCGGTCGACAGATCAATCGCGTGCAAAACACCGAACGGTGGCTTGTTGCAGGGCAGACTGATCGGCGACAGCAGCAGGTCGCGCTTCATGCCATAACGCGTCCCCGCCTGGGCGCTGATCTCCTTGTTGGGCTCGGCTTCCTTGGCGGCAGCAAACTCATCACGCGGAATAAGCTTCACCACATGCAGCGCGCGCGACGTGTTGACGTACATGAGCTGGGTCTGCGGGTTGAACGCCATGCCGCCCCAGTTGGCACCACCGCCGGAGAACGGGAACATCAGCGTCCCCTGCTCGCTGGGCGGGGTGAAGAGACCATCGTTCCTGTACTGAGCAATCATGTCGCGGCAGGCCCCGCGATCCCAGAAGGTAAGCCCCCAGGCATCGTCCGGGCTGATGCTGTGGGGCACCAGCGCCGGCGGCTTTTGCGGCATTGGCTGGGTGGGCGACAGCACTTCACCCGGTGCGCCATCCTGCGGCACGGGCACTTCATCAACCGGAAACACGGGCTCGCCCGTGTCGCGGTCCAGTACGAACACAAAGCCGGTCTTGGCGACCTGCACCACGACGTCGCGCGGGCCATCGCCCTTGTTGATGGTTACAAGGCTTGGCTGTGCGGGAAGGTCATAGTCCCACACATCATGGTGCACGGTCTGAAAATGCCAGCGCACCTTGCCGGTCTCGCCTTCGAGCGCCACCACGGAATTGGCGTAGCGATTGTCCCCCGGTCGCGCGCCACCATAAAAGTCCGGCGACGGAGACGAGGTGGGCAGAATGACCAGACCGCGCTCATGGTCGACGGACATCGGGGCCCACACATTGGCATGGCCGGTCCTGGCCGCATCTTCAGCCCGCCAGTTGCCCGGTTGCTCCGCAGCACCGCGGGCCACCGCATCAAACTCCCAGCGCGGTGCGCCGGTGCGGATGTCAAACGCACGCACCGCACCCTTGGGCGCATCCGCACGGGCATTGTCACCGATCGCGGAACCCACAACGACGACATCACCCACGGTGACCGGTGGAGAGGTAATCTGAAACTCACCGGGCCACCACAGATCCATGCCTGGATTGATTTTGACCTGCCCCGCCTCGCCGAACTGCGCACAGGGTTGACCGGTTGCCGCATCAACGGAGATCACCCGGCTGTCCGCCGTCCCCAAAAAAATGCGCGCGGCGCACGCAGCACCCGCCTCCGCCTGTGGGTCTTCCCAATGGACAACCCCGCGGCACAGATACTGGTTGGCGGGCTCGTAGTCCGTGGCAATGCCCGGGTCATACCGCCAAAGCTCCGCACCGGTGCCGGGATCAAGCGCAATGATTTCGTTGAAAGGTGTGCAGTAGGTCAGGCGACCATTGGCCAGAATGGGCGTGCCTTCCGACGCGCTCTTTGCCACCGCCTCAGGGCGCGCCTCCATGTCGCCGGTGGAATAGTCCCACACCAGTTCGAGATCGCCGACCGTGTCTGCGGTTATCTCCACCGCCGGGCTGTACCGGCTGCCGCCCGCGTCACCCCCATAGTGAGACCAGTCAGCTTCCTGAGCCTGAGCGCCTCCCGCGCCAAGCAGAACACCTGCACCCATCAGCACGGTTTGTCGGATCAGTCGGGACAAGGTCATGGCATCAATTCCAGATTGGTTGCGCATTAATTGAATGAATGATTTATTTAATTATTGCGCGCCGTCAAGGGGTAAGATGCACCTGACGTGACATCAGTGAGTCGACATGCCAGCCAACAGACCGCCCTCCCGCCGCTCGAAGAGAGGCGAAACCCCGCAGGAACGCTTGGAAGTTGTGGCTAGGGCCGCCTTTGAGTGCATCAGCCGCACGGGCTATTTGCGCACCCAGATGGCGGACGTGGCAAAAGCCGCTGATCTCTCACCGGCGGCGCTGTACAGCTACGCCAAGGGCAAGGAGGGGCTTCTTACCCTCGCGGTTCTTCATGCGCTGGGAGATGGCCTGCCGGACGGGCCATTGCCGATCACCCCCATGACGCCCGACGAGATTGTTGATCTGAGCGAGAAGCGGATTGCCCAGCTTGCCCGCTGGGACACACTGACCGCAGCCCTGAAGGCCAAGACACCGCCGACCCTTGCGACGCTCCGGCAAATAGGGGCTGAGGCGTATGACCTGCAATCCACCAACCGCAAGGGCATTTGGCTGATCGACCGGCTGTCGCTTGAACTACCTGAAATTGAAAAGATGCAGGCCACCCGGATGCACGGGGCCTTGATGAGCGACCTGACAAAACTCATCGCCAAATGGGCTGAACCGGGAATCGTGCCCGATGTCGCAGCCCGCAACGCCGTTGAAATGCTGGCCTGGCCGTCCATGCACCGCCATCGCGATGCCTGGCTCAAGCCAAGCGCAGATGAGGCCCAGATACGCGAAACAGCGCTGCGTCAGTACGCAGCGCTGCTTGCTTCAACGATTCGAAAAAAGTAAGGAGGGCGCCTTAGCCTTAGCCTTCAGTTGAGACCTGCTCGCGGGCTTTGGCCATCAGTTCCTGCATGGTGCGGCGGATCTGGTGCTCTGACTTGTCCACACCGCGCGCTTCAAGATCGCCGGAAACCTTGCGGTACACGTCTTCTTCGCCAGCCTCTTCGAAGTCGGCTTTCACCACTTCCTTGGCATAGGCATCCGCATCGTCACCGGTCAGGCCCATGGCCTCTGCGGCCCACAGGCCAAGCAGCTTGTTGCGACGGGCAACAGCCTTGAATTCGAGTTCCTGATCATGGGCAAACTTGTTCTCAAAGTCCTTGCCACGCTTGTCTAGTGAACTCATCTCGAAACGCCTCTTGCCAAATGGGTGCCATGCTGTGGGGCATCAGTCCCACGAACAGACAGAAAACTGCCAAATTTCAGGGATTTTGACCATATGCCAGCCCTGAACTTCGGCTAGGCATAGCCCCCAATTTCCGCTAAAGCAACACGTGTGCACGGGCGCGCTTGAGGTCAAGTGGTCGCACCGCACAATCCGCCAGTTTTGGCGCCAATCCAAGATGGATTCCCAATCGATGACTCGCCGCAGAAAAATCTACGAAGGCAAGGCCAAGATTCTCTATGAGGGCCCCGAGCCAGGCACGCTTGTTCAGCATTTCAAGGACGACGCGACCGCCTTCAACAACAAGAAACACGACCTGATCGAGGGCAAGGGCGTCCTCAACAATCGTATCTCCGAATACGTGTTTACGCGCCTGGGCGAGATCGGCATCCCCACCCACTTCCTCAAACGCGTCAACATGCGCGAACAGCTGGTGAAGGAAGTCGAGATCATCCCCATTGAAGTGATGATCCGCAATGTGGCCGCAGGCTCCCTGGCTAAGCGCCTTGGCATTGAGGAAGGCACACCCCTGCCCCGCTCGATCATCGAGTTTGCCTACAAGTCCGATGAACTGGACGACCCGCTGGTCACCGAAGAACACATCACGGCCTTTGCCTGGGCAACGCCTCAGGAAATCGACGACATGATGGCCATGAGCCTGCGCATCAACGATTTCCTCTCCGGCCTGTTTCTGGGGATCGGCATCAAGCTCGTCGATTTCAAGATCGAGTTTGGCCGTCACTTCGAAGGCGAAATGATGCGCGTCATTCTTGCCGACGAGATCAGCCCGGACTCATGCCGCCTGTGGGATACCGCAACAAACGAGAAGCTCGACAAGGACCGGTTCCGCCGCGACCTGGGCGGGCTGATGGATGCCTATCAGGAGGTGGCCCGCCGCCTCGGCATCCTGATGGAAAACGAAGATCAGACACCCCGCACGGGACCCGTGCTTGTGAAATAAGCCTGGTCACGTAGCTGCCATGCGCCCACCAGTGGGCACGCCGGTGGGGTCCCTGATATTTTCAGGGACCCGCCAACCCGATTCGAAACCTCGCCCCCGCGCCCGTCACTCCTGACACGCATGCGGCGAGCACCAAGGAGCTCCGCCAGAACAGGCCGGAGAACATGTCCATGAAGGCACGCGTTCACGTCACGCTTAAGAACGGCGTTCTCGATCCCCAGGGCAAAGCCATCGAAAAGACGCTCGGCAATCTGGGCTTCTCAGGTGTTGGTGATGTCCGTCAGGGCAAGGTCATTGAACTGGACCTCGACGAAACCGATGCCGCCAAGGCAGAAGCCGCCGTCAAGGACATGTGCGAACAGCTCCTCGCCAATACGGTGATCGAGAACTACACCATCGAACTGGATGCTGCGTAATGAAGGCAGCAGTTGTGATCTTCCCTGGCTCCAACTGTGACCGGGATACGCTGGTGGCGCTGGAACGCATCACCGGACGTAAACCCACACAGGTGTGGCATACGGAAACCGAGCTTCCCGCGTGTGACCTTGTGGTCCTGCCCGGCGGCTTCACCTATGGCGACTATCTGCGCGCCGGTGCCATGGCGGCCCGCTCACCTGTGATGGCCGCGGTCAAGAAGCGCGCCGAGGATGGCGCGCATGTGCTGGGCATCTGCAACGGCTTCCAGATGCTGACCGAAACGGGCCTGCTGCCCGGCGCATTGATGCGCAATGCGGACCTCAAATTCCTGTGCAAGGACGTGCATCTCAGCGTCGAGCGCAACGATACGGCCTTTACCCGCAAATACCCGACCAGCAAGCCGATCCGCATTCCCATTGCCCATCATGACGGCAACTATTTTGCAGACGACGAAACCCTGGCCCGTATTGAAGGCGAAGGCCGCGTGGCATTCCGCTATGTCACCAAGGACGGCGCGCCTAGTGACGCTGCCAACCCCAATGGCTCGCGCGGTAATATTGCAGGCATCTATTCAGACGATCTACGGGTGCTCGGCATGATGCCTCACCCCGAGCGGCTGATTGAACCCGCCCTTGGCGGCAGCGATGGCCGCCCGATGTTTGAAGGTCTTCTGGAGGCCCTTTCCTCATGAGTGAAGCTGTTTCAAACGAGCAGGAACTCCCGCAGGCGGACCCCGGCGTCCATGAGCCGGAGATCACACCGCAGATCGTCAAGGAGCACGGCTTCTCTGAAGAAGAGTATGCCCGCGTGCTGCGTGCCCTGAACCGCACGCCGACCATGACCGAGCTTGGCGTTTATTCCGTCATGTGGTCCGAACACTGCTCTTACAAGTCGTCGCGCGTGTGGCTGAAACAGCTGCCCACAACCGGTGAACAGGTGATCTGTGGTCCCGGCGAAAACGCAGGCATCGTGGATATTGGCAATGGCCTGGCCGCCGTCTTCAAGATGGAAAGCCACAACCACCCGTCTTTCATCGAGCCCTATCAGGGCGCGGCCACGGGCGTTGGTGGCATCATGCGTGACGTGTTCACCATGGGTGCACGCCCCATCGCCAATCTCAATGCGCTGCGCTTCGGCGCACCGGAACACGAAAAGACCCGCCACCTTGTGGAAGGCGTGGTCTCCGGCATTGGCGGCTACGGCAACTGCTTCGGCGTGCCGACCGTGGGCGGCGAGGTTGAGTTTGACCCGGCCTACAACGGCAACATCCTGGTCAACGCCATGTGCGTTGGCCTCGCGCCGGCAGACAACATTTTTTATGCGGCGGCATCCGGCATCGGAAACCCCGTCGTCTATGTGGGCTCCAAGACCGGCCGCGACGGCATTCATGGTGCCACCATGGCATCCGCCGAGTTTGACGATGACAGTCAGGAAAAACGCCCGACCGTGCAGGTGGGTGATCCGTTTACGGAAAAACTCCTGCTGGAAGCTTGCCTAGAGTTGATGGCCGAAGACGCCATCGTCGCCATTCAGGACATGGGCGCTGCTGGCCTCACATCCTCATCCGTTGAGATGGCGGGCAAAGGCAATGTGGGCATCGAGCTGAGCCTCGATGACGTGCCGTGCCGCGAAGAAGCCATGACGGCCTATGAAATGCTGCTGTCTGAAAGCCAGGAGCGCATGCTCATGGTGCTGAAGCCGGGCCGCGAAGACAAAGCCCGTGCCATCTTTGAAAAGTGGCAGCTGGACTTTGCCGTTATCGGCACCATCACCGATACCGGCCGCATGGTCGTGCGCCACAAGGGTGTGATGGTGGCAGACTTGCCGCTGGACAGCCTCAATGATGACGCGCCCATGTATGAGCGTCCGTATGAGTTCACCAAGCCGCCGGCACCCTTTGAGACGGCCAGGGCATCCGCACCGGACAACGCGGCAGAAACACTTGTGAAGATGGTGGGGTCACCCGCCCTCTCTTCACGCCGCTGGATCTATGAGCAGTACGACCACACCATCATGGGCGACACCATTCAGCGTCCCGGTGGCAACGCAGGCATTGTGCGTGTGCACGACACCAATACGGCGCTCGCCACAACCGTTGATGTGACACCGCGCTATTGCAAAGCCGACCCCAAGGAAGGCGGCAAGCAGGCTGTGGTAGAAACCTGGCGCAATCTGGTCGCCACCGGCGCCAAGCCTCTGGCCATCACCGACTGCATGAACTTCGGCAATCCCGAGCGCCCTGAGATCATGGGCCAGTTCGCAGGCTGCATCCTCGGGATGAAGGAAGCCTGCGAGGCGCTGGACTACCCGGTCGTCTCCGGCAATGTGTCGCTCTACAACGAAACCAACGGCACCGGCATTCTGCCGACCCCTGCCATTGGCGGCATCGGCCTCATTGAAGACGCCCGCATCTATGCCCGCACCGACGGCATGAAGGACGGCGACGAGCTGATCCTGATTGGTGACGAGAACGGCTATCTGGGCCAGTCCCTGTACATCCGCGATGTGCTGGGCATGGACCTGGACAAGGATGGCGGTGCACCGCCCCCCATCAACCTGGAGATTGAACGCCGCAACGGCGACTTCGTGCGAGGGCTCATCGGCACCGGGCGTTTGTCCGCCGTGCATGATCTGTCAGATGGCGGCCTCTATGTGGCGCTGGCGGAACTCTGCGTCTCCAGCAATGTGGGTGCGGACGTAACGCTGCCCGACGGCATCGAGGCTCATGCGGCTCTCTTTGGTGAGGATCAGTCCCGCTACATCATTGCCCTGCCCGCCAACCTGGTTCAGCAGGCGCTGAAGGCCGCTGGCAAAGCTGGCGTGACGGCCCGCCATCTGGGCAAGGCGGGTGGCACCCAATTGACGGCGCAGGGGTGTGACCCCATATCTGTCGAGACATTGCGCGAGGCCCACGAGGGCTGGTTCCCGACCTATATGGATGCTACCCATTAGGCTTCATAAAGCGGGAAAACCGCAAAGAAACTAAGAGTTTAGGAGCGTAACCCATGGCCATGGCCGCAGCAGAGATCGAAAAACTGATCCGCGAGGCATTGCCTGACGCTGAAGTCGTGATTGAGGATCTGGCAGGCGACGGAGACCACTACTCCGCCGTCGTCAAGACACCGGCCTTTGCCGGCCTCACCCGCGTGCAGCAGCACAAGATGGTTTACGACGCGCTGCAGGGCCGCATGGGCGGCGAACTGCATGCTCTGGCGTTGCAGACATCAGCGCCGAAATAGGCTTAGGAACGTGAAGGACACCACCATGAGCGACATTCCCGCATTCGACAAAATCGACGCCGCCATCAAGTCCGACGACGTGATGCTGTTCATGAAGGGCACGCCTGTGTTCCCGCAATGCGGCTTCTCGTCCACCGTCGTGCAAATTCTCAGCTATCTCGGCGTGAAATTCTCGTCGATGAATGTGCTGGAAGACGACGACGTGCGCGAAGGCATCAAGCAGTTCTCAAACTGGCCGACCATTCCCCAGCTCTACGTCAAGGGCGAGTTCGTCGGCGGCTGCGACATCCTCCGCGAGATGTTTGAAGAAGGCGAGCTGCGCGACTACTTCGCCGGCAAGGGCATCGCCATGGAAGCGCAGGCTGACGCCTAGGCTGATTTCCCTGCCCCACAGCACACGAGAACAACGCCGCGACTTGATCGCGGCGTTGTTGTTTCAAGACTCGGCGCGCGGCACTAAGGTCAGCGTCTGAAGCGCAAACCGGCCTGGCACATTGAAGCAAGCACTGGTCATAAGCGGGTTACCCGCCAGCGGAAAAACCACACTGGGCAAACAGCTTGCGCAGTCTCTGGGATTTGATTTCCTGGACAAGGACGACTTCCTCGAACAACTTTTTGACGACCAGGGTGTTGGCGACCTCGCCTGGAGACAAAAGCTCAGTCGGCAAAGCGACCATGATTTTCAGGACGTCGCTAGAAATCTTGATTCAGCCGTGCTGATTTCCCACTGGCGCCCACCGGGCACAGACGGATCTTCGGGAACACCCACAGAGTGGCTGAAGGACACATTTCAAAAGGTTGTTGAGGTCTTTTGCGATTGCCCGCCCGAAGAAGCAGCAAGGCGCTTTGCCACACGCTCAAGGCACAAAGGGCATGGCGATGGCTTCCAGACCGGGGACGAGATCAACGCAAGAATGTCCGCCTGGGCAAAAGGCCTGCCACTGGGTGTTGGTCCCTTGATACGCATCGACACAACGTCGCCTGTCAGTATCGATGACGTCATGAAGCAGGTTGAAAGACACCTGGGCTCAACAGCCTCCTGAATTCGCACAGGTTGGGCCAGTCAGCCGACTACGCCGGCGTCATCGCCTTTACCTGAGCAGACAACAGGGAGGCTGCGGTCTTGATTGCCACGTCTTTCTTCTCGACCCGTGCAATCATCATGGCGCCCTCAAACGCCGCGAGGGTGTGTGTGGCAAGGGCTGTCGCATCCTTGCGCGACAGACCATCGGCCAAAAATTTATCCCCGGTCACCTGGCGCCACCTATCATAAGCCGCATGACCTTGCGCTCGTATCTTGTCGCTTTCCCCCGCCATCTCCAGCAACACGGTGGAGATCGGGCAGCCTTCTTCGTAGCGAGAGTTTTCCAGCCAGCCGATCAACAGACGCGCAAAGCCGCGCAGATAGGCCGGGCTGTCCTTGGTGGACGCCCCAAGCTCTTCCAACGTCTGCCCCACCATGATGCCCCCGGCCTTCACCGTGGTTTCCGCCAGTTGTTCCTTGCCTTGCGGAAAATAGTGATAGAGCGACCCCTTGGGGGCACCGGATGCCGCCAGAATGTCATTGAGCCCGCTGGCCCCATAGCCGCGCCGCCGGAACAGTCGCGCCGCTGCGTGGATCAATGCCTGTTTATGTTCTGCTGCCCGGGGCATGTCTCTGGCCTTGTTTTCTGGTTCCGCAAACCGTTTTGCGTGAAAACCTCATAGCACAGGATCAAAATTATATAGACTGGTCTAAATCAATTTGAGAAAGAGACCAGATGCAGCAACTCAACTACATGGGCACCCGCGACGTGCAATGGCGCGATGTGCCCACTCCCTCCCTGCCCGGCGCGGATGGTGCCCTCGTCAGACCGCTTGTCGTATCCACCTGCGATATGGATGGTGCGGTTATTCAAGGAGCCGTGCCCCTGAAGGGTCCCGTGCCTTTGGGCCATGAAGGCGTAGGCGAAGTCCTCGAGACTGGCCCGGATGTAACCCACCTCAAACCCGGCGACCGGGTCATCATGCCGTGGAAGATCGCTTGCGGGCATTGCACCCATTGCGGCCGGGGCCATACAGCCCAGTGCATTTCCGTGCCCCGCGAAGCCGCCTATGGCTGGGCCCCTACTGCCCCTGAATGGGGTGGCTTTTTGCAGGACGTGGTGCCGGTCCCCTGGGCAGACGCCATGCTCACCGCCCTGCCCGCGGGCATGGACCCGCTCAAGGCCTCAGGTCTGGGCGACAATATCCCCGATGGCTACCGCACCATCGCGCCCCACATCATGGAGCGCCCCGGAGCAGATGTTTTGGTGTGCGGCGGCATGGCGCCGGGATCCATAGGTCTTTTCGCCGTCCGCTTTGCCAAGGCATTGGGAGCTAGCCGCGTAGTGTTCGCGGACTTTGACAAGACCCGCCTGGCCATTGCTGAAAGCTATGGAGCCGAAGTCTGGGAACTCACCGATACATGGCTGGATGGCATCAAGCAGCGCTTTGACATCACGGTAGATGCCAGTGGTCGGGCTCAGACCGTGCCTGAACTGCTCCGCATGACCGGTCGGGCCGGTGTCTGCACCTCCGCCAGCGCTGCTGTCTACATTGGCGGCGACGTGCCGGTGCCGATGTTCCACATGTATCGGAACTCGATTTCGCTGCACACCGGTTGGGTCCACACCCAGTCCATCCTTGAGGAGCCCATGGCCCTCATTCAGTCCGGCGCGTTTGACCCAACGCCCGTCACGTCAAACGTCGTCTCCTGGGAGGACGCAGCTGATGCTCTGATCGAGCCTTTCACCAAGCTTATCATTTCCCGCGCCGACTAGCTGAAACGAAAAAGGGCCGCTCGAATGAGCGGCCCTTTTGATCTTTGGTATGAAACCGGATTAGCGGGAATAAAATTCCACCACCAGGTTTGGTTCCATTGTGACCGGGTAAGGCACATCCATCAGCTGAGGGATACGCACATAGGTTGCGGTCATCTTGTTGTGGTCAACGTCCAGATAGTCCGGCAGATCACGCTCGGGCGAGCCAACGGCTTCAAGCACCAGCGGAAGCTGCTTTGACTTTTCGCGGACTTCAATCACGTCGCCTTCCTTGACGCGGTAGCTGGGGATGTTCACCCGCTTGCCGTTGACCTTGATGTGGCCGTGATTGACGAACTGACGGGCCGCAAAAACGGTCGGCACGAACTTGGCGCGATACACAACCGCATCCAGACGACGCTCGAGCAGGCCGATCATGTTTTCGCTGGTGTCACCACGCAAACGCACAGCTTCTTCGTAAGTCGCGCGGAACTGCTTTTCGGTGACGTCGCCGTAATAGCCCTTGAGCTTCTGCTTGGCGCGCAGCTGGATACCAAAGTCAGAAACCTTGGACTTGCGGCGCTGGCCATGCTCGCCCGGACCATAGGAACGGGTGTTGAACGGGCTCTTGGCACGACCCCAGATGTTTTCACCCATCCGGCGGTCGATCTTGTATTTGGCGCTTGTGCGCTTGGTCATGTGCAGCCTCTAGGTTGCTAGGTGTTGCCGGTTGCCCGTCGCACCCCCGAAATATGAGGGAAAAAGCGCCGAAAACTGCCGGAAATTAAAGGCGGGCCCGACCGATTCCGGTTGAGCCCGCTTGATGGCGCCGGAGTATAGCCACGCGCCCCTTTGTGTCAAACGCTTAAAACACCCCGCAAGTGCCCGGCCACGCTGGGATTTTTGGCCCGTCACGCCGGAGTGTCGGACGGATCAATCGGCGGCATCTTGTTGGGATTGGGAAAGCGCACAAAAAGTGCCCCGGCAAGAATGATCGTGAGGGCCACAAGACCAAAATAATGCGGCAGATCCGGCGACAGCGTGTAGCCGCCGGGGCCGACAAGACTGCCGATCATGAAGCCCGTGGCGCTCATGGAGGCATTGAGGCCAGCCGCACTCCCCTGCTCGTTCGGGGTCACTGACAGCGAGATGGCAGCCGAGATGCCCGGGTTGGCCATACCGAAAGCAATGCCGACCATGACAAGGCCTGTGGTGAGCATCCAGAACGACGCCGCCATGGTGAGGATAGTGTAGGCCGCAACCGCCAGCACAAGCCCGCCATAGATCAAAACCGGCGGCGCCAGCCGGAAGCGCTGGACGATGGCTGTCTGCACAAACAAAGTCGCCCCGGCCATCATCATCAGCGCAGCACCGGTCGCCCGCGCGGTGCCTGCAGCGTCCAGTCCCAGAATGTCCTGAAAGTAGAAGGCGGAGGTCTGTTGGGTGACGGCCACCATCATCGAGATCGCCATAGAGATGGGCATCATGGCGATGATGCGTCTGTCGCGAAGCTGGAGCTTTGGCCGCGGTGTATCCTTCTGCGCCTGGGTGCGCGGCGGCTCGGGCAGCAGACGCCACGCCATGATACCGCCGATGATGCCGAGAGCCGCCGCCAGGTACATCGGTGCCAGCAACTCATACGCCGACATGAGCCCCGCGATGCCCGGCCCGGAGATGAGACCAAAGCCCATGGCAGCCGCGACCATGGACGTGCCGGACGTGCGGTCTCGCGCAGACGTGGTGTCCGCCACATAGGCCTGTGCTGCGGGAAACACTCCGGCAGACGCCGCCGCGGAGGCCACACGCGGCACGAACATCAACAGGAAGATCGCCCATAGTGGCAGAGCGACCGCGAGCCCCGTCGCGACGGCTAGCGTGAACAGCATCATGAACACACCAAAGCCTGTAAGCCCCAGGGCAATGACACGCACCCGCCCCACCCGGTCCGACAACCGTCCCCATAGGGGCGAGGTAATGGCGAACATGCCCGCTGCCGCCGCAAACATTAGCCCGACGAGTACTTCCGTGAACCCAAGCTCACGCGCGATGGGCGGCAGAACCGCAAACAGCATTGACCGGGAAATGCCGACCGTGACCAGCGCCAGAAAAAGGATTGCCAGCGGACTGCGCCAGAAGGCTGCACTCAGTATCTGAGGCGCTTCGGTACTCGTTGAACTGTCGGTTTCACTGTCGGCGCGCGGGTCACTCAAGAGGCATCATCACTCTTCGTGCGCTCAGCTTTGCCTGCTTTGCCTTTATTGGGCCGCTCCTTATAGGGCACCCGCTCGCGCGGCGGCCGCACCAGCGCTGTAACGATGCCACGCAGGGTGCGCACCTCTTGCAAGGTCAGGTTGGCGCGCTGAAACAGGTTGCGGATATTGCGCACCATGGCCGGACGCTTTTCCGGCGGGTAGAGGAAGTTGTGCGTATCAAGCTCACGCTCCAGCTGCTCGAAGAACCCGACAATTTCGCCTGTGGGCGCCATCTCCTGATCCTGCGTCGCCTCAATGCGGGGCTCTGCCTCCTGCGTCTGCCGAAAGTACTCATAGCCCAGCAGCAGCACAGCCTGCGCCAGGTTGATCGAGGCAAAGGATGGATTGACCGGCACCGTCAAAATCGAATGCGCCAACGTCACATCATCATTGTTGAGGCCGGACCGCTCGCCGCCGAACAGAACACCCACCCGGGCGCCGCTCTCCTCAATGCCACGCGCTTCCGCCATCGCAGTCTGAGGCGTCACGGTCGGCTTGATGAGGTCGCGGCGACGGGCTGTCGTCGCATAAACCCGATCGAGGTCGGCGATGGCGTCCTCTGTCCGGTCAAACAGCCGGACGGTCTTGATCTGGTCAAACGCCCCCGAAGATGCCTTGACCGCATAGGCATTGGGCCAGCCATCGCGGGGCCGCACGAGGCGCAAATCAGTCAGGCCGAAATTCAACATGGCCCGGGCAGCCGTGCCGACATTCTCGCCTAGTTGCGGTGCAACAAGAATCACAGCCGGGCCCGAATGTGCTTCCACGACAGTTTGTTGCTTCGTCCGGTCCGTTCCAGCCATGAAATACTGCTATTTCCATCAACCACGCAGCCGCCGCTGCTTTAATCGTTAACGATGGGGTGCTATACGAAAACACCAGCCGACGCCAACTTTGCGCCGTCGGCACCCCACATATGGCGCGGCCTCGCTTTGGCCTCGCGCCTCCCACTTTCAGCGCAGCGTCATATATGCGCGATGTCCGTGTGGTTCCATTCTCCCGGAATCACTAAAGGCAACACATACAGACCGGGTCAGAGGATTACATGTCGAAAATCAAGGTGGATAACCCCGTTGTAGAACTTGATGGGGACGAGATGACCCGGATCATCTGGCAACTCATCAAGGACAAGCTGGTCCACCCCTATCTCGACCTCGACCTTGAATATTACGACCTGGGCATGGAGTACCGCGACAAGACCGACGATCAGGTCACGATCGACGCGGCTGAAGCCATCAAGAAGCACGGCGTCGGCGTCAAATGCGCCACCATTACCCCGGACGAAGCCCGCGTTGAGGAATTCGGCCTCAAGAAGATGTGGCGCTCGCCCAACGGCACCATCCGCAACATCCTCGGCGGCACAGTGTTCCGTGAACCAATTATCTGCAAAAACGTGCCTCGCCTCGTGCCGGGCTGGACAGACCCCATCGTCATCGGTCGTCACGCTTTTGGTGACCAGTATCGCGCAACGGACTTTCTGGTGCCCGGCGCCGGCAAGCTGACCATGAAATGGGAAGCCGAAGACGGTTCAGATTCCAAGGAATTTGAAATCTTCAATTTCGAGGGCCCCGGCATCGCCATGGGCATGTACAACCTCGACGCCTCCATCATCGACTTCGCCCGCGCCTGCCTGAACTACGGCATCCAGCGCAAATGGCCTGTCTACCTCTCCACAAAGAACACCATCATGAAGGCCTATGACGGCCGCTTCAAAGACCTGTTCCAGAAGGTCTATGAGGAAGAGTTCAAGGCGGAATACGACAAGCTCGGCATCACCTATGAACACCGCTTGATTGACGACATGGTGGCGTCATCCATGAAGTGGTCGGGCAAGTTCATCTGGGCCTGCAAGAACTACGATGGCGATGTGCAGTCTGACTCCGTCGCCCAGGGCTTTGGCTCACTCGGCCTTATGACTTCCGTGCTGCTGACGCCGGACGGGAAGATCTGTGAATCTGAAGCAGCGCACGGCACCGTCACCCGCCACTACCGCCTGTGGCAGGACGGCAAGGAGACCTCGACCAACTCCATCGCGTCCATCTTTGCGTGGACCCGTGGTCTCTCCTTCCGCGCCGAGCTCGACAACAACGACGCCTTGGCCAAATTTGCCAAGACCCTTGAGAAGACATGTGTGTCCACGGTTGAAGGCGGCTCCATGACCAAGGACCTGGCCCTGCTGGTGGGTGCGGAGCAGAAGTGGCTCTCAACCGAGGCCTTCCTCGACAAGGTCTCTGATAACCTGGAAAAAGCGATGTCGAAGGCCTCCTAGGAGGCGCTTCGGCGTTTGCCGCCCGGCAGGCCGCTCAATCGTTCCTGAGGGCCTCTTCGATTTCTTCGTCTTCTGTAAAGGCAGTCGCATCGCCTGCGCGCTCGCGGGCGACCTTCAGCACGGCCTCGCGAATTTCCGGATGGCGTCGTGCCAGCATCGTGAAATCGTCGGACGCCAGCTTCAACAGATCGCAGTCAGCTGAAACCGTCAGCTCATGCTGCCGGGTGGAATTGCGCAGCAGCGCCATCTCGCCGAAGAAGTCCCCTTCGCGCAGATAGATCGACTCTTCGGGATGGCGCTCCACCAGCACTTCACCACTGACGATAAAATACATGGCGTCCGCTGGATCCCCGGCGTGGGCGATGTGGGACCCGCGTGGCAGTGACACAGCTTCAAGCCTGCCCATGATGGCAAAAATCTGCTCGGCCTCGAGTTCCGAGAACAGGGGTACGCGCGCCACCATGCCCCAGGTGATGGCAAATTCCCGACGGTGAATCTCCTGGGAGAAGCCGGTGGCAATGATACCGATGGGCAAGGCAAACATGCCAAGGCCAAACAGCATGACCAGCGCACCAACAAGCCGACCCGCCGCCGTTATAGGCACCACATCGCCATAGCCAACCGTCGTCAATGTCGCCATGGACCACCACATGGCGGCCGGCACACTGCCGAAGGCTTCGGGCTGTTCATGACGCTCAATGAAGTAGAGCAGCGTTGAAGAGACAAGCAGCGCTCCGCTCATCACAATCATGGCCGCACCCAGCGCTCGCCGCTCCTGCCACAGCACCCGGCTAAGCGAGGACAGCGCCGGTGAATAGCGAGCCAGCTTGAAGAAGCGCAACAGTCGAAAGACCCGCAACACCCGCAGATCAATCGCCAGAAAGAATGCAAGGTAAAACGGTGCGATGGCGAGAAAGTCCACAACCATCATTGGCGTCCGGACGAAGCGCACGCGCGCGGTCAGACCGTGCAGCCGCCGGTATGGCCCGTGCTCTGTGCACACCCAGATACGCACCAGATATTCGATGGTGAATATAGCGACCGACGCAATATTGAAGGCTTCAAGCAGGTCGCCATATTGCGCGGCAATGCCCGCGACAGTTTCAAGCGAGAAGGCCACCACATTGGCGATGATCAGGATGGTCATCGACACATCAAAGATCAGACTGGCCCGGTCGCTGGTCTTGCCAGCTTCAAGAACATGATAGAGCCGTGCCTTAAGGCCCTTACGGGCAGGTCGCGGATCAGGAACGGTTCCAGCCTGCGGCACGCCTCACCTCACGCAGCGCTTGCAGGCTCAGCCACCTGCGAGGTGATGGCGGCAAGCGCTTCATCTGCCTTGTCCACATCAGGCCCACCAGCCTGCGCCATGTCAGGTCGGCCACCGCCGCCCTTGCCTCCAAGCGCAGCAGACCCTGCCCGCACCAGATCAACCGCGCTGAGCTTGCTCGTCAGATCATCCGTCACCCCAACGGCAACAGCTGCCTTGCCGTCGGCGATGGCCACAACAGCCACGACACCGGACCCGATTTCCTTCTTGCCGTCATCGACAAGGCCCCGCAGTTCCTTTGCTGGAACGCCATCCAGACGACGCGCCATGACCTTGATGCCCGCAATTTCCTGAACGGCAGGAGCTGCAGCGCCGCCGCCGCCACCAGCACTGGCAAGAGCTGCCTGCTTACGGGCTTCGGACAGCTCACGTTCCAGCTTCTTGCGCTCATCCACCAGCTGCGCAACGCGGCCAGGCAAGTCATCAATGCTGGTCTTGAGGGCGTCAGCTGCTGCCTTCGCCTTGGCTTCCTGTGATGCCATGTGCTGGCGTGCTGTCTCACCAGTAAGCGCTTCAATGCGGCGCACACCTGAGGAGACTGCGCTCTCGGAAAGAATCTTGATCAGGGCAATGTCGCCCAGACGGCGCACATGGGTGCCGCCGCAAAGCTCTGTCGAGAAAAAGCCTGCCCGGTCCTGTGGTCCGGAATGCCCCATGCTCAGCACACGGACTTCATCGCCGTATTTTTCGCCGAACAACGCCAGCGCCCCGGCCTCGATTGCTTCGTCCGGTGTCATCAAACGCGTGGTGACGTCACTGTTGTCGCGCACCACGGAATTGACGATGACTTCGACTTCAGCGAGTTCCTCTGCCGTGATGGCCCGCGGGTGTGAAATGTCAAAGCGCAGCCGGTCCTGCGACACCATGGAGCCCTTCTGGGTGACATGATCGCCAAGCACGCGGCGCAGTGCTTCGTGCAACAGGTGGGTTGCCGAGTGATTGGCCCGCAGCCGCGAGCGGCGCTCGCCATCAACCCGAAGTTCAACAATGCCGCCTGTGGTCAGGCCACCCTTGGCGACCTTGCCCACATGCACATGCAGGTCCCCGCCCCGCTTGGCGGTATCCGTCACGCAAAACTCAATACCCTCAGCACCAATCATGATGCCGGTGTCACCCATCTGGCCACCGGACTCCGCATAGAACGGTGTCTGGTTGACGATGACGGAGCCTTCGTCTCCTTCACCAAGCGCATCGACCAGTTCACCATCTTTGAGCAGTGCAACGATCTTGCCCTCTGCCACTTCCGTGTCGTAGCCAAGAAACTCAGTCGAGCCGTGCTCGTCACGCAGTTCCAGCCAGATGACTTCCGTCGCAGCATCACCGGAGCCCGACCACGCCGCACGCGCTTCCGCCTTCTGACGTGCCATGGCCGCATCAAAACCGTCCGTATCCACCTCAATGCCCTTGGTCCGCAGGGCGTCCTGGGTGAGGTCAAGGGGAAAACCATAGGTGTCATAGAGCTTGAAGGCCGCTTCGCCGGCGAGCGTCTTGGCGTCGCCAAGCTGTGCCACTTCGTCGTCCAGCAACTTGAGACCGCGATCAAGGGTGACGCGGAAGCGCTCTTCTTCCAGCTTCAGAGTTTCTGTCACCAGGGCCTGAGCACGCTGCAGCTCCGGATAAGCCTGACCCATCTGGGTCACAAGTGCCGGCACCAGCCTGTGCATCAACGGGTCTTTTGCGCCAATGATGTGCGCATGGCGCATGGCCCGGCGCATGATCCGGCGCAGCACGTAGCCCCGGCCTTCATTGGACGGCAGCACGCCGTCAGCAATCAGGAAGCTTGTGGCGCGCAGATGATCTGCAATCACCCGATGGCTCACCGCATGGTCACCATCTGCTGCAACACTTGAGGCGTCAGCGGATGCTTCAATCAGCGCGCGCATCATGTCCGTGTCGTAATTGTCGTGCTTGCCCTGCAGCACGGCCGCAATGCGTTCGAGGCCCATGCCGGTGTCAATGGATGGCTTGGGCAGGGCGACCTTCTCGCCGCCTGCCTGCTGGTCGAACTGCATGAAGACCAGGTTCCAGATTTCGATGAACCGGTCACCGTCTTCGTCCGGCGAACCGGGAGGACCACCGGGCACCTTCTCGCCATGGTCAAAGAAGATTTCAGAGCACGGACCGCACGGGCCGGTGTCGCCCATGGACCAGTAATTGTCCGCAGTGGCGATCTTGATGATCCGGTCGTCTGTCAGGCCTGCGATCTTCTTCCACAGGACCGGCGCCTCTTCGTCTTCGTGATAGACGGTGACGGTCAGCTTGTCCTTGGGCAGGCCGTAGTCTGTGGTGAGCAGTTCCCAGGCATAGGCAATCGCTTCTTCCTTGAAGTAGTCCCCAAAGGAGAAGTTGCCGAGCATCTCAAAGAAGGTGTGGTGGCGCGCCGTGTAGCCCACATTGTCCAGATCATTGTGCTTGCCGCCCGCCCGCACGCATTTTTGCGATGAGACCGCGCGCACATAGTCGCGTTTCTCAGCACCGGTAAACACGTTCTTGAACGGCACCATGCCCGCATTGTTGAACAGCAGTGTGGGGTCATTGCGCGGCACCAGTGGCGCCGATGCGACGGGGGTATGCCCTTTGCCATCGAAGAAATCGATAAACGTCTGGCGGACTTCATTGACGCTCGTCATAGCCTGAACCTGCACTCTTATTCGTTAGCTGCGGATAGGGAGACAGAAGGACACCCGCAGATTCGCGCGGGGCCCCTCACCCTTTATATAGGCCCTTATACAGACAAAGGGCGCATGGAAGTACCATGCGCCCTTCATGACTGATATCAGCCATATTTCTATCTGTGACAGCAGGGCCTCGTCATCGCCGAGATAGCCTGCCTGTGGACGAAAAGCCTAAACGGCTTCTTCCGTCGCGTCGTCCTCATCCGCCTCGTTTTCCTCACCCGCAAGCTCAACGACACCGGCGGCATCCGCCCGGATCCGACGCTCGATATCATCGGCAATATCAGGGTTTTCCTTGAGGAAATTCTTGGCGTTTTCACGGCCCTGACCAATGCGCTGGCTGTCATAGGAGAACCAGGAACCGGACTTCTCGACGATGTCCGCCTTGACGCCCAGATCCAGCAACTCGCCGGTCTTGGAAATGCCCTGGCCATACATGATGTCGAACTCCACCTGCCGGAATGGCGGCGCGACCTTGTTTTTCACCACCTTCACACGGGTCTGGTTGCCCACCACTTCGTCCCGATCCTTGATGGCACCGATGCGGCGGATATCAAGGCGCACAGAGGCATAGAACTTGAGCGCGTTGCCGCCGGTGGTGGTTTCAGGATTGCCGAACATCACGCCGATCTTCATCCGAATCTGATTGATGAAGATGACCATGGTGTTGGATTTGGAGATCGAGCCCGTGAGCTTGCGCAGCGCCTTGGACATCAAGCGCGCCTGCATGCCCGGCTGCATGTCACCCATATCGCCTTCAAGCTCAGCCCGCGGCGTCAGGGCCGCCACTGAGTCAATCACCAGCACGTCGATGGCACCGGAGCGCACCAGCGTGTCAGCAATCTCAAGGGCCTGCTCGCCTTCATCCGGCTGCGAAATCAGGAGTTCGTCAATATCAACGCCCAGCTTGCGAGCATAGGATGGGTCCAGCGCGTGTTCCGCATCCACAAAAGCACAGATGCCACCGCTCTTTTGCGCTTCGGCAACCGTGTGCAGCGCCAGCGTGGTTTTACCCGATGATTCAGGACCATAAATTTCGATGATGCGTCCGCGCGGCAGGCCCCCAATACCCAGCGCCACGTCGAGCCCGAGCGAGCCCGTGGACACAGCTTCAATCTCAACAACCTGGCCATCCTTGCCAAGCTTCATGATGGAGCCCTTGCCAAAGGCGCGGTCGATCTGGCCAAGGGCCGCTTCGAGCGCTTTCGACTTGTCCACGTTCTTGTCTTTGAAACTCACTACATTCTCGCCCATTTTGAACCCCTTCTGTCAGCGCCCCTCAAACCTGATATTGGCCGGGGGAAAGGGAGTGCGGCCACCCGCATTTCCCTGACTCATGGGGTTAATGTACACAGTTTGTTCTCACTCGCAAGCATTTTGGTGCAACGAGTAGAAAACGTTGAATTACTTACGGTTTTGGAACATTCGTTCCCGGCATGTTCTCGCCCGTGGAGCCAAAACTGGCATCCGGCGTGCCGGTGAATCACTCCACCGCGATACGGTCGATAGTAAGCACAATTTGCGCAGCCTGCTGGCGGATATTCTCCAGCCGAGCCGGATCCACCAAAAGCCCGTGCAGGGCCAGGTCGGCAGCAGCCAATGCCTGCTCATCGGGCGTCAGGTCCGCCACATTTTCACCGGCCATGATGCTGGTTTCCGTGAGCTGAAATACCTGTTCCGCTGCCAGAGCGGGATGCGCCGTGGCCATCAGACCCAACGTGCAGCCTTCGATAATCAGCCAATGAAAATGCGTCACCATGTCGGCGCGCACCTGCTGGGCGGTGGCAAACTCCGGCTGGCGCAGCTCCGGCAGATAGAACAGCCCTGCCTGCTCGCGATCAAACGACGCCACCATCCGGGTTTCCTCAAACACACTCTTGTAGAGCGTCACATCCGGCGGCAGGTCGAGCTCGTTGACCTGGGCATAAAAGGCCAGCGAGGGGGCAGCTGCAAAAGCAATCAGCTCGTTCAGCAATTCCGCCTTCGACTCGAACAGATGGAACAGCGATGCCGGAGACGCTTTGAGGTCCTTGGCAATCATCCGGATGCTGGTGCCGCCATATCCGTGAATCGCCATCAACCGGGCAGCCGCCGACAGCACCATATCGCGGGTGAGATGCGGCTTCCCGTCGCCGCGAGGACGTCCGACAGGGCGGCGCTTGGGCGCCGACGTTGCCGCTGAAGTGGCTGTATCGCTCATGGACCCTGTTTAGGACTGTTCGCTGCCTTTGTCTATTTTATATCAACCGTTCAATATTAATTGACTCTAGCTAATCTCCAGTGCTACTCACAGCGAAACACAGGCTGGGGAGACACATCATGCCAACCGCACTCATCACCGGATGCTCTCGCGAAACGGGCTTCGGCCAGATCACCGCCAAAACACTCGCCAAGGCTGGTTTTGACGTGGTCGCCACCATGCGCAACGCGGAACGCGGCGCCCCGCTGACCCAGTGGGCCCGCGATCACAATGTCCGTCTCGACGTGATGGAGCATGACGTTCTGGACCCGGCTCAAAATCGCCGCGTCGTCGAGCAGACACTCACAAACACCGGGTCCCTCGATGTGCTGGTCAACAATGTGGGCATGAGCAGCTTCGGGGCGCTGGAAACGCTCCACGACGACCACATTCGCCAGACCATGGAGACCAACTTCTTCTCAGCCGTGGACATGACCCGCGCCGCCCTGCCCGCCATGCGCAAGCAGGGTGCAGGTCGCGTTTTCTTCGTCACCTCCATGGCAGGCGTCACCGGCATACCGGGCGAGAGCATCTACTGCGCCAGCAAGTTCGCATTGGAAGGCATGGCAGAGTCACTCGCCATGGAAGTGGCCCGCTTCGGCATTCACGTCAGCACCATCCGCCCAGCTTTCTTCAACACCGGCATGAGCATGCACAACACGGACGCTTCCAGCTTCTTCGAGCGCGGCAACGCATACGACGGCTTCAATGATGCTGTGGTTGCCTCAACGGCGGAAGGGGAAGTCGCTGGTGAAGATCCGCAACTGGTGGCCGACATGGTCCTGGAGGCTGCCACAACAACGGAACCAAAACTGCGCTGGAACCCCGGCCAGTCTGCGCCGGAAGTCGCGGCCGCCCGCGCATCCATGTCCGATGAAGACTGGCGCACTTACGTCATGGCCGAGCTGGGCATGACCGACTGGCTCACACCAGCCGCTTAGACAAACACAGCTTACGAAAAAGGGAGACCGTCATGACCATTCAGCAAACCAGAATGCCCGCACTCTCCGCCGAGGAAATCGCCCGCGTGCGGCAACCACTGGCGCAGGCCTATACCCTGCCCCCCGCTGCCTATACGGACCCGGAGATCTATGAGCGCGAAGTCTCACTCATCATGCGCAAAAGCTGGCTGCCACTGGCACGTGTGGATCAGGTGGCCAAGCCCGGCGACTACATCTCGATTGATCTGTTTGGTCAGCCGGTCATGGTCGTCCACGGCAAGGACGGCACCATCCGCACCATGTCCCGCGTGTGTCTCCACCGCGCTGCACCGCTAACCGAGGACGGTGCCGGACACCGCAATCTCTTCACCTGCCCCTATCATGCCTGGAGCTATGACACGGCGGGTGAACTCGTCCGGACCCCGTTGATGAACGGTGCCGACGGGTTTGACGAGATGAGCGCCACCGAAAAAGGCTGTCGCCTGCCGCAGATCCGCACGGAAATCTGGAACGGTTTCATCATGGCCAATCTGGATGAGGACGCAGAGCATTTCGCGCCGCAGGTTGCAGGCTTCACGAAGTACTTCGAAAAATTCAACCTCGACGACCTGGTGGTGGTGAAGACCCTCGATTTCCCCAGCAACTGGAACTGGAAGGTGCTGGTCGAAAACTTCATGGAGGCCTACCACCACATCGCCACCCACGCGACGACCTTCGGCCCTGTCTTCCCGGCGGCTGAAAGCAACGTGCCTGACAATAACGGCGCCGCAGCGTCAGACCTTGAAGGCGGCCCATGGTCGATCCTCCACATGCCGACCAGTGCCGAACATGACCCGGCCGCAGACAATCCTGAGGACGCGTCCGACAGCTCGCTCGGTGGTGATCTCTATGCGAGCGTTATCTTCCCGCATTTCCTGCTGGGCATTCAGGGCACCGGCACCGCGTGGTACCAGGTCCTGCCGGACTCCCATGACCAGCTGATGCTGAAGATTCACTTCTGCCTGCCCCGCCACCTTGCCGAACAGGACAAGGACGGATCAGGCGCCGACGCCACAGCCGAAATGCTCATGCTCATCCACAACGAAGACATTGAGGCCAACGATCTGGTCTGGCGCGGCCTCAACGCCCCCCTGACCAAACAGGGCCGCCTATCGCCGCTGGAAAAAAGCATCTGGCAGATGAACCAGTGGTGGCTCGACAAGATGACAGACGCAGAGGCTTAGAGGGCCATGCCGGACCTCGCGCCCGCCGACTGGATCGGTTCCACCGGCGTCGCCCTCTTGCTGCTGGCCTTCGCCCTCAACCTGACGGGTCATCTGCGACACGAGAGCCTGACCTACCCGGCCATGAACTCCGTCGGCGCCGGGCTCGCGGCCTATGCGTCCTGGCTCATCGACTACATGCCGTTCGTGGTGCTGGAGGGAACGTGGATGGTGGTGTCGGTACTGACAATAGTGACACGCATGACCCAGCGATACGCAAATGCTTGAAGCCGGAACGGGTCAACCTGAAACGGTCTTTGGCAGCTTCCACGAAATGCGGCTTCTGATGAAACTTGATGTCTAAAAGAGGTATTACTCTCTTCAGCAAGCTCCTAGCGATATTTGTTACACGACCGCCAGTTCAGTCCGTGCTCAAAATTGAGCGCAGGAAACAGCTTCATCCACACACATAGGCAGAAATCTGACTTGCGTAGAAAATGCTGACGCCGGACATGACATGCAGGATCATGAACGCTCTAAAGCATGTTCCACGATTCTCGCGAAACAAATGCTGGTAGAGTTTCCCATAGCCGGCCACGTCTGCACGGCTATCTAAGGAGTCGAGCCCAAGCTCAGCGATTTCTCTTTCGAGTTGTCTTCTTGCCAAGCTGTGAAATAACGCCATCGAAATGAGCGAAATCCACACAAATATGACCGGGTCACAGTTCACAGAATAACATCCGCTTGTTGCTCAACGGCACAACACTCAACAATCGATGGGCGAGGCGAGGCTGCCGGTTCTAGCCGATCCAGACTGACCATCATACTACTCCCCCTCAATCACCTCTTTCACCTTCGCGGCCAGCTGCTTGAGCGAGAACGGTTTGGGCAGGAACTGGAATTCCACGTCCTTGTCGAGGTTCTTCTTGAAGGCTTCTTCGGCGTAGCCGGAGATGAAGATGATCTTGAGGCCCGGCTTCACCTTGGCCAGGTGGCTGACCATGGTCGGCCCGTCCATGTTGGGCATCACCACGTCTGACACCACCACGTCCAGCTCGCCGTCAAAGTCTTCCATCACTTCAAGGGCGTGTTCGCCCGACGCCGCTTCCAGAACCGTGTAGCCACGGGTCTCCAGCGCACGGACGGCGAAGCTGCGCACGGCGTCTTCGTCTTCCACCAGCAGCACCGTCCCCTTGCCCGACAGATCAGCCGGCTTCTTCGCTGTTTCAGCAACAGCTTCCTTCGGCTTCTCGGTTTCAATGTGGCGCGGGATGTAGATGCGGAAGCTCGTGCCCGTGCCCACCGTCGAGAACGGGAAGATATAGCCGCCGGTCTGCTTGACGATGCCGTAGACCGTCGAGAGACCCAGCCCAGTGCCCTTGCCCACTTCCTTGGTGGAGAAGAACGGCTCAAAAATCTTGCCGAGGTTTTCCTTGGCGATGCCGCAGCCCGTGTCGCTCACTTCAATCAACACATACTCCGCTGCCGGCATGATGGCATGGTCCAGCGCGGCTGCATCGTCCTTGGTGACGTTGGCCGTGCGGATGGTCAGCGAGCCGCCGATATTGCCTTCCGCGTCCGGTTCCAGCATCGCGTCGCGTGCATTGACTGCAAGGTTGATGATCACCTGCTCGAACTGGTTCTGGTCCGCCTTGACGGTCCACAGATCGCGCCCATGCACCATCTTGAGATCCACCGTTTCGCCCAGCAGCCGCCGTAACAGATTGGACAGATCGGCCAGCGCGTCCGTCGGCATCAGCACCGTCGGGCGAAGGGTCTGCTGCCGTGAGAACGCCAGCAACTGCCGCACAAGGTTTGCTGCCCGGTTGGCGTTCTGCTTGATCTGCATGACATCCGCAAAGGAAGGGTCGCCCGGCTGGTGGCGGACCAGCAGAAGGTCGCAGAAGCCGATGATCGCGGTCAGCAGATTGTTGAAGTCATGCGCGACGCCGCCTGCCAGCTGCCCCACCGCCTGCATCTTCTGGCTCTGGGCGAACTGCACTTCCAGGGTCTTCTGCTCGGTCAGGTCCACGAAATAGATCATGACGCGCGCATCGCTGTCCTTACCGTCATCGTCAGCGGCAGACCCGGCGCGGCTGATATAGGCCTGCAGCACCTTATCGTTTTCACCGCTGTCGTTCTCAGGTGTCTCGACGCCCGTTGGCGGCAGCAGCCGCACATCCACAGGCCCCTTGTCCGGTTCGCCCTTGGCGGCATCCAGAATGGCCGTGTCAAACGCGGCCCGGTCCTCATGCGCCACAAGGTCAGACAGCAAAACCGTCTTCTTCTTGTCGCCGGTCAGCGACCCTTCCGGCAAGGCCTCACCCACAATGTCCCGGAACGTGCGGTTGACGGAGACCACCTGCCCTTCGCCATTCACCGTCGCCATGCCAATGGGCGCATTGTTGAAGAAATGCGCAAACCGCACTTCGGCTGCATCCAGTAAGTCACCGCCTGCATCCGTGCGGCGGTCATGCAGCACCAGGAACGTAACTTTACGTCCGTCGGGCATGTTGCCATCACGCTGAACAATGCGCACCGGCACGACGCCCGCGCCCGAGGCATCGCCACCACGTGGCTTGAGATCAGCGTCGGACACTTTGATGCCGTTCTCACCGGCGTTTTTGCCCAGCGGCACGCGGGTGCCTGCCAACAGGCTGTCAAATTCAAGCGCACCTGCCGTAAACGTCGCCGCATCAATGCCGACCCAGCCCGCCAGCGTGCCGTTGAGATAGAGAACACGTCCCTGCTCATCCAGCGCACAGACGCCGGACACAAGCCCGTTGAGATAGGCCCCAAGGCGCAGGGACTCCCGCTCGCTGGCCTCAAGCCGCTCCTGAGACGCGGTCTGGTCCGCCACCCGCCATAGCGCATAGGTCTGACCGACACTGCCCGGCGCCAGTTCGGCAGGCAGCGGCGACACGCTGGCAACCACTGCCCGTGTATCCCCTTCAGCAGTCTTGAGAGAAATTTCTTCGCTGGCATCGCTGCCCGAGCGCGCCGCCCGCGCAAGCCGGAAGGCCCGCGCACCAGCAGTCTCGCCCTCGTCGCTTGCGTCATCATGGTCACCCGCCCCGGCAAGCACGGTTTCCGCACTGCGCAGCTTGCGGCCACCCGCCAGCGCCATGAAGGCCTTGTTGGCGTAAACCATGCGACCGCGATCATTGGTGACCGCCTGCGCCAGGTCAGACGTTTCAGCCAGGCCCGCTGCCAGCCGCTCGCCCAGCATCCGGCCGCGCAGATCAAGCCGGACAAGGCCCGCAAAAATGCCGGCAACCACGAGCAGCCCAAGCGCACCAAAGCCGCCGAGAATGTAAAACGCGATCTGCCCCATGGAGCCGGGGTCGAGCAGCGCAAAGCCGACTGCCACCAGACCAACAAAACTCAGCAACAGGCCCAGCCAGCGGCCTGCCGGTTTGGGTGCCTGATCAAGGTCTTCAGGTGCCGGCTCAAACACAGCCGCCCCGCCTGTCTCTTCTACAAGAGAAAGTGGCGGCGAGGACGCAGCGACAGTTTCAGCCTGCGCGGGAGCCGGTGCTGGCGTGTCTGCGTCGTCAGAAGGTGAAACGGCGGGGTCTGCCGGGCTTGCCATTTGAGGCCTCCATCAAATGCGCTTTGTCCGGGGTTACCCCGGGGGCAGAGTATCTACCCGACGCATGAGGCCATTTGGCGGCGCATCAGAAAGGAATCAGGTGCGCGCTGAGCCTCGGCGCATTTTACCCTTGAGGCGCATCACATAGCCAATGACTTGCGCCACGGCCTTGTAGTGCTCTGGCGGCACCTCATCATCCACCTCAACGGTGGCGTGAAGCGCACGGGCCAGCGGCACATTTTCCACCAGCGGAATGTCGTGTTCTTTGGCGATTTCCCGGATCTTGAAGGCCATCCGGTCCACGCCCTTGGCCACGCAGATAGGCGCCGCCATGCCCTCTTCATATTTGAGCGCAACGGAATAGTGGGTCGGGTTGGTGACAATCACAGATGCTTCAGGCACCTGCGCCATCATCCGCTTGCGGCCACGCTCATGACGAATCTGCCGCAGCTTGGCCTTGACCGCAGGGTCACCTTCCATCTGCTTGTATTCGTCCTTGACCTCTTTTTGGGTCATCTTCTGCTTCTTGGCCCATTGCGCTTTTTGAAACGCAAAGTCGATGCCGGCAATCACCGTCATGATGGCGATGACACCACCGATCAGCTTGAGCACTTTTTCCTGAAGAACCCCCGGCACCACGGCCAGATCCACGCGCATCAACATCCCAAGCATGTCACGCTCGGGCCACACGACCCAGAACGCGATCAGCGAGACGATCACCAGCTTCGCCAGACCCTTGAAGAAGTTCATCATGCCTTGCGGCCCGAAAATGCGCTTCAGGCCCGCCAAAGGAGAAATCTTGGAGAATTTCGGCTTCATGTTCTCTGCAGAGAACACCGGTTTGTGCTGAACCAGATTGCCCGCAATGGCCATCACCACAAGCACCAGCATCGGCAGACCAAGGGCAGCGACCACCGCAATGCCCAGCTGCTGGATGATGCGCAGAATATTGCCGCCATCCATGTCATAGGCGTGCGGCTCAATAATAAATGTCGAAAGAGGTGCGGCAAGCTGCGCCGCCATGGGCCCCGCAAACAAAGCCACAATGATGCCGATGCCGATCATGCCGAACCAGGCACTGACCTCCTGGCTTTTGGCAACGTCACCCTTCTTGTGCGCCTCCTCGAGCTTTTTCGACGAGGCGTCTTCGGTTTTTTCACTTTGGTCGGGTTGGTCCGACATCGCGTGCGCGGCCTCCCGATCCTAGATGATGAAACGCAGCAGCACGGCTTCAAAATGCTCCAGGAAGTAGAGCATGATGGAACTGAGCATCATGAACATGATGATGAAGCCAACCAGAATGTTGGCAGGCATTGCCACGAAGAAGATCTGCACCTGCGGGATCAGCTTCGACAGGATGCCGATGCCCGAATAGAAAACCAGCGAGAACACAATGAACGGCGCCGCAAGCTTGACCCCAAGTGTGAAGGCGCTGGCCATGGTATCTACCGCCACCGCCAGAAAATCAGCCGTCGGAAACGCACCCAGCGGCGGAAACAGCGTGTAGCTGTCACGCAGGCCGATGAGCATGAGATGATGCAGGTCAGTCACAAAAATCATCGCCGTGCCAAGGACGGCCAGATAAGTACCGACAATGGCACCCTGAATACCCTGGGTCGGGTCCATGTTCATGGCAAAGGCAAGACCCGTCTGAAACGCAATAATGGTACCGGCAACCTGCAGCGCACTCATGAACATGCGCGCGGTCAAACCGATGAAAAGACCAATGCCGATTTCACCAATCATGCTGGCGGCCATCGACCCAACGCCCAGCGGCATCGCCGGATAGGTTTCTGCAATGACCGGCGCCAGAACCGCTGTGACCGCGATCGCCATCACCAGTCGGATACGCGCACTGACGCTCATTTCGCCAAGCCCCGGCAGAACCATCATGGCCGTGCCGATGCGCGCGAAAGCCAGCACATAGACCAGTGCTGTTTCAGGCAGAATGTCAGTGGGCAGAGAAAAAATCATCAGCGCTGTTGAGCCCTAAGCGCCGATGATCAGGCCGCTGATGCGGCTCATATAGGCCGCAAGCACCGACGCCATGAATGGCAGAGCAACAATGAGCCCCAGAAAAATGGAGATGATCTTGGGCACAAACACCAGGGTCATTTCCTGCACCTGCGTCAGTGCCTGAACCAGCGCAATCGCCAGACCGACAACAAGACCTACAAGCATCAGCGGACCCGCCAGCTGCAACAGCAGCCAGATGCCTTCGCGTCCGATATCCAGAACCTCAGGCCCTGTCAGCATTGTCTTCTACTCCCCCAAACGCCCCTATTTTGGTCCCGAGCGTTTGCCTTTTGGATTGCCCCATCAAATGCCGGTTAGATCGGCATCCGCATGATTTCCTGATACGCCGAGATCACGCGGTCACGCACGGTGACGGCTGTCTGCAGCATGACTTCGGCTTCCGCGACCTGCGTCACGAGGTCAACAAGGTTGCCCTGACCGGCAGCGGCCTGTGTGGCAGCGGCTTCGCTGGCCCGAGACGTGGACTCGATGCCCTTCATCTGCTGCGACAGCACGTCACCAAAAGAGGCAACCGGGTTCTTGCCGCCGTCAGCAAGGCCGCCGGCCTCACCGGTGGATGACTGGGCCATGCGTTTGATGGCGTCGGTATAGGCGCCCGCGGCGTTGGCTACATTAATGCTCATGAGCTTTGCTCCTGTTCAGGCAGCGCGTTAGCGGCGCAGCAGTTCAATCGTCGCATTCAGCATGCGGCGCGATGTGTTGATGACATTGAGGTTGGCTTCATAACCGCGCTGGGCCTGACCCATATCAATGCTCTCGATCATGCTGTTGACGTTGGACGTCTTCACATAACCCTTGTCATTGGCCGCCGGATGCCCTGGCTCGTAGCGCTCACCAAACGCGCTGGTGCTGCGCTCGATCTTGCCCATCTTCACCCGCTCAACGCCATTGGCGCGGTCAAGCTCGGTGGTGAAGGTAGGGATTTTCCGGCGATACGGGTCACCGTCCGGCGTCTTCGCCGTGGACCCTGCATTGGCCATGTTTTCTGCGATCACCCGCATACGTCCGCCCTGCGTCTTCAGGCCGGATGCGGCAATCAGCATTGATTTCATGAGATCCATAATCGTGTCTCCTCTATTAAGCGTCAGCGCCTAGGACTGGCGGCCGGTTACGGCCATACGCAACATGCCAAGACCCTTGCTGTAGAGCGTGGTGGCGGTCTGATAGTCCATCTGGTTTTCAGCGACTTTCATCATCTGCTCTTCAAGCACCACGGAATTGCCGTTGGATGATGTTTCGCTGTCGGGTGCATTGCGGGTCGAAAAATCTCCCCGCGCGCTGGTAGATGTCGTGGAGCCGGATAGATGCCCTGCTCGCGTCGATGCCATGTGAAGCGTGCCTGACGTCGTGCTCCTGAGCACGTTTTTAAAGTCAGGTTCCTTGACGTCCTGCGCTGTAAAGCCAGGCGTGTGAGCATTGGCAACGTTCTGCGACAGCACACTCTGGCGCGCCTGCACCCAGTGCATCCGCTCGCGCAGCATGCCGAAAAGAGGAATATCTGAGAAAGCCATACGCAACGAACCCCAGGTATTTGGCCGAGCAACTGCTCAGCAGACGGACGGAAATTCCACGGCATAAATTTCTGATGTGGAAGGCGCGCTGGTCTGCGCTGCTAAACCCGTCCTGGGTTCGTCTTGAGTAGGCAGTATCTGCCGGGCGAATTAAGAAGGCCTTAAACGAACCATCCACAGGCATTTTTCTCGCAAGACACTGCAGCCACATAGAAAAGTGGAAAGGTCTCGTTAGCCTTAATCGGTTGTTAAGCGCGTAGGCGGAAAATCCTGCCTAGTTGATCACCCGTCTGCGAGAGCCGCGCCTTGATGCGCCCGCCCGCAGGCCAGAGATAAAAGCTGCGAGAGCCGACATGGAATATGCCGATTACATGCGCTTCTTCTTCGCCCTCATGTTTGTGGTGGGTTTGATTGGCGGTGTTGCCCTGCTCGCCAAACGCTTTGGCCTGGCGCCGGGAACGGCCACAGGTGGCCGCGCCAGCAAGAAGCGTCTTGAAATTGTTGAAAGCCTCAACCTCGACACCAAACGCCGCATGGTCATCATCCGCCGGGACGACCGCGAACATCTGGTTCTGCTCGGCGTCGATGGTGAAACGATTGTCGAAACATCATTTGACCGCCCTGCGCAGCTTCCAGTCGAAGTATCGCAGACGGAAACGCTGCCGACAGAAACAACGCCCGCGACATCGAGCAAGCCGAGTGAAGATGACGATATCTTCGCCCGTCTGCGCAAAGTCGCCGAATTGATGAATGAGAAGCGCGCTCTTGCGCTGCGCACCGGACGCGCCACCTCAACCGCTAAACCAACAAGTGCAGCCCGTCACGAGGCCCTTCGCAAAGTTGCAGGAGACCTCGGGTGACCCTGACGTCTCCTTTCATGAAAGTCGCACCAGCCCTTGTTGCAGGCCTTGCCGCAGCAGCAATCCTGATGGCGCCCGCCCACGCGCAGGAAATCAGCCTCGCACTGCCTGAAGAAGGCGCGCTGACGTCACGCATCGTGCAACTGGTGCTGCTCGTTGCAGTCCTGAGCCTTGCGCCGTCCATTCTCATCATGGTGACGAGCTTCGTGCGCATTGCCGTTGTGCTTTCCTTGCTGCGTACAGCGATGGGCGTTCAACAGGCGCCGCCGAACTCGGTTCTCATCAGCCTTGCCCTTTTCCTGACGGCATTCGTCATGGCGCCGGTGCTGCAGGACAGCTACCGCGACGGCGTTGCGCCCTACCTTGCGGATGAAATCAGCACCGAAGAGGCCTGGGACCTGTCTTCGGGACCTTTCCGCGATTTCATGCTGAGCCAGGTGCGCGAAGAAGACCTCCAACTCTTTATCGATCTGTCCGATACAGCCGTACCTGAAACCCCTCAGGCGACGCCCATTCATGTGCTGATCCCGGCCTTCATGATCTCAGAGCTGCGGCGCGCCTTTGAAATCGGCTTCCTGCTCTTCATCCCGTTTATCGTGATTGACCTTGTGGTCGCCTCAGTCCTCATGTCCATGGGCATGATGATGCTGCCACCCATCATGATCTCCCTGCCCTTCAAGCTCATCTTCTTCGTATTGGTAGATGGCTGGCGGCTGGTTGCAGGCTCGCTGGTGCAGAGTTTCGGCACCTGACCCAATCTCCGCGACGCCCAAACGCTTGTCCGGTGTTCCCGGTCAGCCCTGTGCGCCGGTCGATGCCTCTTCCTGTAACCAGGACATAAACCGTCGCACTTTCCCGACGCCCGCATGGGCCTCGGTCGCAACAGCTGAATAAGTGAGCCCCGGGAGCACGATGTCAGGCCTGTAGGCCATCAGCCAGCCGCGGCGCACCATGTCCCCGACCAGTAGCGAGCTCATCAGGATCAGCCCCTGCCCCGCCAGCCCCGCCTGCATGACCTCTTGCTCTTGATCGAAATGGCGCGGACCGGTTTCAGGCCCCGTCTCGGACGCAGCCTCTGCCCAGTCATCCCAGGTAATGGCGGGCAATGTCGGTGACACCCAGCGGGTGTTGATCAGCGCCGCATCTGACAACCGCGTCAGGCCGCGGACATATTCCGGCGCCCCGAACGCCCCCAGCGTCTCTGTTGCGAGCGGTATCGTCTCAACGCCAGTGTAGTCGCCGTCGCCATAGCGAATGGCCAGATCGATACGACGATCGCGGTTGAGATCGACGATGTCCGTCGACGTTTCCACGCGCACGCTGATGTCCGGATGCCGCGCCTCGAATGCACTCAGTCTTGGGGCGAGCCACAGCGCCGCGAATGCCGGCACCGTCGAAATCGTCAGCATACGCTCTGACTGCGTCAGATCCTCAAGCGCATCCGTGATCTGCTGGAAGGCCACCGACGTGGCTGCCGCCAGCCTTGTGCCCGCCTCCGTCAACTCCACCCTGCGCGTCCTGCGGACGAACAGCGCGACCGATAACTGCTCTTCAAGCGACCGTATCTGATGGGACACCGCTGTCGGCGAGACGCCCAGTTCCCCAGCCGCGGCCTTGAAGCTGCCCAGCCGGGCGGCGGCATCGAAAACCCGGAGAGCTAAGGCAGAAGGAAAACGCATCAGTCAATCTCATGGATGAGCCATTTAGTTTTATAGATGAGGCCCTTTCTGTTGTCATGCCCACAATTATTCCCAATCTTTCACTCAGCGAGGCCATTACCACCAAAATCCCTCATCTTAAGATGCGCATCTAGCACCGAGGCGAACCCCATGACCACAATCCTCCGACTGGACGCCAGCGCCCGAAAGGCCCGCTCCCTCACACGCTCCCTGAGCACATCCTTCATCAACCATTGGCTGGAGGCTGACCCCACCGTCCGCATCATTGAGCGCGATGTCGGGACCAACCCGCCATCATTCATCACAGAAGACTGGATCGCAGCGGTCTTCGCTGACCCGGCGGATCTGACCCCGGACCAACAGGCGCTGGTCGCAGAGTCCGACGAGTTGATCGAGGAGGTCGAGAGGGCTGACATCATCGTCATCGCCTCGCCGATGTACAATTACGGCATGCCTGCACACCTCAAGGCGTGGGTCGATCAGGTTGTCCGGATCAACAGGACGTTCACGTTCGACCTTGCGCGCGGCGATCAACCGCTGCGGCCGATCCTGAGCGGCAAGACGCTCGTCTCACTCACGTCCTGGGGTGAGTTCGGCTTCGGTCGCGGCGAAGCCAATGAACACGCCAACCACCTGACAACACATCTGCAAACAGTGTCGAAATATCTGGGTGTCGACGACATCCATCACATCGGAATCGAGTACCAGGAATTCGGCGACGAGCGCTTCGCGGCCTCGAAGGCGAAGGCAAGCGCAGATCTTCAGATGATTGTATCGAGGCTGGCCTCGCGAGCAGCGGACCAGAGTGCCGCCTAGTTGATCACGCCTTCACCGGCCTGTCCGGCTTCATAGCGACCGCGATAGCCGTTCATGAAGCGGTCCAGCGTATCGACCTGGGCAATCTCACGGGCCAGGTCGCGGAAGGCAATGCCGCGTCCATCTGATGAACTGGCGACAATGGAGAAGGCCGCCGCCTGCGGGCCTTGCGCCATCTTCTCAGAATACTTCTGACGAATGCGCTCCACGCCGTCGCTTTCACGCGCCAGCACATAGGAGATGGCAGACCGCAGAACATCGAACTGTTCGTCACTTGTCAGCGGCACATCTCGCGTCCAGGCAAGACCCAGAAGGTCCTCAAGGGCACGGCCGGACTCAGCATACATGCCCGCTTCCCAGTAAACGTCAGCCGTAAGCGCCCGAGCAGGGTCCGAGCGATTGTCTGCAAGCAGCTCAAGCGCATGATCGTGACGTCCCAGCGCACTGAGCGCCTTGGCTTCAAACAACAACCGTTCGTCCGCAACCTGCTGCGGCAACTGGGCCTGACGCGTCTTGCGCAGAGCTGACAGCGCTTCACCGGGTTCACTGTTCAACAGATGCACCGCAGCCAACCGGCCTGCCACCTGAGCGCGTGCCACACCACGAAGGCGGTGCGTAACCTGATGCTCAAGCATTTCAGCGGCCTGATCGAGCAGATCAACAGCAACCAGTCGGTCAGCAAGTTCACGGATCATCCGGTCACCGTCGCGGCCAACCGGCGTCAGTTCACGGAAGTCATAGAACAGGCTCAGCGCTTCAAGCGGCTTGAGGCTGTCCACTTCTCCATCAAGGAACAAGCGGCGGAACATCGCGACCATCTGGTCGGCAATCTCGCGGCCCTTTTCAGCACTGGGGAACTGCGTCGCAACAGTACGCATCACACTCAGTGCGCTGCGATAGTCACCTTGCTGCTCATAAATCTTGGCAAGTTCTGCAACCGCATCCAGCTCAACGTCACCACCACGCCATGTGAAGCGCAGACGGTCCAGTGTGTTGATTGCTTCATCCAGACTTGCAACCACGGCGGCGGCTTCCGCTTCACCTTCCGCAGCTTCTTGATCTTCAGATCCTTCAGCAGGCTCCACAGCAGCAACCGTGACAACCTCACCATTTGCATCAAGCGCGCGCAACAAACCTGCTTGCAGCAGCGTGGCGCGTGCTGCGATTGGCCGATAGTCCAATGCCACAGCCTGCGCGAAGCGGGACAACGCCTCTTCCGGATTGCCATTGGCCTGCGCCAACTGGCCCGCCAGAAGGGTCCGTTCTGCAAACAGGGCATGATCCAGACCATCATCCGGCACCTTGCGCAGATCACTTTCCACATTGGCAATGTCATTTACCCCAAGCGAAACACTCGCCGCCGCCAGATGGAAGCGCGCCTGAACACTGGGCGCATAGTCTGAAATGACTGTCCGGGCCCGTGTTACGTCAGACCGTGCATCCGCAAACTGACCAAGGCGAACATTGGCGAGGGTGCGCCAGACGGCAGCATTGGGATCATATTTGAGTGCGGCTGAAGACAGGTCCGCCATCGCATCGTCATACCGGCCGATCATATAGCTAGCGATACCGCGCAGCATGATGAACTCAGGGTCAGACGTCTGATCTTTGCGGGCTTCCGCCATCAGACGCATCAAGCCGAGCGCTTCAGTGCCGTATTCATATCCAAGATAGAACCGCACCAAGGCCAGTCGCGCATCCTTGCGCTCATCCGGCGTCGTTGCATTGGCAACAGCCGAGTTAAGGGCGGCAAGGCCGGGGAGATAATCATCGGGGTCACCGCTGGCGAGCCTGAAGCCAACCACGCCCGGCGCAAAGATATTGTTCTGCCTGCTCAGTTCAGCAGCAGCCGGGCGGCGCGGATTGGCTGTCAGTACAAGGCCAGCACGGCGAGACGCAGCCACCTGCCCCTGATTGTTGAGTGAAATCACAACATCATCTGCAATCGGGCGGAAGATCAGACCATGTGCAGACGCTAGAACCTCAAGATCAACCGTTTCGCGTGGGGATACCACGCCGCGAACCGGACCAGGCAAGGGAACAATCGCCAGGGTATCGCCTACCTGCGGATCGGTAATGCGTCGCGTCGCAGCCGCATCCGGAGCAATGGCGAACAGCTTGCCGCCGCCGTCAGCTTGCACGCCACGACGAATGGCCAGAGGTCCAGGCGGGCGCAGCACGGTCTCGCCGATGGCGACCGACCACGTCTCACCTTCAAGCTGCGCCGTCACCAGCGCATCGCTTGCAAGCCGCAGGCGCACGCCATGCAGGCCATCAGCTTCAACAATTTCGGCAGCATCGACAAACCGCACATGCTCTTCGGTCAGAACCGGCTTATCGATGGCAACATCGGTTTCAAACAGCGCCCACACATGGCCAGCACGCTCGAAAATAGCCGCAGGCGCATCAACAAGACCTGCGAATGAAAATGTCACCGTGTCACCGCGGCGACGGACCTTCACGCTCCCGGCCGGCTCACTTGGCACAGTGGAAACAGCCTCTTCCGCCACCGCAACGTCTGTAGACGCCACGTCGGTTGGCTCGGCAGCAGGGTTTGATGAGTCAGCAATGTTCTCGCCGTTTGGCTTCACGATACGCGGAGTTTCAACGGAAAGAGTGTCACCGCCTGTATCAGGCGTCGCAACATTGACCTTGTCTGTCGTGCCATTTAGCGCCACGTCTTCGGCAGCACCCTGCGCGGCATCAGCCGTTGCGGCGGAGCTGGATGGATTGCTCGCATCACTCGCCTGCCCTTCCGCATACCCACTGTCTTTGACAATGCGCGCCGTATCAGGCCGCCCGATACGACGCGGGTCAATCATCGTCACAGCCTCTTTGGAGGCTTCTTCATTTGCAGGCGTATTGGCAGATGGTGCGGGCTCGACAGGAACCGGTGTTGCAGCATTGCGGCTGCCGGCATCTGCGGCGTCGCTTGGCAGCACGCCTGCAAACTGGTCCTGATTGAGCTCAAGCGCAGCGAGGGCGCCCGCGTCTTCTGAGGCTGCCGTAAGATCAAGCACAATGCCGGTCGGCTCGCGGAACATGCGGAATTCGGCTTCCGGCGAAATCGTCAGGCGCAGCTTCGCGTTGGTGGAATCTGTATCCGTTTCCGCATCCGTCACGAAGGGCGGCGGGTCTACACGCAGACGTCCGATTTTCAAATGACCCGGCGCGCTGAACTCAAGATCCAGCCGCGAACCATCGCGCGAGACCTTGTAGTCAATATCATCGGGCCAATCGAAGACGATCCGGCTGTAAGAGTTATGCACCCCGACGCGCACCGGCACATCCGGCAGCTCGACAAGGGCAAGTGCCTTTTTGGCGGCAGCAGCTTTTTCAGCAGCAGCCCGAGCCGCCTGTTCACGCTGCAGCACTTCAGGCGGAAGCCCGGGAAATGCGCGTTGCGAGTTTTCCGGAATGAGATTGACGTAAACCTCATTGGCCGCTGTCAGCGCTTCAACCCTGAACGGGAACTTGAGCGCCAGACGCAGCGTTGATCCATCCGCATCCTGTCGGGCAAGCGCAACATAATTTGGAAGCTGGATCGGCAGATCGTTCAGGGCCGCATCAAAGGCACGCCCGAACTTCAGAACAACAACACCGTTAGATTCCTGTGCGTCCACCGTGACCGCATCCGGCCACTGGAACCGCAACCGCGCAAAGCCCTGAAGCTCTTCCGCCTTCACCGACACAGCGTCCGCTGCATGGGCGGGCAATGCCGCCAGAATGGACATCACGGAAAGAGCCGCTGCAAGAAGTCCGGCCATCACAATGCGTGTAACGGTCATGATGCGCCTCCAACTTGCGAGGACGTGCGCGGATCACGAATGGAAATGGCGACTTCGCCTGGCGCAAGCCAACCTGCAAACCCTGTCTCAACACCCGTTGGCGCAAGGCGCAGGGCAGACACAGATTCCATAAGACTGCGGCTGTCACCAAGCGCCGACGCAGCAAAGACAGTCACGCGCCCGGGGGCGGCTGCGGAGATACGTTGCAACGTCGTGTAAATATCTGAGCCCTCGCGAGCCCCTGCAATCAACGCAGCGGGCACAACCAGCACCACGCCACCAGCGCGCGCATCCATGCGCCCCTGTTGTGACCCGGCAACCGCGCTTACCTGCTGCATCAGCACACTGCCCAGATACCGGGCTCCTGCGCCCGCTTCAGCTGACACAGTCGTCGCGAGCGCAACACCTGTGCCGCGTTCTGCAGCCGGGTCTGACATGGCACCAGCAGCACCGGCCGGCTCGCCATTCAGCCGCGCAATGGCATCTGGCTCAAACGCTGACATGGACAGGATCAAAACAAAGAACGCAATCAACAGCGCCACGAGATCTGCAAAGATCACCAGCCACCGCGGCGCGCCATCAAACCGCACCGCTGCAAATGGCAGTACTGTCCGCCGCCGCGGCAGGGATGTGACAGGAGCAGGCGCGTCCGTAACGGGCGCACCGTCCATTTCAATTGGGGCATCGGCAGCAAGAGCCAGATCACTCATGACCGCCCTCCCCGCACTGTGTCGCCAGCAACCGCGTAAAAAACCATCTCGGCGGTGTTGGTCGCATCAATTGTTCGCAGGCTGACAGCTTCAGGGCCATTGACCCCGGTAAAAATAGACGCCAGCGCCACAGCCCGGCGAAGGGCCACGGCACTCTCACCGCCCACGGCAATGTCCACACGACGATTGGCAGAGCCAGCGCCCGCGTCCTGAACCGCCATGGCCGAGGCCGCAGCTTCAAGCGCCTGACGTCCTGTGGCACTCAGCGCCGCTGTATCGCGAACAAAAAGTGCGGATGCATCAAGACGCACCCCGTGCCAGGCAACGCCATCGGTCACCGCCAAATCTTCGCGGCGGCCTGCAAGGTCCTCAAAGGCTGTGGCAACGCGGCTGGTGAAAGCAGCATCCGCGACAATGTGCTGACCGGCGGGTCCCGCGAAATGGGGTGTTACCCGCTCCGGTCCGGCCTGAGCCTCTACGGCCCTGGCAAACTGCGCTTCGACTGAATCAATAACCGAGACAGCCCGTGCGGGATCAAATGTTGAAATGGAGGTCAGGAACAGGAAAAAGGCCAGAAGCGCCAGAAACAGCGCGAGATACAACGTCGCCGCCTGCGGACGTGCCGCGGCGGAATGCGATGTTCCCTCAATATGTGCCTGCGCACCTGTCGTCACCGGAGAGCCTCCTGCCCACCACATGCCGGAGCAACCCGGCAAAGGACCAACAAATCACCCGCGAATCGCACGCGCGTCTGCTGTCCCTCTCATGAGGACAAAATCTAGCTCTGAAGCAGTTAAACAGCCGTTAAGGATTATCGACCGAGAGGGGTTCTGCGGCCAAAATCAGCCACTTACCCGGCATTTCCTGGGAGGATGGGCTCTAGTTCTTCAAGTCCCAGAGGGGCTGGCGCAGCAGGGATTGGCACGGCAGACAGGCGATCTTCGTTTTCCGTCGCCAGTGCCACAGTCACAGCCTGGGCCCGGGCAGGGTCCATGGCGGCCAGAACAGCTGCCAATTTGCGTTCATTCATGCGGTCCAGAAGCTCCAGCAGAACCGTCATGTCCAGCTGTTCAAACACAGCTGCCGCGTCCTTGGGCTTCATGTTCTCATAGACCTTCACAAGGCTCTTGAACTTGGCATCGCCCTTGGACTCTTCAGTCTTGAAGACTTCATCGATCTTGGCCTTGAGCTCCTTGAGCTCAACAATCTTGTCGTCGATCCGCGCTTCTGCAGCCGCCAGCAGCTTTTCGCGCATAGCAACTTCGTTCTGCCGTGCATCAAGTGCCTTACGGCGCTGAGCCAATGCTTCAAGCACGTCATCGCTCTGGCGGCTCACAGGCCCCGGGCGCGCAGCGAGATTTACCGCCGGACGTGCATTCTCATCTTCTTCCGCCGCTGCTTCCTCAACAGCTTCGGTGGTTTCTTCTTCAGGTTCTGAGGACGCCGCTTCCACGGCAGGCACAAGTGGCGATGATCCTGTCACCAGCGCTGTCACCTTGAGGGTCAACAGCAATGCCGCGCCAATCATGACGGCGGGGAGAAGGCGCATACGGTCAGCAGACTGAGTGCTCATATCCTTGAACTCTTTCTTGATACCAAATGTCTCTAGCGAACCTGACGCAGCGCTGCAGCCAGCCCTGTTTCAGCCAGCGGGTCATCCTGAACCGGCGGTTCTGCGTATGTGTCGTTTGAAACGTTGCGTGATGTGGCCTTGGGCGCATCACCCGCCTCGTCAGCCTTTGGACCGCCGGTGCCTGAGAGCGCCCCAAGACGATCCGCAATGTGGTCACCAGCTTCCACCATCAAGGCCAGTTCGTCGGCCAGGCCACGTGCCTTTTTGAGGTCACGCTGCATATCTCTTGTCAGCCCGTCACAGCTCACGCGCAAATCCGTAATGGCGCTCTGCGCCCGTGTCGTCGCGCGATCAAGCGCAACCACAACCTGCTTGAGGTCGCCTTCCCCGTCGCGCAAGGCGCGCAGGCGGCGGTCCAGCAAGAAGCAATACGCGATCGTCGCAACCAGCAATCCGCCGACAACCAGTTCAATCAACAGTCCAACCAGAAAAGAACTCATTCGCTCGCCTCCCCTCGCAACCCAAGAGCGGCAGCGCGATGTGTCGTGTGTTTCAGAGCCTTGTCCACCAGCACGCCCACATGGTTGCCGACACGGCCCATGCTGCCTGTGGTGATGGGAATACCGCCCGAGCGCAAATGTACCGGGCTTTCGCCTGTGCAATTAAGCATCAGCGTCTGCCCGACTTCGAAATTCATGACGTCGCGAAGCGACATCACCTGTTCGTCCAGCAGGGCATCAAGTTCGACTTCCGTGGACCACAGCTCGGTTGCCAGATGGCTTTCCCAGATTGAGTCACGGCCGAATTTTTCACCCATGAACATCTGCAGAAGCAGCTCACGAATGGGCTCGAGGGTGGCGTAAGGCAGCATCAACTCAATGCGCCCGCCACGGTCTTCCATGTCGATACGCAGCTTCACCAGAATGGCCGCATTGGCCGGACGGGCAATCGCTGCAAAACGGGGATTGGTTTCAAGACGGTCCAGCTCGAATTGAACCGGCGACAGGGGTTCAAAAGCCGCGCACGCATCCTGCAGCACGACTTCAACCATGCGCTGGACGAGATTGAGCTCAATCGTTGTGTAGGGCCGGCCTTCAATGCGCATGGCCGCTGTGCCACGACGTCCACCCAGCAACACATCCACAATTGAGTAGATGAGATTTGAGTCGACCGTAAACAGACCAAAATTGTCCCATTCACGCGCCCGGAACACCGCAAGGATGGCAGGCAGTGGAATGGAGTTGAGATAGTCGCCAAACCGGATCGACGTGATGTTGTCCAGGCTGACTTCCACATTGTCAGACGTAAAGTTACGCAGGCTTGTCGTCATCAACCGAACGAGACGGTCAAAGACGATTTCAAGCATCGGCAGGCGTTCGTAGGACACCAGCGCGGAGTTGATGATCGCGCGGATACCTGTGCGGTCTCCACCACCTTCTTCATCAAGCTCAAAGCCAAGCAGACTATCGATTTCATCCTGATTGAGAACGCGTTCACCAGCACCTGAAACACCAGGCGTGGCTTCTTCTTCCTCATCATCAGAAAGGCTGGCTTCCCACTCGGCTGCCATCGCATCTGCATCACCATCCTCACCGTCGTCGGAAGGGTCAGCTTCTGCTTCAGCGGCCCAGGCGGCTGCCATGTCGTCCTGGTCTGTCTCGTCTTCCATAGCCATTGTGTATGCCTGTCTTGTCCGCGCGATATCGCTGCGGCTACTGGATAATCATTTCGGTGAACAGCACGTCCGCCACTTCATAAGGGCGAACATCCATGTTGATGCGACGGAGGATTTCCTCCTTGAGGCGAAACAGCCCGGCTGACCCTTCAAGGTCGGACGCACGCAGTTCACGCAGATAAATCTGGAAATTGTCGATGATGCGCGGCATCAGCGGTTCAATCTTCGGCAGGGCAGCAGCGTCATGCAGCTCAAGGGTCACCTTGAACTTCACAAAAGACCCGCGCGGATCGTCTGTCTGAAGATTGATGATGAGTTCTGGAAGCTCGTAAAAAACAATCTGGGAAGGGTCGACGACCTTCTTGCCGTCTACGCCGACTTCAACATGCTCTTCTTCGCCACCGCCAAAGACGCCCATCATAAAGGCGCCGCCGAGGCCACCAATAATCAGCAGCAATGGCAAAGCAATAAAGAGGACAAGCTTTTTGCCCGACATCTTGCCGGACGCTGCCTCGCCTTCTTCATCATCAATGTCAGCAATGTCGTCGGCTGATGCCGTGGCGTCACTCATGTTGCAAACCCTGCGCGTGATGGAGCGTCTTTAAGACCAAGCTCCGCGAACTATCCCGGTGCATCCCACCCGTCCTTGGGGGTTTGCGTTTGATATGTCCGCCGCCGCGCGTTCTGCCGGTGGCACCAGTTGGAGTGAGACGCTGAATTTAAGCCCGTCCCCCAACTTCGATGCTCGCAGTGTGAGGGTCGGCGGTTAACGAAGCGTTTTACAAACCGCCCACCGAGGCAAAAAACCGGCAAAAAGTGCCGGGTGCCCGGCAATCGGCAGCCTTTTGCCGCCCCTGCCAACCGGCACTACATCGCTAAACTATTGATTTGATTCATATTTCAGTTTGGCACGGCCAATGCACAGCTAGGTCCGTGGTAGCGACCCGAAGCCGCCACATCGACGACACATAAATCCGTCCACAGAGCTTTTTCCCGAGAGCCGCGTGGACATTGACCAGCCTGAGGTCCGTTATGGAACAAGCAATTTCAATTGCACTGTCGCGTCAGATGACGCTGCGCCGCGCGATGGACATCGTTGCCAACAACGTTGCCAACGCGAACACATCGGCCTTCAAGGCAGAGTCCCCTATCTTTTCTGAGTTCCTGATGCCCGGTGCCAAAGCCGATGATCGCTCAGGCCTCAACAATGCAGGCGCACTCTCCTTCGTCCTCGACAGCGGCACAAAGCGCGATCTGTCCGAAGGCGATATTGAAGTCACCGGCAATACGTTTGACGTTGCCATCAGCGGTGAAGGTTTCTTCGCTGTCCAGACGCCAGATGGCGAGCGCTACACACGCAGCGGCCATTTTGGTGTCGATCAGAACAACCAGCTGGTCACCCAGCAGGGCGACCCGGTGCTGTCTGCAGCAGGTGCACCCATCACAATCAACCCGGATGACGGCGTGATTGAAATCGGCCGCGACGGCACCATCGCTGCGGGCGAAACCACCATTGGCCGCATCGGCGTCGTCAATGTGGACAATCCCGCTGCCATGAAGAAGACCGGCGACAACTACCTGGAAACCGATCAGGCCGCTGTCGCAATCGAGAACCCCACCGTGATGCAGGGCTTCATTGAAAGCTCGAACGTCAAGCCAGTGGTGGAAATGACACGGATGATCGAAGTCATGCGTGCCTACACCTCGACCCAGAAGACCATCAACAAGATGGGCGAACTCCAGCAGTCCGCCATCCGCCAGCTCGGCCGGGAGCCGCGCTAGCACCTGAATTTTGAACAGGGCCAACCTGAGGCCCTTAAGACCTGAACCCGGATACCCGTCCGGCAAGAGGAGACCGAAGAGATGAAGTCACTCAGTATCGCAGCCACCGGCATGCTCGCTCAGCAGCTCAATGTCGAAGTGATCTCGAACAACATCGCGAACATGAACACGACCGGCTACAAGCGCCAGCGTGCGGAGTTCCAGGACTTGATCTATCAGAACCTCCGCCGCGTGGGGTCCACCTCATCAGACGCAGGCACCGTGGTGCCGACAGGCATTCAGCTTGGTGTCGGCGTCAAAGCCGGGTCTGTTTACCGCATCTCGACCCAGGGCAACCTTACGCCGACCGACAACACCTATGATCTTGCCATTCAGGGCGAAGGCTATTTCCGCGTCACCCTGCCCTCAGGCGAAGATGCCTATACCCGCGCCGGTGCCTTCCAGCTCAATGCCTCAGGCCAGATCGTCACAACGGACGGCTATGAACTGTCCCCATCCATCACCGTGCCGCAGGACGTGCGCGACGTCTCAATCAACAGCCAGGGCCAGATTGAAGCCTTCCTCGATGGCCAGACCAACTCGACGGTTCTGGGTCAGCTGGAAGTGGTTCGCTTCTTCAACAAGGCCGGTCTTGAAGCACGCGGTGGCAGCCTGTTCACCGAAACTGCCGCCTCAGGTGCCCCTGCTGCGGCAACGCCGGGCTCTGTTGGCTACGGCACATTGCTGCAGGGATACCTTGAAACATCGAACGTGGACTCGGTGGGTGAAATCACCAACCTCATCAGCGCCCAGCGTGCTTACGAGATGAACGCCAAGGTCATCACCTCCACAGACGAGATGCTCTCCGTCGCATCCAACCTCCGCTAGCCCGGTCAGGAACAGGACAGTCTCATGAGTATTCTTCGTACTTTCTCACTGCGCGCGATCCTCGCCACCGCCGTGCTGGCAACCGCCGGCATTGCAGGTCACGCGGAGGCCGCCGCCCCCACCGAAGCCGTGCTGCGCGACAAAGCCATTGTGTCAGGCGACGCAGTCACCCTCGGCGACCTGTTCATCAATGCCGGCAACCAGGCCTCAGCGCTTGTCTCCCGCGCACCGGCGCCAGGCGAGCGTGCCGCCATCAATGCGGTGCACGTCACCAATGCTGCCCGCGCTGCTGGCATGCTGTGGCCAAACAACGAGCGCTACACGCACATCATCGTCAATCGCGATGGCACGCCCGTGCCCGCTGACATGGTCCTTGATACGCTCGCCAACACCATTGCTACAGCACAGGCCGCCAACACACCGTTTGACGTGTCCTACACTGTGACCCTGGACGCAGACCCCCGCACGCTTTTCGTTGCCAAGGGCAACGCGCCTGAAGTGATCGTCAAGGACATGTCCTTTGATGCACGCTCTGGCCTCTTTTCAGCACGCATCACCACACCAACCCGTGGCGCATCCATTCAGCGGATCGCCGGTCGTGCAAAGCAGACCCGTGAAATCCCGGTTGCTGCAACCGGCATTGCCCGCGGCGAAGTCTTGCGTGAAGACATGCTGACCCTTGTCGACATGGAAGTAAGCCGCATCGCGCCAGGCACCGCATTGAGCATGGAAGAACTGGTGGGCATGACACCGCGCACAGCACTGCGTGTCGGCCAGCCGGTACGTGCCAAGGACATGCGCCTTCCCATTGCCGTCAACAAGGATGCGCGTGTCACCATCACCTATGAGATGCCCGGCATGGTGCTGACCGCCACAGGCCGCGCCCTTGAGAATGCGCCCATGGGTGGCATCGTCCGGGTCATCAACACCCGCTCTCACCGCACCGTCCATGCTCGCGTAACCGGCCCTGGTCGCGTGGTGATCGAAAGCGGCCAGCCCATGCAGGTCGCCGGACGCCCCATCAACTAAGCACCTCTCGTCATCACTCCATTGCTCCGGCACCCGAACCGGACATTGACTCCCTACAGCCTGAAGGACCAAGACCATGACGACCACATCAAAATCAGTTCTGCGGATCGCAGCCCTCAGCAGCCTCGCAATGGCGCTCACCGCCTGCAACGCAGCAGACCGCCTCAAGAACATTGGCAAGGCGCCGGACCTGACGCCGATCGAGAACCCAGCCCATCGCGCGGAGGCGCAGACCGTATCTCTGCCCATGCCGCAGGCAGAAAACATTTCCTACCAGCCCAACTCACTTTGGCGCGCAGGGGCACGCGGCTTCTTCAAGGACCAGCGCGCCTCCGCCCTTGGCGACATCCTGACGGTCACAATCGAAATCACTGACAAAGCCGAGATCGAAAACACAACAGAACGCTCTCGCGCAAACTCTGAAGATGCAGGCCTCGACAATCTGTTCGGCTACGCGGCCAACCTGGACCGTTTGTTCCCCGACGAGGTGGACAACGCCAATCTGGTGGGCGCTGACTCAACGAGTTCCAGCCGGGGCGCAGGGTCAGTTGACCGCGAAGAAACTGTCAACCTGACTGTTGCCGCCATCGTCACCCAGATCCTGCCCAACGGAAACATGGTCATCCAGGGCAAGCAGGAAGTCCGCGTGAACTTTGAAGTCCGCGAACTGCTGGTCGCCGGCGTCATTCGCCCGGAAGACATTTCCAACCAGAACACCATCAACCACACCCAGATTGCTGAAGCCCGCATCTCTTACGGCGGCCGCGGTCAAATCACGGATGTGCAGCAGCCGCGCTACGGCCAGCAGGTGTTCGACATCATCATGCCGTTCTAGTGAGGCCTCCTCTGGCACACACTTAACGAGCTGACGGAGCGGGCGATTCAGGCCGCCCTCTCCAGCAGCGCTGCCATCGGGACCTTCTTGAAAAAGAAGGAGGCAGCGCAAACCAAAACGGCGCATGAGCAAAAGCTCATGCGCCGTTCTTGTTTTTGATCCTGCAAAGCAGCCTATTCGTCGCGATAGACTTTCTCGCGCCGCTCATGCGCTTCTTGCGCCTCGATGGACAGCGTCGCGATGGGACGTGCTTCCAGACGCTTGAGCCCGATCGGCTCTCCGGTCTCTTCGCAATACCCGTAGGTGCCCTCTTCAATGCGCTTGATCGCGGCATTGATCTTGTTCACCAGCTTGCGCTGCCGGTCACGCGCCCGCAGTTCAAGCGACCGCTCCGTCTCTGACGACGCTCGGTCGGTCAGGTCTGGATGATGGCTCGTATCTTCCTGAAGGTTTGTGATCGTTTCTCGCGTCTCGCGGAGGATATCTTCCTTCCAATCGATCAGCTTTCGGCGGAAGTATTCCTTCTGCCGGTCATTCATAAAGGGCTCGTCGTCAGACGGCGTGTAATCCTTGGTCAACTCAGCGGTCACCGGTGTCTCTCCCTTCACTGGCGCCAGCTACCTCCGTACAGATGAAGGTGGCTTGATGGCGCGGGAATATATCGGCGGGTTCGACGATGCACAACATCGCCCGATAGGCTTAGTCCATGAATTATTTGTATAATTTCGCCTCTTGCGGTCTCAGATGTGCAGGTTACTGCGCAAAAAGCTGTTCATACTTGGCCAGTTCAACTCTTGCGCGCAGCTCAATTTCGTCAAGCACATGGGCCAGGCGCGGGTCCTGAAAGGTCGTCTTCGAATCACGTCGCTGCTCCACCAGCTTCAGCAGCTGATCCAGCTTCTGTTTGGAAACACCACCCGCCAGGAGGGATAGTTTGATGTCGTCGAGAATATCCAGCATGGCTTCCGCACGGACCACCGCCTTCCGGCTTCCGTCGGTGGCAGTGTCCACTTCCTGAAGACCAATCAGCGCATCAACCGGCGCGACTGACGCCACAGAACCTGTTGCATGTGCAGCTTCCGCCTGCCCCATTCCGTCCACACGGAATCGTTCGCCGCCCGCTGACCGGGATTTCCCGGCGCGGCCTGCGGTAGCTGGTCCTTGCGCACGTCCCGCGCCGCCAACCTTCATGGGCCAAGGCTCCTGCCAAACTGGGCGCGCAAATCGCACCCGTGTCTCTACAGGGTGCACGCTGCGCCAAACTGCTTAATGCCGTCTTAACGGTGTCTCACCGGCTGGGCAGAAGCTGCCGGGTTGCCGCGCCAAACGGCAGTCCATGCCGGGTTTGCCAAAATCGGTACTCGAAATAGTCCAGCAAAATCAATGAGTTGGAAAACACGGCGCGTGGCACGGGTTTCGCAAAACCAAGCGCAAAGCATATCCACCGGTGCGCCAGCCTGAACCTGACATCGCACCCAAGAGAACGGAACACCGACCCGAATGTTGTTCTTTGCACGCAAATCACTTTCACGCGCACGCACTCTCCTGGCGCTCACCATCGCAGCTTCCCTGCTGTGGCCGGTCGCAGCCCAGGCGTCGTCGCGCATCAAGGATCTCGCCTCCGTTGAAGGCATCCGAGACAACCATCTGGTCGGCTATGGCCTTGTGGTTGGTCTTGATGGCTCCGGCGACAGCCTGCGGAATGCCCCGTTCACCCGCCAAAGCCTGCAGTCCATGCTGGAACGTCTGGGCGTGAACACCCGCGATGCAACGCTCAACACCAACAACGTGGCCGCTGTCATGGTCACCGGCAATCTGCCTGCCTTCGGTTCCCAGGGCAGCCGTATGGACATTACGGTCTCAACCTTGGGCGACGCGTCCAGCCTTCTGGGCGGCACGCTTCTGGTTACACCGCTCATGGGCGCCGACGGCGAAGTCTACGCGGTAGCACAGGGCCCCGTTGCCATTTCAGGCTTCAGTGCTGAGGGCGATGGCGCCAGCGTAAAGCGCGGTGTTGCCACATCCGGACGCATTCCCAACGGTGCCATCATCGAACGTGAAATTGCCTTTGCGCTCGAAGACATGAGCACGGTGCGTCTTTCCCTGCACAACCCGGATCTCACCACCGCCCAGCGCATGGCCAACGTCATCAACACATTTGTTGGTGGCAGCACAGCCCAGGCGACGGACCCCTCAACGGTATCACTTACCGTGCCACAAAAGGGCAAGGGCAGCGTCGTCAGCATGCTGACGGAAATCGAGCAGCTGCGTGTTGCACCAGACAGCCCTGCCAAGGTCGTGATTGATGAAGCCTCCGGCGTCATTGTCATGGGCAAGGATGTGCGCGTCTCTACTGTTGCCATTGCACAGGGCAACCTGACAATCCGCGTCACCGAAACACCGCAGGTCAGCCAGCCCAACCCCTTTGCGGAACAGGGTGACACTGTTGTTGTGCCCCGCACGGACATTCAGGTGGATGACGATGCAGAAAACCGCCTGGGCCTCCTGCGTGAAGGCGTAACCCTTGAAAGCCTCGTGGACGGTCTCAACTCTCTGGGTGTTGGTCCTCGCGACATGATCTCAATTCTGCAGACCATCCGCGCTGCCGGTGCCCTGCAGGCCGAGCTGGAGGTTCTTTAAATGGATATCTCCCTCCCCGCGCCTGTCGCTGCAAATCCGTTCGGTCAGGTTCTGCCAAAGGCTCTGGCCCATGCCCCCAAGGCATCCACGCCCATGTCCGCGTCCAAGGAACAGGCCATGCGCGAAACGGCGCAGGAATTCGAAGCGGTCTTTATCGGTCAGATGACAGAAGCCATGTTCGCCGGTCTTGAAACCGAGGAACCATTTGGTGGCGGCCACGCTGAAAAGATGTGGCGCTCTCAGCTGTCTCAGGAAATGGGTCGCTCCATCAGCGCGTCCGGCGGCATCGGCATCGCAGAGTCCGTTTACCGCTCCATGATCGCGCAGCAGGAAGCAGCCCTTAATCCGCTGCCGCAACCTACACCGCCACCACAAGCTGCTGCAGCGGCATACGCCAACTAGAAATCTCGAAAATCACAGGTCCAATCCAATGAGCAACTTCCAGATGCAGCAGCCCCCCGCTCCCAAGCAGTGGCAGCCGCCGGTTACCTTTCTTGAGGACATGGCGTCGCTCGCAACCGCCCTGGACACCATCATCACCAAGGAAAATGCGCTCGCCCAGGACAACAAGCTGGCCGACATTGCCGGCATGGCTGGTGAAAAAACACAGCTGGCTGTTGACTACGACCGGCATGTCCGCGCCTTGAAGGCGGACCCGTCCCGGCTTCACGCTGCACCTGAAAAGGTGCGCGCCAACCTCAAAACCGCCATCACATCGCTTGAAAGCAAGCTTGCGGACAATGAACGCTATCTGGGTGCCGCCAAATCCGTGTCGGAAGGCATCGTGAAGGCAGCCGCCCGCGCGGCGAGCGAAGCACGCGCGCCGACCATCGGCTACGTGCCCAAATCGACCGCAAAAATTCGCCCCATGGCAGCAGCAGCAACCATTGCGCTGGACAAACGCGTGTAAAAGCGCCGTTTTTACGGCCAAAGTGCATTCAATTTGAATCAATGTGTGCGGTGACGTTTAACGTCACTTTCACGCGCCTTAGGCAAAATTTGCCTAGGTCTGCATGTGCAGATCTGCAAGCAGTGGGATGTTTGCTAACCGGGGGGCGCGACCCAAGAAATGGGTGCCGCCATGGAAAGTATTTCTGGGCCCCGGCCCATAGTTGATCCAATCACAGCACCGCGTGCAGCCACGCCGTCCGGCCTGGTTACGGCCGGCGCAAAGTCTGTTCCACCGGTTGAACGCACAAACGGATCACAAAACCAGACCACGCAGCAGCAAGACCCTGCCCTCTTGCGCAAGGCAGTTGAGACGCTTGAAAAGCGTTTGCCAGTCAATGTCAGTCTCGACATCACCTATGACGAGACCATCAAGCGCGAAGTCGTGCGTGGAACCAGCAATGTCACTGGCGAAACCGTCATGGAATTTCCCACGGAGCAGATGCAAAAGCTGATCCGTGGCCTGCGCGAAGAACTCGGCCTCACAGTGGATCAGCAAGTCTAGCGCATCCACCATTGCCGATCTGGAGCAGTCATTAAGACGCCGGTAACCACGATCTGCGACTTAGGAAGCTGGTATTATTGCCAGGTCCAGATTCGTCAAAGGCTGCTCCATGTCCGCATCCCTTCCAAAGACAACGGCCAAGGTCGTCGCTGAAGAGTTCAATCGCGCCATCGACAGCCACCAAAAAGGCAAGCTGGACCGCGCAAAACGCGGCTACAAGCGCGTCCTTCAGACAGCACCCAATCATGCAGAAGCACTACACCTACTAGGGGTGATTGATCTTCAACGCGACAATTTCAGCCAAGCTGCCGACCTCATTGCAAAGGCCGTAGAGCTGGCACCTGATCTTGCGCCGGCGCACTACAATCTGGCCCGCGCGCTCAAATCACTGAACAAACTCCCCGAAGCATTGGAGTCCGTCAGAAAAGCAGTTCACCTATCACCAACAGATCCAGACTGCTGGCTTCTGTGCTGCAACATCCTGATAGACCTCGACTTGAAAAAAGAGGCCGCCTCAGCGCTGGGCACCTTGCTCCAGCTGTCACCGGAACTGGACGATGTGCGGCGGGCGCGCGCCAACCTTCTGATGGATATTGAGGATACCGAGGGCGCGCTAAAGGAGTATGAGTTTCTCGCCAGCAATGCCCGCGTCCCTCATGAGGCCCTGCGGGATATGGCAATCTTGCGCGTGCAGCAAGACGACAAGCTGAGCGCCCTCCCCCTGCTTGAAAAGGCTTTGGAGATCAAACCTGACGACTGGCAATCACGCAGTCTGGCGGCGGGTCTTCTAATTGACCTTGATCGCAACCGGGATGCGCTGCCCCTCGTTCGCGCCATGCTCGACGAGAAGCCGGATGACATTGAGGCAAAACTCAAGATGGGCATTATCCTGTCGAACATGCGGCGCAACAAAGATGCTCTGCCGATACTTGAGTACGTGCACGAGATGGAGCCCGAAAATTCCACCGCTCTGCTGAAACTCGCATTCACGTATCAGTCCCTCGAGATGTTCGACAAAGCCATCGAGCATTACGAGAAAATGAAAGTCCTGATGCCAGACGAAGCGCGAAGCTGGTCCAATCTCGCTGGCCTGTATTTCGAGACCGAGGACTATGACAAGGCGCTGACTGAGGGCATGGAAGCGCTCCGGATTAACCCAAATGTCGAGCAGACCTATCTCAACATCGGGGTCATGCTGCAAAAAATTGGTGACTATGACCGCGCGATCGACCTCTACCAGCGCGCTTTGACAGTCAATCCTGAATACTCAACGGCAGGCTCCAACCTCTCCCATCTTTTGCTGGCAAGAGGCGATATCGAGAATGGTTGGGATCTTTATGCCCATGGTTTCAATGCTGGTCTGCGTCGTCCGATGCGTCACTTCTCAGTGGACCTTTGGGACAACAAAGACTGTTCCGATGACCGAGTACTTGTTTGGAAAGAACAGGGCGTGGGCGATGACATACGCTTTGCCTCCTGCCTCCCGGATGTGATCAACCGCGTGGAACACGTGATTATCGAAACGGACCCACGTCTGGTAACGCTTTTCCAGCGGTCATTTCCCACGACAACAGTGCGGGACGAACGTCCAAAGCTGGAGCACACATTCGTTGGACCGCCCGACTACAACAAGCACATACCCGCTGGACAGCTGCCTGTTCATTTCCGCCGAACCCTGGATGCATTCCCGGCAGAAGACGGATACCTCGTCCCAGATCCCAAACGCATCGCCTACTGGCGCGAAAGGGTAGAAGCATGTGGCGAAGGTATCCGCATCGGACTTTCCTGGCGCAGCATGCACCAAAGCGCCACCCGTAACCTCGTCTACACCCAACTGGACGATTGGGCGGAGCTGATGAAAACGCCCGGCATTACGTGCATCAACCTCCAATACGACAATGCGGATGCTGAAATAGAAGAGTTCACAGAGAAAACAGGCCTCAAGCTACATGTCATGGATGGCCTGGACCTCAAGGACGACCTGGACGAAGCCGCTGCGCTGACAAAAGCATGTGACCTTGTCGTAAGTGCAGGTACCTCCGTGTCCGACATGGCCGCGGCTGTCGGCACGCCTGTCATCTTCTACGGTGATGCCCGGCACCCCATGCAGCTGGGCACAGACCGGTTCCCCTGGTACCCGTCTTCCAGATTTGTGAGCCGGGAAGCCCGGCAACCCATTTCAGACATCGCTAAAAGCATCACAAAGGATGTCCAAGCCTTCGCCAAGCAGTGGCACAACGGCGAAATAAGCTAGAAATTTCACAAGATATCCACAGAGCACACGACCAAGACTGAGCGGAACTGCATGAAGGCAGTTTCGCTCTTTTTGCTTTTGATGCCCGGCAAAAACTGCCCAAGCACGGCAATCAATGCCGCGCCGCTCACTTCCAAATCGAAAAAATCCCCAGTTTTCTGCCATTTTTTTGTTGGCACAGAGCATGCTCCTACAGGGCCAAGCGTTGGTCACCGTAGATCAGCTCCCTCGCCCTAGAGGACCAGGCAAAAATCCCTGTGTCCCAAATTGATGGACCGAGGCGGCAAAGTTTACCGGCGATTAAGCATTAACGATCAGTATCCAGCGTAACGAACTGGGACACATCCCTCATTGTGAGGGCGCTGGAAACGGTCCTAGGAGGACATGAGATATGGGTGACATTGTACTTTCAGCGGGTATCCGCTCCAACCTTCTGAGCATTCAGAACACCGCGAAGCTTCTTGATCAGACGCAGACGCGTCTGGCAACCGGACTAAAGGTCAACGGTGCCATTGACGATCCCACGGCCTTCTTTACGGCTCAGGGCTTGAACAATCGGGCACGTGATCTGGAGTCTTTGCTGTCATCGATGGATCAGGCCGTTCAGACACTGGACGCAGCAGATCAGGGCATCAAGTCGGTCATCAAGCTGATTGAAAACGCCAAAGCAACCGCCAACCAGGCACTTGTGACAAAGATCAAAGCCTCAACGGCAACGAGCACCAACTCAACCGCCTTTACCGGAACACAAACCATCAGCACCATTGCTGGCGTGGACAATGGCGACAGCTTCACCATTCAGGTCGGCACAGCAGCGGCAGTAACTGTCAATATTGCAGCGACCAACCAGGCTGTTTCGGTCATTCTTGCCAGCCTTTCAGGCATCACAGACGTAACGGCCTATCTGACCACCGACGGCAAGATCAAGATTGAAGCCACAAATGGCGAAGATCTGGCAATTACCGACGTATCTGGCTCAGCAGCAAACAGCCTCGGGGTTTCAGGCACATCAACCAACGGTGTGAACCGCCGCTCCTTCGAGTCTGACTTCAATGCACTGCGGACCCAGATGGACCAGTTGATCTCTGACGCATCCTACAAAGGGGTAAACCTGCTGCAGGCCACCAATGACCTGACGGTTTTCTTCAACGAAGGTCAAACATCCAGCCTGACGATCAACTCTCGTCTGCTTGATACATCCTCCGCTGGCATGAACATTTCAGAGATTGTCTCCAAGGCTTGGGCGACGGATGGCAACATCTCCGGTGCCATTGATCAGCTCGATCAGGCCGTCATTACACTGCGGCAACAGGCGTCCACTTTCGGTGGCAACCTGTCAGTCGTGGAAACAAGGTCTGACTTTACTGAGAACATGATCAATACGCTGGTCGGCGGCGCGTCTAATCTGACAATCGCTGATACAAACGAAGAAGGCGCAAACCTTCTGGCCTTGCAGACCCGTCAGTCCCTGGGTACCACCGCCCTTTCACTGGCATCGCAGGCAGATCAGAACGTGCTGCAGCTCTTCTAGTAGCGCTTTCAGCAAAAAATCAGGGCGGCTGCACTTTTTTGCAGCCGCCTTTTTTGTTTGTTTTCTGCGGATCTGCGCAATACCAGGCAACAAAGACAACGGGACTTACCAAGCCTGTTGGATTGCAGTAACTCCCCCTTAAGACCTTTCCGCCACTGTGATCCTCGACACCTCAGAAAGAGGGTCAGTTACATAGTCTTCCTAGGAAAGGAACTCAGTTCATGAGTGAAATTGCTCTCTCCAGCGCCCTGCGCTCGAACCTTAACTCTCTCCAGAACACGGCGTCTTTGCTTTCTCAGACTCAGGAACGTCTTTCGACGGGCCTGCGTGTGAACAGCGCTATTGATAACCCGACGTCATTCTTCACTGCTGCCGGCCTGAACAACCGTGCACAGGATCTGTCTGCTCTTTCTGATGACATCGGCCTTGCTGTTGACACACTGAAAGCTGCCGACGACGGCATCAAGGCGATCACGACACTCGTTGAGAACCTTAAGTCCACTGCCAACGAAGCTCTGACAACAAAGATTGCTTCTTCTTCTGCAACCAGCACGAACTCAACTGCGTTCACTGGTGCACAGACGATTTCAACAATCTCTGGTGTCGACAACGGCGACAGCTTCACCATTCAGGTGGGCACTGCTGCTGCTGTCACGATCAACGTTGCTGCAACCAACCAGTCTGTTACTGCTCTTATCACCAGCATCTCCGGCATCTCTGGCGTAACTGCCTCGCTGACGTCTGACGGTAAGATCAAGATTGAAGGCACAAGCGGCGAAGATCTTGTGATTGCTGACGTTTCTGGTTCAGCTGCCAACTCACTGGGCGTTTCAGGTACGAAGACAAACGGCACAAACCGTAACTCTTTCGTGACTGACTTCAACAGCCTGCGTACGCAGATTGACCAGTTGGCTGGTGACGCATCCTTCAAGGGTGTGAACCTTCTTCAGGCCAACAATGACCTGACAGTGGCCTTTAACGAAGACCAGTCTTCCAGCCTGACGATTTCGTCCAAGCTGCTTGACACATCTTCCGGCGGCCTGAACGTCTCTGCTGCTACGAACAGCGCTTTCGCAACTGACAGCAACATCGACGCTGCTGTTGCTGAGCTGGACGCCGCGGTGAGCACGCTTCGTGCACAGTCTTCTTCGTTCGGTAACAACCTGTCGATCGTGGAAAACCGTCAGGACTTCACGTCCAACCTGATCAAGACACTCGAAACAGGTGCTGGCAAGCTCACCCTCGCCGACACCAACCTTGAAGGTGCAAACCTGCTTGCCCTTCAGACACGTCAGTCACTGGGTACCACGGCTCTGTCCCTGGCTTCTCAGTCCGACCAGAACGTCCTGCGTCTGTTCTAATCAGACCAACAGGCGGCCTAGCCACGAAGGCGAAGCCATCTGGTTATCGAATACGGGAAACGGCGGTGCAGAAGCACCGCCGTTTTTCTTTGTCGATCTGCGGGTTTCATTGAAGCAAAGCCTGTCAGTGCGCTTGCCCTATACTGTGGAGGTCCGAATCAATGCGTGACCTGCCCCACAACCCGGAGAGACACCATGGCCCTCAAAATCGAGCTCAAGCCCGGCGAACGCTTCATTCTGGGCAACGCAGTCATTACCAATGACGACCAGCGGACCCGCCTGTTCGTTGAAGGCTCTGCACCCATTCTGCGCGAGAAGGACATCATGCGCGCTGAAGACGCAGACAGCCCCTGCAAACGGCTCTATTTGGCTGTTCAGCTTATGTATCTGAGCAACGACCCGTCAGATCAGCACAGCGTCTATTTCAAGCTCACCAATGACATCATCAAGGCAGCACCTAGCACCCTTGAGTACATTGAGCGCATGAACAATCAAATCTTAACCGGCGCATTCTATAAAGCTCTTAAGGAAGCAAAGAAGCTCATCAAGTATGAGCAGGAGCTCATGTCGAATGCACAATCCGGCGCAGGCCTACGGGAAGACAGCTAAAGTTGTTGCCAACCCGCGTGAACACGAAGCCAATCTGCTCACCAAGGCTGCGCAGCAGCTCATGGCTGTCAAAGATCCGTTTGAGCCGCGCAGCGACGCATTCCGCAACGCATTGATTTACAATCGCAAGCTATGGAGCATCTTTGCAGGCTCTGTGACCGGCGACGACAACCCCCTTCCCGATCCGATCAAGCAGAACATTGCCAATCTCGGTATTTTTATTCTCAAGCACACAGTGTCTGTCCAGGCGAGCCCTTCACCTGAGAAGCTTGATGTGCTGATCAATATCAATCGCGAAATTGCAGCCGGCCTCTATCAGCGCCCGGCGTAGCAACGTCACACACCACACACAAAAAGAGGCGCTGCTCATCAAAGCAGCGCCTCTTTTGTTTGGGCCGGCTGAAAGTCTGCCGCCGCTAGATGTAACTGGTCAGCGTCAGCCGTGAGACAATGGACGTCGCCTGGAAGCTGGCCGTAAGCTGATTGTTCAGCTGCAGGATCATCGTCCCAACCTCATTCGTGTCCGCATTCTCGGACTTTGCTAGCAGCACTTGCGTGGCATTGATGGTCCGCTCATGACGGTCCTTGGTGGCCGCCAGGCTGCTTTCCTTCAGACCAAGCTGCGTGCGCACATCTGCCAGGGACGTCGTATCCTTGAAGGCAAATTTCGAACCTGTACGCTGCGTTGTCTCGTTGTAGGCACGCTGCGAGAGCGCGTCTGTGTTATCAAACTCAAGCGCAGACAGAACAGCAAGCGCCTTGACCGTATCGCGCGTTGGGCCCTCATCGGCACGGGTTGCATACCCAATAGTACGACCATCATCGATCTTCGCCAGTGCGCTATTGCGGATCGGTGTTGTTGCCGTATCGCCCTTATACCAGAACACTGTGTCCGTCGTTGTTGCATCCACAACGCCTGTCGCAGTCGCAAAGGGAGGACCGTCAACACGCTTTGGTGGGTTGCCAGCGTCATACTCAAAAAACTCGGTCGCCGCCCTCTGTGCGCTGGCTGCCTTCAATGATGTCTGCGCCAGCACTTCAACGTCTCGCGCAAGTGCAGTCTGGAAATTGGCCGCTGTCGCATTGGCATCGGCACCGACAAGAAACTCGCCTTCTTTTGGCGTGCCACTCTCAATAGCCACAAGAGACAGGGTCTCCGTAGTGCCGTCCGGCAGCGTGAAGGATACATCCAGCTTCTGACCTGCGGTGGGAAGCGGCGCGCCAAACGCAACCGTCAGAGCCTGCGGAGCACCGGCAATGCCAGCCGTAACATTGTTCAGGTCCGTGGATACGGCGCTGAACTTGAGACCAAATGGCGGTGCGTTGTCCTCAGTGACAGTCACCGTATTGGCACCAGGAACCGGAATGGACAGGCGACCACGATTGTCTGCCCCCAGGTCAGCCTGGGCACGCTCGGAAACAATCTGCTTGAAACCGGCGAGACCGACATCGCCGTTGATGACCTTTTCATAAACCTCAACGGGCTGCGTCTGCGTAGCTGCCCCACCAAACAGGTGACGACCACCAATGTCTGTGTTGAGCACGGCCAGCGTCTCTTCCAGACGCTCCTTCGCTGTAAACTGAAGCTGCGTCTGCTTGCCATCCAGCGTTTCATAACCGGATGTCAGCGACGCCGTGCGCATCTCTGCTGCAATATCATCAATGCGCGACAGACCCTGCTGCATTGTGGTGAGACGAAGCTGTGTCTGATCAATCGTGCGCACATACCCATTCATCTCACTGAGTTCTGCGCGCAGGTTCAACACCAGCGACGCATCTACGCCCAGGCCGGAATGGGTCTGTGATTTCTTGCCCGTCGCCAGCTGCGTCTGCAGATCCGTAAGCTGGAGCTGCATGGTCTTGATCTGATCGCGCGCTGTAAGCGACTGAAGAAGTGAGGGAACCTGCATGGGTCTCTTCCTACCTGTCCGCTATCGCAGGATGTTGCCGAGCAGGGACATCATTTCCTGCACTGCTGACATCACCCGCGCATTTGCGGCATACGCATTTTGCAGCAAAAGAAGCTGCGCCATTTCATCATCTATCGATACGCCCGTGGTGCCCTGGACCTTTTCTTCAAGTCCAAGCTGAACAACCTTCTGACTATCAAGTGCCCGATTGGCGAGCACCACTTCATTGGCCTGAAAAGACACTACGCGACGGGCAAACTCATCCACGCCACCCGCGAACGGCTGGCCGGTACCGCCAATGCCGGTTGCCGGGTCAAACTCGCGTGCCGTACCAGTGAGACGATTGAGCAACTCGGTAGGACGGGCCGGATCACCAGCATCCGTTGCCGGAGAGGTTGAATAAACAACCAGAGAGGAAGGATCAGCGCGTACATTCGCATTCAATGAAATGCGGCTGGCAAACCCAACCTTCTGACGTGCGCCATCCTGGAAGTTCGTGTAAGCCGCCTGTGCATTTGCACCATCAACAAAGAGTGGCAATGCGGTGCCACCATCAATCAATCCGGTGGCCGTAACGGTCGCAGTGACAGCATCAACATCCGTTGTCGCCCCAACGCCGTCGTCAACGATGCGAAGCGTTGTGCCGGCCGGGTTGGATGTATCAATATTGATGCTGGCGGCGGCAAGCGCCGCATCAAGGTTTGTCGCAAATGTCGCGGCACTCCCACCCCACGCAACACCGACAACGGTATCATTTGCATTGGGAGTAACAGTGTTTGCCAGCGGCAGCGCGGTTGCATCATCAACACGGATGATGGTGACCTGACGCTGCGTGCCGCCCGGTGTCTCAGTATATGTGAGGTTGATGCTGTCGCCATTCTGAAGCGCCGCAATATCAACATCAAAGCCGGCAGGCGGACCAGCAACCGCAGCCGATGTCACTGTCGTCTCCGACATGGACTTGGCCAGGTTATGGGCAATTTCATCAAGCTGGGACTGCGCCTCGACAAGGGTCTTGTCGCGCATGTCCACCAGACCGGCAATCTTGCCTTCGCGGATCGTTCCATCGCGCAGAAGGTCAATCGGGGCTGACCCACCAACCTGCAAGGTGACAGTGCCAACCCCACGCAGCGTAGGGTCAGAATTATAGAAAGACGACGCATTGAGCGTCGGATGTTCATCGAAGGATAGCGAAGCAGGCTGCGTATCCAACAGCAGGTTGCCGCCATTGGTGAACACGGAAATTCGTCCACCTTCGCGCTCCACCGTGCGGATATCCATCAGGGAAGCCAGCTCACGAACCGCCATGTCCCGCTCGTCCTGAAGGTCGGCTACGGAGCCTGCCTGATTTGCTGAAATCTTCAGATTGAGATCATGGATCTTGGCCAGCGCACCATTCGCCTGTGAGACCGCATCCTCAAGCCGACGCTCCGTTTCGCGGCGCATCTGCTGAATTTCGTCCGACAGACGATTGAGCTCAACGGTCAGCTCTTCAGCTGCGGCAAGAGTCGCTTCACGGGTAACAGTGGATTCTGGTGTCGTTGCCAGATCCTGAAAAGCTGTCCCCAGCCGTGTCACATAGGACGCGATGGAAGTTTCGCTATCGGGCGTGCCGAACATCTGGTCCACCCGAGTCAGAAATTCAGACCGCACTTCCAGTTTGGCATTAACGCCGGAAGACCGCTGCAGCTGACCGAACAGATAGTTGTCCACCTCGCGCACGGCCGCCCGCACGGACACACCAATACCCTCGCCGCCCGCCAGCGCATTGCTCTGGCCGACAGTCTTCCGCGTATAGCCTTCCGTCGTCGCGTTGGCGATGTTGCGCGCAGCAAGATCGACAGCGGACTGATTGGCCTTGAGCCCGGAAACGGCGGCATTGAGGGCGGTTGAAAGGGACATGGACGTATCTGTGCCTGGTTGAAGGAGTGTAATCGGCAGGCGGCATCAGCCGCCTGCCGTAGAGGAGCGAATTACCGCTTCATATTGAGTGTCTGCTGCACCAGTTCATCAGCCGTCGTCACGATACGTGTCGTTGCTGAGTATGCCTGCTGCGTGACGATGAGCTTGGAGAACTCGTCAGCGATATCCACGTTGGAAGACTCGCGTGCTTCTGCAACGATTTCGCCGGATGCGCCCTGAATGGCTTCACCGGAGTCCTGCGTTGCTGCCCATGCACCACCATCAAGCTTACGCAGCTTGTTGTCGGCGTTGAACTTCACGAGCGTCACTTCAGCCAGATCAAGCTGCTTGCCGTTGGTGTATGTGCCCACCACACGGCCTGCATCAGATACGGCGATGGACGCAAGCGCACCGGATGCAAAACCATCCTGCTCAATCTCTGTCACGGATACAGCACCATTGGTGTCCGCGAACTGCGTCACCTGGTTCGAGCCATGGTTCATGGTGATGTTGCCAAGGTTGATGCCATCAACCGTCAAACCCGTAATCGTGGCAGATGTCACAGCAGGTGTGGCAACGCCGGCTGTATTGAACACATAGGCCTGGCCCACATTGTTCCATTTGGCAGCCGTACCTGTGGCCGTTGTGCTGGTTTGATAGAACAGGTTCCACGTATCCGCGCCACCTGCCTGACCGGCACCGTTGCCAGCATTGTTCACTTTGGCCCACCGAAGCTCGACGTTCACCGGGTTACCGATTGAATCGTAGGTCGTAATGGCACCACCAGCGAGGGAGCGGTCGAGGAACAGCTGCTCGTCCTGCGCCTGCACAAAGCCGTCGCCACCGAATGTGGAGGGGTTGTTGGTGAAGGTCGCATCCAGCATCAGTTCCGAGTTGGCAGTGTTGGCATCAGCCACAACTGTCTTGGGGAAGGATGCAAGGTTGGCGGTGTAGTCAATCGTGGTGGACTGCTTGGCCGAGATGAAATCGCTTTCAATCTGAATGCGGCTCGGCACATCACCGACCTTGTTACCCGTCAGTGGATTGATCTCAACACCCTGCAGGTAATAGCCGGCACCATTCTGGAGATAGCCGAACCGATCCACTTCAAAGTCACCACGACGGGTGTAGTAGTCGATCTGGTTGAACACTGGCTTGTTGTCCAATGTGGCAACCCGCTCAGACACCATGAAGTACCCATCGCCATTGATGGCCATGTGCGTTGGCACCTGGGCCGCTTCCAGAGCGCCCTGCACCGTATTGGTGAAACGGGCCTCTGCCAGCACCGTGCCCGGTGCATTGTTGCGCGAGGACGCAAAGGTCACGAGGTCGCGAAAATTGGTTTCCGTACGCTTGAACCCGATGGTCTGCGAGTTGGCGATATTGTCCGAGATATGGCCCAGAGCCTTGGAATTGGCTTTGAGGCCGGTCACGGCGGTGGTCATTGCACCGAAGATTGTCATCGGATCCCTCCAGAGGACTGACACATGGCATGCACGCCAAAGCGGCATGCGGATTAATTCAGACACACTGGAGCAAGCACCGGGCCAGACTGTTTTATGTTTATTTTCAATGACTTGGGAAGGAGCATGGCAGTGCAGGCGCAGCACTTTCTGCCCCTTGCGGCAGCTTTTGCCGGGCAATTTCGCGCAAATGACACGGCGTCATGCCGCTTGCCCCGCAGCGCTTGCCCCCTTAGGTTTGCGCCCGTTCGAAAATCTTACTGACTTATTACCAACACAACTGGCAGGACTTGTTGATGCGCTTTGAAGGCACCAAAGACTATGTGGCGACCGAGGACCTCCGTGTCGCCGTGAATGCAGCCATTACCCTCGAGCGCCCACTGCTCGTGAAGGGTGAACCAGGCACCGGTAAAACCGTGCTGGCCGAACAGATCGCCACATCCCTTGGCGTTCCCATGATCACGTGGAACATCAAATCCACAACCAAAGCTCATCAGGGTCTGTATGAGTATGACGCGATCACCCGTCTGCGCGACAGCCAGCTGGGCGACGAGCGCGTCAAGGACATCAAGAACTACATCAACAAGGGCAAGCTCTGGGAAGCGTTTGACGCCAACGAGAAAGTCGTGCTCCTGATTGATGAAATCGACAAGGCCGACATCGAATTCCCGAACGACCTCCTCCAGGAGCTCGATCGCATGGAGTTCTACGTCTACGAGACCGATGAGGTCATCAAGGCGAAAGAACGCCCCATCGTGATCATCACGTCCAACAACGAAAAAGAACTGCCGGATGCATTCCTGCGCCGTTGCTTCTTCCACTACATCAAGTTCCCCGATGCGGACACGATGGGTCAGATCGTTGACGTACACTTCGACAATCTGAAAGAGCGTCTGGTCAAGGAAGCCCTCGACGTCTTCTACGAAATGCGCGATGTGCCCGGCCTCAAGAAGAAGCCATCAACGTCGGAGCTTCTCGATTGGCTCAAGCTGCTGATGAACGAAGACATCTCGCCGGAAACCCTGCGCGAACGCGATGCGTCCAAGCTCATTCCGCCGCTGCATGGTGCCCTGCTCAAGAACGAGCAGGACGTGCACCTGTTTGAGCGCCTGGCCTTCCTCGCCCGCCGCGAGCGCAACTAGCAGCGGCATCGAGATTTAAAACGACAAAGGCCGGAGCAACTGCTCCGGCCTTTTTCTTTTGCAGCAGCAAAGATGTCCGCTACGAGCGGATCATCCGGTAGCCATAGATAAGAGCACAGGCACCTGCCACAGCGACGGCGAATTGCCCAATGAGACTGGGAATCAGCACGCCCACAAGACCAAGCACGAAATTGAGCGCCACGGCCCCACCAATGCCCAACGCGATGTTGGTCAGCAGACCATGATCCGCCTTCATGATTTTTTCGGCGATCCACCCGGCCAGACCGCCCACGATGATCCACATGATGAAGCCCATACCCGTTCTCCTATTCGTTGCTGATTCTTATTCCACAAACCTAGGACACGAACGCCCGCCGCGGCTAGGATGCAGCGCAACACGAAGTTAGTCATGAACATGAACAACAAAAGCGACCCACAGACCTTGAGTTTTTATGATGCGGAGGCCGAAACCTACGCGTCTAAGCAGCGTCCTGACGAGATGCCCGCATCTTTCCATCGCTTCGCCGCCGCCCTGCCACCGTCAGCCTGTGTTCTCGACCTTGGATCAGGCGATGGACACTATGCGGCAGCATTTGAGGCGATGGGTCACGACATTACAGCGATGGATGGGTCGGCTGGGCTTGCCGCAATCGCCAGCAAACGTCTTGCAAAGCCGGTCAGGGTTGCGCGCTTTGATGAGCTTGAGGACATCGATGCATTTGATGGCGTGTGGGCGCATGCCTCCCTGCTGCATGCGCCGCTCGAGAGCCTGGCGGACCTGATGGCCCGTATTCACAAAAGTCTGCGCCTCAACGGTATCTTTCACGCAAGTTTCAAAACCGGCCAACCTGAAGGACGAGACAAACTGGGGCGGTATTACAATTTTCCCACCCACGCGGAACTGCAAAGCGCAATGGCCCGGTCAGGAAACTGGGTGGATGTAACCTACGACACCGGCCAGGGATTCGGGTATGACGGCACGACCACCGGATGGATTATCCTCTTTGCACGGAAGACTGCATGACCACGATCTATATTGACGGTGACGCCTGCCCGGTGAAGACCGAAACCATCAACATCGCCGAGCGGCACAATCTGCAGGTGTTTCTGGTCTCCAACTCCGGGATGCGCACCGGCAACCATCCTCTGGTCAAAAATATTCTCGTTTCGGACGGCGCCGATGCTGCCGACGACTGGATTGCGGATGAAATCGGCGGAGGCGACATAGCCATCACGGCAGACATCCCCTTGGCGGCCCGCTGTCTGGAAAAAGGCGCGCAGGTTCTGGGATCAGACGGACGTGCCTTCACGCCGCAGAATATCGGCTCCGCCCTCGCGTCGCGCGAGCTGAACCGGCATTTGCGCGAAACCGGGGTCATGACCGGCGGCAACGCACAATTCTCAAAAGGCGACCGGTCCCGCTTTATGAACCAACTGGATCAGATGATCCGAAAAAGCACGCCACGCTGACCCCGACCGACTATAGCCCCGAAAAATCCGCCTCGCGTTTTTCGCGGAACGCCGCAAGCGCCTCACGATTGGCGGGGCCTTTTCCGATTTCCTCAAAGGCAATCTGCTCACGATAGTGAGCCGCCCGCACATGATCGTTGCGCGCCTCCAGCATCAATCGCTTGGTCGCAACCAGTGAGGCCACCGGCATGCCTGCAATGGGTGCAGCGAATGCCCGTGCAGCAGCAAGCACTGTGCCCTTGTCGGCGATCTCCTGCACCAGACCTATCTCCAGCGCACGCTCCGCTGACAGCCACTCAGCCGTGAACAGCAACCGCGCCGCATTGGCCCAGCCAACGCGTGCGGGAAGCAGGTAGGAGTTGCCCGCTTCCACTGTCACGCCCAGCGTGGTGAATGGTGCCCGCACACGGGCCGCCTCATCCATGACCACCCAATCGCAATAGGGCAGCATGGTGAGGCCAATGCCCACACCAAGTCCGTTGACGGCAGCAACCAGCGGCTTGTCGAACTCCTCCAGCGCCTGTCGGAACCGGCGGAAGCCATGCTGACCGCCATCCGTATGAACCGGAGGATTATCCATCTCATCAAGGTCATGCCCGGCAGTGAAGGCCCTACCTTCGCCTGTGAGGATCACCACGGCGACTTCCTTGTCCGCAGACGCTGCACGCAGGGCATCGCCGACATCCTCGTACAATGCACCGTTCATGGCATTGAGGTGGTCAGGCCGGTTGAAGGTAAGCACCCTCACCCGCCCTTCGGTTTCTATGCGCAGAATGTCCGAGCTCATGCCACGTCCTCCACCCGGTCAGGATGACCGGACCAGTGCCACGCCATGCTCGGACGAGAAATGCCCAGCATCATGCCGCCCAGAGACGGAGGGTGAAGCCACATCTGGTCCGGCGTCTTGTCGGCGCTGCGCCCATCGGGCCGTTCGATAGTAATACCTGCGTCCTGCGCAGTGGCACGTGCTTCAATGTCCAGCATGCGCGCGCTTTCACAAAACGCCATGTAGTAGCAAACACCCTCGCGGGCGAAGTAACGCCCCATGGTCTTCTCAGCGCTTGCGGGGCTGATGACCTCAAAACGATGCAAACGCTGTGCATCAAAAAGCGTCAGCGTGCCCGTATACCCGAAATTCTCAGATGAAATATGCTCAAACCCGGCGTCATTGAGGCCGAACGTATCCACAAACAGCTTCACAGCCGCCGCTTCGTTCTGCACCAGCAAGGTCGCTTCATACAAAAACGATGCGTCACCAACCTGGCTGCGCTCTTCATGGGGCGAGACAACAAACCGAACCAGTGTGTCTTCGACTGGCAAACAGATGTGAAGCTGCTCGCCTTCCGCCACAACCTCCGCTGCACTGGCGGCAAGATGCTTTTTCAAGCCAGCCATGTCCGTGGTGGAGATGCCCGCAGCAAACAGATGCGCTCGCCCCCGTGCCTTGAGCGCGGCATCCGCAATTCCGCTTCCATCCGGCTCAAGCAGCTCTACACATGACGTGCCTATGCGAAGCGTCGTGCGCTTTGCCGACAGCGTCTTGACGGCGTCCTTACCGACCTCTTGCGCCCCCAGCAGGCTCGTCCACTTGGCAGCAGCTGCGCCGGTGTCGGGCACCAGAAGCTGTACCCGGTCAATATCCCTGAGCATGTCTATACGTCTCCCTCAATTGCCTAGCCCTTTTGGGTGCAGCATAGGTCTCAGGTGGACAAGGGCCAACTGCGAGCAAAACCGCCAGTTTTTGCGTCCTCTTGCATCCAAATGCGCACCATGAGAGTTTCCTTTCCGAACCCTATATCCAGTTACAGCCGTGACCACCAAAGCCGAGGCTACGCACCATGTTCGTCAACTTCTTCCATGAGCTGAAAAATGCCGGCATGCCGGTTTCCCTGCGCGAATATTTGACGCTGCTGGAAGCCATGGATGCCGAAGTGATCGACCGCGAGGTTGAGGATTTCTATTACCTCTCCCGCTCCGCTCTGGTGAAAGACGAAAAGAACCTCGACAAGTTCGACCAGGTGTTCGGCACCGTCTTCAAGGGCCTTGAAAGCCTCGGCGAAGGCGATGTCTCCGAGATTCCGGAAGACTGGCTGAAAGCCCTCACTGAAAAATTCCTCACCGACGAAGAGAAGGCTGAGATCGAAGCTCTCGGTGGCTGGGAAAAGATCATGGAGGAGCTGAAGAAGCGCCTCGAGGAACAGGAAAAGCGCCACGAGGGTGGCAACAAGATGATCGGCACCGCCGGCACGTCCCCCTTCGGCGCTGAGGGCTACAATCCAGAAGGCGTGCGCATCGGCCAGAAGGAAGGCCGCCACGGCAAGGCCGTGAAGGTGTGGGACAAGCGCGAATACAAGAACCTCGATGACTCAATCGAGCTTGGCACCCGCAACATCAAGGTCGCCCTGCGCCGCCTGCGCAAATGGGCACGCGAAGGGGCTGCCGAAGAGCTGGACCTGGATCACACCATCAAGTCTACGGCCGACCGTGGCTATCTTGATATCAAGCTGATCCCCGAGCGCCGCAACACCATCAAGACATTGCTGTTCTTTGACGTCGGTGGGTCCATGGACCCGCACATCAAGGTGTGTGAGGAGCTGTTCTCGGCCGCCCGCACCGAGTTCAAGAACATGGAATATTTCTACTTCCACAATTGCCTCTATGAAGATCTGTGGAAGGACAACCGCCGCCGCCACAACGAAAAGATGGCGACGTGGGATGTGCTCCACAAATATCCGTCCGACTACAAGGTCATCATCGTTGGCGACGCCTCCATGAGCCCTTACGAAATCACCTATGCAGGTGGCTCCGTGGAGCACTGGAACGAAGAGCCCGGCGGCGTATGGCTGGAACGTCTGCAGCAGGTCTATGAAAACGTTGTGTGGCTGAACCCGGTCGCCGAGCGTCACTGGGAATACACGCCCTCCATCGAGATCATGCGTCAGATCGTTGGTGACCGGATGTTCCCGCTGACCCTGGACGGCCTCGACCGCGCCATGCGCGAGCTGTCCCGGTGAACGACGACGCACGTTCTGCGTCCGAACCCGGAAGACCCTATATTTTCCTGCAAGGTCGCCGTGTCGCGTGGCTGGACCTTTGGCTGTTTACGCCATTGGCCCTGCCCTACTTTTCAGAGATCTACATCACGATCCTGAAGTTCGCCCATTTTCAGCTAGGGCTGGCTGGTGGCTTTCCCGGCTTTGCGCCGCTGCACTGGGTGTTCATCAACACCACGGGCATTCTTGCGGTGCTGTGGGCGTGTATTCGCCTGCGCTACCCGGTACGTGACTTTGCGCTGGCCGATGCCTATGCCCGTATCGTGGTGGCCGCCATTCTGGTGTTCTGGATCTGGCAGGGCGCCACGCCCCTGCTGACGTTGTTTGTGGCAACGGAAATCGGCGGGGCGCTGTATGTCGTCTGGCCGCGCAAGGCGGTTTAGAGCACGCCCATTTCGCGCGCGTCATCCACCATCATGCCAATGCGGTCCTGCCCCCAATAGCGATGCGTCTTGCCAGCCGCGTCAAAGGCAAAAAACGGAACGCCAAACACCTGGTCTTTTTCGATGAGCGGCCTGTAGGCCGTGACCATGTCGGCGCGTATCTGCGCGTCGGTCATGGCAACTCTTGCCTCATCGGCATCAAGGCCAACCTCCCCGGCCACGTCTGCAATGACCTGCGGGTCCTCCAGGGACAGGCTGCGCGTCCATCTGGCCCGCCCGGCCATCTGGGCAAATGCCAGCCCCTTGCCTTTGCGTTTGGCAAGCTCTGCAACATTGTGCACCGGCATCCAGTCCTCAACATCCACCGGAGGTGCGAGGGTCAGGTTCATGCGCTCGGCCAGCCGGGCAATATCCTCAATCAGATAAGCCATGCGCGGTGGATTGGCCGCAGGATCAGCAAACACCGTGCCTTCGGCAAAGCCGACCATAGGTATCGGTTCGACCTCGATGCCATCACGTGTGAGCTGCTCCGCCGCCAGCCACACATAGGGGCTGCGCAGAAAGAAATAGAAGCGAAGGGGGTTTTGGGGAGATGTCATGAACAAGTGTACGGCACCCCCAGCCGTTTGGATGACCGCTAATGAAAGTCACGGCTCTTGGGCAGCATCCGCCGCACCGCGCGGGGCATCTGTTTGGGCCGTTGACGGAAATGCTGCTCAATGGCCTCCGCCCGTGCCACCCGTCCTTCTTCCCGGAGCGCTGTAATCTGGCGGGGGTCTTCGCCGGGCCTGCGCACTTCATCCGCATTGGCCATTGCCGCATCCCCAAAACCGCTGACGGCATCACGTTGCTCTGACAACGTGCCCAGAAGGTGCGTCAGGTCTTCAAGATGATCCGCAACAATGTGAATGACCTGCCCCTGTTTTTGTACCCGCCCCCGCACCCCAAGAATACGGGCACCCAGAATGATTTTGCGATGGGTTTCAAATACCGGCGGCCAGACAATGATGTTGGCCACACCAAACTCATCCTCCAGCGTGGCAAAGATCACACCCTTGGCACTACCAGGCCGTTGGCGCACCAGCACCAGCCCCGCCAGATTGATCTTTGAATTGTTGCGAATGGTCTCAAGCGCCTTGGACGGCGTGTAACGCGCCGCCGCCAGACCATCGCGCAGGAAAGACAGGGGGTGCGCCTTCAGGGACAGGCGCATATGGGTGTAATCCTCGATCACATGCTCGCCCAGAGGCATGGAGGGCAGAGCCACCTCTTCCTCATGCTGAAAGCCTGTTCCTTCCGCATGGGCGAACAGGGGAAGTGAGGCAGGCATGGTGCGCTGCGTGCCACCAAGTCCGCGCACGGCCCACAGCGCGTCCCGACGATCAAGGCCGATGGAGCGGAACGCATCCGCCTTCGCCAGCCGTTCAAGCTCTGCCGGGGTCAGCCGCGTTCTCAGCCAGACGTCCCGCACACTGTCAAACCCCTGCGGTGGCCGCGCCGCCATGAGTCTTTCCGCAGCATCAATACGGAACCCCTTGATCTGCCGCATGCCCAGACGCACAGCCATGCGACCACCACCCTCATCACTGATAGGCGTCGCGTGCTCTCGCATTTCAAGGGTGGCATCCCAGTCACTGGCATTGATATCCGGCGCCCGCACGTCAACGCCATGTTCCCGCGCATCACGCACAAGCTGGGCCGGCGCATAAAAGCCCATGGGCTGCGCGTTCAAAATGGCGGCACAGAAAACATCCGGGTAATGACATTTGAGCCAGGACGACACATAGACGAGGAGCGCAAAACTGGCCGCATGGCTTTCCGGAAAGCCATATTCTCCAAAGCCTTCAATCTGTTTGAAGCAGCGCTCCGCAAAATCGCGCTCATAACCATTGCCGATCATCCCATTCACCAGCTTGTCCTGAAAGCTGTGGATGGTCCCCATCTTGCGGAAGGTCGCCATGGCGCGGCGGAGCCCGTCTGACTCAGCGGGCGTAAACCCGCCGGCCACAATGGCGATGCGCATGGCCTGCTCCTGAAACAGCGGCACGCCCAGCGTCTTGCCCAATACGGCTTTGAGTTCTTCAGACGGATAAACTTCCGGCTCAATGCCGTCGCGTCGACGCAGATAGGGATGCACCATGTCGCCCTGAATGGGCCCGGGCCGCACGATCGCAACTTCAATCACAAGGTCATAAAATTTGCGCGGCTTGAGGCGCGGCAGCATGGACATCTGCGCCCGGCTTTCCACCTGAAACACGCCGACAGAATCCGCCTTGCACAGCATGTCATACACGCGCGGGTCTTCATGGGGCAGCGCGTGCAATGCCAGCGGCCGGTCATAATGGGTTTCAATAAACTCAAACGCCCGACGGATGCAGGACAGCATGCCCAGCGCCAGCACATCGATCTTCAACATGCCAAGCTCGGACAGATCGTCCTTGTCCCACTCAACGAAAGTGCGGTCATCCATCGCTGCATTGCAGATGGGCATGACTTCTTCCAGCGGCCCTGCCGTGATGACAAACCCGCCCACATGCTGGGACAGATGCCGGGGAAACCCGATGATCTGCCGCGTTAGATCAAGTGTGAGCGCCAGCGCCCGGTCGCGGGGATCAAGACCAAGATCAACAATGTGTTCCTCCTGAACCCCCGCGCTGGACCAGCCCCACGTGGTGCCGGACAAGGCCGCCGTTACATCTTCCGACAGTCCCATTACCTTGCCCACCTCCCGCACGGCAGAGCGTGACCGGTAGGAAATGACGGTGGCAGCAATGCCCGCGCGATGCAGGCCGTACTTCTTGTAAATGTACTGGATCACCTCCTCGCGGCGCTCATGCTCGAAGTCCACATCAATGTCCGGCGGCTCATTGCGCTCTGCCGAGATAAACCGCTCAAACAGAAGGTTGATCTCAATGGGATTGATGGAGGTGATGCCGAGGCAGAAACACACACAGGAATTGGCCGCACTGCCCCGCCCCTGACACAGAATGTCCTGCGAGCGGGCATAGCGGACAATGTCGTGAACCGTCAGGAAGTACGGCGCGTAGTTCAGCTCGGCGATGAGCTTGAGTTCATACGCAATGGTCTTTTCCAGTTCCGGGTCCAGCCCATCGGGAAACTTTTCATGCGCATGCTCCCAGGTAAGTCGGGTCAGCGTTTCCTGCGGGGTTTCTTCCGTTCCAAAAACTTCGTCCGGATACTGATAGGACAACTCATCCAGCGAAAAGAAAATGCTCTCCGCCACATCAAGTCCTGCCTGCACTGCATCGGGGTAATCAGCAAACAGTCGTGCCATTTCATGAGGCGGTTTGACGTGCCGCTCCGCATTGGCTGCCAGCAAGGCTCCCGCCTCCGCCACGGTGACATGTTCACGGATGGCCGTAACCACATCCTGCAAGGCCCGCCGTTCGGGCTCATGGTAGTGCACGTCATTGCTTGCCAGCAGCCGCATATCCAGATCGCGCGCCAGCTCTGCAATACGCACCAGCCGGGCCTTATCATCCGAGCCATACAGAAAACTCATCCCCATATAGGGGATCGCCAGCAGCGCACGCGCTTCCCGCACTCTGTCTTCAAAGTTCTGGTCAATCACGGCGGGCGGCATCAGCACCAGCACCTGATCTTTGGCTGCAGCGGCAATATCCTCAAGAATGAGATGGCATTCGCCCTTGGGGGCCCGGCGATTGCCCAGGGTCAGCAGTTTGGACAACCGTCCGTATGCGGCCCGGTCTTTGGGGAAGCACAAAATCTCCAGCCCGTCCCGCGTCACCAGCCGCGCGCCGACAAGGAGTTGAATACCTGCCTCCTTGGCTGCCACATGCGCCCGCACCACGCCGGACAATGTATTGCGGTCCGCAATCCCCACAGCTGCCAGCCCTAATGCCGCCGCCTGCCGTACCAGTTCGTCCGGATGGCTACCGCTGCGCAGAAAGCTGAAATTGCTGGTGACCGCCAGTTCGGCATAGCCCTGCCCCATCAGCTCTGACTTGACGTTTCAGGCAGTAAGCGCGATGAATGCGGAGCATGGCTCCGTAAAAAAGAACGAGTCTCCATGCCCCACGAAGACACCGCACGCCACGCGCAGACAAAAGACGCGGAAAAACTGAAGGGCCTGTGACCATGAAAATGAAGGAACTTGAGGAAAAGAGTGGCATTGGGCGCGAAACCATCCGCTATTACATCCGCGAAGGCCTGCTGCCGGAGCCGGACCGGCCCAAAACCAATGTGGCGATCTACAGCGAAGACCATCTGCGGCGCCTCGACCTGATCCGCACCCTTCAGCGCGAACGCTTTTTGCCCTTGGGCGTCATCCGCAAACTCATTGAAGAAGCCGGCGACCGCGAGCCCGACATGGTGCCGGGTCTCTTCGGCTTTGAAATCATGCTGGCGGACCAGCTGGGGGCTGAAAGCACCCGCTCGCCGGTGGAGGTTGAAAAGCTTGCCGAGGACAGCGGCATGCCGATGGAGGAAATTCGCGCCATTGCGGATGAAGGCATCATCACCCTGAGCCAGTCTCCCGGCGGCAAAGTGGTTGTCAGTGCACAGGATGCCGGCATCATTTCCAACTGGGCCAAGGTTCAGGCATTGGGCTTTTCGTCGGACAAGGGCTACGGCGTTGACTACCTCAGAAAGTACAACGTGCTTGCCGAAGCTCTGGGCGATCTGGATGTAACAGCGTTCTATGAGCGCCTGGCGGATAATGTTGATACGGACAAGGCGTCCGCCATGTCGGCCGCCGCCATCCCCCAGTCTCTCGAGGTCTTTGGCCACCTGCGCATCAAGGCCATTCTGCGCAAGATTGCCGAGCGCAACGCAGAAGCGCTGGAAGACGACGCAGCCAAGCCCCGCAAGAGCGCCTGAGAACTGTCCCGCCCAAATCATGCCACCCATCATGCAAACACACCATGCATGAACCAGCGCGGCGCATCGGTCTCCCGCTCATATAGCCCGTCGCGATAAAGCCAGAAGCGCCGTCCCTCGCCGTCCTCGACGCGGAAATAATCCCGTGTGGCTGCTTCCTTGTCAGCGGGCAGCCACCACTCAGGCGCCAGCCGCTCCGGCCCGTCTGCCCGCGTCACCGCGTGCAGCATCCGCCGCCAGCGAAACTGCCGCGGCGGACCTTCAGGCACTTCGGCCACCACTTCCACAGGCTCCGGGGGTGTCAGCATGCGGATCGGCCGCAAGGGCGCATCCCCATACATCACCAATGGCGGCACATCGCTCTCCTTGAAGTCATTGGCGGCAAGCGCTGGAACAGCCACCTGCGCCCGCTCAGGAATATGGCTGGCCTGCCCTTTGAGCTGCATCACCCGGTTGGCCCCCAGCCGGTTCGACAGCCGGTCAATCAGCTCTTCAAGGCTGGATCCGTCCTCAGGCCCGCTGGTGAGGTCCTTCTGGCGGGCCCCCATGGCATCCACCGCACAGGCTTCAAGCACCACTCCTTCAATCCCGTAGCCGATATCAATGTCAGACCCTGATACACCGCCCGACGGCACCAGCTTTTCGGCAAACAGGGCGGCAATCCGGTCCGCATCCCGCAAGGCCTGCGATGTGCCTGCCTCAAACGTGAAAAGCTCCGCATCCACCCGGTAGAGCCGCAGCCGCAGCTGCCGTGCTCCCTGCTGGCGGTTATCAAGCTCACCAGCCAGATCCCGCGCTGCCAGCGCAATGGCGGCAATAATGCCATCAAGCGCAATCAACGGATCTGCAAACAGCAGCCGCGCCCGCGCCGGCACCCGCACCGCTTCAGGCGCCACAGGCTCTGCGCGCGCGCCGATGATGGCATCAAGTTGCCGTCCCAGCACCGCACCAAAGCGCGCTACAAGCGGCGCTCGCGGACGCCCGAGCAGGTCGCCGATGGTCATAAGCCCCAGCCGGGTCAGGTCGTCTGCCATGCCCTGGGAAATGCGCAACGCCGTCGTCGGCAGGGAGGAGATAGCCTCACGCTCGGCCCCCGGTTTGACGATGCTGATCTTCTGCTGGCCATGGCGCGCCACAGCCCATGCGGCCCCCAGCGTATCCGCCACACCCGCCCGTGCGTCATGCCCCAGCCGATTCATTCGGGTAAGCAAGTCCTGCAAGAGCGCTGTTTCTCCACCAAAAAGATGTGCACAGCCGGAGATATCCAGAAACAGACCTGCCCCCTCATGGGCCAAAGGAGAAAGCTCTTCTGCCCGCGTCCATGGGGTAAACCGCGTGGCCCAGGCAGCCAGTTTCACAAGCCGGGCTTCATCGCCTGCCATGTCGCGCTCCACCACATCCAACCCCGGGATGAGAGTGCGGGCGTCGGCCAGCCGCTGGCCGGGACGGATGCCAGCCTGCGTGCCGGCACTGTTCACAGCCACAATGCGCAAGCCCCCCTGCTGCGCTTCAATGAGCGCAAAGGGCGCCGCCTGATTATGCGAAGGCCGCAAGCCGTGAGACGGACGCGGGCTCTTGCGGCCGCGCAGGCGGGCAATCTCGCTTTGCTGCATCTCGGCCCGCAGCCCCATCCTCTCGACGGGAAAATGGGGAAGCCACAGAGAAACAATGCGCCGCATGGTTCCACTCCAAAATGAACTGTGAAGATGAGCCGCCCCGCACCCGGTCCAGCGTCACGGCAAAGCGCGCACGTCCGGGGGCAGATACAGCTGATGAATTTGAAGAACTGGCCGCCGAGGCGATCCGAAACCGGGTCAGCGCCGCTGAAGGTGCCGACGCTGCACTGCCCGCATGACCTGCCAGCAACAAGGCCGGGCGCTCAAACCGCTCCGCTGCCAGCTGCAACCGGCGCGAGGCCTTGAGGTCATAGGCACGGGCACCCTCAAGCTCGCTGACAACACCGCACAGATCTGGCGTCCGCAAAGCTTCTTCGGTCACCCACAGCGCCTCACGGTCATCCTTTGCCGAGACGATGAGCATCCGTGCCGGATCAAGCCCCATCATGGCCAGCCCCGGCCCATAAAGCGGCCCCAGATCATGAGCGCCGGAGCGCTGGGTAACCCACACCAGGGACCGCGCCTCACGCGCCACAAGCCGACTGCCAAGCGCCATGGCAAAACCTGTTGCTGCGGCCATATCCGGGTAGGCCGCGCCCACTACCTCATGCAGTCCGGCCAGAGACAGACCGGCCCCGCCGCTTAAACGCCGGTCGACTTCAGACGCCCCAAGCGAGAGAGACGGTGCCTGCGCCCGCTGCGACTCAAAGCATGAGAGATCCCGCCTAAGGGACTCCAGAAGCTCTCTTTTTTCAGCCGGACGCGACATCAAAGCTCCACTGCACACACGCTATGGATGTGCTTATATTCCTAATGTGTTCTTATTTTGTTCTATTTCTAATTGCCCCAGAGAGTCAACATGGGAGTCAACAAATGAGTCATCACAAGAGTCAGAATGAAGACTGGATGGATTTGCGCTGGCACGCTTCCTGGCCGTGCCTGAAGATGCGGAATGCTGGAAATCATCCTCATTCACAGCCCACTTGTCGGCCCGTCTTCCCTCCTGCCAACAGCGGACATATTGAAGGCTCAGGGCATCAAATGCGCCACGCCCTCCCCCCTGCGTCCGCACGCACCGCCACCCAGCTGGCAGGATTGGCCTGTCCGTCTGAAGGGCGCGATCCCCGACATGGCCTCACCGGTCATTGTCGGGCACTCCATGGGCGGCCTTCTGGCAGCCCGCATGGCAGCTGACCTGCACGCCGCCGGCATGATCTGCCTTGATGCCCGTATGCCGCCCAAAAGCGGCCCGACCCCGCCCGTTGAGCCGGAGTTTCATGACTTTCTCAGAACCCTCCCCCTCACGGACGGCCATCTGCCGCCCTGGCAGGACTGGTGGGAGGTCGATGTCTTTGAGGGCACGGACATCTCCGATGATCGCCGCAAGGCTGTGCTCAGCGATATCCCGTCCCTGCCTCTGGACTGGTTCGACGATGCCTTCGACATGCCCGACTGGTCAGGCGTCAGAAAAGGCTTTGTCAGAACCTCCCACACCTTCATTGATGAAGCCCGCCGCGCTGAAGCCGATGGATGGCCGGTGGTCCGCCTCAAGGGCACCCATATGCATCCGGCAACCCATCCCGAAGAGACCGCGCAAGCCATCATCAAGTGCTGTGCAGATATGCAAATTTCTTAGCGCGCATGGCTGCCCCCATGCGCCCGCATTTGGGAAACACTGTTCCCGGCTGATAGATCAAGGGTCATCAAAAGGATGACACATATGAAAGAGACATTTCAGGTAACCGCCATCGGCCATGTAGAAGCAGGCCGCACAGACCCCATCGACGATGACTGGGACGCCGTTCCCGCCTCCATCGTGCTTGATGAGCGCTTTGACGCAGAAGCCCTCATAGGCCTCGACGCTTTCAGCCATGTAGAAGTGATCTACCTCTTCCATCAGGTCCCGGACGAGGAAGTCGAGGGCAAGGCTCGCCATCCACGCGGCAACAAAGACTGGCCCCGTGTCGGCATTTTTGCCCAGCGCGGCAAAGGCCGTCCCAATCGCCTCGGCGCCACCATCGCCCGCGTTGATCGCGTGGAAGGCCGCACGCTCCACATCACCGGACTGGACGCCATCGACGGCACGCCTGTGCTGGACCTCAAGCCGGTGATGACAGGCTTTCTGCCGCGTACAGATGTCACCGAACCCGCATGGGCAGCTGAGATCATGGCAAGCTACTGGTAGGCACCAAATGAAACTCAATCAGGTCACCGTCAGCGTCACCGACATCCCCCGCGCAATTGCATTCTATGAGCAGCTGGGCATGTACCTCATCGTCAAGGACGACCACTACGCCCGCTTTGAACTGCCCGACGGAGACACGTTCTCCATCCATGTGGCGGACGATGTGCCAGCTTCAGGCACCATGGTTTATTTCGAGTTTGACGACGTCGACAAAGCCGTGCGCGACGCAGAAGCCCGCGGCATCACCTTCACCATGCAGCCGACCGATCAGTCATGGCTGTGGCGCGAAGCCTATCTCTCAGACCCGGACGGCAACCAGTTGTGTTTTCTGCAGGCCAGCCGGAACCGTCGCTTCCCACCCTGGCGTGTGGACGGGCGCACCAGCTGAAGCCGCCTCCCTCGCATTCACAGCCGGACCTTGTGCCACTGACAATTTATGAGGCATAGATTCACAAAGGCCGACAGTCCTTATGGACCTGTGTCGGCCCAACACGGGGTGAACACATGGTTCTGACAGGTCGCATTCTGGTTATTCTATCAATCTCATTGATATTTCTGGCGTACTCGAACTTTCTGCCATCAGCATTGCGGACCGATGCCATTGCTGACTACGTCAAAAACCACTTCATCCGGGAAGTCATTTTCGGTCTGGCATTGGCAGTCTGCACCATCATTCTGACGCTTGGCACAATGACCTTTGACCAGTGGATCATGATTGCAATTCTGGGGTCAATTGTTGTGCTGCCCTTCTGGATCGCAACAGCCCTCGGCTGGTCCACCGGCGGCATGGAAAAGGTCTGGGGCGACCAGATAAACGCATCAGGCGCGTACATGCTGCACGGCCCCCAGGTCGCCCTCTTCTACCTCGGCATCACGATTTTATACTTCAACCTTCAGGACTGACCCGGCCGACGGGCATCGCGAACTTAGCCTTCGGGCTGCGTCAAAATACCCTGTGACAGTCCCCATATGTGGTGCGAGCATGGCGTAGCGACCTCACTGACGCGTATGCAAAAGAGGGACCGACGGGCATGACACCATTTGGGTCCGCACCGCCCTATTCCTACCGTAACGATGGTGATGTTCCCACCTTCGACGACAGTGGTCCTGTTGCCGTCATGGACGGGGAATGCACCCTGTGTTCCACAGGTGCCCGCGTGATTGCACGGTTCGACACAAAGTGTGAATTCAGGATCTGCAGTACACAAACCAATCTTGGTCACGCCCTCCTCACCCACTACGGCCTTGATCCCGGTGATCCTGAAAGCTGGCTCTACATAGAAGACGGCAACGCCTACACCTCTCTTGAAGGCATAGTCCGCGCCGGGCGCAGGCTTGGGGGTGTTGGCCTGGTATTACAGCCTCTGCGACTTCTTCCCCGGCCCATTCAGGACTGGCTCTATCGACGCATTGCCAGAAACCGCTATCGGCTTTTTGGCCGAACAGACATGTGCGCCCTGCCTGATCCAGCCCTGCGGAAAAGACTCATTGGATGACGCAAACTCTTTTCCAAAGGGCGCTTGCCGACCGGTGGTCCCTGTTGCCCCCTGAAGTGCAAGCCCTTCACAGCGCGCAGGATGTCGGGAGCTTTTCGGGAAAGGCAGACATCACCCGCGGCACATCCCTGATCGCACGCTTCGCAGCGTGGTTCTTTGGCTTTCCCAGAGCCGGACGCGATGTCCCGGTCACCATCACCAAGACACGCACGGACAAAGGCGAAATCTGGGAGCGCAACTTCAACGGTAGCACTTTCAGGTCGTTCTGCTCACAAGCCGACAAGCCATACCATTACAGGGAACGCTTCTGGCTCTTCACCTATGAGCAGGAACTGCCCGTGCAGAACAGCACCATGCACTTGCCCGTCAGGCGAGGCTGGCTCTTGGGGCTCCCGATACCCAGACCATTATTGCCCGGGAGCGAGAGCCGCGAATATGCGGAAGACGGCACCTTCCGTTTCGATGTTGTATTGAATGCCCCACTCTGGGGAGGCCTGATCGTCAGATACACCGGGCACCTGACACCAGATCAATAGCAATCCAGCTACCCCTGAACTGCCTGCCCCCAATAGTTGAAGCCTGCAAACTTCGGCGTTGAAGGCAGGTACATGGTTTCCATGCCTTCAATCTTGAAGCCGCCTTCAGCCAGCATTTCAGGGATCGGCCGGTTGACGTTGCAGCCGCCGGCGATCTTCTTCCAGATCGGGTTGATGCGGTTCTGCCATTTGGCAACGTTGGCGTCCGGCGCCTTGCCGTGCTCGCAGAAAATCATCTTGCCACCAGGCTTCAGCACCCGCGCCATGCCTTTGAGCGCCTTGATGCCGTCAGGAATGGTGCACAGCGTGTAGGTCAGCAGCACCGTATCGACCGAGTTGTCATCAAGGGGAATTTCCTCGCCCGGCAGATCAAGAAATTCAACAGGGATGCCATACTGGGCAACCTTGGGTTCCGCGCGCTTGCGCATTTCTTCCGCCGGTTCCAGACCAAAGATCATGTCCACCTTGGACTTGTCGTAATACGGCAGGTTCAGTCCCGTCCCCATGCCGATTTCCAGCACCCGGCCTTCCGCCTGCGGCACAACCTTCTTGCGCTGATAGGTAATAGGCTTGGCACCACAGGCGGTGTCCAAAAAGCGCGGCAGAATGTGTTTTTCATAAAGGCCCATGAGGCATGCTCCCGGAAGATCTCAAATGCTGACGTCAAAATGTGTTCGGGGACACCTTGCGATGAAAATCAATCATTCGCAAATTGCGTACTTTCGCAACGCAGATGTCATCGAAGTAAGTCGCGCAAGAAAAGCCACGCGGAGACAGCATGTCTCAATGACGCGTGAGGTAAGCGGACAAAATCTGAAAATCAGACAGACGCTAGCGCCAGCTTGAAACGCCAAAGCGCAGTAGGCGGTCACCGTCAATCGGTCCGATCGCACGCCCGCGTCCGCGGAATGTCAGCACGGCTGATTTCAGATACCCGGCAGACCGCAAGGCGGACGCCGCCCTGGCTCCGTCGCCAAGGGCATCCCATACCACTTCCGGCGACAACTCACCGTCCGGCCGCGACACCGTCTTTTCAATGGCGCTCGCACACAACTGAGCCAGACTGGAAGACCGCGCCACTACGCCAACCGCTTCTGCAGAGGCAGACCAGTTGGGCGCCGTAACGACAGCAACCCCGCCCCTCTCGCCCTTGAGGGCAATGGGGGCATCCAGACTACGCAACAGCTCAAACGTCATGCCGTCGGGCATGTCCGGGATATCAGGAAACAGCGCGCCTTGGGTCAGCACATAGGCAATGCCCTTGTCATGGGCGATGCCAAAGCGATCCGGAGAGGCCACTTCAAGCGTTTCTGAAAGCGCTTTATCCATCAAGGCCGCATCAAGGGCCGGGGCAAGCAGCGGCGTTGAACCGGATGCGCCGGCCACAGCGTGGGCCGCCGTCACCACATCGCGTGCCAGTGGCGTTTGAGCGAGAACATCCGTGCCCGCCTCATCGCTTTGCGCCAACAATGTGCGGTCGGCCGCATGTTTGGCCCGCAGCACCGTCAGCCGCTGGCGCAGCCGGGTGCCTTCTCCGTCCGGCAATTCACCAGCACACAGCAGGGTGACAGCCATCAGCAGAAAACCTCAGCAACTAGATGAAACAGGAGTGCTGTCTTTAGCCAACAAACGCGCGTTCAACAACAAAGGTTGAAGGCGATGCGTTTGAGCCTTCTTCAAGCCCGGCCTTTTCGCACAGTTCCTTGGTGTCCTTGATCATGTCCATGGAACCGCAGATCATCACCCGGTCATTCTCCGGATCAAGCGGTGGCACGCCCAGATCATCAAAAATCTTGCCGCTGGTGATGAGATCTGTGATGCGTCCGGTGAACGGATAATCTTCGCGGGTACACGTGGCGTAGCGCACGAACTTTGCAGGCGCTACATCGCCGACCAGCGGATCATCCTTGAGGCCCTCTTCCAGTTCCTTGCCGTATTCCAGCTCGGAGACTTCGCGACAGGTATGCGTAAGAATGACCTGGTCAAACCGCTCATAGGTTTCAGGGTCGCGCATCACAGATGCAAAAGGCGCAACGCCCGTACCGGTGGAGAACATGTACAGCCGCTTGCCCGGCAGCAACGCATCATGCACCAGCGTGCCTGTAGGCTTCTTGCCAAGCAGAACCTTGTCGCCCGGCTTGATGTCGCACAGCATGGATGTCAGCGGACCGTCGGGCACCTTGATGGAGAAGAACTCCAGCGTGTCGTCCCAGGACGGGCTGGCAATGGAGTAAGCGCGCAGGATTGGTTTGCCCTTGGGTCCGGGCAGCCCGATCATCACAAACTCGCCGGACCGGAACCGGAATGCCGGTGGGCGGGTGATGCGGAACTTGAACAGCCGATCGGTGTAGTGCTGGACCGAAAGAACTTCTTCTTCGGTGGGCGCGTTCGGATTCACTTTTACGGCTGCCTCGGACATCGGCATGTCTTCCTTCGTAAAATATTGCAGCGCGATATATATCGATATCCCGCAATATATGTGGCGCTGCACATAGCCTATTGAGTACAGCGCGGTCAAAGTGCCCGGACGCCGCATCCGTCGTGTTTCGCGACATTATTCACAATAAAATAGAGTGAATAATTTTATTTACCAAGCACGCAGTGTCATATAGGGAGCTCGAGCAGGATTCAACACCCTAAGTTCTTTTTTAGCACTGACCGGGATTTTGCCCTGATATTTCGCGCCCCGCCCGGGACAGTCAAAGTGTCGCGTGCGAAACCCTTTAGACCTTTGCACCTAGACGCCATATAAGTCCTGAGCCTTTGTTGAGGCCTGTTTTCCTAGCGTCTTCCTAATGACCGGCACACAGACATGACCAGCACTCCAGCCCGCCCAACCGCCAAAAAATGCGAGACAATGGCCGACGTCCGCCGCGAAATTGACCGGCTGGACCGCGAACTGGTGCTGCTGATGGCAGAACGCCTGCGCTACATCGAAGAAGCCGCAAAAGTGAAGCAGGACCGCAACCGCGTCCGCGATGAAGACCGCATCGAGGATGTGGTCGCCAAGGTCCTGGCAGAATCAGACAAGGTCGGCCTCGCCCGCGAAGTCGCAGAGCCCGTCTGGCGGCTCCTCATCGAGCGCTCAATTGCGCATGAGTATGTAAGGTTCGACGCTGAAAAGTCCGCCGCCGAATAATCCTACTCGCCCGCCGCGCGATGGTGTCGCGGCAAGGCACCGGCTTTGACCGCATCCCCAATATGCACATTGGTGAAATGGAACCAGAAGTCTGAGTTGTAGACGTCCGGTGACCGATCCACACGGCACTGGAAGCCGATGGACAGATCCTCCCATGGCAGACCGTTGGCGATCACGTGCCACAGGCTATCCTTCCGAACACGGATGAGAAGCCGACGCGGCCCCGCCTTTCCACGCCCCATCTCGAAAGCATGCGCCACCGCATCCGCTGCCATGATACTGGCCTGGGGCGAGTGGCCGGTGAAATCCACAATGGCGCCGGCGACATCCACGCCACCGAAGTTACGCGCCGTGGGCACCACATAGACAATCAGATCATCCTGAAACACAGAAGCTTCAAAGTACGCCTTGAGCGCGGCGGCATCATACGCCTCGCCTTCATGGCTCATGGCCGAGATGTAGCCCTGACAATAGGCCGGCGTCACATCATAGAGCCGTCCCCCCTCATAGGATGACGCTGTCACCTCGTCCCCATCGAACACCACAATGTCCGTTTCCAGCGGATCAAAGAACAGCACATCCTCCATCCGTCCTTCGAGATAGCGGCAGATGTCAGCACTCGTGTTCTTGGCATTCAACGCTTTGGTCGGCGCGTCCTCGGGTGCTGCCTCGGTGAAGTACCCGGCATAAGGCATCACTGCAGTTGGTCCGGCCGCGTCCACATAGCGTTCTGCCATGTCGCGAACAGCCACCCGGTTTCGGGCAGCGATCCGCACCTTCTCATCGTCGCTGACAGTATCAAACGTCACCGGGTACCCGCTGGCGCCACCGGCAAAAGCCGTCAGCAGAATGTCCGGGCTTTCAGGCAGCACAAAATTGTTCAGCTTGTTGCTGTCCACACTGAGCAAAGCGGAGTGGCCGCCACCTTCAACCCAGATACCGCTGTCGTCGCGAAAATCACCGGCCTGCAGAACGGACACACGTGCCCCCGTGTCTCCCGCCTCATACACATGGTTGAACTGCGCCGCGTGCACAGTATCGAAACCAAGCTCGCGCAATGGTCCGACCGTCGAACCGGAATCAAAATCCGGGGCGATGATCGGCATGTCCCGGCGCAGCTTTTCCAGCGTCTCGCGGTGCAGATGGTCAGGATGGTTGTGCGAGATGTAAACCAGATCCGCAGAGTTCAGGATCTCAAGGGCATCCTCTGGCGGTGTGACCGCATGCCACCAGCCGGTGACAAAACACGGCCCCATCAGCCAGGGGTCAGTGACAATGCGCAGGCCTGCCACATCAATGGCAATACACGCATGCGCCAGAAACCGGACCGTCATCGGCGCAGGGTCTGTCGAAACCGTCCGCGCAGGTGCCTCAAGCACATAGCGCGTGCGCTCATATTCAAGCGCCCCGTTCTTCACTTCAAATTCAAGAGCGTGCTTCGAGGTCTGCGCGTTGACGTAACTGCGCGTCTCAAGATTGAGCTTCCAGCCATGCAGCGGACAAGTGGCGGACGCACCGGACTTGTCCAGAACCAGTTTGCCCGACGCATGGTCACACACCCGGTCAATGGCCCAAAGTACATCGCCAGACGCGTTCAGATGAAAAATGATGTCATCCGTCTGGTGTGTGCCCTCACCGCGTCCGTCCAGTTCCACACGACAAACATCTGTCGCCTGAGCCTTCCGGCTAAACACGCCCTGGTCGATCAGCTGCATATCAACAAGCCCCCTACTCGGCCTCTACTCTGCCGCGCGCACCAGCCCTCGCTGCGACATCAAAAAATCGGCAAATGCAAAATCTGTTTCCGTATCAATATCGACGGAGCGCTCTGCAGGCATTTCAAACAGATGCGTATCCGCGAACCACAAACCGTCTCCGTCCATCAGCGCATCGCGCCGCCAGACATAGATGGATCCATTGAGATCAAAGCAGCGCGGCGCGTCCTGACGGCGCACAACGTCATCCGTCGGTGGCTTGGACAGCGCCACGGCGCCATCGCTCTGCTCTTCAACGAGATTGAAATAGGGAGACGACTTGGCTTCCGTCCCTGAAATGACATTGGACACCCCAAGCCGGGCCTGCAGGGCAATAGCACCTGCAATATCATCAGCAACCCGGGTCGGTGAGGTCGGCTGCAGGTCGGTGATCGTGTCAAACGTCAGACCCAGCCGCGCTTCAATCTCAGCAACACAGTGGCGCAGTCCCGGCAACTTGCCAGCTTCGTCACTGGCCATGTCGTCCGGACGCCGTACAAGATGGGTCGCCCCCGCAGCCTTGCCCGCCTCCAGAATGTCGTCGGCATCGCTGGAGACAACAACCGCATCAAACAGGTTCGCTTCCAGCGCGTGCGCAACCGTATGGGCAATCAGCGGACGCCCGGCGATCATCCGGATGTTCTTGCCAGGCACGCCTTTGGAGCCGCCCCGCGCCAATATGGTCGCCAGCCGCGCCATCAGGCTCGCTTGCCTTTGGGAGTGAACACGTTGGAAAAATCCGTCCGCGCGCGCTCGAGATCATCAAACTGGCCGATGTCGATCCAGTATTCGTGCACCGGGAAAACGACCCCGTGTCCCTCACGCGCCAGCAAGTCATCAAACAGCGTGGTCATGTCATAGAAGTGCCCGTCCGGCACCAGGTCCAGCACGTCCGGCTCCAACGCATAGATACCGGAATTCACAAAGTAGCTGTGCTGCGGCTTTTCGGTGAGCTGCGTAATGCGGTTGCCCTGCGTTTCCACAACGCCGTAAGGCACCTGAAACTTGTACTCGCGCACACACATGGTGGCATCCGCCGTCTGGTCGCCGTGGAAATTCAGCAGGCGCCGGAAATCGATGTCGGTCACAAGGTCCGCATTCATCACGAGGAAGGGCGCCGGCGGCCTGTGTGGCAGCAAGGTCAGCGCGCCGGCCGTGCCCAGACGTGTTTCTTCTTCCAGATAGTCAATCTGCACGTCCCAGCGAGAGCCATCACCAAAGTGATCCCGCACCTGCTCAGCCAGATAATTAACCGCCAGAAAAATGCGGGTGAACCCCTGCCCGGCCAACTGCTCAATGATGGTTTCCAGAACAGGACGACCGCCAACAGGCACCAGCGGCTTTGGAATATCTTCTGTAATCGGACGAAGCCGTGTACCAAGCCCGCCCGCCATGATGACGATCCAGTTATCCGCGTCAGGCGCAGACAGCATGTCATCCAGTAGCTCAAGCCCCACCAGAAAACCCTGCGCATCAACAATCGGCAACTGCTTGACCCGACCGTCACGCATGTATCCCAGCAACACATCGCGGGCGAGGTCCGGCCCGGCCACGATGGGGTTTTCCTTCATGATCTCTCGCGCGGGCGTATCCAGTGACAGACCACGCAAGATACCGCGACGAATGTCACCATCCGTAATGGTGCCCAGCAGCTTGTGGTCATCACCGGCGACCAGCGCAATCTGCTTGGCCGTCTCGGTGATCCGTCGAATGACGTCCTCAAGCGGTGTATCGGGATCAAGACAGACATCCCGCCAGTTCGCGCGCGTCATGCCGATGTCTCCCGTTTCATGTCTTTTGCCGGAACGCCGGCCACACGGCCATTGGCCGGCACATCAGCGATCACAACGGCCCCTGCGGCCACCAACGCACCTGCGCCAATGGTCAGTCCCTGAATGATCCGCGCGCCCGCGCCCACATGTGCGCCGTCACCAATCGTCACGTCGCCACACAACACGGCCCCTGGTGCCACATGGGCATGGTCACCAATGCGGCAGTCATGATCCACAATCGCGCCTGTGTTGATGATCGTGTTGACGCCAATCACCGCGCCAGCCTGAATTGCAGCACCCAGCAGCACCTGCGCCGCATCGCCCAGCCGAACACTGGATGCAAGGCTGGCTGTTGGGTGGACAAGAATGGGCAGCCCGTGACCGTGCTCCTTGAATTTTCGATAGAGGCTGCGCCGCAAGGACGCGTCGCCCGTTGAGCCAACGCCCAGCGCCAGATCAGCAGACCCCGGCGTGATGTCATCAAGCACCGCATCGCTGCCCAGCCAGTCGACGCCTTCAAGAACTGTCTTGCAGCTCGGCGCAACAAATCCGCGGACCGGACGGCCAAGCGCCGACAGTACATCCGCCACCACATGTGCATGTCCACCGCCACCAATCAGAATGGTATCGCGTGGCACAGCGTCAGTGGCCGTCTGTGATGTGGCAGAGGCACTCATTCAACGGCCTCGTCAATGTCATAGGCACGACCTGCCGGTGTTCCCAGCAGCGACCAGAAATCCATCGGCGCACGCCCTTTGCCCGGTCGTTTCACTGTGAGATTGTCTTCCGTGAAAACATCACCTGCTGCGATCGGCTGCGCTGCCACCAGCGACTTGCGCGCGACGATGATGTTCTTGCGTTCCGCCTCGCCCGGCGCTTTGACGCTTGAACCCAGCGCCACCTGCGCTTCGCGGATCATGGCAATCATCGACGCCAGATCGTCAGGCTCAAGGGACGCCTTGTGGTCCGGCCCCGGCATCCCGCGATCAAGGGTGAAGTGCTTTTCAATCAGCGTGGCGCCCTGCCCGACTGCAAGAACCGGAATAGCCAGTCCTGCGGTGTGGTCGGAATAGCCCGTCTGCACACCAAACGCCCGCCCCATGGTCGCCATGGCATTCATGTTCACCGCTTCAGGCGGCGTTGGATAATCGGTGGTGCAATGAAGGACGGTCACCCGGTCCCGCAAGGCATCGCGCCCCTGCTGGCTGGCATAGGCTGCTTCAAACGCTGCCGCACACGGCGCTTCGTTTCCGCCGGTCATGCCAAAAGCCACAACCCCAAGCGCTGCTTCCACGTCACCCAGCGTCGCCATGCCGGTAGACAGGATCATGGGCAGGCCGCTGCGCGCCGCCTCAAGAACCAAAGGTGCATTGGTCAGTTCGCCGGAGGGTATCTTGATCCGTTTGATGCCCATCTCGCCCACAAGAAATTTCAGGCTCTCGGTGTCAAACGCGGTCGACAGAAATTCGATGCCCGTTGTCTCGCAGGCACGGGCCAGTTCGTGGTGATGGTCTGCGGGCAGTTCCAGCGCACGCAACATATCAAGCTGCGATTGCTCGCTGCCGGTCTCGCGCGCCTGATAGACAGCCTTGGGCGCAGTAGCTGCTGCCAGGGCATCCGCCTTGAATGTCTGAAATTTGACGATGTCTGCACCGGCCACAGCCGCCGCATCCACAAGCGCCAGCGCTGTTTCCAGCGACCCGTTGTGGTTCACGCCCGCTTCAGCAATGACAGTGACATGCTGGCTCACCGCACCACCTCCAGCGCTGTGGTGCCCGCGCGCATGTCATCCACGCTGCGCTCGGCGCCAGAAAAATGCATGTGCTTGATCAAGAGACCATCAAGCGGAACCGTCTTGAGAGCTGTCACCATCTCCCGGCACGTGTCGTCCGCCCCATAGGGCGTGTCACACCGTGCCGCAATGGCCTGCGAAGCAGGCGACAACGCCTGCGTCAACGCACCGGCAATGGCGTTAGGTGTTTCCGCGCAATCAATCACGCTGGGTGCCCGAAGCCGCCCGTCCTGACGCGGACCGATATTGACCGTCGGTGTGCCAAGCGCAGGCGCTTCAATGATGCCGCTGGACGAGTTTCCAACCACGGCCCGCGCCGCTTTGACCAGCGACAGATATCGTGCATGTCCGAGCGACGGCACAACCACCGCTGCCGGGTGCGCGTCGGCAATACGCTGCATGCCGTCAGCCACAGCGCTGCTGCCCGGGTCCGCGTTCACCCCAGTGATGACGACCTGCATGTCGTCAAACAAGGACAGCGCCTCTCCCAGCGCCAGCACCGGCCCAACCCCGTGATCATCCGCCAGAGTGACGGGGTGATAGGTCACCGCCAATACGCTGATGTCCGGATCAAGCCCCAGGTCTGATGCAATAGGTGCCCAATCCATGACCGGCTGCGTCCGAATGGTTTCAACGGCCAGTGATCCGACGCAGAACACCCGCGCCGGGTCCTCCCCCATGGACATGATGCGGTCCGCATAGGCCTGCGCCGCAGGGAAATGCAGATGCGCCATCTTGGTCACCGCATGGCGCACTTGTTCGTCGATCTGCCCTTCGCTCGCTTCGCCGCCATGCACATGTGCAAGCGGCACACGTGCCATCAAGGCCGCAGACGCGGCACCGAGAATTTCAAACCGGTCTCCAAGCACAATCGCCAGATCAGGCTTCAGGTCAGCAAAGGCATCCGCAAATCCGCCACAGGCCGCGCCCAGCGCATGGCCTGCGCCGCGTGCGCTATCGTCTTCAAGCGGCATGGTCACACGGGCAGCAATCTCGAAACCTGCCGCCTCGATTTCAGCCACGGTCATGCCGTGCTGCTCGGACAGATGGGCGCCACCTGCGATGACCGACAGACGAACATCCGCATCATCGCGCAACGCTGTTGCCAGCGGCTGCAAGATGCCCCAGTCGGCCCGGGTGGTTGTCACCAGCGCAATATGACGCGAGACCTCAATCATGCATGAGGTCCTGCAGTTTGGCGCTGGAGGGCAGATTGATGAGTTGTCCGGCCAGGCGTTCTGTCATCGACAGATCAGCCTTCGGACAATGCTCGTACATGGGCAAACGATGCAGCGGCTCCCACACGGGCCGCGCCAGAATGCCGTCATCGATCAGGGCTGACAGAACCGCATCGCGGTCCGCCTGCGAGGCAACAGCAAGTCGAATGGTGTTGAGCCAATAGTTGGAGCGTGCGCCAGGAGGCTGCCCCATGAAATCAGCGCCCTGCACAGAACAGAAGGTGGCAGCATAGCGCGCCGCCAGTCGCCGTTTGCGTTTGATGAAATCAGGCAGCCGCTCAACCTGCGCCAGAAGCAGCGCCGCATTGAGACTGGGCATCCGATAGTTGAAGCCCGTCTCGTCGTGGACATATTCCCATTTGTGCGGCTGCTTGGCCGTCGAGCCAAGATATCTCACCCGCTCCGCAAGCGCTGCATCATTGGTCAGCACCGCACCACCGCCGCCTGCGGTCGCAATCTTGTTGCCATTGAACGACAGTGCCGCAATGCGAGATAGCGAGCCCGCAGGCTTGCCTTCGTAAGATGACCCAAGTGCCTCGGCGGCATCTTCGATCAGCGGCACATCCCATTCGTCGGCGACTGCCTGAAGCGCATCCATTTCAGCTGGATGACCAAAGGCATGCATGACGATGATTGCCGCAATTCGACGGCCGGACGCCTTGGCACGGCACTCGCCGCCCACCATGACGCAGGCCTCGGCCATGTGTTTTTTGAGCGCCCGCGGGTCAAGCCCCAGCGTCCACTCATCAGCATCTGCAAAATGCGGAACAGCACCTGTGTAGGACACAGCATTGGCCGTCGCCACAAAGGAGAGCGACGGCACAATGACTTCATCACCCTCACCCACCCCAAGCGCTGCCAGCGCCAGATGCAAGGCAGCAGTTCCAGAGGACGTCGCAAAGACATGGGAGACACCGCACGTCTCGCCAAGAGCCGCCTCCAGCCGATCCACAAACGGACCAACCGTCGACACCCAGCCGGACGTGACACAGTCATTTACGTATTGTGCTTCAAGCGCGCCGATCTCAGGCTCATGCAGCGGAAAAGGCCCGCCCCCGTCACCAAGGACGGATCGCACGGCAGACACAACGCGCGTCGGCAGGTCAGCATCGTGCGGCACATGCAGCGAAACCGATGCGTTATCGGCACGATCTTCAATCACGGCAGCGCTCATGCCCAATACTCCCTATACGGACATGCCTTCAGGCACGCCATTGCGCACCTGATAGTTGCCGTAATACCCGTTGATTTCTTCAACACGGCCAAACAGACCGTCATTCACCGCGCTGATCAGCTGCGGCACGAACGCGGCAACCGAGTGCTGCGCCTCAAAGCCAAGCTGCGTGCGGATCTTCGAGAAGGAGACGCGGTAGTTGCGCGCATCAATTCCCTTTTCGACGAAAGTCACCGGCGCATCCACATGGCGGGCAAACTCCTCCACCAGCATGGCCTTGGTGTAGTTGTTGGCGTCCGATCCAACATTGAACACTTCGCCAGCAACCTTCTTGGCCGGCGCTTCAATCACCTTGAGGATTGCAGCTGAGATATCGCGCACATGGGCGTAGGGCCGCCACGTGTCCTTGTCGTACACATCCAGCGGCGTCTTCATGGCCATGGCGCGGCCAAACTCATTGACCGTCAGGTCAAAACGCATGCGTGGGCTCAGACCAAACGCCGTCGCAATGCGCAGCAGTGTCGGTGTCACCTGCTGCTCATGCAGGCGTGACAAGACAAAACGTTCAAACCCGACCTTGGTTTCCGCATAAAGCGACAGCGGGTTCAGCTCGGAGCTTTCATCTGCCAGCGAGTCATCCTCGCGCAGGCCGTAATTGGAACAGGTGGACGTGAACACAAACCGGTCGATCCCGTGCGAGTCCAGTGCGTCATACAACGCCTGACTGCCATCAAGGTTCACTGACCGTGTGAGGTCGGGATATTTCTTGGAAATCGGATCACCCACAAGCGATGCCAGCAGCACCACATGGTCAACGCCTTCCAGCGCGCGCGCCACAACATCCTTGTCGCGCAAGTCGCCCTTGACCAGCCGATAGCCCGGCTCGTCATACACGCCTTCAACCGAGAAACCATGGTCGTAGAGGAAGGTGTCGAGCACTGTCACGCCGTAGCCGCGCGCTAGCAAAACCCGTGTCAGCACCGAGCCCACATAGCCCGCACCACCGACAACACATATCCGTGCCGGTCCGCCGGTCTTGCCAGTGGGAATTGCCGTCTTTGCCGCTGCCTGGGGCAGCCCCGCATCCTGAAGTGTCATGGCTCTCACGCATCAAGGACGAGGCCCCCGATATGCGCCAATACGCAAACCGGGCAGCCTGTCATTTACCTGTGCGTAAGATTCTGCGCTCGAATGGTTAATGAAGGCTCAACGCCGCCGTTACCAAGGGGTCACCGGCACGTCACGAAAATGTCGAAAAAACGAGGAAAAGCAGGGCTTTAGTTCCGTCGACTGAGCCTAGCCGGCGTGTTTACCTGCGTCCCAGCCATGCTCTGCCATATGCGCCTTGGCATGGGCGGTCGGATCGGCCTCCAGCTGCGTCGCAAAGGTGTCGTTCCACCGGTTCAGGAACCCGAACATCGAGATGACGGCCACCAGATCCACAATCTGCTCATCCGTGAAATGCTGTTTCAGCGCCGCCATGTCGTCGGCGGTCACAGCATTTGGCGCCTGCCCCGCTCCCTGCGCCACCCGCAGAGCCGCACGTTCGCCCTCGGAAAACAGGTCAGACGTCTCATAGGCCCAGATGGCATCAAGCTTCTCCGCGCCGATGCCCGCATTGGCCGCCTGATGATGGGTGTGGGTCTGACAATAAACGCAGCCGGCAGCGCGACTGGCCATGAAAGCCACCATGCGCTTGATCTCATCCGGCAGCGACGATGGCCCCTGAATAAGCGCGCCAAGCCCGGCAAAGGCTTCCACCAGTCCTGGCTTGCGCGCCATGATCAGCATGGAGTTGGGCAAAAACCCCATGGCGCCTTCAACGAGTTGAAAAACCCCTTCAAGGTCCGGCAGGTCTTCCCGCTTGAGCCCCTGTACGCTCGATGCTGCGTCAGCCATGTGTCATCGCCTCCCAAATGCGTGCCGCTGTCGGCATGTGTTTGGAGGCGAGGCTACGCGCTGAGGGCACTTTTACAAAGCGCCCCCATAGCGGGTTCAATCGAAAGTGAAGATAAGAGCCTAGCTCTGCCAGTCTTCCAGCAGGTCATCGATGAAGCTCGTGGCAGCTCCCACCAGCACATCAAGGCCAGCAATGACAGCAACCCGGTCAGGGCCGGATGTCAGAAGCTCTGCATCAGCTGTTGCGTCTGCAAGGGCCCACGCACCAACACCGCGGGCAGAGCCCTTGAGCGTATGTGCAGCTTCCTTCCAGGCTTTGTCGTCACCGGCCATGTCGGCGGCAGCGGCAAGCTTGTCCAGGCTGACAGCAAGTTGCTGTCGGAAAAGGCCGAGAATTTCAGCCTCAAGGTCGCGGCGCCCCATGGTGAACTTTGACAGATGCACCAGGTCGATGGGCCGGCTATCCGTAGCAGCAGTCCCTTCAGGACCAGCCGTACGGCTCTCAGAGATATGCGCAGTCGCGGGCTGCATACGGTTTCCTTCCGAATAAAAACAGCTCGGAAAGCCTACGAACAAAGAACGTAGGAAATGTTAAACCGCCGCAGCCACCGCCCGTCTGCTCACCGCAAAACCGGAGAGCATGCGCTTATGCCTAACGAACCGGTAACGCGCTGACGCTGAACAGCCACTCATGCCCGTAGACTAGCGCAAAATAGAGCGCGACACCCACAAGCGGCCACACAATGCCGATCTCGCCAAGCTTCAATGAGTTGCGTCCGGTCAGGATCGCGCCAAACGGCACATTGGACGTGCGGGCCGCATAGCCGTCCCACCGCTCGCCCAGCGCCCGTGCCCGTTTGGCATCAATCGTCGGCGGGCCAATGAGGGCCAGGACGGCGAACGTCCCGAAGAAAATGAGCGATGACAGATCACCGTTCATGGCGATATGCGCCAGCGCCCAAAGCTGAACGCCCCACAGAAACGGATGCCGCGTAATCCGCAAAATACCCTTGGCCGCATCGGGATCATCCACAAGATCACCACTGCCCGCCGCCGTCGGGCTCTTGGTGACATTGCCGAGCACTACCAGAATGGCCGCCAGCAAAATCGCTGTCATTGCCGCATGGTGCCACCAGGGTTCAGGGATCCAAAGCAACGTAAAGGTGTCGGCGCTGGCCCGGTTGAAGGCCATGGCCATCCAGACAATCGCTGCCAGCGACATCACCGCGAACAGCCCCATATAGGGCCCCTCCCCGATCCGGCTGGTCAGGACGTCCCGCAGCCGGGTGCCGGAGATGAAAATGTGGATACCCAGAAAGACCGCGCAGGCAGCCACCAGGTTCAATGTTGGATCTGCAATCATGTTGTGCCCCATCTCGCCACAGTGTGTGTGGCGTTCCTAAGACGGCCAGCATGGCGCGACCGTCAGCTCTCCCCAGCAGTTTTCGGCATAAAACCGATCCCCACGGCCCTGCTTCTCTGGTTGGCAGCGTCCGTGCAGCCACGCTAGAGTAAACAAATGGTTACCGTGCCTGCACCCTAAAACCCCCAAAATCGAAGGAACGGACCTTTGCCGGACCGCCCCCTTAAACGTCCCCTCCTCGCAAGACCGCTCAACGGCCCGCAGGATGGCGAAAAATCAGACGCCACATCTCAAAACCGCGATCCACAGACAGCAGGATTGCGGCCAACCGTCAGTGATTTTGGAGACCCAAAAAAGTCGGCCACGCCGCCAAAACAGCAGGTGAACGAGCCTGCAGCACCTCCGGCATCGCCAAAGCCCGCAGCAAAACCGACCGGGCAGACCGAGAACCAGCCTGACGACACAGATGAAGAGCTGTTTGAACGGCGAATCGTTCCAGAGCCCGCAACACGCCAGCGCAAGGCGCCGGTGCGGATGCGTGGCCCGCGCAAGCCGTCCCCCATGCCGCTTTATCTGGGCGCCATTGCGAGTGCGTTTTGGACCGGCATCATGTTCGCTTACGCGGTTGGCTATTACGGCCCCGGCGGCCTGTTGATACTGCCGCCCGTAGACGTGGCACTGCTTGCTGCCGCCCTCTTCGCCCCCCTCGCCATCATCTGGGGATTTGCCAGCATCATGTGGTGGGGCGCCCAGATGCGGTCCAGTGCGGAACACATGGCGGAAGCCTCCCGTGCCCTTCTTTCACCTGTTGAAACCTCTGCCGCAGCCACCGCCAGCGTCGGCCATGCCGTGTCCACGGAGATGCGCCGCATGGAACGCACGCTCAAGCAGGCTGAAGTCCGCGCGATGGAGCTGCGCAAGACCATCAATGGCGAACTCAACGGCCTTGAGGCGGCCAGTGCCCGCGCTGAAATGCGCGCGCGCACACTGCGTGACCTGATCGGCACCGAACGCAAGGCCCTGATTGAAACCGGCAAGGCACTGGAGCAGGAATCCGCCAGCGTTGTGGAAGCCACCCGCTCCCAGGTGGAGCTTGTATCAGGTGTCACCGGCCGCGCCGCCGAACAAATGACCGAAGCACAGGCTGGCATGGGCCGTGCCGGTGACTACCTCTCCAAGACCCTTGAAGCTGTCGCCCGCTCCGCCAAGGCTGTGCGCGAAAATGTTGAATCCCAGGCAGATCGTCTCGACGCCACCGCCGAACACGCGGTTGTGCGCGCCGGCGAATTGGCCATCAGCTTTGCAGATCAAAGCGAGGCCCTGAACCAGTCCGCCCGCACCCTGGCGGATGACAATGAGCGTGCTGTCCGCTCCTTCGCCGAGCAGCGCGAGACCCTGGACGCGCTGGCAGCCGACCTGCGCGAACGCGCCACCCAGATTGAAACAGCAATTGCCAGTCACTCCGACACAATCAATGAAGCCCTCGATACCGCTGACGCCAAAGCCATGGGGCTCGGCCCGCGGGTCACCCGTGAAGCTGAGAAACTGACCGCCGCCGCACGGGATGCCGCCAGCCAGATCGAACAGACAACCGGCCTGATGGAAAGTCGTGCCGTCGATATGCAGGCCCGCGTCGCTGATGCCACCGGACACCTGTCACAGGCCATCGACTTCTCAACCAAGAACGTGGATGCCAGCGGCGAACGTCTGCAGGCCCTGCTCAGCAATATCGGTTCCAGCGCCCAGAACGCCGCCAAGGACATGACCAGCGCCAGTGACGAACTTGGCCATCGTCTCGAGCAGCTTCCAGACGAAGCCAGCGCTCAGGCAGAACGTCTGCGCGCTGTGATGGGCGAACAGATTGGCGCCATTGCCGCTGTTGCTGAATCTGTCGCCAATGCCCTTGAGCGCATGGGCCCGGGACCTGTTTCCGGCTCATGGCCACCGGCAGACCCGTTGGCTCAGCCATCGCCGACAGCCTTTGCGCCTGCCGCGTCCAGCGACGCATCCCCAGCTACGCCGACCAAGACAGAGACACCCACCCCCAATTCAGATGCCAAGTGGCGCCTCGGTGATGTTCTGTCCGCAGCGCGCGCCCGCGAAGACCGGGCAACCAATGTGCCCCGTGCAGCCCACCACATCATCGAAACGCTTCAATCCCTGTCCATCGACATTGATCGGGCATTGGAGGAGGAACCACAGGTCGAACTGTGGAAGCGCTATCGCGACGGCGAGCGCAATGTCTTCACCAAGCGGCTTGCAAGCCTCAAGGGCAAGGAACCGCATTCACTCATCGCAGAGCGCTATCAGAACAATGCAGAGTTTCGCGGAGATGCGGACCGGTACATGGCGCAGTTTGAGACCCTTCTTGCGGACGCCGCCGACAAGAACCCGGACGGTTTGCTGGCCGAGACATATATGTCGTCAGACATCGGCAAGGTCTATGCCCTGCTCGCAGAAGCGACAGGTCACGTCGGATAGATCGTGAAAAGCTGGCCTAGCTTGCCGGCATAGCCTGATTGCTTGTTTCAGTAGCCCACACAACAACGTCACGTACGACGCTTTGCGCTGCCACATTCATAGCGGCCACCACATCGGCAACCGTGTCTGACCCAGCGGCCTGACGGGCCTCGAATGTGCGTCCGTCCAGGACTTTGCGCCCATCAAGCCAAATGACTTTCGCACTGAGACGCACCACGACCATGGCTGTCGCTGCGCCGTCGCCAGCAGGCGTCACCCGCGCTTCAAAATCGCGTAGATCGCTCACAAGCGCCACATTGGGCCGGACCGCCACAGATTGCCGCGACGCAGACATTTGCAATCCGGCGTGCTCAAAGCTTTCGACAATCAGGTCCTGCATCATGCGTGGCGCACGATCCGTCCAGCGTGCACCAGTGAAGTATTGCAGCGCATGCGGACCTGAATAGACCGCGATCCGGTCCGTATCCAGGGCACGCTCGGCAACCGGTTCTTCCACCATCAGCTGCCAGCCCGACGCGGACATGGCTGATGTGTAATTAGACGGTGCTGTTAGTCCATACAGTGTGCTCGCCGTATCTCCGCCGGGCAGAATAGTGGAACACCCGACGGTCAAAACCGCCAAGGTCCCTGCCGTCAGCCCCACCTTGAGCAAAGACTTCACTCGTCGCGCCATCGTCAATTGCCATACTCCGCAGGCTCGTTGCCGAGCAAAAATTCAGTTGGGTTGCGTTCCAGTTCAACGACCAGCCGGTCAACAGATCCGATCATCCGCCGCGTATCGCGCAACAGCCGGTCCACCTCGGGAACGCTGCTGTTGGACAACTGGTCAAGGGCCGGACGCGTTTCTGCCACAAGCACGCGCGCATCTTCTGCGAGCGCCCCATAGGAGCCTGCCGCCTGCTCGATCTCGCCAACGGCACCATTCATCTTTTCAGTGATCTCGGCGATCTGCTCAGACGCCCGCGCCAGATTTTTGACGATCTGGTCGATCTCTTCGTGATTGGACGCGATCGTCCCTGTCACGGTCTCAACATCGCGGACGGTTGCCGACAGCTGGCCTTCATTTTCACCCAGCAGTCGGTCAACACGCACCAGCAGGTCATTGGCTGCGGTGAGGATCAAAGGCGCTGAAGTAATAAGCTGCTGCACAGCGGACCGGTCAGCAATGATGATGGGATAGTCGTTGTCGCCTTCCGCTTCCAGCAGCGCGCTGGTGGGGGTGCCACCGGTGATCTCGATGAAAGCCACACCGGTAATCCCCTGAAACTCAAGGCGGGCCTGACTGTCCACCTTGACCGGCGTTCGGCCATCCACATTGATGCGGACATTCACAAGACGCGGGTCAGCACCAAGGGCAATCTCGGTCACCTCGCCCACCTTGATGCCGTTGTATCGAACGTCACCGCCTTCGGAGAGACCGGCGACAGACCCGTCAAAGATCACGTCATAGGCCTGTAGCTCCGCATCGCCTTCAAACCCGGTCAGCCAGACCAGAAACAGGAATGCAGCCACAACCGTGGCCGCCGAGAAGGCGCCAATCAGTATGTAATTTGCCCGTGTTTCCACGTTTTATCCGTCCTCTGACTTCCGCTAAGACGTTGCTCTGGCCACAGCACCAGCTGCCGCCCGGGACCTGGGCCCCTGAAAATACTCCTGTATCCACGCATCTGAATGCGTTGATACCTCACTTATGGGGCCGATCACCATAACACGCCGTTCCGCCAGCACCGCCACACGGTCACAAATAGCGTAAAGACTGTCCAGATCATGGGTTACCATGAAGACCGTCAGCCCCAGCGCATCCTTCAGTTGGCGGATCAACCCGTCGTAGTCCGCGGCACCAATGGGGTCGAGGCCTGCCGTCGGCTCATCCAGAAACACAATCTCCGGATCTAGCGCCAGCGCCCGTGCCAGCGCCGCGCGCTTGCGCATGCCCCCTGACAGTTCACTGGGGTGCTTTGGCCCTGCAGACGGGGGCAACCCCACCATGGCTATCTTCTCAGCCGCCAGTTCATCCATCAGCTTCTGCGGCAAATCGAGATGCTCGCGCATGGGCACCTGAACGTTCTGCGCCACTGTCAGCGCGGAAAACAGGGCACCATCCTGAAACGCGACGCCCCAGCGCTGCTCAACCGCTTTACGTGCGTCACCCTCAAGCGATGCCACATCCTGACCAAACACCCGCACCGTGCCGGCATCAGGTCGTTTGAGACCCACAATCGTCCGCAGCAGGACGGATTTACCCGTACCTGATCCGCCCACAACTCCCAGTACTTCGCCCCTGCGCACATCCAAAGCGAGCTGGTCATGAATGACCTGGCTGCCGAACTGATTGCGCAGATTGCGGACCTGAATGATGTTTTCATGCTCCGCCATGCTCAATACCCAACCGCTGTAAAGAAGATGGCGAACAGGGCGTTGAGCACGATGACCGTAAAGATCGCTTTCACCACGGAAGATGTCGTCCGCTCACCCACGGATTCAGCACTGCCCGTTACCCGCATACCTTCAAGGCAGCCGATGACAGCAATGGCAATGGCCAGGAATGGTGCCTTGATGAGACCAACAAAAAACGTGTTCGAGGCCACGGCCACATCAACGCGCTGCAGATAGATCTGCGGCGAGATATCAAGCGCAAAATAGGTCACCACTCCGCCTCCAAGGAGACCCATGATGTCAGCGATAAAGGTGAGCACCGGCAGCATCAGCACCAGTGCAATCACCCTGGGCGCAACCAGAACAGCAATCGGATCCATGCCCAGCGTTCGCATGGCATCAATCTCTTCTCGCACCTTCATCGAGCCGATTTCAGCAGTGAAGGCACTGCCCGACCGACCGGCAACAATGATGGCGGTGATCAGCACAGCCAGTTCACGCAGCATCGAGATGGCGACCAGATTGACCGTATAGACCTCGGCACCAAACAGTTTCAGCTGCGATGCCCCCTGCTGCGCAAGGACCGCTCCGATTAGGAAGGTCAGCAGCGCCACAATCGGAACAGCGTCGAGCCCCACACGCTCCATCTGGCTTACAACTGAGGTGAGCCGCAGCGTCCGTGGTCGGACGATGATCCGTCCGATGACAGCCATCACCAGACCCACCATGTTGAGCATTGCCAAAAATTCGCTGACAAGCATTACAACGGCACGGCCCATGCGCTCTGCAATGGCTTCCAAAACCGTTCCGCGATCAGGCTCCACATCGCAAGGCTGGTCGCTTTCTCGCGCCAGCTCAATCAGGCCCGATTGAGTGGCATTGGCCCCGCTGATCTGCACGTCAGCTCCAGCGTCAGTCAGATCGCGCTGGGTACGATGAACGATCCAGGCGCCGGCGGTATCAAGGGTGGTGACCTCGGAAAGATCGATCACCACACGTCCCTGCATATGACGCGGTGTATTGGAAACGGAGCTGGCAATCGCGCGCAGCGCCGCATCGTGCTCACCGACATTGCGCACGGTCCATGGACCGGACAGGTTTATCTGTCCGCCATCGGCAGTTTCCTGCGTTTCAAACCGCGCAAGCCCGCTGGTCAATGTAGCCCCCGAAATGACATGCCGGAGTGTGCCCGAAAGCGCAGTGAATAGGCAATCAACGCGCTGAAGCACCTGAACATATGATTACCGGCCCCCAAGCGTGCGCGGCATCGCAACGCATGGCCAGGGTCCCGACAGATGATTAAGGTCTTTGCAGTTCACGTGCTGCCCATGGTTTGCGACCCTTGGAGAAATCGATGCTGAAATCCACCAAAACACTCGCCGCAGTTGCTGCTTTTGCCTTCACAGCAGCCATTGCAACCACCGCTCAGATTGCACCGGCAACGGCCGAAGATGCCGCTGCTGCGGACACGCAGATCGTCGGAGATCCCAAAAAAGGCAAGCGCGTGTTCAATCGCTGCAAGGCCTGCCACACCGTTGAAGAAGGCGGCCCAAACCGGGTTGGCCCGAACCTGTACGGCATTGTCGGCGCGGAATTTGGTCACCTTGAAGGCTACAATTACTCACCAAATCTGCTGGAATTGAAGGCTGAAGGCAAAATCTGGGACGAAGCCACGCTTAGTGCCTACCTCAAGCAGCCAAAAGACGTCATTCCCAAGGGAACCATGTCATTTGTAGGCCTGCCAAAGGAAAAAGACCGCGCCCATGTCATCGCCTATCTGGCGACATTCGGCGGTCCCGAAGCAGCACCTGAGGCAGCCGACCCTGCTCCATAAGGTAGCAGCATCTTAACCTCCCTGAACTACTGTTCATGAAGTGGGATGCCGTAGACCGCCCGCTCTGCAAAACGTCATCTTTGGGCCATTCTTTAAGCCCTTGCTAGGTGATGTTCAGGCAGACTGTGGCTGAATACGGACGAACGCACACCAATGAGCAGATACGGGCGGTCGCGCGGGGTACTTCGCGGCACCGGTGTCAGGGGTAGACATGAAGACGATACAGCTATTGCGACGCCTGGCGGCGGCGTTGGCGGGGCTTGCCCTCGCCGGCTGGCTTGTGCTCATGCAATACGACCCGGCCAGCATCGCCACATCGGTTCGTCTGTCCGTCTTTGACTACTATCAAAATGCGGCCCCACGCGCCTATCGCGATCCGTCCATCTCGAGCGGTACCGGCGTCATCTATGTTGATGTGGACCGCGCCAGCCTGCAGCTCATCGGCCCCTGGCCCTGGCCGCGGACGCGCTTTGCAACGCTGACGGACAAGGCCTTTTCCCTTGGCGCACGCGCTGTTGTGTTCGAGCCCCCATTTGAGTGGCCGGACGCAACCTCTCCCGCAGAAGCAGTCCAGGAGTGGCTGGCCAATCCGGAACTGGACATGGATCAGATCGCCCGTCTGCAGGAAGCAGCAGGCGGCCTGCCCGACAATGACAGCGTTTTGGCCAATGCCATTTCCCGCGGCCCCGTCGTCACGGCATTCTCCTTGACCGACGAATCCAATTCTCTGGTTCCCGTGCGCAAGGCGCCCGTATCAGCCCGTGGCGGAGACATCGCTCAGTTCATTCCAGAGCGCGCCGGCATGTCCCCCAGCCTCAAATCGCTGGAGGATGTGGCATCAGGCAATGGTGCGCGCACGCTCTCCTCGGGCCCGGGCAATGACGGCGTCATCCGTCAGGTGCCGCTTTTGCAGCGCGTCTCAGGGAACATCGTCCCAAGCCTTTCGGTTGAAGCTGTTCGTGTCGCCGAGGGCGCACGCGGCATCCTGAGCTTTGTCACCAAACCAGATGCAAATCTTGAATTTGGCCGTCGCCCCGGCGTGCAGCGCATTGTCGTCGGCAACAAGGAATTTCCAACCGATCCCGATGGCGGTCTGTGGCTGCACTACACAAAGGACGAACCGACCCGACACCTGCCCGCATGGAAGGTCCTTGGGGATCACCCAGACTCTGATCGCCTCAAGGGGGCCATCGTCTTTGTCAGCGCCACCGTGCAGGGTGCGGAAGCCTTTGTAGAAACCCCCATTGGCAAAATGCCCCGCGTCGAAGCCCATGTGCAGATGCTGGAGCAGATGCTGCTGGGTCACTATCTCTGGCGGCCTGACTGGGCACTGCCCGCTGAACAGGTTTATCTGCTGGTAACAGGCGTTGCTCTGCTTGCGCTGCTCATAACCGCAGGCACAATCTGGGCAGCCCTCTTTGGCGTATTGGCGATAGGCAGCGTGCTGTGGGGCGGCTGGTTCGCCTTCACCTCCAAGCTTTGGCTGATTGATCCAGCACTGCCGGTGACCGGCCTCATCATCGTGTTCCTGATCGGCTCAACGATGAACCTCATGCGCCGCAACGCCACCGAGCGTTTCATCCGCAGCCAGTTTTCAGACCGCCTGTCCCCCAAACACATCAACACGCTGGTCCGCAATCCAGAGGCTGCCGCTCCCAGTGGCCGCGGCTCCATGGTCACGGCTCTGTCAGCCGATGTGCGGGCCTTCCACCGCGTGGCTGAACCTTTCGGAGAAGACGCAAAGTCTCTTGCAAGCCTTGTGAACAACATTCACGAGCCGCTGACCCGCTGCGTGCTGCGTCACGACGGGATGGTGGACCGGTTTGTTGGCGGCGGCATAAACGCACTTTGGAATGCACCGCTAGAACGCACAGACCACACCATTCAGGCAGGCCACGCAGCCCTGCGCATGGTCGCAGAACTTGAGCCGGTCAATCGCGATCTGGAGCGTGAAGCCCAGCGCGCCCACCGCCCATTCATTCCCGTTTCCATGAGCATCGGCATTGAGCGCGGCATGGCTGTTGTCGGCAATCTTGGCGCTGAAAAAGTCTATGACTTCTCAGGCATTGGCGGTGCGGTAAATGAAGCTCAGCTACTGCAGCGTCTGTCTCGCCAATATGGCCCGGCCATCATTGTCGGCGCCGACGCCCGTGACGAAATCAAAGACAAGTTTGCACTGCTTGAAATCGACCAGCTGCGTCTGGACGGACGCATAGGCCCTTGGCGCGTTTACGCGCTGCTTGGCGATCCCATCATGGGAGCCAGCCCGAAGTTCAAGGCTCTGGACGAAGCCCACAACGCCCTCTTCAAGGCCTATCGCGCACGAGAGTGGAACACCGCTCGTCAGATATCAGCCCAATGCCGGAAACTCTCCGGTGCCATTCCAACGCTGTATGACCTCTATGACGAGCGCATCAAACGGCTGGAAACCAATCCGCCTGCGGATGATTGGGATGGCGTGCACGAAATTGCAGATCTGCTGTCGCCAGCAAAGTCGAAAGTCTCCATCGGCAAGCCGGAACCTGCCGAGCTCGGCGAAGCGCAGGTCTAGCGCTCCGCCGCCACTCTCGGCCTAGGTCTCTCGGCCGACCTAGCTGGCAATCTCAATGCCGATCTTCCCGAAATGAGCGCCCGAGCCCATGTGCTCGAGGCCTGCCTTGAGATCTTCCAGCGCAAAGGTCTTGTCGATGACAGGATGTATTTCATGCAGGGCCATGGCCTTGAGCATGTCTTCAAACTGCGTGCGATTGCCAACCGTAATCCCGTGAATGCGCGCATTCTGGGAGAACATCGTCGCCACATTCATGTCTTTCATCATGCCCGACAAAAGACCGATCACCGCCACATGACCACCAACGCGAATGGCACTCAGTGACTGGGTGAATGTTTCAGCACCGCCGACTTCCACCACGTGGTCAACGCCAACACCATCCGTAAACCCGCGTGCTGCAACGCCCCAGTCAGGTGTGGATTTGTAGTTGATGACATCATCCGCCCCCAGCGCCTTTGCGCGCTCGAGTTTTTCGTCGGAGGACGACGTGGCAATCACGCGCGCGCCTGCCGCTTTGGCAAACTGAAGGGCAAACATGGATACGCCACCGGTCCCCTGCACCAGCACCGTGTCGCCCGCCTTGAGGTTGCCTTCAACCATCAAAGCCCGCCACGCGGTCAGCGCCGCACACGGAAGCATCGCAGCTTCCATGTCGGTCATGTACTCAGGCACTTTGACCACGCCATCTTCGCCGATCAGCAGATAGTCCTGCGCGCAGCCATCAAGCGATCCGCCCAGCGCCTTGGACAGACCTTCAATGGTGGGACCACCCGCATGCCAGGTTGGAAAGAATGTCGGGCACACACGGTCACCCGCTGCAACCCGCGTCACGCCCTCACCTACTTCGCTCACCGTGCCGACAGAGTCAGAAAGCGGCACAAGCGGCAATGGGTACTGGCCACCCAGGCCAAGCACCGTCGCAAAGTCGCGGAAGTTGAGGCAGGCCGCTTTCAGCCGCACCACGATCTGTCCGGGACCCGCCTTGGGAACGTCCCGCTCCACCAGCGCCAGATTATCGAGCCCGAAAGCGCCTTGAATTTCAATTGCCCGCATGATGCGTGCCTCCCATTTTGAGTTTTGGTTTTTTCAAACTTGGTCGCCCGCGCCCCCGCCGTAGCAGGAGGCTCTAGCGTGGCGTGTCACCCTTGATCTGGCAGCGATGCATCACGCGCCGGGACATCGGGTCAAAAGCTTCACGCTTGTGATTGAGGGACCGGTTGTCCCAAATCAGCAAGTCGCCCTTGCGCCACTGATGGGACCATGAAAAGCGCGGATCCGCGCAATGCGCCCAAAGGGCATCGAGCAGGGTCTCGTTCTCGGCGCTGTCCATATCCACGATCCAGCCATTGCTGCGACGCCCAAGATAAAGTGCCTTCTCACCACTCTCAGGATGCGTGCGGATGATCGGATGCCGGGCACCCGGTGCCTTGGTTACATCCGTCACAGGCTCAGCACCCACGCGCAATTCACCTACACTGGTATAGCTGGAGTCATGATTGGCAACACGGCCTTCGATCTTTGCCCGAAGGTCATCAGGAAGCGCTTCAAGCGCCGTTACCATGTTGGCAAAACTGGTGTCACCGCCGCTTGGCGGGATCTCCAGTGAGTACAGAACGCTCGCCATAGGCGGCTCATCCACATAGGACATGTCCGTGTGCCATTCAGCCTCATCCGAGCCCAACGCGCCGATGGGTTTTCCATCTTCAACAACGTTGGAAATAATCCAGATATCGGGCCGGGATTTTTCCTGAGAGCCCACATTGTCTGTTGCGCTGGCCGGTGCCAGATCAAGCGGTCCAAAGCGTTTGGCAAATGCAACCAGATCATCGTCGCTCATCGACTGACCACGGAACAGCAGCACCTTGTGGGTAAGCCACTCCTGACGCAGCGCCAAAAACGTAGCGTCATCCAGCGTCCGCACATCAAGTCCGCGAATTTCAGCACCAACAGCTGCACCCGTAGGCACAACTTCAAAAGGCGCGTCACTCTTCGTTGCAGGATCACCCATCGATCCGGCCTCCATTCCAAATACGGTGGCCCAAAAAGGCCGCGCCGCAAGCAAGCACAGCTAGGGCGGTCATCGCAAGGTAGGTCAGCCCGCCAAAGTCCTCATAAAACCGCCCGGACGCATAGGTCGCCCCGGCCATGACAATGCCGCTGGCCAGAGCCGAGTAAACGCTTTGTGCGGTTGATGCGAGCTGCGGCGGCACCCCACGCACCAGAAACTGCATGATCCCAAGATGCGCCAGAGCAAACGTCATGGCGTGCAGACACTGCAACAAAGGCAAGGACCAGAACGGTGGATCAAATGCCATGATGGTCCACCGCACGATACCACCACACGCCGCAAGCCCGATCAGCATCGCAGGACCAAACCGCGCCACGATCGGCGCTGCCTTCCAGAGCAGCACAACTTCCACAACCACCGCCCACGCCCACAACGCGCCAATGACGCCATCGCTGAGACCAAGCGACTGCCAGTGCAGGGTGCCAAAGGCATAATACACCGCATGGGTCGCCTGCACGCTCGCCGCGGCAAACGCAAAGACCAGAAACACAGGTGATCGAACCAGCCGCAACGCGCTGGCGATATCCACCCGCCCCACACCGCTGATGTCAGCGTCCCCGTCGGGTTTGTCGGTCAGCAGCAGATAGGCGGCAAAGTTGAGCGCCCCGCCAAACACGATCACCCAGATCACGAGATCAGGACCAAGGCTGCCAAGCGCAACGCCGACGCTCAGATTGGCAACAATGAAAGCGACAGACCCCCACGCCCGCGCCCGTCCATACACGAGCCTGCCTGCTTCGCTGTCCCGCATGGCAAGCGCGTCTGTAAGCGGCATGATCGGCGGCCCGAACACAGTCATCACCATCAGCACGGCAAGGATCGGCCAGAAGCTGCCGGTGGCGAGATAGACGACATTGGCCACCAGCGTGACCGCGGTCAGCACACGCAACACCCGCACCGGCGCACCGGCCCGATCCGCCAGATAGGCGATCACCGGCATCGTTCCCATGCGGACAACACCGGATATCGCAAACAGCAACCCTATGTCGTACGGCGACAGTCCGCGGGACTCGAGCCACACGGGGAAATAGGGAAGGAACGTCCCCATGGCGAGGAAGATCGCCCCATAGGCAAACGCATATCGGTGTTCCAGCGACATAGTCATCGCTCGCGCCCTCCCCTAAGGTTGGCGCAACACGACCGGTAAGGGGAGACACGGGTTTGGACCGTACCAAGACAAAGAACGTCATCGTCCTTTTGTTCGACAGCCTGAACAGGCACATGCTGGGCAGCTATGGAGGCGACGAGTTCGAGACCCCCAATTTTGACGCCTTCGCCAAACACGCCCTCAAGTTCAATCGCCACTTCACCGGCTCCCTGCCCTGCATGCCCGCCCGGCACGATATTCTGGTCGGCGCCATGGACTTTCTCTGGCGCCCCTGGGGCTCCATCGAAATCTGGGAAGACGCCATCACCTACGCCATGCGGCGCAAGGGCGTCACCACCATGCTGGTTGCCGACCACCCGCACCTGTTCGAAACGGGGGGCGAGAACTACCACACTGACTTCAAGGCGTGGGATTATTTGCGCGGCCATGAAAGCGATCCGTGGAAGACCAGGCCCGACCCCAGCTGGCAGGGCACACCGCATTTCATTCCCCGCGAGATGCCCTACGACAATTCACGCGGCTATTTTGGCGGGGAGGAAGATTTTCCCGGCCCGCGCACCATGCGCGCCACCGCCGACTGGCTGCGCGACCATGCCCCCCACCACGACAATTTCTTTTTGTTCGTGGATGAGTTTGACCCCCATGAGCCGTTCGATACGCCGGACAAATGGTCGAAGATGTATGATGAGGACTGGGACAAGGACCCGCTCATCTGGCCGCCCTATGCGGTGGGTGCCGTGGAACAGGGCTTGATCTCCGAACGCGAAGGCAAGCAGATCCGCGCTCAATATGGCGCCAAGCTCTCCATGATTGACCACTGGTTCGGCAAGGTGATGCAAACACTTGAGGAGACCGGCCGCCTCGACGACACCATGATCATCCTAACCACCGACCACGGCCACTATCTCGGCGAGAAGGACATATGGGGCAAACCGGGCACGCCGGTTCAAAAGACCCTGGGCCACATCCCGCTCTACATTGGCGGGCCCGGCATCACGCCCGGCGAGACCGATGCCCTGACCACCAGCGTCGACATTTTCGCGACACTGGCAAACCTCTATGACCTCGACGTGCGCCAGCGCACCCACGGCAAGTCACTGCTGCCTGTCCTTTCTGACACATCAACGGGTGTCCGCGACTATGTGCTGACCGGCGTGTGGGGCCGCGAGGTTCAGGTGACAGATGGCAAGCATCTATTTGCCCGCGCACCGTCCGAGGAAAACACGCCGCTGGCCATGTATTCCAACCGCTGGTCCACCATGCCGATCCACGTCAACGGACCCGACGGCAAGGAAATCCATACACAGGATATCTTCCCGCTGCCCGATGACCGGGCGGAGTTGCGCAAGGTGCCCGGCTCAAATGTGCCTGTAATCCGTCAGCCCTTCGTACCTGGCGACATGCTGCCCTTCTGGGCCGGGCGCAAATTTACCGGTGACCATCTCTACGACCTGTCAGCCCCCGTGGGAGAAGAGCCTGATCGTGCGGACAGCAGTGACACCAAGACGTACAAAGACCTCCTGCGCCACGCGCTGGATGATGTAGAGGCTCCGCAGGAGCAGTATGAGCGGCTAGGCGTCAGCTAGAGCGCAGGCAGCTCGATCTTGCGCATCTGACCGGAGTCGTTCAGCGCCTTGAGGATGGCGTGCTCAATGTCTCGCGCCCAGCTGTCTTCCACTTCTTCGACATGGGCGTGCAGTTCAATCAGCAACTCGCGCAAGCCATCATTGGTGACGTTGAGCGCACTTATGGTGAGCACGTCATCCGTCCCGTGCCCTGCCGACCCAATGCGGTTCTGCAGATCGCCTGTGAGGTTGGGTGTGGCATCGCGGAAGATGGCGCGAAAGGCTTCGTTCTCTTTCACCCGCACATCCGCACCGCGCTCATACTCAATGCCTGCGCAATACATCAGCAGGCCAACCACGGACGCACTGCCCGTTGAGTAGGTGGCATTGAGATTGGGCGCGATCTCCATGAGCATCGTGCCGAACCCGCCATTCAAAAGATCATTTGCTTCAGGCCGCATCAGTGCGCCTCCTCAAAACTCTTGAGCAGCTTGGCCGCCACAATCTCATTGTGTTTGGCCGTGCAGAACAGGCCGGAGAACGCGAGGATCGGGTCCTTATTGTCGCCGGTCGCATATTCGTGGCTCGACGATATCCAGATACCCAGACCTTTGACGTTGGAGAACAACTCCCACCACGCCAGCGCTGCCGGGTCCGCCTTGAGACCGGAGGATTTTTCCCAAAGGGCAATACCTTCGTCCCGGTTGATCAGGGACGCAGGCACATTGGGGTCCGTCGCTGCCCAGATCGGATCAAGCGCCCAGGCCAGATCCTCAAGCGGATCACCCAGATGGCACATCTCCCAGTCGAGCACGGCCGTAAAGTCGCCCTGCTCGTCACTCATGAAGTTGCCGATGCGATAATCGCCATGGATGACCGACAGCTTTTGTGCAGGCGGCGGCGGGGACCGGCGCAGCTTGCGGATGGCAGCCCTTGCTATCGGGTGTGGTTCGAGCTGATCGCCGTCAATCACGCCTTCCCAGTAGGCGAGTTCCTTCTGCCAGCACGCATCCAGCGCCGGGGCCTCCATCTTCTCGGCAAGACCGTTTGCGTGTGGGTCCGCCCCGGAGATCGTCCCCAGATGGCGCCAGAACTGTTCACCCAGCTTGGGCGCCAGTTCTCCATAGGGGTCCGGCGCAAAGGGAGACTGCGCTTCGCCGGTCGGGATCTCCGACATCACGAAGAACGGCCGATCCAGCCACTTGGTGTCCATTTCCAGAAACAGCGCTTCGGGAACCGGCACAGTCGTATCGAAGAACGCGCGATAGGCGTTGAACTCCACATCGCGGTCCGTGTCGATCAGGCTGCCCACCGGGTCCCGCCGCAGGATCAGTCCGCGGTGTTCGCCAGGCTTCGTCGGGTCCGTACGCAGATGCACCTTGACCCGGAACGTCTCACGCGATGCCCCACCATGAATGCGCTCCATGGCTTCCACATCCGCTGTCGTCACATCCGGCATATGCGCTTCAAGGTAATCACCAAAGCGGGCGGCAAGATCGACGAGCGCCGGCTCCAGAGGTTGCGTCTCACTCATTTGGCACCGTCCAGCATGTCTGCAAATCCGGATGGGTCATGAGCACCGATAATCAGCTGTTCAAACACGCCCTGTCCCTTGCGCACCTTGCCGTCCGGCGTTGTCATGGTCGCGGAGGAAAACGCCTGAATATGCAGATGCTCAAACGACAATGCCGGCGCATCCGCCAGAACAATCTCGTCATATCCAAGGGCATTCTCGCCCTTGAAGTGACCATGCCCCCAGTCAGAGCCCACATAGCCAAGTCCCTGCATGTAGAAAGTGTAGTGCGGCTCCAGCGTGATCGTGGTGTCACCGTCTTCGCCGTTGAGTGTCAGCGTCGCCCCGGCAGCATGGCGCGTGCCCGGCTTGAACGTCACGTCAGATGAACACTGCGCATACTCCACCGGCTCACCGCCGACAGGACACACGACACCATTGGTGTTCCATGCGTGCCCCTGCCGGTCAGAATTGATGTGATAGAGCGAAATCCGGTCATCGAAATTGAGCGGACACCACAGCCAGTAGAATTGCGGCTCCGGTGGCGGTGCAACAGGCTGGCTGTCTGCAGCGCCCACAGGCCGAATACCCCAGGAGCGATCGCGCGTACCGCGATAGCGTGGGCTCGTCACCTCAATGCGTTTGCCCTGAACTTCAATCCAGCCTTCCCACTCACCGTTCTGCGTCAGGCGGGTGTAGTCCAGCACAGTGCGCGGGCCGACCCGTGAAATGAACCGTGGCTCTTCAAGGGCCTGCGTACGGCCCGTAAAGGTCAGATTGGCGCTGATGCCATGCTCGTTGTCTTCCACAACAACGCGCAGCACCTGCAACGGTTCCACAATCTCAACGCGGATTGGCCCCACCTGCGTGTCCATCCGCTCCATATGCATCACCTTTGAGGCATGCACATTCTTCTGCACCCCATCCACGATGACGCAGAACGCCGCATCCATGATGTTGTGACCGGGATAAACCCCAAACGCGCACGCAAAGTGCCCGTCGCCACCTACCTCTGCTGCATCCTGCGGATAGCCATTGAAGAAATAGCGGTCATAGAAATTGCGGTCGGTGGTTGCATAGGCAATCGGCACCGGCGCCTGATGGATCGGATAATCATCGGCCTTGGTAAGCATGGCCACTCCCTGAGGTATTGTGTTTTTAATTGGGTCGAATGAGAACCGCCCCCGCCCGACGGGTCAAGCATATGCGCCCGCCAAAACAAGGAATTTGCAGATGAAACTCTGGCTGACCCTCGCCGCCTTGAACGGATTCATCGCAGTTGCCGCAGGGGCATTCGGGGCTCACGGGCTTCAGGGACGTGTCGGCGAGCGCGCATTGGCAGCATTTGAAACCGGCGCGCAATATCACATGTATCACGCCCTGGCTTTGATTGGCGTTGCCTGGCTCGCCAGCATCAGCACACAAACCGGAATCACAGCCACGGGAACACATATTGCGGGGTGGGCGTTCCTGACCGGTATCATCCTGTTCTCAGGATCGCTGTATTTCTACGGCCTGACAGAAAGCCGCGCGCTGGTGCTCATTACACCGCTGGGCGGCCTTGCCTTCCTTGTAGGCTGGGGAACCCTTTTGTACGCCGCGATCAAAAGCACCTAGGGCGCCAGACCACGCTTTCTTCTGTCAAAAATATTCGACGCAATAGGATGTCTACATCCCCATGACTCTCGCCTCCCCATCCTGTATGGTCCCGCGCAAAATCAGGCACACCGCACCTTAGCGGACAGAAAAGTGCCGAAATTCAGCGTTTTTCAGGGAGATACACGGCATGAGTGAAGCCGCAGCTACGTCCACACCCGAGATTCCGTCCGAACCGATCATGAGCGTCGCAGACGCCCACGCCCTCATGACCTCACCGGGCACGCCATTCGAAGTGACCGAAGCAGAAGTGCGCGGTTTGAAGATGCGCGTGTGGAAGGAAGCCAAAAACAGCCTGCGCGAACTGTTTGCCATGGCCAAGGAACACGGCGACCACGAATTCGTGGTGTTCGAAGACGACCGCCTGTCCTATCGCGAGTTCCACAAGGCCGCGTCCGCCCTCGCCCACAAGCTCAAGGATGAGTATGGTGTCAAGAAGGGTGACCGCGTCGCCATCGCCATGCGCAACTACCCGGAATGGCCAATCGCATTTTTCGCAGGCGCGTCCATTGGCGCCATCATGGTTCCGCTTAACTCATGGTGGACCGGCGAAGAGCTGGAATACGGCCTTGAAGATTCCGGCACATCTCTCGTCTTTGCCGATGAAGAACGCGCCCATGCAATTTCTGCCTTTGCAAACCGCCTTGGCATCAAGTCTGTGATCGCTGCACGCGCGACTAAGCTGCCCGACAGCGACGCGAAGGTTGAACACTTCGCCGACGTCCTGTGCAAGCACGAAGACTATGCGTCCCTGCCGGATCAAGAACCACCTGTTGTTGAGCTGGTGCCCGAAGACGACGCCACCATCATGTACACGTCAGGCACCACAGGCCGCCCGAAAGGCGCCCTGGGCACCCAGCGCAACATCTGCGGCAACGTTGTTGGTCTCGGCATCGCGCCGGTGCGTCAGCTTCTGCGCTACGGCCAGCCTTTGCCGGATGTCGCCAACATGCCCAAGAAGTGCATGCTGATTTCCGTCCCGCTGTTCCACGCAACAGGCCTGCACGCCATCCTGTGCGGTACACTCAACGCCGGCAACAAGCTGGTCATGATGTTCAAATGGGACCCGACCCGTGCGCTGGAACTCATCGAGCGCGAAAAGATCAACAGCTTCGGCGGTGTGCCCGCCATGGTATGGCAGGTCGTTGAGCATCCTGAGTTCGACACCTACGACACCTCAAGTGTTGAAGGCATCGGCTATGGCGGTGCTCCTGCAGCACCTGAGCTTGTTGAAAAGATCAAAAAGCTCTTCCCGGCCTCATCAGCCGCAAATGGCTACGGCCTGACCGAAACATCTGCCGCCTCGAGCCAGAATGCAGGCCTTGAATACATCGCCAAGCCTGAAAGCTGCGGTCCGGCCATTCCCGTATGCGACGTAAAAGTCGTTGATGAGAAGGGCAACACGCTGCCAACCGGCGAAGTCGGCGAACTTTGGATCTTTGGTCCAAACGTCGTGAAGGAATACTGGAACAAGCCAGAAGCCACAGCTGAAACATTCACGGATGGCTGGCTTCACTCCGGTGACCTTGCTCGGATTGATGAAGAAGGCTTCATCTACATCCTCGACCGCGCCAAGGACATGCTCATCCGTGGCGGTGAAAACGTATACTGCGTTGAAGTGGAAGATGCGCTCTACAGCCACGACGATGTCATGGATGCCGCTGTCATCGGTATCCCGCACAAGGTTCTTGGCGAAGAAGTTGGCGCCGTCATTCAGGTAACACCTGGTTCAAGCGTCACCGAAGGTGATCTGCAGACATTCGTGCGTCAGCATCTCGCCGCATTCAAAGTGCCGGTGAAGATTGAACTGCGCACCGATCCGCTTCCACGAAATGCGAATGGTAAAATCCTCAAGCGTCAGCTGCGTGAGGAATGGGGCCTCATCTAACGTCCCTTCAAACAACAAGCACAACAAAACGGCGCAGCAAAAACTTGCTGCGCCGTTTTTGTTTGCAGTGCGCGCAGAGCGTTTTGATGTGTGTGTTGGAGTCCGTTGTGTGTTTTACAAACGAATCAATACGCACCAAAAATGCAAAAAACGCGCACTCGACACCTTTTGCACGCAACCAAAAAAATCAATCCCGCGACAAGTGATGCATCTGCGCAACACGCCTGTGCATAGCTTTGCAAAGCCGCAACGGAACAAACAACTTAGCAGCGTTGCATACATCTCATGCTGCACTGAGGAGTCGGCCGCCTGCCACAGGCATACCCAAAAAAGCAAGTGTTTGACTGCGTTTCAGCGTTTTTAGTCAGTATACGGATAAGCGCCAAACAAACGCTGCGAAGTGAAAGCACCACATCAAACATGTCAGCACCCACCGCATGCAACACTGCGCTCGATATCTTGCTGAAGAGTCCGTTGCGCCAATGAACACGCGCAAACACTTGCAGCAGCGCCCAATCGAATAACACTCTGTTAACCACAAGAACGTAACCGTCCTTGTGCGTAATTAGCTCAAGCCGGCGTGCGTCTTCGTTTGAAGGGTGTCGGCCATTGGCCGGACTTACCGGTGACGGCACCACTAAAGACACACGATCAGTGATGTTGACCTGGTGTGACATGAGAAAGATTGGGAGAGGACCACATGGCTGCTAAAAAGAAAGCCGCTACGAAGAAGAAATCCGCCGCTAAAAAGAAAGCGGCACCTAAGCGGAAAGTTGCCGCGAAAAAGAAAACAGTGAAGAAGGCTGCTCCTAAGCGGAAAGCCGCAGCGAAGAAGAAAACTGCTGCTAAGAAGCGCCCCGCCGCTAAGAAGAAAGCAGCAACGAAGAAAAAGGCCGCTGCTAAGAAGCGCCCTGCTGCGAAGAAGAAAGCAGCAACGAAGAAGAAGGCTACTGCCAAGAAGCGCCCCGCCGCTAAGAAGAAGGCAGCAGCCAAGAAGAAGTCAGCTGCTAAGAAGCGGCCTGCTGCGAAGAAGAAGGCCGCTGCTAAGAAGCGTCCTGCTGCCAAGAAGAAAGCTGCCGCTAAGAAGCGCCCTGCAGCTAAGCGGAAAGCAGCGCCTAAGCGTAAAGCAGCTCCAAAGCGTAAGGCTGCGAAACGTCGCGGCTGAAAGGACCTCTTGGCACCCATAAGTGCCAAGTCCAGATAGGCTGACGAAGCACTGGACAAACCGGCGGCACCCTTTGGGGAGCCGCCGGTTTTTCCTTATCTGGGCCTTCGTTTTTGACGGATGGCCCAAAAGGCTAACGGCCGGTTCTCTTTGACGTGATGAACGACACGGCTAGAGTCGCAGCGAACTCTTTATCGCTCGGATCTAACAACGTGACCCAGACCACCCACACAGCCACGCCAACACCTACCGTCCCCGGCACGCAGCAATCCATCATCGTGCTTGGGTCAGGCATTGCCGGCCTAGCCTCATCGCTTGCCCTAAGCCGCGACGGCCACACCGTCACTGTGCTGGACCGTGATGCGCCCCCGCCCGCCACATCTGCAGATGAAGCCTTCACCCAATGGAACCGCAAAGGCGTTGGCCATGTGCGTCACAGCCATGCGTTCCTTGCGGTTCTCTATCAACTGCTGCGCGACAGTTACCCGGACCTGCTGCAGCGCCTGCTTGATGCCGGCTGCCGCGAACTGACATTTGAAGATGGTCTGCCAGCGACCCTGCGCGATACCTATCAGCCATCGCCAGATGATCTGGACCTGACGATCCTCACCTCCCGCCGCACAACGCTGGAGTTTGTCATTCGCGGCTATGTCGCAGAACTTCCCAATGTGACGCTGGAAACCGGCGTGCGCGTGCGTGACCTCGTCGTCGATACAATGACCACACCGCCGACAGTCACAGGTGTGATGGCGGAAACAGACACAAAACCCTTAAGCCCCCGCCACGCCGACATTGTGATTGATGCAACCGGCCGAACGTCACAGGTGCCGACGTGGCTGGCCAAGGAAGGTATCGTTCCAACCGAAGAGACCGAACCCTGCGGCATCCTCTACTTCACCCGCCACTACCGGCTGAAACCCGGCTGCGACGAGCCGTCCCGTGGCATTGTCCCCGGCGCCGGTGATCTGGGATATCTCAAATACGGCGTCTTTCCCGCGGACAATGGCTGCTTTTCCATCACCCTCGCCGTCCCTGAGATAGAAACCGGCCTGCGCATGGCCATGGTGGACCCGGCAAAGTTCGACGCCGCCTGCCTATCCCTGCCCGGCATTGCCGATTGGGTATCACCAGACCGGTCCGACCCCGCAAGCAAGGTGCTTGGCATGGGCAAACTTGCCAGTCGCTGGCGGTCTTTCATCGCCACGGATGATGAGGGCAAGCAACGTGCACTGGTGACCAACTTCTTTGCCATTGGTGACGCAGCCATCCGCACAAACCCGCTTTATGGCCGCGGCTGCTCCTGCGCCTTTGTGGAAGCCCATGCGCTTGCAGAAACCTTGCAGGCCAATAGTGACCCCCAACAACGCGCCATCATCTATGCCGACAGGCTGGAGCAGGCCATTCGCCCCTACTACGACAGCATGGTGAAGCAGGACAAAAGCTCCATGCGTCAGGCCGAGCGAGGCGTCAGCGGCATAAAGAGCACAAGCCTGAAAGGTCGGTTGATGGCCAGTTTTGCTGAAGACGCCATCACACCTGCGGTGCGTGGCAGCACGCCCCTGCTGCGCGAAGCCATGAAAGGCTTTCACATGCTGGAGCCGCCCATGGACTGGCTGCAACGCCCGGCAAACATCCTGCGGATCCTGTGGATGTGGGTGCGCCCCAAGGCCACAAAGAAACACCTCTATCCGCCAAAGCTAGGGCCCGAGCGCGATGAAATGCATCTGCGCCTCAACGCGAATCCCGCCACCGCTTAGCGATACAATTAAAAATCAGAAAAGAGCTGCTCCATGTCGTTTCCAGAGCCCAAATTCATCGAGGCCAATGGTCTCAAACTTGCCGTCTATGAGCAGGGCACAGGTGTGCCTGTCGTCATGTGCCACGGCTTCCCGGAACTGGCTTTTTCGTGGCGTCACCAGATACCCGCCGTCGCTGACGCAGGCTTCCGCGCCATAGCAGCGGACCAGCGCGGATATGGGCGCACGGTAGATGCCACAACCGGCAAAATCCCCGCCGCCATTGAAGACTACGATATGGAACATCTGACCGGCGACATGGTGGCGATGCTCGATGAACTGGGCATCGACAAAGCCATCTTCTGTGGACATGACTGGGGTGGATTCGTTGTGTGGCAGATGCCCCTGCGCCATCCAGATCGCGTCGCCGGCGTCATCGGCGTCAACACGCCTTACATCGCACGCGGACCGATTGATCCGATCGAAGCCATGCGCGCCACAATGGGCGAAGACATGTACATCGTGTTTTTCCAGAAGCCAGGCGCTGCAGACGAGCTATTCGGCAAGGACATCGCAAAGTCCCTGCGCTTTTGGTACCGCAAGAGCGCCGTCACCCTCGAAGACTTCGACAATGCCGCCCCTGACGCAGCCAAGAACCTGGCCCTCGCCAAACTGTTTGAAGTCCCCGAAGAAGAATGGGGCGGCGACCCACTGCTGACCGCTGAAGAAGCGGCGTACTACCACCAAGCATTCACCAGCACCGGCTTCACCGGCGGCCTCAACTGGTACCGCAACTTCACCCGCAACTGGGAGCGCTCCGCAGACCTTCCAGATCAGGTGAATGTCCCCTGCCTGATGATCTCGGCAGCCAACGACGTTGTCCTGCGCCCGGAACTCACCGAAGGCATGGAGCAGTTCTGCCCCGACCTTGAGAAACATATCATCCCTGATTGTGGCCACTGGACTCAGGCTGAAAAGCCGGATGAACTGAACGCTCTCATCACGGACTGGCTGAAACGCCGCTTCGCTTGAAGCTCCCAGGAAGGGTAACAACAGCAAATGAGCGACCGCGCCGCCCTTCTGTTCGCCAATGATGCGTTCTATCAAGCCTTCGCTGATAGCGACATACAGGCCATGGCATCCCTGTGGGCAGCGGATGACGCCATTACCTGCCTGCACCCCGGCTGGGCGCCCCTGCGCGGCTTTGAGGATGTGCTGTCATCGTTCCAGAGCATATTCGAAGGCCCGGCACCGCCCGCCATCACGCCGCTGTCCGCAGACGTGACCATGCACGGCCATGTCGGGATTGTGATTTGCTACGAGTTGATCGGATCGGATTACCTGATCGCCACGAACATGTTCCGAAAGGACGCGGAGAATGGCAGCTGGAAACTGATTCATCATCAGGCCGGCCCCGCCAACGAACCGCCGATACAAGAAGAAGAAACCAAACCGGCAGCTATTAACTAGCGCCGACCATCAAGAGGGGACAAAAATGGACATGATGGCCGACATCGCCCGCGAAGGACTGCTCATCCAAGGCTGGGTCTACTGGATGATAGCCCTGAACACCGCGGCTATTCTCTTTGTGTTTCACCGCGTTGAAGCCCGGTGGATCCTGGGAGCCTGGATCGCCAACCTCTTCCTTATGGGCTTCCTCTACGACACCTATGGCTACACCCGAATTCTGGGCCTGTCGCACATCATCTTGTGGACCCCGCTGCTTGTTTATCTGTGGCGTCGGCGCAGCTCGTTCGATGCCTCAACCTGGGGCGGTCGGTATCTGTGGGTGGTCTCGATCACCATTTTTGTGTCGCTGATCTTCGATTACGTAGATCTGGTACGCTATTTTATGGGTGATCAGGCCGCATAATTCCTTGTCAGGCCTTGAATTTTCGCCTTCCTGACTAATTTGTAAGCTCCCTTGGCGTGTGCGGTGCACATCGTTATGATCGCGCCGCAACATGCCTGGCGGGAGCCGCAGCCTCATGCGCGGTGGCCATCGCCGATTTCAAAGGCGTGTTTTCTTTTTTGTGGGATTTCCCGCCATTTATAAGCAGGCGCGCCGCAATGTGCGTTTGCAGGAGTAAGGCTATATGAGCCAGGCGCTATCACGCGCTGACGTGCCGGACTTTGAGCCGCGCGAGCCCATCGACACTCGCGCCCGCCCCGGCATTGACCGCCCCCTTCGCATGCTGATGCCCAGCTACCGCTCCAACCCCACAACCGGTGGCCAGGGCGTGTATATGCGCCTTATCACCAAGGCCCTGGCAGACCGCGGCCATGAGATCGACGTTGTATCCGGCCAGCCCTACCCGGTGCTGGACCCACGCTGCCGCCTCATCAAGCTGCCGTCACTCGACCTGTATGCAAACCCACACCCCATCAAGGCATTGTGGTCAGGCGAAATTCGCGACTGGCTCGATGTAAAAGAATGGTGGTGGCACAACTCAGGCGGCTTCCCGGAGCCTTTTACCTTCGGCGAACGCATGGCCAAATGGGCGGAGACCCGTGTCAATGATTACGACATCGTCCACGACAACCAGACCCTGTGCTGGGGTCTCCTCAAAATGCGCGACATGGGAATGCCGGTGCTGGGAACCATCCACCACCCCATCACCCGCGACCGCCGCATCGACATCAAGCACTCACCCAACCCGTTCTTCGCCTTCCTGAAGTGGCGTTGGTATTCATTCCTCAACATGCAGATCAAAGTGGCGCGCGAACTTGAAGACCTGATCGTGGTCTCAAAATCAACGCTGCGCGATGTATCGAAGGACTTCGGTCTCGACCCCAACCGTCTGGAGCTTTGCTATCACGGCATTGATACCGAGCAGTGGCGGCCGATGCCTGAGATTGAGCGCAAGACCAACCGCCTCATTGCCTGCGCCAGTGCAGATGTGCCCCTCAAGGGTCTCATCTACCTGATCCGCGCCTACGACCAGCTGCTGCCAAAATATCCGGATCTTGAACTGGTCGTGATCGGTTCCCTGCGTGAGGGCAACACGTCCAAGGAACTTGAGCGTCGCGGCATCAAGGACAAGGTGAAGTTTGTATCCGGTGGTCTGACCGACGAAGACATCACCAAGATGTACGCGGAAGCCACCATTGCCATCTCACCGTCCGTCTATGAAGGCTTCGGCTTCCCCTGCGGTGAAGCCATGGCATGCGGCGCGCCTGTGATTGCAACAGACGGCGGCTCCCTTCCCGAAGTGGCGGGCGACGCGGCACCGGTTGTGCCCAACTCCAACCCTGAAGCGTTGGCAGCGGAAATTTCGCGTCTGCTCGACGACAAGAGCCTGCGCGACAGCATCGGTGCTGCAGGCCGTGAGCGTATGCTCAAGGAATTCCAGTGGAGCCGCACTGCCGAGAACCTCGAAAAAATTTATCTGGAGACTATCGGACGTGCGCACGGTCGACTTCGCCAAGCTTAACCTTCAGGAAGGCGACCGGGTTCTGGACCTTGGCTGCGGCGAAGGGCGGCATATGCATGCTGTCTACTTTGCCAAGGACGAGATTCAGGCCGTTGGTGTCGACCTGTTGCTCGAGGATGTTCAAAAGGCCCGCAAGGGCTTTCTGGATTTTCCAGACCTTGACCCGACAAGCCCGCGCAGCTTCGGCTTTTCGGTGGGCAATGCGCTCAAGCTACCCTTTGCCGACAACACCTTCGACAAGATCATCTGCTCGGAAGTGCTGGAGCACATCCCGGACTATCTGGGTGCTGTGAAAGAGATCAACCGCGTGCTCAAGCCCGGCGGCAGGTTCGGTGTATCTGTTCCCCGCTACTGGCCGGAGCGCATCTGCTGGGCCCTGTCAGAGGACTATCACAACACACCGGGCGGCCATGTGCGCATCTTCAGCGAGGGTCAGCTACGCGGCGCTGTTGAAGCGCAGGGTCTCTCCTTCCTTCAACGGCACTGGGCGCATGGTCTGCATTCCCCCTACTGGTGGATTCGCTGTGCCGTGGGTGTCCGCGATGACGAGAACTTCTTCGTCCGCACCTATCACCGCTTTCTGGCATGGGACATCGTCAAGCGACCCTGGCTGACGCGGATGCTTGAAAAGATCGCAGATCCCCTCATGGGCAAAAGCGTTGTGATGTATTTCAGCAAGGCCACCCGAAGCGGGAGCGCATAAGCGGTGAGCACTCTCCACCTCACCAAGGGATCGAAAATCCACGACGGCCTGTTCGACGGTGCCGTTGCGCGCATTCTTGAACTGCAGCGCGAAGACGGCTCCATCCCTTGGTACGATGGCGGCGTCTTTGACCCGTGGAACCATATCGAAGCAGCCATGGCCCTTGATGTCATGGGAGAGCGCAACGCCGCTGTGCGGGCCTACCAGCACCTTGTGGACATCCAGCTCGAAGATGGGTCGTGGTGGATGGAAATGGGCTCTGCCGTCCCTCTAGACGAGGATGAGCAGCGCTACACCGGCGAAAACGAGCAAGACAAGAAATACGAGCGCGACACCAACAGCGCCGCCTACATCGCAACCGGTATCTGGCATCACTATCTGCTGACACAGGACACAGACTTCCTGCAGCACTTCTGGCCGACCGTCAAAAAAGCCTTTGCCTTTGTTGTCAGCCACCAGTCAGAGCACGGCGAAATCCGTTGGGCCTCCCGCGACACCGATGCACCTGATGACGCACTCATCACCGCAAGCTCCTCCATCCACAAGAGCCTTGAGCACGCAGCGCACATTGCTGCCACCCTCGGCCACACTGACCTTGCCGGTGAATGGATTGCGTCACGCGACGCCCTTGGAGACGCCCTGCGCCACAAACCACACCGGTTTGACCGCACCTGGGAGCCGAAAGACACCTTCTCCATGGACTGGTATTACCCCGTCCTCGGTGGTGCGCTCACCGGCGAAGCTGCCTACGCAAAAATCGCCTCACGCTGGGACGAATTCGTGCAGGACGGTGTCGGCTGCCGCTGCGTGGTTCACGAGCCATGGGTAACGGTGGCAGAGTCCGCGGAGCTCTGCCTTGCCCTGATGGGCATGGGTGACCGTAAACGCGCCGAAAAAATGCTGTCATGGCAGCATCAGCATGCCGATGACGATGGGGCCTACTGGATGGGGATTCAGACTGAGGTCGGCAAACCCTGGCCTGCCGAGAAGCCGGCATGGACAGCAGGTGCTGTCATTCTTGCGGCAGACGCCGTGACGCAATCAACGGCCGCTTGCAATGCCCTCATTGACCACACCCTTCCCGACATTGACGGTTTAGATGCGGCGCAGGATCGCCAGCGTCTCAATAAGCGCTAGGCCGCGAAACAAGCCTGACGCCAGCGCCAGCTCATATACTTCATAAGGTGGCCGCCCCCCCGTCTCAGGGTCCGGGTGCACATCGTGAATGGCCAGAATGCCGCCCGGTGCCACTTTCGGTGCAAACAACCGATAGTCCGTGAGTGCTGCGTCCAGCGTATGCCCGCCATCAATGAAGACCATGCCCAGGGGCTGTTGCCAGACCCGTGCAAAATGCGCCGCTGATGTCGCCACCGGGATCACCACATCTTCCAGATCCGCATCCCGAATGGTCTTGCGAAAAAGTGGCAAAGTATCAATTCCACCATGGCCGTCGGCCAGATCCGGGTCATGAAACATCTGATCCGGCTGATTTTCTTCAGACCCACGATGATGATCGACGGCCAGAACCTGCCCGCCTCCAGCCCGCGCGCCCATGCCAAGGTAAACGGTTGATTTACCACAATAACTGCCGATTTCCAGCACAGGACCGAGGCTGGCGCATGCTTGGGCATGCTCCCGCAAGGCCTGCCCTTCTTCAGGTGCGAGGAAGCCTTTTACAGTTTCAATATCAATCGGGAGGGCAGAAGTACTCATCTCAACCATTCAGCAACTTAGGTTTGGGACTATGCAATCAAAGATTGTGACGTCAGACTTTTTGATACAAACCGGGGCATGACTATGGCTGAAAAACCAGGCACTGCAGAACAGAAGCTTGCAATGATCCGCACGCAGCTTGAAGCAATGAACAATAGCATTGCGGCGACGCGCAAGGAAATCAGTGACATTGGTGAGTCCGATACAGCTGGCGATCGTGTAAACGAAGCCACTGGCGAACTTGATGCCATCGTCGAAGCAACTGAGAGTGCCACATCATCCATTCTGGAAACGGCAGAAAAACTGGATGACATTGCCACGAACGTCGCCGCCTTGGACAACGGAAGCGACGCCGCTGCAGCGCAGGGCGAAGCCATCGGGGAACTGACAGCTGAGATCTTCATGGCCTGCTCCTTCCAGGACATCACCGGCCAGCGCATCAGCAAGGTTGTTTCTGTACTGAAGGAACTGGAGCGTCGGACATCTGCCTTGCTGGGCGACGATGCACCTGAAGTCGATACACGTCCCGACGCCCACCTGCTCAATGGCCCCGCCGCAGAAGGCGAAGGCATCGATCAGGACGCAGTTGACGCAATGTTCGCCTAAGAAATCCGAACCTGCGCACCGCTATATTTTTTCTGCAAGCACATCTGCAAACAATTCAGCATCGGCATTCCCGCCGCTGAGAACGGCGACGCTGGTCTGCCCTTTGGCATCCACCGAACCATTCAGCAGTGCTGCAAGGGCGACAGCGCCGCCTGGCTCCAGCACCAGTTTCAACTGGTGAAAAGCAAAACGCATGGCGTGGGCAACCTCGGCATCACTGACAGCCACACCTTCGCAGATGTTTTTTCTGTTCACTTCAAACGTCAACTCTCCAGGCCTGGGTGCCAGCAATGCATCGCAGATTGAGCCGGTTGTGGACGGGTTCTGGCATCGATGACCTGCAGCAAGTGATCTGCGCGTATCGTCAAACCCGTCAGGTTCAACCGTGATGATGCGGGTTTCTGCCGACAGCGCCTTCATTGCAGTCGAAAGCCCTGCGGTCAGCCCGCCCCCACCACATGGCACAAGCACCTGATCGGCCACATGGCCTGCTGCACCCAGCTGTTGGACGATCTCCATGCCCACGGTGCCTTGCCCGGACATGACATCAATATCATCGTAGGGCGCAATTTTGACCTGCCCGCCTTCTTTCGAGATGGCCGTCGCAATCTCCTGACGGTTTTCAGAAGCGCGGTCGAAGCCGACGACATCTGCGCCAAGCGCGATTGTCCGTTCACGCTTTGCAGCCGGCGCATCATGAGGCATTACAATCGTTGCACGTACGCCAAACGCACGAGCCGCCATCGCAACTCCCTGCGCATGATTGCCGCTGGACCAAGCCACCACACCCTTGGCACGCACGTCCTCTTCAAGCCTGGAAAGCGCTGTGTAAGCCCCGCGAAATTTGAAGGCCCCGATGTGCTGCAGATTTTCGGCCTTGAGGAAAACGCGTCCGCCGACACGTTTATCAAGCACATCATTGCGCAGCAGCGGCGTTACAACAGATTGGCCATGAAGACGCGCAGCAGCATCTTCAATCAACTCAAGGCTTAAAACCGCGTGGCGCATGGGACCTTGTTACCGCACTCGGTTCGCCGGGAAAAGTACCCATAGGTCGTGGTTCAAGCCATTGATATCCCTAACAAAATCCTAACGCTGGGCGAAACGCTCGTTAACTCGACATTTGACTATTTCTGCGATCCTGAAACCTCAATTGGCTCAAGGGATTGCCTCAATGCAAAGTCAGCAGCTCAAACTTCACGACGCAGCAACATGGCGGCCTGAACATCAAGACACGCCACTATCGCGCGCACAGATCGTCCTGGCCTTCATGGACCCGGGACTTGGTGATGCAACGGCCCCCATTCGCGCCCTGCAGGCTGACTTTCCCGATGCTGACATTGTCGCTTGCAGCACCGGCGGAGAAATACTTGGTGACGAGGTGATCGAAGGATCTGCAGTGGCGACAGCACTCGCCTTCGACAACACGCCCACGCGTCTGGCCACGGCAGAGGTACAAACGTCGGCAGACAGTTTTGCGGCAGGCCAGTCCCTGGGCGCGCAACTGGCTGATGAAGACCTCGCTGGCGTTTTTGTCATCTCTGAGGGTCTGCAGGTCAACGGCAGTGAACTGGTCCGCGGCCTTCGTGAGAAAATATGTTCATCCGCCGCCATCACCGGTGGCCTCGCCGGAGACGGTGCGGACTTTGGCGTCACCCGCGTAGGGGCCAATGAAAGCCTTCGCGCTGGCCGCATTGCCGCTGTCGGTTTTTATGGCGACGCCATTCGCATGTCTCACGGCAATGCCGGCGGATGGGAAGAATTCGGCCCTCAGCGCCGCATTACCCGAGCACAGGACAATGTTCTTTATGAGCTGGACGGCAAACCGGCGCTGGACCTCTACAAGAAGTATCTCGGCGACGCGGCAAGCGAACTCCCCTCCAGCGGTCTCCTGTTTCCCTTGAAGATTTGTCGTACCAACAACGAGGAAACCGCAGACGATCATGATGCGGTGAGAACAATTCTCGGCATCAATGAAGAAGATCAAAGCCTGACATTCGCCGGCGACATCCCTGAAGGGGAAAACGCTCAGCTGATGATGGGCAATTTCGAGAACCTGATTTCCGGCGCGGGCGATGCTGCAGCCAATGCGTCTCCCCGATGGGACTGCGACAGCAAGGGCAGCATCGGCATTCTTGTCAGCTGCATTGGACGCAAACTCCTTTTGGGCCAGCGCACCGCTGAAGAACTGGAAGCGGTGAGCGACAAACTCAATGGCATGCCGACAATTGGCTTCTACTCCTACGGCGAGCTTTCGCCCCATGCCGCATCCGGCATCTGTGAGCTGCACAACCAGACCATGACAATCACTTTGCTGGGTGAAGCATGAGCGAGGTTCCAACCTCGAAAAAGCCTCAAACGCTCCACCCATTGCTGGAGCGGCAGCTTCGTCGTGCCCAGAATGCGGATGGAACGATCGATCACTCAGAACTGGTGAAACTGGTTGATGGTGCCTATCGCGAGAGCGACGCCAACTCAGCGCGCAGCCGACATGCCACCAAACTGATGTCTGAAGAGATGCTCGATCTTAATCGCGCACTCGAGGAAGAGGCGGAAGAGACGTTCCGGGCCATCCTTTCCGGCATCGATGAGGGTGTCATCCTGGCCACGCCAGACCTGCAGGTAGAGTTTGCCAATATCGCGGCAGAGAAAATTCTCGGTTACGCATCCAGCCAGATGGCCGACAAGACCCTGGAGCACTTCCTGCCCGCTCTTGAGCAGCATTCTGGTGAGCAGAACATCACCGCCACGCACAGCAGTGGCAAAGAACTGGTCCTACTGCTGACTTTAAGCCCGATCAGCCGCAGCACGAAGCCGCACGTCATCTGTATCCTCAAGGACATGACCGATCGCAACATGCGAGAGCGGCAACTCAAGGCAACCGGCGACAGATTGCGCGCGGTTCTCGACAATGTCAGCCATGGCATCATGATGGTTGACCATGCGGGCGAAATCACCGCCTGGAACAAACGCATCTGCGACGTGCTCCATCTGGACCCCGAGTTCATGGAGCAACACCAGACGCTTGAGGCAGCGCTGCAACATGGCGTGGCACCACAGCTTGAAAACAGTGCAGCCCGCAAGGAACTGATCGACTACTGGCGCGAGCGACTGTCTGCGACGGAACCCCAGTCTTTCGAGCAACACACCAGTGAAGGCCGCACGCTGGATGTCCGCACGCAGCCGCTCGCCACTGGCGGGTTTGTCGCGAGTTTTGCGGATATCTCAGACCGCATGGAAATTGAAAGCGAACTGCGGGCTGCCAAGGAGGCTGCTGAGGCCGCAAGCCATATGAAGTCAGAGTTTCTGGCCAACATGAGCCATGAATTGCGGACGCCACTCAACGCGGTCATTGGCTTCTCGGAGGCCATCGAGCAACAAATCATGGGTGAAGTACCAAGCGTCTATCGCGGCTATGCCAGCGACATCCGCACGTCCGGCCATCACTTGTTGAGCCTCATCAATGATCTTCTTGATCTGTCCAAGATCGAGGCCGGCAAATTCGACCTTGAAGAAGAACAGATCAATCTGGGCAACATCATCAGCGTTTGCCGCCGCCTAGTTGAGCCGACAGCGCAGGCCAAGAACATCACAATTACCAAGGACGCTGCCTATCTACCGCCGGTCTGGGTGGATGAACGCGCCATGCGCCAGGTGTTCTTGAACGTGCTGTCCAACGCCGTGAAGTTCACCGAGCCTGGCGGAGAAATCGCCATTACGTCGAGCCTGTCAGATGCTGGCGAAATCACCGTGTCGATTTCCGACAACGGCATAGGCATGGCACCGGAAGACATTCCCCGCGCGCTGCAGCCATTCGAACAGGTGAGCAGTGCCCTCACCCGCGGACATGCAGGAACAGGCCTTGGCTTGCCCATGGTTGCGTCATTGCTGCACCTCCATGGTGGAGATGTCAGGGTTGAAAGCGAGCTGGGCAAGGGAACATCCGTTCACCTTGAGTTGCCCGCATCGCGGTCCATGCCCGGCTATGTTCAGGTCGCGATGCTCGACTGATCAGTCTAGTAGGCCAGATTTGGCTGCAACCACCGCTCTATCACCGACAGCTCCATACCCTTGCGCTTGGCATAGTCCTCGACCTGATCCTTGTGGATGCGGCCGACACCAAAGTAGGCCGCGTCAGGGTGTGCGAAGTAATACCCGGACACAGCAGCTGCCGGGAACATCGCAAAGCTCTCGGTCAGTTCCAGACCTGTATTTGCCTCAGCTTCCAGAATATCGAAAAGCGTGCGCTTCTCCGTATGGTCCGGACAGGCCGGGTAACCCGGTGCCGGACGGATGCCACGATATTTTTCCGAAACCAGGTCTTCGTTCGACAGATCTTCGTCGGGCTCAAAGCCCCAGAACTCTTTGCGGACCCGCTCATGCATCCGTTCTGCAAAGGCTTCCGCCAGCCTGTCGCCCATGGCTTTGACCATGATGGACGAATAGTCGTCGTGGTCTTTTTCAAACTCTTTTGCCCGCTGCTCGACCTCATCACCGGTCGTTACGGCAAAGCCACCGAAATAGTCAGCAAGTCCTGTGTCCTTTGGCGCGATGTAATCCGCCAGAGCAAAGTTCGGCCGGGCATTGGCGCCCTTGCGCTCCATCTGCTGACGCAACGTATGCACCGTCGCCTTGACCGTGCTTCGGCTGTCATCGGTATAGAGTTCTATATCGTCGCCCACGGCATTGGCCGGCCAGAAGCCGATTACACCGCGCGGCTTGAACCACCCTTCCCCCACAATCCGCTGCAACATCGCCTGCGCGTCATTGAAGAGGCTTGTTGCCGTTTCACCCACAACCTTGTCTTCCAGAATGGCCGGGTAAGCCCCTGCCAGATCCCAGGTACGGAAGAACGGCGTCCAGTCAATCCGGCTCACCAGTTCACCCAGATCATAGTCTTCAAAGACCTTGAGACCGAGGAACTCCGGCTTGGGCGGCTCATAGCCCTGCCAATCAACCGGTACCTTGTTGGCACGCGCCTTTTCGATCGGGAACACAACAGCATCCTTGCGGCCTGCTGCGTGCTTCTCCGCCATCTGCTTGTAGTCGTCAGCAATTTCCTTGACGTACTCTTCCTTGCCCGTGTCAGACAAAAGAGCGGACGCCACGCCAACAGCGCGGCTGGCATCCGTCACATAGATGGCAGGGTTTTCATAGTTCGGGGCAATCTTGACCGCCGTATGCACCTTTGAGGTCGTGGCACCACCAATCAGCAGCGGAATCTCAAAACCCTGGCGCTGCATTTCAGCCGCGACGTAGCACATCTCATCCAGCGACGGCGTGATCAAGCCGGACAGACCAATGATGTCCACCTTGTGCTTCTTGGCCTCTTCAAGAATGGTTTCAGCGGGCACCATCACACCAAGGTCAACCACATCGTAGTTGTTGCACTGAAGCACAACGCCCACGATGTTCTTGCCGATGTCATGTACATCGCCTTTCACCGTCGCCATAAGGATCTTGCCCTTGGCACGGGTGTCGCCACTGCCCTCTTTTTCCTCTTCGATGAAGGGAATGAGGTGAGCAACGGCCTTCTTCATCACGCGCGCTGATTTCACCACCTGCGGCAGGAACATCTTGCCCGCACCAAACAGATCGCCGACGACATTCATGCCGTCCATCAGTGGACCTTCGATCACATGCAAAGGCCGCTCCGCCTCAAGACGGGCTTCTTCTGTGTCTTCCACCACGTAGTCGGCAATGCCGTTGACCAGCGCGTGAGACAGCCGGGCACGTACGTCGCCTTCGCGCCAGGTCAGGTCCTTTACCTTCGCCGTCGCGCCGCCGCCTTTGTATTTGTCTGCAATTTCCAGAAGGCGATCCGTGGCGTCCTCACGCCGATTGAGGATCACGTCCTCAACATGCTCACGCAGCTCCTCAGGGATTTCGTCATAGACCGTCAGAGACGCAGGATTGACGATGCCCATATCCATGCCCGCAGGAATGGCGTGATAGAGGAACACAGCATGCATCGCTTCGCGCACGGCATTGTTGCCGCGGAACGAGAACGAGACGTTGGAGAGGCCGCCTGACACATGGCAGTACGGCAGCTCCGCACGAATGCGCTTTGTCGCCTCAAAAAACTCAACGGCATAATTGTTGTGTTCTTCGATGCCCGTCGCGACCGCAAAAATGTTCGGGTCAAAGATGATGTCTTCCGGCGGGAAGCCAACTTCATTCACCAGGATGTCGTAAGAGCGCTTGCAGATTTCAAACTTTCGATCGGCCACATCCGCCTGACCGTCTTCGTCAAACGCCATGACGACAGCAGCAGCACCATAGCGCCGGATTTTCTTGGCATGCTCGACGAAAGGCTCATGACCTTCCTTGAGCGATATCGAATTCACGATCGCCTTGCCCTGCGTGCACTTAAGCCCGCTTTCGATGATGTCCCACTTGGAGGAGTCAATCATCACAGGTACGCGGGCAATATCAGGTTCTGATGCCACAAGGTTCAAGAAGCGCACCATGGCCGCTTCTGAATCAAGCATGGCTTCGTCCATGTTGATGTCGATGACCTGAGCCCCGCCCTCAACCTGGTCACGTGCCACATCAAGAGCTGCGTCAAAATCCCCATCAATGATGAGTTTCTTGAACTTGGCAGACCCCGTCACATTCGTCCGTTCACCGATATTGATGAACGAGCCGCCGGCCCGACCTTCGCTTGCTTGTGCTTCTTCAGTCATTCGGCTGCAGCCTTTCCGGCAGATGCTGCCGCAGTAAACGGCTCAAGGCCTGACAATCGAATGCGGGTGTCTATGTTCGGAATGGCACGAGGTGCCTTCCCTTCCACAGCCTGAGCAATGGCACCGATATGGTCCGGCGTCGTGCCACAGCACCCACCTACAATGTTGAACAGACCATCATCTGCCCACTGGCCAAGCGCTTCAGCCATTTGTTCCGGCGTCTCGTCGTATTCACCAAACTCGTTCGGCAAGCCCGCATTGGGATACACACTGACCGGCACGTCGGCGACGCGGGACAGCTCGGCCACAAAGGGACGCATCAGGTCCGCACCAAGGGCGCAGTTCAGGCCAACAGAGAGCGGACGCGAATGGCGCACGGAATACCAGAACGCTTCCGTTGTCTGACCCGACAGGGTGCGACCGGAGCGGTCGGTAATCGTGCCCGAAATCATCACCGGCAGTTTGAAGCCCACCTCTTCAAACACTTCGTCAATGGCAAAGAGCGCAGCCTTGGCGTTGAGCGTATCGAAGATGGTCTCAACCAGAAGGACGTCCGTGCCACCTTCAATCAGACCCTTGGTTGCTTCCTTGTACGCAACACGAAGCTCGTCATAGGTCACGTTGCGCGCGCCAGGGTCATTCACGTCCGGCGACAGGGATGCAGTCCGGTTGGTTGGCCCAAGGGCGCCTGCAACAAAGCGCTGCCGATCGGACGTCGCCATGGCATCGCAGGCCTCGCGCGCCAGTTTGGCAGCTGCCACATTCATCTCATACGCCAGATCTTCCATGCCGTAGTCGGCCTGGGCGATGGTCGTTGATGAAAAGGTGTTGGTTTCCGCAAAGTCGGCACCGGCCTCGAGATATTCCGTATGGATATCGCGAATGGCATCGGGCTGCGTCAGCACAAGCAGGTCATTGTTGCCCTGAAGCGGACGCTCCCAGTCCTTGAAGCGCTCGCCGCGATACTCTTCCTCACCGAATTTGTGCTTCTGGATCATGGTGCCCATGGCGCCATCCAGCACCATAATGCGGGACTTCAATGTCTCCTGCAGGGCAGTCTGCCGGTCTTCGCGAGTCATAAAACCACGGTCCTTCGAGCCAAAAACGCCGAAAAACTGCGAAAAAAACGATTTTTCGCAGGTCGGCAAGGCATAAGGACATAAAGGTTTCTTTATATCAATTCAAGGCGTCGTTTCAGCGCCCTACTTCGTCGCTCCAGGCACCCACAAAACGTCGCTCTTGCCGCCATCATTGGCGTCACGGCCAAGCACGAACAACAGATCGCTCAGCCGATTGAGATAGGTGCCCATGAGCACGTTGATGTCGGCATGTTCCGCCAACGCCCAGACATCACGTTCAGCCCGCCGTGCAATCGTGCGCGCCAGATGCAGATAGGCAGATGACGCTGACCCACCCGGCAGAACAAACGACGACAACGGCTCAAGCCGCGCATTCACCGTCTCCACATCGGCCTCAAGAGCCGTCACATGCGCATCTGTAATCCGTAGCGATGTTTCCGTTTTTACCGTCTCGGGAATGGTGATGTCAGATCCCAGATCAAACAGGTCGTTCTGGATGCGGGTCAGCATGGTACGCACTTCATCAGTCGCGTGCAGCACGGCAACACCGATCGCCGCATTGAGTTCATCGACGCTGCCCTGCGCCACAATGCGTGGATCAAACTTGGACACGCGGCTCCCGTCAGCCAGGCTGGTCTGGCCTTTGTCGCCGCCCTTGGTCGTGATTGATGTCAAACGCACCATGTATCTGCTTCCCTGTTCAAATCTCTGCCCCCGACCGTGACCCGTCAAATGCCGCAATCAACTGCCCGTCACTTCGGCTAACCCGGCAGGTCGCATCAAAGGCGCGCGACAACACCCCTGCCTCAAGGATAGTGCTCGGGTGCCCCTGGGCAATGACGCGCCCATGATGAAGCACCACCACCCGGTCGCAATAGCGGTCTGCCAAGGACAGATCATGCAATGCCACAAGCGCCGCGCGGCCTTTGCGCGTTTCACCCTTGAGAATGTTCATCACATCCACCCGATGGGGCGGATCAAGATCAGAAATGGGCTCGTCGGCAATCAAGACCTCATGCTGGCCGGCAAGTAACCGCGCCATCATGACCCGCGCGAATTCACCGCCCGACAACGTATCGACTGTGCGCGTTGCAAAGTGAGCCACGTCACACGCTTCCAGCGCCGCTATAACTTCCGGAGAACTGGCTGTTGCATCAACTCCCTGCCACCACGGCTGGTGTGGCAGGCGCCCAAGAGCCACCACTTCCTCAACGGGCATCGGCCACTCAACCCGAGGTCGTTGCGGCAGATACCCAACGCGGCGCGCCCGTGCTTCCGGTTTCAGATCTGAATAGTCGTCAGCCCCGATGGCAATCTGCCCGGCGTTCGGCGTTGCAGCGCCCGCAAGACATCGAAGCAATGTCGACTTGCCCGCGCCATTGGCACCCAGAATGCCGACAAGCTCTCCCCCGGACACGCTGACCGAAACCTGATCCAGCACGACGTTGGTCCAGTAGCTGACGCAAAGGTCGATTGCGCGCATCATATGCCCTGCCCTCCGCCGCTGGCCGCAAAACGCACGCGCATCACAAGCCAGAGGAAAACAGGGGCACCAAGAAGGGATGTAAGAACGCCAAGCTGCAATCGCACATCCGACAGACCCACGCGCAACACCAGATCCGCCGCCAGAGTGAGAATGGCGCCGCCAATCATGGACGGCAGCAGCAAGGCACCTGGCCGCACACCGACCAACGGCCGAAGCGCATGCGGCACCACCAGCCCCACAAATGCCAACGCTCCTATCACCGCCCCAACAGCGCCACTCCCCGCGGCCACCCCGGCCACGACCAGCAACCGGACCCGCTCAGGTCGTAAGCCAAGCGTTGTCGCGGTCTCGTCTCCAAGTGCCAGCGCATCAAGGCCACGCGACAGCGGCAAAAGAAACAGGGCCGATACGATGGCGAAAGGGGCTACCAGCCAGACATCCTGCATGGAGGCTGCGTCCAGCGTGCCCATCAGCCAAGTCAGGGCTTCCGCCGCTGCAAACGGGCTTGGCGCAAGCGCAAGAGCCAACCATGTCAACGCACCCACAAGCGCATTGATGGCCAGCCCCGCGAGAATGAGCGTTGCAGGAGGCGGCCGTCTGCCAGATAAAAGCAGCAGGCCCATAATGGCCAGACTGGCGGAGGCAAGCCCCGCCACGGGCATGGCAAAAACGGAAGCCGACGCAATGCCGAAGTAAAGCGCGCCAACACCGCCAAGCGCCCCTGCCCCCGAAATGCCAAGCAAACCCGGGTCGGCAAGCGGATTGCGCAACAGGCCCTGCAAGGCCGCGCCTGCGAGCCCCAATACGCCACCGGCAAGAACCGCCAGAAGCGTGCGCGGTACCCGTAGTTCCCAGAAAATCAACTGCGCGCCGTCGCTCATCCCATCTTCTGAAAAGAACAGGTTTCCAGCTGGTCCTGCACCAAGAGACGCAAAGACAAATGCCAGAAGCAACACGAGCATCACAGCCGTTATGAGATGGCGCTGGCTCACTTGCCGACCTCCTGGCGCAGATCGTCAGCCAGAACAGCAGCCAACCGTGCCGTCTCAGTGGTGCCACAGATAAGAGCTGATGGCGGCACGCGTTTGATCCGGCTGGCCTGTTGGAGCGCAGGGTGCGCAAACAGTTTGCCTGCCCGCGATGGTGCAGCATTCGGCCGTTCGGCAATCAGCAGCGCATCCGGCGGAGACAGGGCAAGTTGCTCAAGGGAGAGATAGGTTTGTCCCGATGCATCATTTCGATAGCCGGCATGAGCCAGAACCGAACTACCCAGCATGCCATCCGCATGCACGAGCAATCCCGGCGACAGAATGAGCGCGCTGACATCAGTGTCGCGCGAAGGTGTGCCAAGAACATCATCGATCTCGGCCGCAATTTTTTCCGCAACCTCTGACGCGCCTACACGGGTACCCACATCAAGATAGGTCTGCTGAATGTCGGTCAGCGACACCGGGTCAGCGACCCGCAGCACATCAATCCCCAATCGCTCCACATGACCCAGAAGTCTTGAATGTCCGAAGGCACCGGCAATCACCAGATCAGGCTTAAGGGTCAAGATGCCCTCAAGCGACGCTTGCGTGATGGGGACATGCTGCGCCTCCCGCCACATGACCGAGAGATCTCGGTCGCGCGCCAGAAAGGAGACAGCCGCAAGTCGTTCTTTGAGATCAAGAGCCAGCAGCAACTGATCCGTACACAGATTTATGGATACGATACGCTGCGGTACAACCTCCGCCATGGCACCCTGGGGAACGACAAAAGCCGGGGCGGCGAAAACCGCCCCGGCCATGAGCACATGACGTGCAAGTCGTAGGAATGGCGATCTAGAAATCAACCGATGCTTCCAGGTAGAACGCGCGCCCTGGCTGCGGGAACGCCCCGTAGAGGTTCGCATTGGTGTCCGAACCAACTGAGCTGGAGAAATAGCTCTCATCAAGCACATTGCGCAGTTCACCACTGATCGACACTTTGCCGATGGTACCACCAGCTGCGATATCCAGCAGGTCATATGATGGTATCTCCGGGAAAAGCTGCTCCTGATCATTGATCATGCGCTGATCACTGACATACCGCCAGTTGGCATTCGCCCAGATATTGTCTCCCGTCCACGACACCCCAAGGCCCGCGGTCAGGTTTGGCACGACGGGCACCTGATTGCCATTGAACGGACCTTCCGTAAATTCAGCCCGCAGCCAGTTGACGCGAGGCGTCACGCTGAAACCGGCACCCACGTCAGCCACAGCTTCTGCCTCAATGCCACGGCGACGCGTCTTGTCGAGATTGGTGTTGAACCCAAACCCGGTAATGGCACCCGGCGTAAACGCAATCTGGTCACGCACATTCATCTCGAAAATCGCAACACGTGCATCGACCGGGCCAACAGAGAATTCCGCGCCCGCTTCCATGTCCCAGGACGTCTGTGTCTTGAGGTCAAATGTCACCGGCAGGAATGTCAACGGATTCACCTGCGTCCCGACCCGCTCATCAATGGTCGGCACACGAACAGCACGGCCACCACGCACGAAGACCTCAACCGAGTCCGTCACGTCAAAGGCAAGGCCGAGATTGGCTGCTAGGTCTGTTTCATTGTTGCGGACACGCGCTTGTGGGTTCTGTGGTGATTCCAGCATCAGACCCGTACGAATGGCGCGAACACCCGCATCAAGCGTCAGGGCGTCCGTCAGCTCAACATCGGCCTGACCATAAAGCGAGACGGATGATTGCCAGCCGTCAAAATCAGCCCCACCCGCAAAACCGATAAACCGGCGTTCCACTTCAGCGGTTGTATGGGATGCATCAATGCCACCAATGAAATTCACGGCATGGCCGCCAAACTCACCATTGTAGCTGATGCGCGGACTGATACTTGCGGTCGATAGGGCCCGGTCATCCAGCGTGAACGCGCCGATGAAATCGCTTGAGGTCAGACTGCGACGATAGGCGGTATCCACCGTGAGTTTCAGACCGTCATTCAATTGCTGCTCGATGCCAGCTTCAAACCGGACACCGCGTTCTTCCGCAAAATCCAGGGGATTCTGGGCGCCACGGGGATTGGACTCAACCAGATTGATTCCCGCCGGCAGGTTGACGATGCGGTTGCCTGGCAGACCCAGCTCTTCCGTGTTGTAGGTCGCCCCTAGCCGATAGGCCGTATTGCCAATGTCCCCGCTGATGGTTGCGGAATAGATGTGGCGCGTCAGTTGGTTGTTGCGGCGATACCCGTCGCTTTCGGTAGTGTCGGCAGTAAGCGCGATATGCGCCTGCTCACCACCCCACTGAAAGATGCCCCGCGCACGGCGATAGCCGAAGCTGCCAACTGTCCCGGTCACGGAGACACCGGTTTTCTTTGGCCCGCCCTGAGTGACGATATTGATTGCACCGCCCACAGCGCCTTCGCCATACAGAACCGATGCTGCGGCCCCGCGCAGCACTTCAATGCGCTGAATGGAACTGCGAGACACAAGAGCGAACTGCACACCGGACAGATCAAGATCATTGATCCGCCGGCCATCAACCAAAACAAGCACGTTCTGCGTCGCCTGTTCGCCAAAGCCCCGAATATCGACAACCGCAGAAGAGTTACCGCTGCCGAAAATATCCCGAACATGCAGGCCCGCTTCTGTCGCAAGAATTTCGGGAAGCGTTTGGCCTGGATGACGGTCAATTGCCTCACGATCCACAATGGTGACCGATGAGGAAGTCAGACCCGCGCTCAACCGGCTGGCCGTGGAGACCACGGGCGGCAATTCGAATGCACTTGTTGCTGTTTCCTGAGCAGCGACAGGCTGCGCGAATGCTGCAGCGCCAAGCGCTACTATTGCTGTGCTTGCACACAGATTTCTGGTGAGCTTCATATGCCCCACCCCCTGGTTCAGATCACACGCGAAGCGGGGCTAAACCCGGTGACGCGCATGACGGCAATCTGGAAGGAGGTATGTGAGGAGTACATTCCACCAGCCCCAGCGCCACGTTTACAAAAACGCAGTCGCCAAAGCGGTTTCCCGCAAGGATCGCGCCCACCGCACGACGCCTTAAGGCGATGCTCGCATCGGCAGGTCTCCTGGCTCACGGGTCATCGCACTTGCAGCCGCCTTCCCAATGCATATCTGCATCAGTGGCATATTGGCCAAAGCGCTCACCGCTCACAGTTGCGGGGGCAGCCGCGGATTTGGACTTTGTCTGTCCGCACCACATTCCCTTTTCGTCGCTGTTTCCAGCGAACCGATGGTCGAGCGGCTTGTAGCGCCACATTGCTGCACCGCGCAAGAAGGAAAACACCAGCCGCCAGACAAAGGTTGACCCTACGTCAACAGCCTCGCCTGCCGAAAAACAGGCAGAAACCCCTGAGAAACAGGGGATTCCAGTTGATACCTCACGCTGCCGCCGCCATCATCAGCAAAACAAATTGGACTAGGGTCCAAAAAGGGAGAAGCAGCCAGATGATCGATCCGAACATCCCAGAAGACATCGCACTCGCCGTCATTGACCCACATGCCTATGCGAACGGTGACAGGATCGACGAGGCATTTGCGAAACTGCGTAAAGACATCCCTTTGGGTGTCGCCGGACCACATGGCTTTGAGCCGTTCTGGGTCGTGACGAAACACAAGGACATTGTGGAAGTCGAACGCAACGGCGAGGTATTTCACAACGGCGACAAGGCAACGACCCTCGTTGATGCAAGCACTGACACGGCTGTGCGTGAAATGATGGGCGGGTCCCCTCACCTGGTCCGCTCCCTCGTGCAGATGGACAACCCGGACCACAAAAACTATCGCGGCATTACGGCGGCAAACTTCATGCCGCAGGAGCTCAAGGCCCTGGAAGTCCAGGTTCGCAAAATCGCGAAGAGCTTTGTGGATCACATGGAAGAGCTGGGCCGCAAGAATGACGGTCGTTGCGACTTCGCAAAGGACGTCGCCTTCCTCTATCCGCTTCACGTCATCATGGAACTGTTGGGCGTCCCACAGTCCGATGAACCCAAGATGCTGAAATTGACACAGGAACTGTTCGGCGCCGCGGACCCCGACCTGAATCGTACAGGAAAGGAACGCAGCGACCCAAAGGAAGCCCTTGCAGCCCTGTCAGGCACAGTAGCTGAATTCATAGAGTACTTCTCGGCAGTAACCGAGGACCGCCGCAAGACACCGCGTGCTGACATTGCCAGCGTGATTGCCAACGGCAAGATCGAAGGTGAAGCCCTCGGCGTGCTCGAGGCGATGAGCTACTACATCATCGTTGCCACCGCAGGCCACGACACAACGTCCGGCACCACAGCTGGCACCATGTGGGAACTTGCCAAGGACAGGGAAAAATTCCTGCAGGTCAAAGAAGATCCCAAGCTCATTCCCCTTCTGGTTGAAGAATCCATTCGCTGGGTGACCCCGGTAAAGCACTTCATGCGCTCCGCCACGCAAGACACAGTCCTGGGTGGTCAGGAGATCAAGAAGGGTGACTGGATGATGCTTTGCTATCAGTCCGGCAATCGCGACGAAGACATCTTCGACGATCCGTTTGATTTCAAGGTCAACCGTCAGCCCAACCGCCACATTGCATTTGGCCATGGTGCCCATGTCTGCCTGGGCCAGCATCTGGCCCGTATGGAAATGCGTGCCTTGTGGGAAGAGCTGCTGCCACGTCTCGACAGCGTTGAACTGGATGGGGAACCCACCCGTATGCTGGCCAACTTCGTGTGTGGACCTAAATCTGTCCCCATCAAGTTCAAGATGAGCTAAGTCGGCACAAAGCCGGCACCAACAACACGCCTACCGACGACAGCCAGGGAGCGACCGCCATGTCCGCCGCCACTCAAGCCGCACCAGGCGAGAAGCAGTTCTCGCGCCTCTTCTCACCCCTTGATCTTGGACACACCAAGATCAAGAACCGCGCCCTCATGGGCTCCATGCACACGGGCCTTGAAGAAGCAGAAGATGGTTTTGAGCGCATGGCCGCCTACTACGCCGAGCGTGCGGCCGGCGGCGTCGGCATGATCATCACCGGCGGCATCTCTCCCAATGAAGAAGGCGGCCTTGGCGCCAAGCTTGCGACCTCGGAAGAAGCAGCCCAGCATCGCCTGATCACTGACGCTGTACATACAGCCGACCCGGACGTGAAAATCTGTATGCAGATCCTCCACTCCGGGCCTCTCTCGCCCCACGAAGGCTGCGTTGCGCCCTCCCCTGTCCGCTCTCGCATTGCCCGCTTCGTGCCCAATGAACTTGACGACGCAGGCATCGAAAAGCAGCTGTCGGATTTCGCCAATTGCGCCGCCCGCGCTCAGGAAGCGGGCTATGACGGTGTGGAAATCATCGGGTCCGCAGGCTACCTGCTCAGCACGTTCCTTGTTGAAAAGACAAATTTGCGCACCGACCAGTGGGGCGGCTCCTATGAGAACCGCATGCGCTTCCCGCTCGAGGTTGTTCGCCGCATCCGTGAAGCGGTTGGCGAAAACTTCATCGTCATCTTCCGCATTGCAGCCATGGACATGCTGCAGGGCGGCATGTCGTGGGACGAGATCGTGACGCTTGCCAAGCGCCTTGAGGAGTTGGGCGTCAACATCATCAGCACCCATTTCACCTGGCATGAGTCAGCCGTACCGACCATTGCCACCATGGTGCCCCGGGCAGCCTTTGCCAGTGTCACGGGGCGCCTGCGCAAAGAGGTCAACATCCCCTGCATCACCAGCAACCGCATCAACATGCCGGACGTTGCGGAGCAGGTGCTGGCGGATGGCCATGCAGATATCGTTTCCATGGCCCGCCCGATGCTTGCGGACGCCGAACTCGTGCGCAAAGCCCGCGAAGGCCGGGTGGACGAAATCAACACCTGCATTGGCTGCAATCAGGCCTGCCTCGACCACACATTCGGCGGCAATCAGGAAGTAAGCTGTCTGGTCAATCCGCGTGCCTGCCACGAAACCAAGCTGACTTACCTTCCCGCCAAAGAAAAAAAGAAGATCGCGGTCATTGGCGCGGGCCCCGCTGGCCTAGCCTATTCAGATGTTGCCGCCCAACGTGGCCATGACGTGACGCTGTATGACTCCGCTTCTGAAATCGGCGGCCAGTTCAATCTGGCCAAGCGCATTCCCGGCAAGGAAGAGTTTTACGAAACACTCCGCTACTACAGCCGGATGATTGAAAAACACGGCATCGACCTGCGCCTCAACACCCGCGTCTCCGCAGGCATGCTGCAGAACGAAGGCTATGACGAAGTCATCATCGCCACGGGCATCAAACCGCGCACCCCGGATATGCCCGGCATCGACCACCCCAAAGCCATCGGCTATATCGACGCCATCACCGGCAAGAAACCTGTGGGCAAGAATGTCGCCATCATGGGCGCTGGCGGCATCGGCTTTGACGTCGCCGAACTCATCACACACGAAGGCAAATCATCAGCCCTCGATATTGATCTGTTCGCCAAGGAATGGGGCGTTGATTTCAAGAACCACCCCCGTGGTGGCGTGACCGGCGTTGAGCCTGTCGTCGCGAAGTCCGACCGCACGGTCTATCTCATGCAGCGTAAGACAACGGGTGTGGGCAAGGGTCTTGGCAAAACCACCGGCTGGACCCATCGTCTCACTCTGCACCGTCGTGGCGTGCAGATGATGAACGGCGTTGAGTACATCCGTCTTGATGATGACGGCCTGCATGTCCTCATCGGCAATGAACCACACTCTTTGGATGTCGACACTGTCATCGTATGCGCAGGCCAGGAGCCGCTGCGTGACCTCTATGACGAGTTGAAGGACGCAGGCGTGAATGCATCCCTTGTGGGCGGGGCCTATGAAGCATCCGAACTGGATGCCAAACGCGCCATCAATCAGGCCTGCTACCAGGCAGCTGCCGTTTAGTTTCCCGCTTCTACCGAAAGGGAAAGCCGCACTGACACGATATTGTGAGTGATGGATGGCTGGCCAATAAACGCTGCGCGGTCCAAAACCAAACCACGGCGTTCTGCCAAAACCATTTGTGATCGCGCACCAGAAACGCCAACTAGGCCATGAACCCCTCAAAAACGGAGTATTCTCATGTCCCTGCAGACCTTACTGGAAGAAACCCGGGCCGGTGCCTCTAAACGAATTCCTGAAGAAGCCCTGGCCGTCATGCGCGCTGCTGACGAAGAGCTTGTTGCAAAGGGTGTCGGTCAGGATGCGTTGAAGGTTGGCGACACCCTACCTGACGCGACTTTTACCAGCGCCACTGGCGACACCGTGCAAATGTCGAGCCTCCTCGCCAACGGCCCACTGATCATCAATTTCTATCGCGGCGGCTGGTGCCCATACTGCAATTTTGAGCTCAAGGCCTATCAGGACCTTCTGGGCGACATCACCGCCCTGGGCGCACAGCTTGTGGCAGTGACACCGGAGAAGCCCGACAACTCGCTCTCCACCTCCGAGAAGAACGCACTGACATTCCCGGTTCTCACCGACAATGAAAATGCATTCGCCAAGGCCCTGGGCATCGCGTTCGAGCTACCTAAGCCGTTGCAGGATCTTTATGGCAAGTTCGGCATGGACCTGCCCGGCCTCAATGCTGGATCCGGCTGGTCATTGCCCATCCCGGCCACCTTCGTAGTGGATGCCGATGGCAAAATCGTGCTGGCCGATGTGGACGTGAATTACACGCGCCGCCTTGAACCATCAGATGCGCTCGCAGCCCTCAAGGCCAGTCTCGCAGCCTAGCAGCGTCGCAGCCTAACCGTCAGCAGGATGTTCATTCGCGACCTGCAATGGGGCGTCGTCTTTAAGGGCGACGCCCGTCAGGCTCAATGCCCGAGCCCGCCCCAGCAGATAGGCAATCTTGTGCCCCGCGCCCTCTGGCGTCAGACCTTTGTCTCGAATGTTGGAGACACAGTTGCGGTCTGCATTCTGTCGCCCCACCCGCGGGCCATAGGTCAGATACGCGCCCAGACTGTCTGCAGCTGAGAGCCCTGGACGTTCCCCGATCAACATCACCGCAAGTTTAGCGCCCACCGCCTCACCAATCGGGTCTGCCAAGGCCACACGGGCCTGCTGTGCAATAACAACCGGGCCGACATCCCAACCGTCGAGATGCGCAAGAGTGGCTGCTAGCGTCGCTACACCATTCTCCATCACCGCGCGGGCTGAAAGACCATCCCCAAGGACAAACACAACGTCACAGTTGTCACGCGCTGACAGGACTGCATCCAACTGACGGCCAAGGTCCGGTCGCTGTAAGAACGCCTCGCGGTTGTGCGCCCGCGAGGCGACCAGCTCAACCGGCAGCGAGACACCGGCATCGACCAGTTGCTGTCTCAGAACGTCGACATCCATACTCCCATGAACCGCGTCGCGCGCCTGAGCGTGAGCAAGCTGAAAAGCCAGCACCTCGTCCGTCGGCAAGGCATTGCCGCTTCGGCCAAGCGCAATCCGCGCATCGGTGTGTTGGCGTAGAAATTGCCAGCGATCAGGAGCCGTCATCGCGCCTGCTCCTCAAAACCCAGCAATTTGGTGGCGCCGGACCGATCTGTGAGCTGCGGTCGCACGCGACCGAGTTCATCCATGATTTCCATGGATCGCAGCCACGCTTCAAATTCAGGTGCCGGCTTGAGACCAAGCACATCGCGCACATACAGCGCATCGTGAAACGAAGTGGATTGATAGCTGAGCATGATGTCGTCGGCACCGGGCACACCCATGATGAAGGTGCACCCTGCAACGCCCAGAAGTGTCAGCAAGCCATCCATATCGTTCTGGTCGGCTTCCGCATGGTTGGTGTAGCAGACGTCCACACCCATGGGCACACCAAGCAGTTTGCCGCAGAAATGGTCTTCCAGACCTGCACGCATGATCTGCTTGCCGTCATACAGGTACTCCGGCCCGATGAAGCCCACCACCGTGTTGGTCAAAAACGGCTCGAACTTCCGCGCCACCGCATAGGCGCGCGCCTCAACGGTCTGCTGATCAATGCCGTGGTGAGCATCGGCTGACAGAGCCGCCCCCTGCCCTGTCTCGAAATACATCACATTGTTGCCCACCGTCCCGCGACCAAGTGATCGCGCCATGGCGTTGGCTTCAGCGAGCATATCGAGGGTGATGCCGAAACTTTCATTGGCAGCCTGCGTCCCCGCTATCGACTGGAACACCAGGTCGACCGGCGCACCCATCTTCATGGCTTCCAAGGCGGTTGTTACATGGGCAAGCACACAGGATTGGGTGGGAATATCAAACCGGGTGCGGACATCATCAATCAGATGCAGAAGACGCACCATGGCATCCACACTGTCCGTTGCCGGGTTAATGCCGATCAAGGCATCGCCACACCCATACATCAGGCCGTCAAGGATTGAAGCCGCAATCCCCTTGGGATCATCCGTGGGGTGATTGGGCTGCAGCCGCACCCCCAGCTGCCCCATGCCCCCCATCGTCGAGCGGAAGCCGGTAATGACACGGCACTTGCGCGCCACTGCAATCAGATCCTGGTTGCGCATGAGCTTTGAGACCGCAGCCACCATTTCAGGCATCAGACCCGGCACCAGGGCTGAAAGGGCAGCAGACGTTGCTTCATCACCCAGCAGCCAGTCCCGGAACCCGCCGACCGTCAGGCTGCGTGCGGGTTCAAACGCACCTGCGTCATGGTCATCCACGATGAGCCGCGTGACATCATCGTCTTCATAGGAAATCAGGTGATGGTCGAGAAACGCTGCAAGCGGAACATCGGCCAGCGCATAACACGCGGCCGCCCGCTCGGCTTCACTCAAGGCAGCAACACCCGCCAGCGCATCACCAGACCGGTGCGGACTGGCCTTTGCAAGCAAATCCCGCAGCCCATCAAACTGATAGACCGTGCCGCCGATGGCATGCCGATAAAGTGTCAAACCCACCCCCGAAAGTGTCAGACCCGCCAGCAACACCGGCAGTCACACAATCATACAGGGTCTCGTCTCACCTTGGAAATTGGTGGGCGCACAAGGATTCGAACCTTGGACCCGCTGATTAAGAGTCAGCTGCTCTACCAACTGAGCTATGCGCCCCGCCGGGCAGGAGGATCAGCGTCCGGGAAATTCAAGAATCTCCGTTGGAAAAGACGCTGCCTGCGCGAACGATGGCGGGTGATAGCAAAGCCCTGCGCCCGCCGCAAGTAGCCAGTGGTGATTTGTCCTGACGGAAAAAGCCGCGCCAGCCAAATTGGCTAGATGATGCCGCCGCCGCGTGGCAATTCCTCGCCTCGATGCACATAGATGCTCATCAAAAGACCGAACCCGGCCAGAATGACCAGCATGGCGGACCCGCCATAGGACACCAGCGGCAGAGGCACACCCACGATCGGGATAAGCCCCATCACCATGGCGACATTGATGAAGACATAGAGGAAGAAGTTGACGGCGAGAGCGGCCACCAGCAGTCGGCCGAATTGATGACGAATGCCGATGGCAACCGTCAATGCAAAGCCAAGCACCGCCGCGTACAGCCCCATGAGAGCAAGCCCGCCCATCAGGCCCATTTCCTCAGACAGCATCACGAAAATAAAGTCGGTCTGTTTCTCCGGCAGGAAGTTCAGATGGCTTTGGGTGCCTTCCATGAAGCCCTTGCCCCACACACTGCCTGAGCCCAGCGCAATCTTGGCCTGGGTGGTGTGATAGCCAGCCCCCAGCGGGTCCCTAGATGGATCAAGGAAGGTGAACACCCGCTCTTTTTGATAGGGGTGCAAGAATTCCCAGACGATGGGAATGGCAGCAAGCGCAGCAGCACCCGCTGCAATAATGTAGCGCCAGGACAGACCGGCCATGAAGATGATGGAAATGCCCACGACGGACAGCAGCAGCGCCGTACCAAGGTCCGGCTGACGCAGGACCAGGGCCACGGGCAAGGCGATGAACGCCAGCGCTGGCAAAAGATACAGCGGATGAGAGACCCGGTCCTGTTCCAGCACGTGATAGTAGCGCGCCAGTGCCAGAGCCAGCGTGATCTTCATGAGTTCTGAGGGCTGAAGCTGAATGAAGCCAAGATTGATCCAGCGCGTCGCACCCATACCCGTGGTACCCGCAACCTCAACGGCAATCAGCAACAACAAGGCAAAGGCGTAGGCCGGATAAGCAAGCTGTAGCCATATGCGCGGGTCGATCAGCGCAAACACCAGCAAGATTGCCATACCCATGCCAAAACGGATCATCTGCCGCGACGCCCACGGATCAAAACTGCCGTCGGCGGCTGAATACAGCATCGCAAAACCAACCGCAGCGATCGCCGTGATGAGCAGCACAAACACCCAGTTGATCTCGTAGAGCTTGTCCACAAGGCTCATGCGACCGGAGCGTGAAATGGCCTCCATCACCATCAGCCACGACCTCCTGAAGCATCCACAGGGCTCTCAAGCGACGTCACATCGCTGCCCGGCGTCAACTGTTCATAAGCGGACATCTGCATGGGATCGCGCGTCAGCACGCGGGTCATGATGTCTTTCGCCACCGGCGCCGCCGCACGACTACCACCGCCGCCGTGATCGACAATGACGGAAATTGAATAGCGTGGATTTTCAACGGGTCCATACCCCACGAACAACGCGTGGTCGCGGAACTTCCATGGCAGTTCGTTGTTCTTGAGCACACCCCTGGCCCGTTCTTCACGGGAAATGCGGCGCACGAGAGCTGTCCCGGTCTTGCCGGCCATGCTGGCATTTTCGAGTGGCAGCCGGGAACGGAAGGCTGTGCCGCCGGGAATGTTGACCACCGCGTCCATGCCGTCCTGAATGACTTTCATATGAGCCGGATCAATACCCATCGGCACCACCTGAGGCATTTGACGTAGCTGTCCGCCGACGGATCGCACAAGCCACGGCCGAATGCCATTGCCGCCATTGGCGATACGCGCTGCCATGGTTGCCAGCTGCAGCGGCGTCGTCAGCACATAGCCCTGCCCGATCGATGCATTGAGCGTTTCGCCCTGTTGCCAGGAAATACCCGTCGTGGCCCGTTTCCACCCCCGCGACGGCACGAGGCCCGATTTCTCGCCTGCCATATCAATCGCCAGCTGGTCACCCAGACCAAAGCGGCGAGACATTTCCTCGATCTTGTCGATGCCGACGCGCTTGCCGATGTCATAGAAATACACATTGCAGGATTGCTTGATGGCCTCGACCATATTCACCGGACCATGCCCCCCGCGCTTCCAGCAGTGGAAATCATGATTACCCAGTGTCACCTTGCCCGTGCACGATATCATGCGACGCGGGCTGATGACCCCAGCCTCAAGTGCGGCAAGAGCAACAATCATCTTGTAGGTAGACCCCGGCGGGTATTGCCCGGCCAGCGTCTTGTTCACCAAAGGGTTGAGCTCATTGTTCGTCAGCCCGTCCCACTCGGCCTGACTAAGGCCAACGTTGAACAAGTTGGGGTCAAAGCCCGGCGCTGACACAATCGACACCAGTTCACCGGTCAACACATCCATCACAACGACGGATGCACTCTCCCCGCGTACGCGCTCGGTCGCATATCGCTGAATGTCCATGTCGAGGGTCAGAACAACTTCATCCCCCGGCGTACCGGGATCCTTGGCCAGTTCGCGGATGACACGGCCAAACGCATTCACCTCAACGCGGCTGTTGCCGGCGCGACCGCGCAATTCATTTTCCAGCAGCCGCTCAACGCCGGACCGTCCGACGCGGAAGCCCGGCAGCTGCAAAAGCGGGTCGTTGGCGCCCTCAAGATCCTTGTCCGTTACAGCGGCCACATAGCCCACCACATGGGCCAGGTCTTCCCCATACGGATAGTGCCGCGTATCGCCCACTTCCGGCTGAAGACCGGGTAGATCAGGCGTGTGGATGTTGATCTCTGCAAAGGATTCCCACTCAAGGTTTTCAGCAACCGTGAGAGGAACAAAGCCACGCTTCTGCCGCACTTCGCGCAACAGGCGCTTACGGGTCCGGTCAGAAATGGGAATAATCTCGGACAGCTTGTCGAGAGTGGTCTCGACGTCATCGGTCTGCTCGGGGATCAGCACAACGCGGAAGTTTTGACGGTTGGATGCCAGCTTCTCTCCGAAGCGGTCCAGAATCTCACCCCGCAGGGGAGGCAACAGCCGAACATTGACGCGGTTTTCTTCAGCCAGGATTTCATATTCCTGGCTCTCTATCACCTGCAGGTAGTACATCCGTCCGGCAAGCACCGTGAAGAGCGCGAGCTGTCCGCCACCAAGAATGGCGGCTCGGCGGGAGAACATCTTCTGCTTGTCTGCATCGCGATCATCTAGAGCCATTGGTCCACCCTTATGCTGCCGGTGCCAGGATCGTCATCTGACGATTGATCCGGGTAAGGATGAAAGAAACTGGCGGATAGATAAGCGCCGTAATACCCGCCTGCCATAGCAAGGGCAGCGGATTGACCGCGATGCCGTAGTGGACAGATGCCCCAAACCACATGATCACCGCGGAGATTGCGCAAATGGCAAGAAAGCCGACCCACAAGGTCGAAAAGCCGCGTCCCATCAAGAAAAGGCGCTGGGAATGGGTGAGAGCATACGCCGCCAGCAGAACAACCGTGTAAAGACCAAGCGGGCCGCCTGACATGATGTCCTGCAGCAGCCCGATGAAAAACACAGCCCATGGCGGAAAGAACTCAGGCCGATGAACCGAGAAGAAATAGACAACCGCCAGAGTGAAGATCGGAGCAATTGTGCCTCCGGTTCCAACACCCACAGGGACAAGGCCCAGCAAAATACAAATGAGGGACAAGCCCACAGGAACAGCAATCCAGAATGCCTGCGATACATCACGCATGGCTACTCATCGGCCTCCCCAGCTGGCGTTGCGGGGGTGGCGTCAGACGCGCTGGCGCTGTCAGTCCCGGCTGCAGCGCCGGGCTCACCTGCGCGCTCAACAATCTGATCATTGGCAGCAGGTTCTGAATTGGGGAGTGCGGGCGTAGGCTTGGCGTCATCTGCTACGTCTTCGCTGGCTGCTTCTTCGTCTGAATCAGCGGCAACACGCGTCGGGAAATCATATTGCAGCAACCGCACAGCGCTGGTGCGGTCAAACTCCGAGTTGGTCTGCAGGCGCGGGCTACCATCGCTGGCCATTACCACAATGCCGACGGGAAGGTCCGGCGGCATCAGACCACCATGTCCCGACGTGACGATCTGATCACCAGGAGACAGGCGCGCTTCCGGCGGCAAAAATTCAATCTTGGGAAAGCGGCTATTGTCGCCAACAGCAATGGCCCGATACCCGCCCGGCTCAACACGCACCGGGACCCGACTGTTGAGGTCCGTCAGAAGCAGTACACGAGATGCTGTAGCACCTGCACTCACGACGCGCCCGATCAGGCCCTCGTCGTCTACAACCGCCTGCCCCGCTTCAACGCCAGCGTCCTGGGGTACATTCACGATGAAGGCATGCACAAACGGTCCACCGCTGTCGCCAATGATCTTGCCGGTCGCATATTGGATGGTCGGTTCAACAGTAACGTCGAGCAGCGCTTCAAAGCGGGCGACCCGGCGCTCAAGTGACAGGGCCTGCTGGCGCCAGGCTTTCAGTTCTTCGTTCTCCGCACGCAGCCGCGCATTCTCTTCAAAGACATAGGCGTATTCATCGGTTGACGCGATGAAGTTGCGAACAGCCGCAACGGGCCGCGAAGCAAGTTCGAGAAGAGGTGCAGACAGGTCAGTCATGACCTGACGGGTACGGTCCACGAGATAGCTCTCGGCACGACCAACCAGCAGGACGGAGGCAAGCGTAAGCGTCACCACCAGCGACAGCCGGTACGATGACACCCGAAACGGAAGTTTGACCCTGTTGGTCGGTTCCCTCACTGCATACGCCCTCAAAGCAATCCGCGGATGCCCGCAAGATCGCCAGTCCACATTCCCCCAAACGGATGCCCCCACACCCGACTTAAGCGGCTAAGCTAATGCCCTGATATCTCAGCATTATTAACGCCGACTCACAAGACGCGCCGCCACACGCAAAAAGTGCTCGAGGGGCGTAAAAAACGCCCCTCAAAGCCTAATAAACAGACGACAGGACGTGGCCCATCGTACGGATATGCTCAAGCGACAGGCCCGTACCCATGGCTACGCAGGACAGCGGCTCGTCAGCAATGGAAACCGGAAGACCCGTTTCCTCGCGTAGAACCTGATCCAGGTTCGCCAGAAGCGCCCCGCCACCGGTCAGCACAATGCCCTTGTCCACGATGTCCGCAGCCAGTTCCGGCGGCGTTGCTTCCAACGCCACTTTGACGGCTTCCACAATTGCGCCGACGGGTTCAGCAAGACTCTCAGCAATCTGCCGCTGCGAAATGGTGATTTCCTTGGGCACGCCGTTCATCAGGTCGCGGCCCTTGATTTCGATGGTCATACCCGCGCCATCGTCAGGAATGGCAGCAGAGCCAACTTCCTTCTTGATGCGCTCAGCAGAGCTTTCACCGACCAGCAAATTATGATGCCGGCGGATGTAGCCGATAATGGCTTCGTCCATCTTGTCACCGCCCACGCGCACGGAACGCGAATAGACGATGCCACCAAGGGACAGAACAGCCACTTCAGTCGTACCACCGCCGATATCCACGACCATGGAGCCCGAAGGCTCGGTGACCGGAAGCCCGGCGCCGATGGCCGCAGCCATAGGCTCTTCGATAAGGCGCACACGGCGTGCACCCGCGGAAAGAGCCGATTCCTGAATGGCGCGACGCTCCACGGCTGTGGAACCAGACGGCACGCAAATGATGATCTGCGGATTGGCAAAAGAGCGACGATTATGCACCTTGCGAATGAAGTGCTTGATCATCTCTTCCGCAATTTCAAAGTCGGCAATCACACCATCCCGCATCGGGCGGATGGCTTCTATGTTGCCTGGCGTACGACCAAGCATCATCTTGGCCTCATCGCCAACAGCGAGAACCTGCTTCTTGCCGCCCTTATTGATAATGGCGACCACGGAAGGTTCGTTGAGCACAATGCCCCGCGACTTCACATAGACGAGCGTATTCGCTGTCCCCAGGTCGATGGCCATATCGGCCGATAGCATCCCCAACAAGCCTCCAAGCATTCTTTTTCGCAGTCCTTCTTTGGGGCCCGCCGCATCGGCAAACCAGTTGGAATCAGGAGCGGCGGTGCTGGGTGCACCGCCGCTCAGTGTCTTGGCCGCGCTTTATGGCGCAACCATGGCCTCAGGCGCCGTTTTCAGGCGCTTTGTTTGCAGCCGGTTGAGCGCGCTGACATAAGCCCGCGCACTTGCAACCAGCGTATCTGTGTCGGCGCCCCGTCCGGTGACGGATTTGCCGTCCTCTTCAAGACGAACGGACACCTCAGCCTGCGCATCCGTACCCCCGGTCACCGCATGGACCTGATAGAGCTGCAGATGTGCCTGATAGGGAACCAGAGCCTTGATCGCATTGAAAATGGCATCGACCGGGCCGTCGCCATTTGCCTTGGTGGTGTGCGTTTCGCCATCCACTTCCAGCGTCAACGCCGCTTCCTGTGGACCTTCCGTACCCGCAACAACGGACAGCGAAATCACCTTGATGTTTTCATTGCCTGCAGCAACTTCATCGTCCACCAACGCCACAATGTCTTCGTCAAACACATGCTTCTTCTTGTCGGCCAGATCCTTGAAGCGCTTGAACGCATCCTGCAGCTGGTTGTCGCCCAGCTCATAGCCCAGCGTCTGCAGCTTATCCTTGAAGGCGTGACGACCAGACAGCTTGCCCAGCACCAAAGACGATTTGGAGATGCCAACGCTCTCAGGCGTCATGATCTCGTATGTCTCTGTGTTCTTCAGCATGCCGTCCTGATGAATGCCGCTCTCATGAGCAAAAGCATTCTGACCGACGATGGCCTTGTTGAACTGAACCGGGAACGACGTGACGCTGGAAACAACCTTGGATGCCCGCGCAATCATTTCTGATTTGATGCCAGTGTCATACGGCATGACATCCGCGCGCGTGCGCAATGCCATCACCACTTCTTCAAGCGCTGCATTGCCTGCCCGCTCACCCAGACCATTGATGGTGCATTCGATCTGGCGCGCACCGGCACCCACACCGGCCAGCGAATTGGCAACAGCCAAACCCAAATCATTGTGGCAGTGGGTTGAGAACACAGCCTTGTCTGAATTGGGAACGCGCTCGCGCAGCATCGTGAAGATGTCTGCGTATTCCGTCGGAATTGTGTAGCCCACAGTGTCTGGAATATTGATGGTTGTCGCACCGGCCTGAATAGCAGCCTCGACACAGCGACACAGGAAGTCACGCTCTGTACGTGTTGCGTCTTCAGCGGACCATTCGACGTTGTCCACCAGATTGCGGGCAAGCGACACACTGGCCACCACCGCATCCAGAACCTGCTCAGGTTCCATCTGCAGCTTGTGCTTCATGTGCACAGGGCTTGTGGAAATGAACGTATGAATGCGCCCACGCTCCGCCTTGCGCAGAGCTTCGCCGGCACGCTCAATGTCTTTTGCCCCAGCGCGCGACAGACCGCAGATGACGCTGTCCTTGATGCGGCTGGCAATTTCAGAGACGGCTTCAAAGTCACCATTGGAAGCAATCGGAAAACCAGCTTCGATGATGTCCACGCCCATGGCTTCGAGCGTTTCAGCTACCTGGATCTTTTCACCCAGATTCATGGACGCGCCAGGCGACTGCTCGCCATCACGCAAAGTGGTGTCAAAGATGAGAACGCGGTCGGCGCCTGGGGCTGCCTGTACGCCACGTCGTGATTTGCTATCGGGTATCATGTGTCTCTAGTCCTTCTCGGGTCCAAAAGCATGAGAGACCCCTCCCATGCGGTTCGAAGATGTTGCTTCGTCCCCTGAATGCCCGCCCTTCCATGAATTGATGAGAAGAAGGACTGCCAGCGCTCAGGGGCTGGTAAGGAGAAGGCGCGTGCCGAGAAGAAGCAGACGAGCGTAATCGCCGTCAGGGCCAAAGGCGCCTGCGGTCAATTCCGTTCCAACGATGTCAGCGCGAGCTATGCCCATTGCGCGTCAACCCAATCTTCTGTCTGCCAAGCTTCGCAGGTAGCTATCCACGAATGCCAAAACCACTAAATAAAGCTAGGACTTGGGTGGTTAACGAAAGGTAACCGGATGAGATGAACAGGGCAGAACTCCTGACCTATCCCTCGCCCGCAAGAAGACCCGTCGCTACCGCATACGCCCTAACTTGGCGTTCGATACGCGTAAAAACCTTTTAGGCCAATCCGTGCCTGATGCGCAACAGGTTGGCAGGCTCTATCTCTATGTTATTTCCGGCTTTTTCAAGGTTCACGGCAGCTCAATAATGCCGCTGTGCCTGTTGAAATCATTCAGCCGCGGAAATCGCAGGTCCATGATCGTTGGCCCCAAGAGTTTCTGTCGCCGGATCATGCTGATGTCCAAGCAGTGGTACCTTGGCTACTTTGGCGCAATTGACCACAAAATCCATGGCATCACGCACGCGACCCACATGGGCGCTGTCATTGTGGGTCACAAGCCAAAGCTCCAGAGCACCCACGTCTTCCGCCTGCCCGACCCGCATAAGCAACGGGTCCTGATCACCAACAATGCAGGGAAGTGCCGTAAGGCCCAGGCCCTGGCGTGCGGCTTCAGCCCTTACAGCAACAGCGTTTGAGCGCATCACAACGCTTGCACCCTGCTCGGCGCGGCTCATCCACCACACCGGCCCAAGCGGGCTTTCAGAAAGGCTGAAGCCAATGACCTGATGCCCTGCAAGACGTCCAGGTTCTTCCGGGGCACCGCGCACTGCCAAATAGGCCTGGCTCGCATAAAGCCCATAGGCCATGTCGCCAATCTTGCGAACAATCACATTGCCCTGTGTGGGCCGGGCAAAACGAATGGCCACATCAATGTCTTTGAGTGAGCCTGCCGGTGCCCCAGCAGAGGGTGCCGGACCCGTCAGGTTTGGATCAGCGACAATCTCAAGGCGCAGCTCCGGGTGCTCATCACGAAATGTCGGCAGCTGAGGCGCCAGAACCGCCGACGCCAGAACATCCCCCGCCGCAACGCGGACCACAGCATCAGCCTCGCTATCATCGGCAACAAAATCGCGGGCAAGAGCAGACAGCCGTTGATCGACCGGGGCCAGTTGGGCCAGCAGCCGTTCGCCCCGCGGCGTAAGCCGGTATCCGGATCTGGATCGGTCAAACAAACGCGCTCCCAGCGCATCCTCGAGCGACGCGACGCGACGTAGAACAGTTGTGGTGTTGACCTTTAGAAGCGACGACGCGGCAGACAGACTTCCTGCCTCAGCAACCGCGAGGAAAAACCGCAGATCATCCCAGTTCAATCCGGCAGACATAGCCAACTCCTGCAAATGGTCTGTCTAGACTATGCAGGATACTGCAGCGCAAAAACGCAAAAATGCGACAAACAATTTGCAAATACGCAAACTTGTATCGCTGACATTGTGGGTCGTTCTGCCAAAAATCGCTGAAATGAGCCGTAAATCAGGTCAGTTTCTGCCAATCAGGCCTGAATCGGTTTCACCAGGGAGGCAGCCTCTTTGGCCCGGTCGCGGGCCGTATCCACATCCTTGGCAGACACAACCGCCACGCCCATCCGTCGCCTGACAAACGCCTCTGGCTTGCCGAACAGTCTTATCTGGCTTTCAGGCACCCTCAACGCTTCGTCCAGGCCATCATAAGCAATACCTTTGGCAGCCATACCGCCATAGATCACTGCACTGGCTGCCGGCTGAGCCAGCCCCGCGGACACGGGAAGGCCCAGAATGGCGCGCGCATGCAGTGCAAATTCGCTCTGGCGCTGGGAGCTGAGTGTTACCAGCCCTGTATCATGGGGGCGCGGGCTGACCTCGGAGAACCAGACGTCGTCCCCCTTCACAAACATTTCCACACCGAACACGCCACGACCGCCCAGCCGGGTCGTTACTTTGGCGGCAATCTGCTGGGCCGTTGCCAGGGCCCGTTCTGACATGGCCTGGGGCTGCCAGCTTTCGACATAGTCGCCGTGTTCCTGTCGATGACCGATCGGTGCACAGAACGATGTTTCAATCGCCCCCTGCGCATCCAACGACCGAACCGTCAAAAGCGTGATTTCATAATCAAAGTCGATGCGCCCCTCGACGATGACGCGGGCTTCTTCCACCCGCCCCGCCTGCAGGGCATAGGCCCACGCGTCGGGCACTTCTTCTGCACTTTGAACAAAGCTCTGCCCCTTGCCCGAGGACGACATGACCGGCTTCACGAACACCGGCATCCCGATATCAGCGGCGGCTTTGCCAAGTTCCCGCTCACTTGTGGCGAAGGCATAAGGGGAGGTTGGCAGACCGAGTTCTTCTGCCGCCAGCCGCCGAATGCCCTCACGATTCATGGTGAGCTGCGCTGCTTCAGCTGTTGGAATGACCTCAGCCACGCCCTCTTTGGCAATGGCTTCGAGTTCGCTGGTCGCAATCGCTTCGATTTCCGGAACGATAATGTGCGGCCGTTCGGCCTGGACCACCCGCCTGATCTCGTTGCCCTTGGTCATGTCTATGACGTGGGACCGGTGCGCCACCTGCATGGCCGGGGCACCCGCATACCGATCAACAGCAATGACTTCAGCGCCGAAGCGCTGAAGTTCTATCGCTACTTCCTTGCCCAGTTCGCCGGACCCCAGCAGCATGATACGGGTTGCAGAAGAAGATAGCGGCGTACCAATGCGCATGAGGGGCCTCGTTTGGGGAAGGAGTTAGGCGAACTGCTCTCCTACCATTTCTTCGGACTTAGTCCAAAGGGCAGCCGCCGTTTTGGGGTCCTGCGCATGGGGCAGAACGCCACCACGAATTTCCGCCATTCGCTCCGGGGTCACGTGCTCAGACTTGTGGCAGTCCTCACAGTAATATCCGCCTTCGCCTTCAAGCTCGGGCGCTGTTGCACACCAGGCCGCAGTAGCGCCGCCCTGCTCAACCGTCTTGAAGCCCGGATGCACTTCACCCTTGTCATTGACCCAGCCAAGCACCTTGAACTCTTCAGGGTCCATGTCGCGCTGCAATCCCGTCATGATGCCACCGGGGTGGACGGAAAAGGCACGAATGCCCCGATCCTTGAACCGCTTGTCCAGCTCAAGGGCAAACAACGCATTGGCTGTTTTTGCCCGTCCGTACGCCGTCCATTTCTCGTATTCCGTCGTCTCGAAATTCGGGTCATCGAGGCTGACATCGCAAATGCGGTGCCCCGTTGACGACAGGGCAACAACCCGCGCCCCACCAGCCTTCTCAAGTGCAGGCAGCAGGTGGCCGAACAACACAAAGTGGCCCAGGTGATTGGTGCCGAATTGGCTTTCAAAACCCTGCGCCGTCTTGCGATGCGGCGTCGCCATGATGCCCGCATTGTTGATGAGAATGTCGAGCGATTTTCCGGTTGCAACGAACCCGTCAGCGAACGCTCGCACACTGTCCAGATCACCTAGATCAAGCGCACCGGTCTCCACTTTGCTGTTTCCGGTGGTCTTCTTGATGTCATCAACCACACTCTTGAGCTTGTCCGGGCTGCGCCCCGGAATGATTACATGCGCCCCGGCACCGGCCAGCGCTCGCGCCGTTTCAACGCCCAGACCTGATGAAGCACCGGTCACAATTGCGACTTTGCCAGAGAGGTCCAGTCCTTCAACCACGTCTGCGGCTGAAGACCGCATTCCAAATTCCCGCGCCATACGTCTCTCTCCCTGATAGTGTCCAAACGGAGTCGCCCCAACCCTTGAGAGGCGCCCGTAAGACTATTCTTAAACATGACCCATGGTCATTTAATTACATGCTAGGCTATTTCAACCGCCGATGGCCACAACAGAAATCATAAAACGGACTCATCCCGTGCAACGTATCCCGTCATTGCCAAAATCCATGCGCTTCCGTGATGTTCTCGGTGAGGGCCGCGCCATTCTTGAGCTTGGGGCATTACCTGCATCGCTTCCAGCCCTGATGAGTCTCAGCCCCCGTGGCGACGGCCAGCCGGTGCTGACCCTCCCCGGCCTTATGGCATCTGATACCTCCATGGCCATCATGCGCCGCTTTCTTCGCGAGCTGGGCTATTCCGTCCACCCCTGGAAGCTGGGCCGCAATCTTGGTCCCAATGCCGAGCTGCGCGCCGGCATGATGGCGCGCCTTGAAGAAATTGAAGGCCGCGTCGGCCGCAGGGTCTCAATCGTCGGCTGGTCACTCGGCGGCATCTACGCCCGGGAACTTGCCCGCCGCTCACCCCGACTGGTCCGTCAGGTGATTACGCTGGCCAGTCCCTTTGCCGCCGGTATGCGCATGGACAACAATTATGTGGACGAAGCCCTGGCTGAGCGCCTGCGCACGCCACCGCCCGTTCCCTGCACGGCTCTCTATACGCGCCATGATGGTGTCGTCCCCTGGCAGACCTGCCGCGAGGATGTTCATCCGCATACGGAAAACATCGAAATTCCCGCAACCCATATCGGCATTGGTGTCAACGCATTGGCGCTTTATGCCATCGCGGACCGTCTGGCCCAGCCCGAAGGCAAGTGGCAGCCCTTCAAGAAGAACGGCGTCAAGTCCCTGCTCTATCGTGAGCGAGGCTAAGAGGTGACCAGCGGGGCCGATGCCACAGCAAATCCGGTTGCAAAACGCGCCCTGCCGTTCCTGCTCATCACCATTCTGATTGATGCCATCGGTATTGGCATCATTGTACCTGTGTTGCCCAGCCTGATTACCGAAGTGACGGAGCTCGACCTGTCGAACGCAGCCCTGTGGGGTGGCGCACTCATTTTCATCTATGCCCTGATGAGCTTTCTGTTTGCACCGGTGCTCGGCAATCTGTCGGACCGGTTTGGCCGACGCCCGGTGCTCATTATCGGGCTGACAGTTCTTGGCATCGATTATGTAATCATGGCATTGGCGCCGAACATCTGGTGGCTGCTTATCGGCCGCACAATGTCAGGCATCGCCGCTGCAACCTTCACCACCGCCAACGCCTACATCGCAGACGTGACCACACCAGAGGACCGCGCAAAATCCTATGGGTTGCTCGGGGCAGCCTGGGGCATGGGTTTCATGCTTGGACCAGTCCTCGGCGGATTGGTGGCGGACTTTGCAGACAGTGCCCGCGCACCCTTTTATCTGGCTGCCTGTCTTGCCTTCGCCAACGCGGCCTATGGCTTCATGCTATTGCCCGAAAGCCTTTCGCCGGACAAGCGTCGTGCCTTTGATATCAAACGGGCCAATACAATTGGCGCCATTCGCATGGTTGCCAAACATCCCGGCCTTCTTGGTCTGCTGATCGCGATGGTGTTCTACCAGATCGGTCACGATGCCAATCCGGCCATCTGGTCCTTCTACACCATGTACAAATTTGGATGGGATGCCGGCGACATCGGCTGGTCGCTCGGCTTTGTCGGCGTCTGCCTGATCTTCTCCATGGGGTGGCTGACCGGCTATGCGGTGCCGCGCCTCGGCGAAACCCGCGCCATACTCATCGGGTTCACCAGCGCCGGCATCGGCTTTTTGGGATACGCCCTCGCCACCCAAAGCTGGATGATGTACGCGGCCACCATCTTCTTCGCCATGGTCGGCATCGGCTCTTCGGCCCTGCGCTCCGTCCTGTCCAAACAGGTGTCGGAAACAGAACAGGGCGAATTGCAGGGTGCAATCACCAGCGTCATGGGCCTGACGGCAATCTTCACACCGCTGATGATGACCGGGCTTTTCTCGGCATTCACCGGAGACGACGCACCCATCCATTTGCCCGGCGCCCCGTACTTTCTTGCCACCATCGCCATGGCGCTGAGCATCTTCATGGTGGTGAGCTTTATCGGCCGCATAAGAGTGAAGCCGCAGCCCGCCAGAGGCGAGCAGGATTAAGCCGCAATTGGTGCCGACTGCAGCTCAACGCGTGCCTGCTTGATGATGGAAACAGCCGAGCTTGTGAACAGCCACGCCATGAAAGCTGCAACCGCAAGATCCGGCCAGGGTGACCCTGAAACGGCAACCACGCCTGCGGCAGCAATCACGGCAACATTGCCAATCGCATCATTGCGACTGCACAGCCAGACAGACCGGACATTGGCATCTCCATCCCGAAACTTCATCAGGATCAGGACACTCACGATGTTCGCCACCAGCGCCAGGGCAGCAATACTCCCCATGATTTCTGCGGATGGATCATTGAGGACAATCACGCGATAGGCCGTAAGGCCGAGCACCCCCACACCCATGAGAAGCAGCGAGATACCTTTCACAAGCGCTGCCCGCGCCCGCCAGTGCAGGGCCATGCCGATAACCATCAGCGACATGGCGTAAGTCGCCGTATCACCGGCGAAGTCCAGCGCATCAGCCTTGAGCGCCATCGACTGCCCGGCAAAGCCGGCGCTCCCTTCCACGAAAAACATCACGCCATTGATAGCAATCACTGCCCACAACGCCCGTTTGTAGGCAGCGCTTGCCCCATCAAAATCCACGCTGTGGTTGCACCCTGCGCTCATATCACCTGCCTTTACGAATGGGGTTGTATCTGCCCCGGTGACAGTCAACATAGGAGCTACAGTGACTAGAGCTTCAAGAGCCAAATCGAAAAAGGCGCAAAAATGTTCACCATCGGAAAGCTGGCAAAGCAAAGCGGCGTCAAAGTTCAGACCATCCGCTACTACGAGGAAATCGGCCTGATGCCGGTTGCTGAACGCTCAGCGGGCAATCAGCGCCTCTACACGCAGGCCCATGCGGATCGGCTGGGCTTTGTCCGCCATGGCCGCGAGCTGGGTTTTCCCCTCGATGCCATCCGCACCCTGCTGGACCTGACCGACAGACCAGACGCCTCATGCAAAGAAGCCGACGAAATAGCCCGTGCCCGCCTGGAAGAAGTTGAAAGCCGCATCGCGCGCCTTCAAACCCTTAAAACGGAACTCACCCGGATGATTGCGCAATGCGCACATGGAACCGCCAGTGATTGTCGAGTGATTGAAGTGTTGGCGGCAACGGATCATGCCGAATGCGCAACCGATGACCATCTGGCGGACGCAGCGCCTAGGCTTACGCCCTGATCGCCGTAATCGTTGCAGCCAGACCGCCCGCAGGACTCGTGAGGACAGGCACGGACACGTCCATGCCGTCCAGGGCATCCATCATTGAGGCTTGAGCCAGCACGATGACGTTGGCACCAGCCTGCTGGGCCAGGAGAATGCTATCGGCAATGAGCTGGTTCATCTTGTCCGTGTCACCAGCTTCAAATGCATCCCACGCCCCTTCAACCAGAACCGGGGCGATATCCGCCTTTTCGGCGACATGGCGCACTTCATCAGCAATCAGGTCGCAGGTTGGTTGCAGCGTGCATTTGAGGGTCGCAAGGACGGCAATCGAGCGACCCGCCCGCGCCGCTTCTGCAGCCATTGGGCGATCTACGCGAAGAACCGGTTTGTCTGTTTTGGCAGCTGCGTCATCCGCAGCGGGTCCAAGCGTGGAACAGGTGCAAAGGACTGCATCCGAGGATGCAGTGGCTTCGTGCAGAATGCGCGCGGCACGGGCACGCGTGTCTTCGGGAAGAACGCCAGACGCTATCGCGCGCTGCAGCAGGTCTTCGCGCACCAGATGAGACAACCGAATTTCCGGCAGGTCATGACTGATGTCGCCGCCTGTGAGGCGGGCGAAAAGGCGTTCGAAAACGTCAACGTGCCGGGGCGACGTGTGCAGCAGTGTCAAAACAAGAGCACGACGCATCACGTTACCTCCGGCACGCTTACATGGTTGAATCTGGATCGATAGTCCGACGAGCGGATTGTGACCTAGTTCTTTTCTTTGTCGACCATTTTTGTCTCGGCAATCCAAGGCATCATGGCGCGCAGCTTTTCACCGACTTCCTCAATCGGATGAGCCGCATTGCGGGCACGGGTTGCCTTGAAGCTGGTCTGGGCAACCTTGTTTTCGAGCATCCAGTCACGGGTGAACTTGCCGGTCTGGATGTCTTCCAGAACGCGCTTCATTTCAGCCTTGGTTTCGGAATTCACGATCCGCGGACCCGTGACGTAGCCGCCATACTCAGCCGTGTTGGACACAGAGTAATTCATGGTGGCGATGCCACCTTCATACATCATGTCAACAATGAGCTTCACTTCGTGGAGGCACTCGAAATAGGCCATCTCAGGCGCATAGCCTGCTTCCGTCAGTGTTTCGTAGCCAGCCTTGATGAGCTCGGAGAGGCCGCCACACAGAACAGCCTGCTCGCCGAAGAGGTCGGTTTCGCACTCTTCCTTGAAGGTTGTTTCGATGATGCCCGCACGGCCACCACCGATGGCAGAGGCGTAGGACAGACCGATGTCATGGGCGTTGCCCGTTGCGTCCTGATGGATCGCGATCAGGCATGGCACACCGGCGCCACGCTGGAACTCACCACGCACTGTGTGGCCGGGGCCCTTGGGCGCAACCATGAGCACATCAATGTCAGCGCGGGGCTGCAGCAGATTGAAGTGAACATTGAGACCGTGTGCAAACATCAGCGCGGAACCCGGCTTCATGTTGGCTTCCAGATGATCCTTGTAGATGTCTGCCTGAAGCTCGTCCGGCGTCACCATCATCATCACGTCGGCCCACTTGGCGGCGTCCGCAACACTCATGACCGGCAGGCCTTCGCCTTCGGCCTTCTTGGCAGAGGCAGAGCCTTCGCGAAGCGCAACAGCTACATCCGCAACACCACTGTCGCGCATGTTCAGCGCGTGGGCGTGGCCCTGGGAGCCATAGCCGATGATGGCAACTTTCTTGCCCTTGATGAGATTAACGTCGGCGTCGCGATCATAATAAACGCGCATCTTGTTTCTTCCTTATCTGCGGTCGGTTGTTCAGTGTGGCCGAAAATTTGGCCGTGATTACATCTGCTCCGCACCGCGGGCGATGGCGACGACGCCGGTACGGCTGACATCGACAAGGCCCAGCGGGCGCATGAGATTGACGAAGGCATTGATCTTTTCCGGCGAGCCGGTGATCTCGAAAACGAAGGACGAATGGGTGGTGTCCAGCACGCTGGCGCGGAAGGCATCAGACAGGCGCAGCGCTTCAACGCGCTTTTCGCCAGTGCCGGAGACTTTCACCAGCGCCATTTCGCGTTCTATGGAAATCGTGTCCAGCGTCAGGTCCACCACCTTGTGGACAGGCACCAGCCGGTCCAGCTGAGCCTTGATCTGCTCAATCACCATCGGCGTACCATTGGTCACGATGGTGATGCGCGATTTGTGCGCATCCTCATCGACCTCAGCCACGGTCAGGCTCTCGATGTTGTATCCGCGTCCTGAAAACAGGCCGATGACACGCGCCAGAACGCCCGCCTCGTTGTCCACGAGAACGGCAATGGTGTGGCTTTCAATTTCGGCAGCAGCTGGCATGAAAAGTGAGCTTCTCTCAGGCTTTTTGGGGTTTTTCGTCTTTTTTCGAATGATCAAATGGCCGACCCGGCACAGCTGCCGGACCGGCCATTCAAAGAAGTGCGGGCGCGTTATACGAGGATTTTGCCCTCATCGGAAATAGCATCCGTCGGGTCTTTGGCCTCATCCGCCAAAATCATGTCGTTGTGAGCTGCCCCCGACGGGATCATCGGGAAGCAGTTTTCAGTTTTATCGACAATGCAGTCGAACAGAACCGGTTTCTTCACATCCACCATTTCGCGGATCTTGTCGTCGAGTTCCGCAGGGTTTTCCGCCCGGATACCGACGCCGCCATAGGCTTCCGCCAGCTTCACGAAGTCCGGCAGAGCTTCTGAATAGGAGTGCGAGTAGCGCGCGCCATGCAGCAGCTGCTGCCACTGGCGAACCATGCCCATATATTCGTTGTTGAGGATGAAGATCTTGACCGGCAGATCATACTGGATCGCCGTAGACATCTCCTGCATGCACATCTGGATCGATGCCTCACCGGCAATGTCCACCACCAGCGCATCGGGGTGTGCCATCTGCACACCAATGGCTGCCGGCAAGCCGTAACCCATCGTGCCCAGACCACCAGATGTCATCCAGCGGTTTGGCTCATCAAAGTGGAAGTGCTGGGCGGCCCACATCTGGTGCTGCCCCACTTCTGTCGTGATGTAGGTATCCGGGCCCTTGGTCAGCTCCCACAACCGCTGAACCGCATGCTGCGGCTTGATGATCGTGTCCGAGTTCTTGAACTCAAGCGACTTGCGCGCGCGCCAGCCGTCAATCTGCGACCACCACTGCTCAAGCGAAGCCTTGTCCTGCTTGGCCGCCTTGGCTTTCCACAGACGCAGCATATCCTCAAGCACATGAGCAACATCGCCGATGATCGGGATATCAACATGGACGTTTTTGTTGATGGACGACGGGTCGATATCAACGTGGATCTTCTTGGCACCAGGCGCGAACTTGTCGAGGACGCCGGTGACCCGGTCGTCGAAGCGCGCACCCAGATTGATCATGACGTCACAGTCATGCATCGCCCAGTTGGCTTCATACGTCCCGTGCATGCCCAGCATGCCCAGCCACTGTTTGTCGCTGGCGGGATATGCCCCGAGACCCATCAGGGTTGAGGTGATCGGGAAGCCTGTCGTGCGAACGAACTCACGCAGAAGCTGGCTTGCTTCCGGGCCTGAATTGATGACGCCGCCACCGGTGTAGAAGATCGGCTTCTTGGCGGTAGCAATGAGATCAATCGCTTCTTTGATGCGATCAATGTTGCCTTTGACCTGCGGGCGATATGTCGGGTGGCCCTGTGTGGTCGGCCCGGAGTACATGCCCAGCTGGAACTGGATGTCCTTGGGGATGTCGACAACAACCGGCCCCGGACGACCATGGGTCGCAACGTAAAACGCTTCATGCAGAATGCGTGGCAGGTCATCAACAGACTGAACCAGCCAGTTGTGCTTGGTGCAGGGCCGCGTGATGCCGACAGTATCAGCTTCCTGAAAGGCATCATTGCCAATCAGATGCGTCGGTACCTGACCGGTAATGCAGACCAGAGGAATGGAATCCATCAGGGCATCTGTCAGACCGGTGACCGCATTGGTGGCACCGGGGCCAGATGTAACAAGGACAACGCCCGGCTTGCCGGACGAGCGCGCATAGCCTTCAGCCGCATGAACAGCGCCCTGCTCATGGCGAACGAGCACGTGCTTGATCGATTCACGGTCAAAAAGCGCGTCATAGATGGGAAGCACGGCGCCGCCTGGATATCCAAACAGCGTATCCACGCCGTGGTCCTCCATGGCTTTGACAACCATCTCCGCACCGCTCAACTCGCGCGAGGCCATGACCCTAATCCTTCGTGTCCAAGCCCGCTTTGAGCCAATCAGCCGTCAAAAGCGGGAGAAATCCAACAAAAAGGCTTCGGAAAAGGCACAAACCTGCCCCGAAGCGCGGGCGGACATTAGGGCCGATTGTGCGCTGCGTCAAGACTATCTGGAAAGCAATGACAAAATTTCTTTGCGTTTTCTTTTCGATTGTTGCGTAGAAATGGCATTCCACGAAACCATTTGCGTCCGCGCCCAGGTCAGCTGCCGCTTGATGTAGCGGCGGGTCTGACCCTTTCCCTGCTCCATGGCGTCCTTCAGGGATAGCTCTCCACGCAAATGCGCCATCAGCGGCGGCACACCCACCGCTTTCATGATCGGCAAATCAGGATCAAGGTCGCGCGACAGGAGTTTTTGAACCTCATCAAGCGCTCCTTCCTCAATCATGTGATCAAACCGGGCGTCGGACCTTTTCGTCAGCTCAGATTTTTCCGGCGTGAGCACCGCCTTGATGAAGTCCGCCTCCAGTAGCGGTTCCGCCGGTGCATCCTGCCAGTCCGCAAGGCCACGACCAGTAGCCGCCAGCACTTCAAGCGCCCTTGATATGCGTTGCGGGTCTGTTGGTTTGATGCCGGCCGCGGTCTTTGGGTCGCGGTCAGCCAGGTGAGCATGTGCCTGTTCCGGCCCCAGCTCCTCAACAAAAACGCGCGCAGCTTCCCGGTTGATGCCGGGAATGTCCGGGATCGCTGAAAGCCCTTCGGTCAGCGCCTTGAAGTAGAGCCCCGTCCCCCCGACGAGGATCGGCAGGTGGCCCCGTGCCCAGACGGCTTCAATCTCCTGCACGGCAATACGCGCCCAATGGGCCGCCGAGCACGCAACAGACGCATCCATGAAGCCATAGAGGTGATGAGGTATCTGCGCTTCGTCTTCTGGTGAAGGCCGCGCGCTGAGTATCCGCAGATCACGATAGACCTGCATCGAATCCGCATTGATGATTTCGCCATCTGTCCGGCTGGCAACATCCATTGCCACAGCTGACTTGCCGCTCGCCGTTGGCCCTGCAATAAGCAGCACACGTCGCCTATCTGGTGTCATTTTTCTCTTGTCTATTCGGCCGATATGCGGCCTTTGAAAACGAAGTGAGTAACATGCGGTCGGTCCTGACACTCATCTCAAATCCGCAAACACGCAAGCTGTCTGTTGAAGATCTGGACGCTGTTCGTCGGGCCGTCCCCGAAGCGGGCGCCCCGGCCTGGCTGGCCGACGACATCGCCTGCGATCTGCTGGTCGACATTGACCCCGCCGAGCTCCACGCCATTGAGGCTGCGGCACGCGCAGCCCTCGATGGCCAGCCGATCGACATCATTGCCCAGGGGACCAGCCACCGCCGCAAGGCCCTGCTCATCGCCGACATGGATTCGACCGTCATCCAGCAGGAATGCATCGACGAACTGGCGGCAGAAGCCGGCATCGGCGCCCACGTGGCAGACATCACCGAGCGCGCCATGCGCGGGGAGCTGGCATTCGAGCCGGCACTGCGCGAGCGCGTCAAACTGCTTGAAGGCCTGCCGGAAGCAAAACTCGAACAGGTATTTGAAACACGGATCACGCTGTCTCCCGGCATTCGTACAGTGACCGACACGATGCGCCTCAATGGTGGATATTGCGCCCTCGTCTCGGGCGGTTTCACGTTCTTCACCGCCCGCGTGGCCGTGACGGCGGGCTTTGATACCAACCGCGCCAACATTCTTGAGATGAAAGATGGCCATCTTACGGGCACCGTCACCGATCCCATTCTCGGCAGGGCGGCGAAGCTTGAAAGCCTTCAACAACTGGCAGCAGAACATTCCCTCGCCATTGAAAGCACCATGGCTGTGGGCGACGGCGCCAATGATCTTGCCATGATTGAAGCCGCCGGTATCGGCGTGGCCTATCATGCAAAGCCTGTGGTGGCGCAGGCGGCCCCTGCCCGACTGGACCACACTGACCTCACCTCATTGCTGTACATCCAGGGCTATGCCCGCGATGAGTTTGCAGGCCAGTAACAAAAAGGCCCCGCACCGCTGGGGTGCGAGGCCTGTTTCATCTTGTCAGGTTAGTCTGAATGGAAAGCGGCTTAGCTGCCTTCAACCCGAAGAGCGACGAAGCTTGTCTCGCCACCGCGGCTGATCTGCAGAAGCACTGATTTCAACCCTTCAGACTTGGCACGAGCAACCTGCTCTTCGACCTTATCCGGATTGGTCACGTTTTCCTGAGCCACCTTGACGATGACATCGCCGGGACGCACCCGCTTCTCAGCGGCCTGACTGCCAGGAACAACAGCAACAACAAGCACGCCATCCACATCTTCGGCCACTTCATACTGCGCACGCAGCACGTCGTTCAGCGATGACAGCGACAGGCCGAGCGTTTCGTTCTCGGAAGGCTTACGCGGTTCAGCTTTTGCTTCGACGGTGCCGTCGGCTTCTTCAAGACGCCCAAGAGTGACCTGATAGGTTTCCTCTTTGCCGTCCCGCAGAACCAGCACGTCTACTGCTTTGCCAACTTCGGTATCCGCAACAATGCGCGGAAGATCACGCATCTTGTCCACAGGCTTGCCGTCAAACTTGACGATCACATCACCCGCTTCAAGACCACTGCCGACTGCTGGGCCACCTTCCTGGATACCGGCAACAAGCGCACCCTTGGTATCTTCAAGGCCAAGGCCTTCAGCCAGATCATCGGTGACTGTCTGGATACGCACGCCAAGCCAGCCACGGCGTGTTTCACCAAATTCCTTGAGCTGATCGATGACACTTGTCGCCGTCGTTGCAGGAATGGAGAAGCCGATGCCGATGGAACCACCAGTTGGTGAAATGATGGCTGTGTTCACACCCATGACTTCGCCGGCCATGTTGAACAGCGGGCCACCAGAGTTACCGCGGTTGATGGATGCGTCCGTCTGAAGGAACGCGTCATACGGACCCGCATTGATGTCACGGTCGCGCGCCGAAAGGATACCGGCGGTTACCGTGCCGCCAAGGCCAAACGGATTCCCGATCGCCATGACCCAGTCACCAACCCGAAGTGCTTCGCTATCGCCAAAGCGAACGAAAGGAAGCTTGCGATCTGCGTTCACTTTGAGCAGAGCAAGATCCGTTTTGGGATCACGTCCCAGAACTTCAGCGTCAAGTGTTTCACCGTCAGAGAAAGTGACAGTCACTTCGTCAGCGTCTTCCACCACGTGGTTGTTGGTAACAACAAGACCGTCTGGGTCAATCACAAAACCGGAGCCAAGTGACTGCACCTTGCGTGACTGCTGTTCGCCACCATGACGCTCAAGAAACTCTTCGAAATATTCCTCAAACGGGGAACCCGGAGGAAATTCTGGAAGCGGGACTCCGCTGCCACCGGACACGGTCTGGGCCGTTGAAATATTGACCACCGCAGGCGTCAGCTTTTCAGCGAGGTCTGCAAAGCTCTCAGGCGCGGACCGTGCATCTGCCGGAGTCCAGGCAAGAGAGGCTGCGCCAATCGCCACAACGCCAAGTGCGAGCGTTGCTGCGCGCGCAATGCGGGTGGCGGAAAATGATGTTTGGAATGTCACTTGAGGACGTCTCCTTGGGTTTTCTCGAAGGCCCCAGCCGTTTGAGTGAACTGATTGTCAGAGCCAGGTAGCGCTCCCGACAAAATATGCCGCGAAACGCTTTGTTCTAGGGTACTGCCCATTTCACTTGCGTTAACCACAAAGCGGGGCAGAAAGAGGACAAGCGGCTTGATACACATCCGCATTCTCTCGTTTATCAGCAGAAAATGTGGGCAAAAGGAGGCGCGCCGGCGCCATGAACATTACGTTTTCGTGAGGTTCATGGCCCTGAACGCAGGCCCCAAGCGCAGTCTTCAGCCGCGCACCAGCCAGACAATGACCAGGCCAATTGAGGCCGCCAATAGTCCCCCCATACGCAAAGATGCGTCAGGCGTGTCTTCCACCATCTTCAGCATACGGCGGAACGCTTGAGGAAAAGCAGCATAGGCCACGCCCTCTATGACGAGGACGAGGCCTATGGCAACCACAAGATCAGTCATGTGCTGAGCACCGCCCGCTTACTGGGCAGGCGCTGCTTCTTCTGTTTCAACAACCGGCTCCGTCACTGGTGCAGTTTCAACCGGTGCTTCGAGAGGAAGCTCGATATCCACCGTAGGTGCGGCCTGTTCAAGCTCAGCGCAAAGAATGCTGCGCAACGTGGCATCACCTTCAAGTCGGGTCAGCAGCGCTTTTGCCTGTATGGATGCCGACCGCCCAATAGGAGCATTGCTGTTTGGAATGGCATTGGGGTTTGTGAAATAGCGGAAGAACTCGCTGTCAGGAGACAGCACAGCCGTGGTTTCACCCACCATCAACGCCTGCTCGTAGGACTGCATTGAGCGGTAGAAAGCAAAGAAGTTTGGATCAATGCCAAACGCTTCCGCAAAGATGCGGTTACGACAGGCATCGCCCTCACCACGAATGATTTCAGCGTTACGTGTCGATTCGGCGATCGTCACCGTTGCACCACGATCAGCATTGGCGCGGATACGCTGCGCCACTTCCTGACCCTGAGCACGAAACTCATTGGCTTCACGTTCACGTTCCGTCTGCATCCGACGGAAAATCGCCTGACTGTTGGCTTCCGGCAGGTCAGCGCGGCGGATACGCACATCCACAACGTCGATGCCAAACTGCTCGGCTTCACCGTTCATCTGGTCCTTGATGCGCTCCATCAAGACGGCACGGTCGTCCCGCACAACAGCTTCGAAGCTTTCCTCACCAAGTACGCGGCGAAGGCTGGACCCCAGAATGGTGCCAAGGCGAGACCGGGCAACTGATTCATTGCCAACCGAGATGTAGAACTTCAGCGGGTCAACAATCCGGAACCGGGCAAAAGCATCCACAACGAGGCGCTTCTGGTCAGACGCGATGACTTCTTCCGGCTGGATATCCAGATCAAGAATGCGCTTGTCGATGGTGATGACGTTTTGAACAAACGGCACTTTGAACTTCAGGCCAGGCTCAAGAACGACTTTCTGAGGCGCACCAAACTGCAGAACAAGCGCCTGCTGGGTCTGATGAACCGTGAAGAGAGAATTGGCTGCAACAATGCCGCCAATGACGAGGACGACCGCAAGGCCGATGAGTGTAGTGCGGCCCATTAGTTTGCCTCCTGCGTCGTATTGCGACGGCGCTCAACCTCAGGCAGTGGCAGATACGGCACCACGCCTGACCCACTATCGCCATCGATCAGCACTTTGTTCATGTTGTTGAGCACGCGCTCCATGGTTTCCAGATACATACGCTGACGCGTCACATTCGGCGCTTCCGCATATTCACCGTAGATGGAGAGGAAGCGGCGGGCCTGACCTTCAGCTTCTTCAACTGTCTGGTCACGATAGGCAGCAGCTTCCTGCTCAACCCGTTCAGCCTGACCACGCGCTTCCGGCAAAACCCGGTTGGCATAGGATTCAGCTTCGTTTCGTGAGCGCTCGGCGTCAGCACGGGCAGCCTGCACGTCGCGGAATGCATCAATCACAGCAGATGGCGGGTTGGAGCCCTGGATCTGCACCTGAGTGATACGGATGCCTGCACCATATTCGTCCAGCAGGTTCTGCATCAGGTCCGACACACGGGCCTGCGCCTGAAGACGACCTTCGGTGAGCAGTGGCTGAATGTTTGATTCGCCAACAACCTCACGCATGGAGCTTTCAGCCACAGCCTTCACGGTCCCCACAGGGTTCTGGATGTTGAACAGATAATCGTCCGCATCCTTGATGACCCAGAACACTGAAAAGTCGATATCGATGATGTTCTCATCGCCGGTGAGCATCAGGCTCTCTTCCGGCACGTCGCGCACGGCGCCCTGACGGACAGAGCGGGTGTCTTCACCGGTCCGCATGCCCACATCAACGCGGTTCACCCGCGTGACCTTCGGCGTGTAGACCGATTCAATCGGGTACGGCAGGCGATAGTTCAGACCTGGCTGGGTGGTCTTGCTGTATTCGCCAAAGCGCAGAACAACGCCCTGCTCATCCGGCTGAACCCGATAAAAGCCCGAAGCAAGCCAGACCAGTGCCAGAACAACCACACCGGCAAGAATGCCGCGTGCGCCGATGCCGCCGCCGGACCCGCCAGGGAATGACTGGCGAAAGCGTTCCTGCCCGCGCCGTAGGATTTCCTCAAGGTCAGGACCCTGACCGCCAGGGCCGCCGGAACCGCCCGGACCACCGGACCCATTGCCACGTCCGCCACCTGAAGGCCCCTGCCCCCATGGACCGCCACCACCACTCTTGTCGTCCCAGGGCATATGTCTTCCTCTTGATCTGGCGCGCGCACCGCAAATTTGTCGCGCCGCCTTGACTAGTTACTGACGGGCAGCCAAGTGCTACCCCTCAAAAAGATCTGTACCGGCTTATATGATAGGCAAACCGCCCGCTGCAACGCGAACCGGAATAAATCGCACGGCATACCCCCTAACTATGTAAGGGAAACCTTGCCGTGCTGACCTTAGCGGGACCAATCCGGGACACCAAATCAAGGACCCTTTAGCGATATGACCAGCCGTTCTGGACCGAACAGGGATCAAATCCTCGCCGCCCTGGCCACCGTCAGTGCCCCCAACGGCAAAACCCTGCCCGATGCGGGCCTTGTTCAGGGGCTGGTGATCCGTGATGGCAATGTGGGATTTGCCCTCGAAATTGACCCGGCACAGGCTGCAGCAATGGAGGATGTCCGCGCCGCGGCCGCAGAAGCCGTAAAGGCTGTCCCCGGCGTGCTTTCAGTAACCGCCGTCCTCACGGCCCACAACGAAGCACCGTCAGCGCCTGCGCCGAAGCAGGAGGCGGCACCTCAGGCCCCGGCCCATGCCCAGGGCGGAAAAACCGGACCGCTCGACATTCCCGGTGTCGGCGCCATCGTGGCAGTTGCCAGCGGCAAAGGCGGCGTGGGCAAATCGACACTTGCTGTCAATCTCGCTTTGGGACTTCACGCGCTAGGCCTGAAGGTCGGCCTGCTGGACGCCGACGTCTACGGCCCCTCCATCCCCCGCATGCTGGGCCTGAATCGCAAACCGGATGCAAGCGACAACAAAAAACTCATTCCTTTAGAAGCCTATGGCATCAAGGCCATGTCCATCGGCCTCATTGTCGAAGAAGACACACCCATGATCTGGCGCGGCCCCATGGTCCAGTCCGCCATTTCGCAGATGCTCGTGGATGTGGAGTGGGCACCCATTGATGTTCTGATCGTCGACATGCCGCCGGGCACCGGCGATGCACAGCTGACCCTTGCCCAGCGTGTTCCGATGACAGGCGCGGTGATTGTCTCCACGCCCCAGGAAATTGCCCTCATCGATGCACGCAAGGCCGTCGCGATGTTTGAAAAAACGCGGGTACCCATTCTGGGTGTCGTGGAAAACATGGCTTGGCTCGAAATGCCGGACGGGTCCCGCAATCACATCTTTGGTGAGGGCGGCGCGCGCAAGACCGCTGAAAAGCTGAATGTGCCGTTCCTTGGCGAAGTGCCATTGATCACGGCTATTCGTGAAGGCGGTGACGAAGGCAGGCCAGTATCTGGTGTAGAGCCGGATGGTGCATCAGCATCCGTGTTCAAACAGATTGCCGCCGGGCTGATGGCGTCCCTTGAAAACACGGGACAAAAACCCGCTCCACGCATCGTCGTCACTGACTGAACGCAAAACGGGGCTCTCGCATGAGAGCCCCGTTGGCGGCGTCATGGGCTCACGACCCACGATGTGTTCTCAAGCAGGTGTTACACGCGACCATGTGGGTTGCGGTCACCAGGAAATTCGTCTGCCTGCACAGCAACATTGCTCTGTGCAGAAGAACCTGTAGCAGATGCTGTACCATGCTGATGACCGGGATTACGGTCACCTGGGAAATCATCATTGCTCATGTGAGCAGTCTTTTCGGCAGATACGGCCTGCTCAACGGCAACCGGCGCATGTGGGTTGCGGTCACCTGGGAAATCACCAGATGCTCCTGCAGCAAGAGCGGGAGCGGAAATTGCGACAAGCGCAGCTGAGATCAAAAGCGTTTTCATTGGATGTCCTCCGGACGTTTGTTGTTGATTGCCTCATGCACATCCTTGTGCCGCTTCAATGTGCGTATTCAGCCAATCACACGCACATCAAGCCGACACGCATATGTGTGAGACATTCGTGAGGACACAAATCCGCAGTCTTCACCACAGTCTTCCGCCCGTCCCATCGCACAAACACAAAGGGCCGGAGCATTTCTGCTCCGGCCCCGTGATCGCATGTGATGGATTGTTAGCGTCCGGCTACAAGCGTGGCACTTTCAGCAGAGCCATCTGGCGCTGTGAGGTCCCATTTGTCGCCAACGGCACGTTCAACTGCAGCAACACAATACGGTCCGGTTTCCGCCGTTGCCGCGGAAGAGAAGCATGCCTCTTCACCTGACAGCTCCCATGTACCGTCAAGGGTTGCATCACCCATGACCTGCGAATAGCTGCCGTCAGCATTGATCAAAACAGAACGTTCCGCGCCATCAGCGCCTGTGACGTTCACGGTGTTCTCATAGAACGAAGCCATCGGGTCAGCCAGCGCCACACCTGTCATAAAACCAAGGGCTGCAAGCGTTGCAAAAATAAGTCTCATCGTCGGTTCCTCCCAGAACGCGTTTTGTTTTTGGCACCCCACACAGAGGTTTGGTTAACGCGGGGGAGACAGTGCCACAAAAAACAATCCGTGCAAGAACTGTCTTGCGCGCCAAATCCTTCGTGTGACTGGAACTGAGTCTATTTGTTGCGGAAATTCAGCGGCAAACCGGCAGTTGGCCATTGCATTTTTACGAGCTTTCCTGTGCCTGAAAGGGTGATGTATGCGGTTTTGAGATCCGCACCGCCAAAGCAGATGTTCGTCACCAGGAGGTCCGGCAAAGGCGTATGAGTGACCGTCTGCCCATCCGGTGAGACAGACGTGATGCCACCATTGAAGATCGTCGCAACGCAGATATTGCCGTCAGCATCCACAGCCAGACTGTCAAAATACTGAAGGCCCGGTGCTGTCATCAGCAGGTTCGCTGAAATGGGTCCATCGGGAGATTTAGCGACACCCGGGCTTTCAATATCAAGATACCAGACACGACCAGACACCGTGTCTGCGAAGTAGACAGTCTTTTCGTCCGGCGACAGACCAACACCATTGGGCGTATTCAGTGGGAAGGCCTGTTGCGTGATCGAAGATCCATCAGGCTTGGCATAGAACAGTGCACCCCGATCCGTGACGCGGCCGTAGCTCTTGCCAAGGTCGGTGAACCAGAAGCCACCCTCCTTGTCGAAGACGATATCATTGGGTCCATTAAGCGGCACCCCATCACACTCCGTATACAGAACATCCACCTTGCCGGTTTCAAGGTCCACCCGCTCGATGCGCCCACCGGAATAATCATCCGGCTTGTCGCCGGGGATCAGCAGGCCGTCCTGCTCGTGCCAGGCAAAGCCGCCATTGTTGCAGACATAGACTGCACCATCAGGACCGATGGCTGCGCCATTTGGACCGCCGCCAAGTTCCGCAATCACAGAGACCTCACCGTCAGCAGACACCCGGGTCAATGTTCCGCGCTCAATTTCAACCAGGATGATCGAGCCATCATCCATGGCAATTGGCCCTTCAGGAAAGCGAAGACCGGATGCAATCTCGGTAAAGTCAGTCATTGGCGTTTCTCCCACGAAACAGTGTTTTGTTGTCTTGATGTCTAATAGCGCCGCGGCGGATCCCCCGCTCGATCAAGCCGCAGAACCGTATAGGCGGCGCTGTCATTCTCACCGGCCTCAAACCGCTGCGAGGAAACCTCTGTCCATTCGTCCTGATTAAACGCAGGAAAGAGCGTATCACCCTCCGCGTCCATATGAACGCGGGTGTAGTGCAGCGTATGAGCGTAGGGCAGCGCAAGCGCATAGATTTCAGCACCGCCGGTGACACAGGCCTCATCAGCGCCCGTTGTTTCTGCGGCCCTGAACGCATCTTCCAGCGATGAGACCAGAACCACATCGTCCGACACGCCACCAGCTCGACGGCTCATCACAATATTTGTTCGTCCCGGCAGAGGCTTTCCGATGGAGTCGTAGGTCTTGCGCCCCATGATGATAGGCTTGCCCATGGTCGTGGCCTTGAAATGTTTCAGGTCGCCCTTCAGGCGCCATGGGAGATCATTGTCAGCGCCGATCACACCGTTTTCTGCAACGGCGACCACGAGTGAAATACGCATTACCTGAACCTCAATCCGGCGTGTGCTGCAGGGCCCGCCAGATGCACATGGTCAAACAGCGACCGGGGCTTTGATATGGGGATGGGCCTCATAGCCTTCGAGGCTGAAATCCTCATAGGTGAAATCAAACAGCGACCGCACCTCAGGGTTCAGCACCATCTTCGGCAAAGCAAACGGAGCCCGCGACAGCTGCTCGCGGGTTTGCTCAAGATGATTGGAATACAAATGTGCGTCCCCGAAGGTGTGCACAAAGTCGCCCGGCTCCAGGCCAGTCACTTGGGCAATCATCATCGTTAGCAGCGCGTATGATGCGATATTGAATGGCACGCCCAGAAAAATATCCGCCGAGCGCTGATACAGCTGACACGAGAGTTTTCCATCCGCGACGTAGAACTGGAAAAGGCAGTGGCACGGTGCCAGGGCCATCTTGTCCAGATCTGCCGGGTTCCAGGCGGATACGATCAGACGGCGGGAGTTGGGATTGGTGCGGATTTCCTCAACCAGCCACTTCAGCTGATCAACCGTGCCGCCTTCCGGCATGTCCCATGAACGCCACTGCTTCCCGTAAACCGGTCCAAGCTCGCCGTTTTCGTCAGCCCACTCATCCCAGATACTGACACCATTGGCCTTGAGGTACCGCGTGTTGGTATCACCGGCAATGAACCACAACAGCTCATGTACAATCGACTTGAGATGAAGTTTTTTGGTGGTGACCAAGGGAAAACCCTTGCCCAGATCAAATCGCATCTGATGGCCAAAGACAGACAATGTGCCAGTGCCGGTGCGGTCACCCTTTTGGGCACCATCCGCCAGAACGCGTTCCATAAGCTCGTGATATTGCTGCATCGGGGCAGAATATCGTGAGTCTCAGACTGGCGGAACCCGGATTCTCGCCCTAGGGACAAGTCGTTCCGTTGGTGAAGCCAATAGATCCTGTCTGGACACCCAGATTCGAGCAGAACGCGACCGTTGGCGTGGTGTTATCCACATTGCCGGAGCCACTGACCACATTGCCCGTGCCGTCATAGGCCACAGTATTTGTGGGAGTTCCGTTGAGTGTGGACAGGTCGATGGTCACATTGTTGTTGTTCGTGAACTCAAGCGCCCGGTTGCCGGTCACCGTGACCGAAGATCCGGTTACCACCAGGGTATTGTTGTCGGAAATATCAATGCCTTCCTGACCGCCCGTAGATGACAGGGCAACATTCGTCAGTGTGATCGTGTTTCGATCATCTGCATCAAATGCTTCAAGCGAGCTTGAATACTGCCCACCCGTAACCGTAACAACGTTGTCGTCGTCAATGTTGAAGGACTGCCCCGCCAGATTGCTGGTCATCGAATTGGTGACAGTGACCGTATTGAAATCAGCAACATCCACAAAATCTTGGCCGCTATTGGTCGCCGTCACGCCCGAGACAGCAATGACATTGTTGTTGTTGCCGAAGATGGCGTCGGCGCTCACATTCCTGAACGTTGAATCCGTCAGAGAAATCGTGTTTCGATTGTTGAATGCAATGCCATCCACCCCGATTGTCGAGAAAGCGGTTCCCGAAATCGCAATGCCATTTCGGCTGTTGATATTAATGCCATCGATCGTCGCGTTCGAGATAGTGGCGTCAGTAACATTGATGGTATTTCGATTGTTGAAGAACAACCCAAACAAACCACTGTCGAAAGTCCCGCCCTCAACCGACACGGTGTTGTCGTTGCCAAAGGCCACGCTGGGCGCATTAGGTGTGTTCGAAACATTTACGTTTATCAGCCGCGCAGTGTTGCGGTTGATCCCGAGCACACCTTCCAGACCAACATTGGCGATATCAACATTCTGCAGCACCACGAACTGGTCAGACCCGATCCGCACGCCTGTATTTGCAAAATTGATGGTGTTGCCGGTCACCCGCACACCTGCGAGGTGATTGCGGTCCGCCAGTGTGACGGTGGGTGTGTTGACGGCGTTGGTGAAGGTCGGCGTCTGACCCGGCGCAGTCAGCGTTGCCACTGTTCCCGATCGTAGCCCGCGCACTTGAATGCTGCCGCCGCCGCCCAAAAGGGTCTGGCTCGCCTGCAAGGCCTGCGGACCGGCAATAGCGCCGCCACTGCCATCTGCAACCAGCAGAGTATTACTGCCAGCAGCAGCAGCCGGCGCGGTTACACCGGTAGCGCTGTTCACATCAACAGCTCGGTCAAAATCAACACCCGTCAGCAGATCTTCAACATTCTCGCGTTCGCTTCGGGCAGTGAGAATGTCAGTGTCCCGCTCCAGACCGTCCATCATCCGGTGCCACTGGTTTGATTTGTCCGAGGAACGAGCAGCACTTCCGCCGAAGATGGAAAATGGCAGTCGAAACCGAAGTCCTACTTCCACATTGCCTCCGCGCACGCTGTCGGACCGCCATTCGGTTTCAAGCGCCAGTAAGGAGCCGGGAATGCTCTCCAGAATGTCATGGATCCGCCATTCAACACGCGACTTGGGACCGGCAACTTTTTCAAAAGCGTCTTTGTCGTCGAAGAAGAAGCCACCCGCATAGGCCCGTAGCGCGTGTCGTTGTGCATCAATTCCCAGACCTTCAAGCGGGATGCGAAAACCGACCTCACCATCGACACCCGATAGCGGCACTTCCTGACCACCAAGCAGAAACACTTGGCCGCCTTCAATGACGGCAGACGCAAGTCCCGGAGACCCTTTTGGATCGCTGATGGCCAGATACCCGTTCAGCCGCACATCAAAGTTGTCTGAAAGTGCCTCCACGCCACCTGAAGCTGCCCAGAAAATATTGTCCTGTGACGTATCCCGCCGATCAGCACCGGCCCAGGCACCAAGGTTCCAACCACCCGGCAGCATATGGCGATACCCGACCGCCGCATTGATTTCAGAGACCTGTTCTTCGAACAGCTTGCCGCGCGCATCCAGAAAGAAAAGGCCTTTTTCGCCCTGCACAATCGGCAGAAAAAGTGCAGCTTCAGCACGGTCTTCATGTGTACCGCCCAGCGCCCCACCAAGTTCCGCCCAGCCGACCCACCGATCCGCATCCGCTGATTGAGCGGGTACAGCTCCAACAGCCTGCGCCAGGACAAATATGGCCGCGAATGCGTATGCACCGCATTTTTGGATTCGCTTCACGTGGATGTCCCCAGTACGTCCCACCCCAATGGGACGGAGGTCTTTTGCTAACGTCTTGTTAACACCCCTAATCTCGCACGCCAGTGTCAGGTAGCCAAGGACACCCACTGATAATGGTGTATAGACGCGATAATGCCCTTAGAAAGGGCCATTTGGGGTCGGGAACATACAATGCTGAAACGGTCAGCCATCATTTTGGGCGCTCTGGCGGCCATCTATTACGGTGCCGCCTGGTACATTGTCCCAGGCGCATTGGAGCGCCCGAACAACCGCGTTATCGAACATACCGGCTACGAGGTCAGCGATACCGCCAGAGAGCTGCATGCGTCTTTGACCATCGGCGATCTCCATTCAGACACACTCTTGTGGAGCAGAAGTGTCCTTGACCGTGCGGATCGCGGTCATGTGGATGTACCCCGCTTGGCCGAGGGCAATGTTGCCCTTCAGGTATTTGCCGCCGTCACCAAAGTTCCCGATGGCCTCAACTATGACGAAAACACCGCCGACAGTGATCAGATCACGTTGGCAGCCATGGCGCAGGCTTGGCCAATTGCCACGTGGAGCAGTTTGCTGGAGCGGGCGCTTTACCAGGCAGACAAACTCCAGTCTGCCGCCCGTCGCGCACCAGATGCATTAAAAGTCATTCAATCCCGTGCGGATATTGATGCGTTGCTGGTCGAGCGCGCAGCGGGCAACCCGATCGTCGGCGGCCTTCTGGCCACCGAAGGCGGCCACCCGCTTGAAGGCAACGTTGAGAACATCGATGTGCTGTATCAGGCCGGCTACCGGATGATCGGCCTGCACCACTTCTTCGACAATGATCTGGGTGGATCACTCCACGGCCTCACCGGTGAAGGGCTGAACGAACATGGTCGTGCTGTGGTGAAGGCCGCCGAAGAACGTCAGATGATCATTGATGTGGCCCACTCCTCACCCAATGCCGTAGCCGATGTACTGGACATGGCAACGCGCCCTGTCGTGGTGTCTCACACGGGTGTCCGCGGCGCGTGTGACAGTGTCCGCAACCTTTCGGACGATTTGATGAGGCGCATCGCATCGCAGGGCGGCCTTATTGGTATCGGGTACTGGGACGGGGCTGTATGCGACATCTCTCCAGCCGGAGTGGCCGCCAGCATCGTTTACGCAGTGGCCCTGGTGGGCGACGACCATGTGGCCCTTGGTTCTGACTATGATGGCGCAACCCAGGTTGCCTTTGACACATCTGAGCTTGTGGTGCTCACCGAAGCTCTGCTCAAAGCAGGCTTGGCCAAGGAAACCATTGCCAAGATCATGGGTGGCAATCTCGTGCAGTTTTTGCGCGCAAACCTGCCCTCCGGCGATGCCTAGGCTGAAAACCTTTAATCAACGGTCATATGTGCATATATTGAGGGTGTGCCAGGTCGCACCTGGATATGGCGATAAACGGTCTGCGAAATAAACCTATCGGACCCGGGGGCAGTACCCGGCGCCTCCACCACAAGCCTGCTGATATTGGTCAATCTGGCCGACGTCGGGCTTCTGTGGGGGCGAACTAGGATCGACGAGGGCGTAAAGGCAGTTCTTTTGCTCGGCATGGTTCCGCCGTTATCGGGCCGATTTAGTAGTTGCAAACGACAACTATGCGGAAGCACGTCTCGCTGCGTAGCAGCGCGATTGGTTTCAAATTGAGTCTTAGCGGTTCGCGCCGTTAAGCGGGGTCCGAGGGCACCTGGCAACAGAAGCCCTCACTTTTATTCATATGAGCATTTGCGCCTGAGTAACCAAATCGCGTAAACGCGCTTTGACCTTGCCTCCGCATTGGCGTTAAACAGACACCAATACATCCGGGTACCCCGGACCTGATACAGGACCTTCGGAGCAAAAAGACTTGGCCACTGAATCAATCCAATATGACGTTCTCGCCCGTGAAGCACTGCGCCACGTGGTACGCGAGGTATTGGAGCTTGCACGCAATGAGGGCCTGCCCGGCGAGCATCATTTCTTCATCACCTTCCAGACCACCGCTCCCGGTGTCTCGATGAGCGATGATCTGCGCGCCGAATTCCCCGAAGAAATGACCGTCGTGCTCCAGCACCAGTATTGGGACCTAGAGGTCACCGATGAGCAGTTCAGCGTGAAGCTGGCGTTCGGAGGGGTCCCAAGGGAGCTGGTTGTTCCCTTCAAGGCAGTGACGGCATTCTTTGACCCCAGCGTCCAGTTTGGTCTTCAGTTCACAGCCAATCTGGCAGAAGAAGATGCGCCTACCCCAGGGCCTGCCGAGGTTGATATCTCCGAAGACGACAAAAAACCGGACGAACCCGGTGAAGTCGTCAGCCTGGATGCTTTTCGCAAGAAATAAGCTTCGGACTTCCTGCCACCAACGCTGGTGGCATGAACCGTGAGCGCGTGCTAAACCGCTGGCCGTTTCGATTAACAGCCAGACGAGAAGCACACACCATGACGAGCACGCGCACCGAGACCGATAGCTTTGGCCCGCTGGAAGTCCCTTCCGAAAAATACTGGGGCGCTCAGACGCAACGCTCGCTTGGCAATTTCAAGATCGGCACCGAGACCATGCCAAAGCCGCTTGTCCGTGCCCTGGGCATCGTCAAGCGCTCCGCCGCCCTTGCCAATATCGCACTGGACAACATCGACAAGAAAACCGGTGATGCGATCGCTGCCGCCGGCCTTGAAGTGGCTGAAGGCAAGTTCGACGACAACTTCCCCCTCGTGGTCTGGCAGACGGGCTCCGGCACCCAGTCCAACATGAACGCCAACGAAGTCATCGCCAACCGCGCCATCGAAATGCTCGGCGGTGTCATTGGCTCAAAAGATCCCGTTCACCCCAATGACCATGTGAACCGCTCTCAGTCTTCCAACGACACCTTCCCCACCGCCATGCACATTGCAGCAGGGGAAGAAGCAAGCCTTGCACTTGTCCCGGCACTGCAGAAGCTGCGCAATGCGCTCAACGACAAGGCAAAGGAATGGGCAGAGATCATCAAGATCGGCCGAACCCATACCCAGGACGCGACACCACTCACACTGGGCCAGGAATTCTCCGGCTATGTCGCGGCGGTAGACAATGGCATTCGCCGCATTGAGCAGTCGCTGCCCGCCATCTTCCAGCTTGCCCAGGGCGGCACGGCCGTCGGCACGGGCCTCAATGCCAAGATCGGCTTTGCAGAAAAATTCGCCGAAGAAGTCGCGACCCTGACCAAGCTGCCCTTTGAAACAGCGCCCAATAAATTTGAAGCTCTTGGTACCCATGATGCGATGGTGGAGCTTTCCGGCGCGCTCAACACCGTGGCCGTCAGCCTGTTCAAGATTGCCAACGACATTCGCTTCCTTGGGTCAGGTCCCCGCTCCGGCCTCGGCGAGCTGGCACTGCCGGAAAACGAACCTGGCTCGTCCATCATGCCGGGCAAAGTGAACCCCACACAGTGCGAAGCACTCACGATGGTCTGCACACAGGTCATGGGCAATCACACCACAACAACCATCGCTGGCAGCCAGGGCCACTTTGAGCTCAATGTCTACAAGCCCGTGATCGGTTATTCGGTTCTGCAGTCGATCCGGCTCATTGCAGATGCATCTGTCAGCTTCACTGACAATTGCGTGGTCGGCATCGAACCGCGCAAGGACAACATTGCAGACCTCATGAGCCGGTCGCTCATGCTGGTGACCGCGCTGGCCCCCACAATCGGTTACGACAACGCCACCAAGGTTGCCAAGACAGCGCACAAGAACGGCACGACCCTCAAGGAAGAGGCTGTCGGCCTTGGATTTGTGACGGAAGAAGAGTTTGACGCCGTCGTACGGCCTGAAAACATGATCGGGCCATCCGCCTAATACAGGACATGAGGCCATGCCTGCAGAGATAAAACGGTCAGTGACGCTATCAGGACATCGGACCTCCATCACCCTGGAGCCCGAGTTCTGGTCAGCTCTGAAAGAAATGGCCTGCACACGCAAAGTCTCTGTGAACGAACTGGTGCGCCAGATTGATGAAGGCCGCGACGGGGATGACCCGCGCGGCCTTTCCAGTGAGGTACGCGTGCATGTTCTTGCCCACTTCAAACAGGCTCCGGCCTGCACGACGGACAACCAAACCTAGGGCGTCGCGCTTTCTGCTTCCTGGTCTTCCGCCAGATCAAGAATAACCTGCAACTCGGAAGACTCGCCGCCGCCGATGGCATCTATTTCCTTTTGCAAAAGCTGCCTGCCTGCAAAGGCCTCCAGATCAACCGTGTTTACGGTTCTTTCCGGATCGGAAAAATCACCTGCAAACACGATGGTCGCTGCCGGCGCGCCCTCAGGCGCATCGAGAGTAAAAGTCGTTTCGGTATCAAGCGCCGCGCGGCCTATGTCTGCATAGGCTGCGGTTTTCACCGTTGCCATATCCACTGTTACGTCAATGTCCGGCGCCCGCAGAACACCGGCCGTCATTGCAATCTTTCCTGCAATAGATGAATAGGGCGTGGCGCCGGAGGTAAGTGTGGCATCAGCCAGTGATGCAAAGTCCTGGCTGTCTTCGAGTTGTTGAAGGCCATCCGACAACGCTGCCAGATCAAGCCCGGACAATGTGCCACTGTCGACCTGAAAACTGCCTTCCCCCTTGAGAGAGGAAACCAGAGCCAGTGCACTCAGGCCATTGCCCGTTGCGGTGAGGTCAAATGCTGCAGCCCCTGTACCTACCGTTCCAAATCCCAGTGCTTCGGACGTGAGACCAGCATCAAGGTTTGTCGCCGCCACGGTCATATCAAGAGCAATGCCTGCATCAGCTTTGACATTGAGCTCACCGCGCACTTCGCCACCAAAGACAGACGCACGCAGGTCGGAGAACGACAATTCCTGATCAACTATCTGCCCGCTAACAACCAGTTGATCAGCCACAAGCGGCCCAAACGAGATACCGCCACCGCTCACGGAGAAATCAATGTCAGCCAGGTTCAGCCATGAGGTGTCGAGAAGACCTGCACTCCAATAAGAGTCGCTGTCTGCTTCTGCTTCGTCTGACGTTTCCGGCACTCGAAAATAGGTGCCGTCGATAAGGCGGGAGAGCAGCAACAGATCGGTTTCGCGAGACGTAACTACCAGCGAGCCGGCAGGACGCTCTTCAGCCGGCGCAAGACGCCCGTTTATGTCCGCATCAAAAGCACCGTCAGCACCTTCAATGCGCACAGATGTTGCACCGATATCGTAGCCCGAGCCGTCAAACGCCAAGCCGCCGGTGATATCTATGGAACTGATATCGCCAAGATAGTGCCCGGCCGCCTGCGCCACCGCTTGCGCGATCGGCGTATCAAAAGCGACATCAAGATCAAATCGGGTTGGCGACTGGCCAAAATCCACCTGCCCGGCGACTGTCCCGGTCATACCTGCCGTCGATGCCTGTATCGCCACAATGGCCGGTGTCCCCACCGTCCCCTCAACCACAGCAGTGACCGTTTGGGGTGTATCCGCAGCGCTTTTGGGCAACTGGTCTTGCCCGCCTGCTTCAGCCTGTTCTGCTGTATCGCCGGAAAGAGCCATGAAGGCAGCCCCCACCCGCACCAGCTTTTGCCACTGGTCAGCGCCAAAAGTCGTGGTAACCGAGTACGCCGCATCCAAATTGCCATTCTGGCCAGGCGAAAACTGTCCCTCGGTCTCGACGCGCACATCACCCGCCCGACCAAGAACCGAAAAACCGACTGTTTCCAACCGGCTATTGGCTGCATCACCTAGTGCGGCCTCGTCAGGCCACTGCGCCTGCGCGCTCATGGAGAGGGAGGAAAGGCTGTCCAGTGATGCTTTCGGCAAGGGCAATAGCCCGTCAAGCGAGGCAACGCTTGGGGCCGTCAACGTTGCCTGATACTGGCCCTGTGTAGCGGACGACTGACCTGACAGCGTGGCGCTTGCTCCCTGAGCACTTTTGAACAACAACTCGCTAACAGTCACATCCGTGTCGTTGGCCTCAAGTTTCAGCGATACGCTTTCCAGATGAACGGGCCCCGCATCCAGGGCGGCAACATTGAAAGCAACATTGCCATCAAACCCCAGATCCACAGGCCGACCGGGAACAATTTTTCCCACGACAGGCAGGTTATCCGTAGGCAGAGCAATTTTCTCGATGTCGAGAGCCACCTCCACCTGCGGGCGCTCCTCAAATGACGTGGCAAGTTGGCCTGATATCAATCCGCCATCCAGATCGATAAAGAGCTTGTCGAGGCTGACGCGAGCTGGCGTGAGGAAAACGGATGCTTTGGCCGCCACCTTCTCAAGAGGCTGCTCTGAGAAAATGTGCGGCACGGAACCTTCATTCAGCCAACTGACCAACTCTGAGGTCTTGTTGCCACGAATAGAGACATCGCCAGAGAAATAGGCCCCTTCCCCACCAATGGACAAAGCACCCTCAGCATTCGCCTCGGCATCCCCCGGCAACTGCACAGTCAGGGATTTGACGGATATCGTGTCTCCGCCAGCTTCTGCTGAAAGCTCCAGGTTTGACAAGCGGTTGGACGGCAAACGGACGTCTTCAACCATCAACCGATAGGCCCCTGCAGGTGCCTGTTCGATCGTCGTCTGGATCGCATTGGCAACGGACGTCATTGTGAGAGGAAGGCCAGCTGTATCAAATCCCGTGAAGTCCAGCCGGTTGAGAACCGCATCCGTCTCAACGGTAAAACTTGGACCAGCCGTCGCAACGAATTCACCGGTCAGCGAAACAGCTCCAGCCTCTGCCTCGATCTCGCGCAGCGTGATACCGCCCGGCGTTGCCACCACGCCCGCTGACAGGGCCACAGGCTGACCTGCAGTTAGCGCACCCAGAGACGGGGCAAGTCCAGCTGCCGCATTTGCACTCACCGCACCATCAAACCGTATGTCGGCGCCACGACCGGTAACAATGCCACTGAAAGCGGCTTCTGCATCCTTGAACGTTAGTGAGACATTGGCCGGATACGCTTTCTCAGATGACACCTCGCCGAGTGTCGCCAGAAAATCCGCTGGTTCGCCCACAAACACACCAGTGCCTTTCGCCTTGTAGGGACCATTGAGACTGCTGGCACCCACCAGCGCGTTGATGGAGGTAATTTCAACGTCGGTACCGATGCCAAGATTGCGCAGCCCGATCTGCCCCTCTTCAATTTCAATCTCACCGATTGTCAAAGGCGGCAGGACATCAAGGGCATCACGTACGGCGCTATCGGGCTCACTCTTCGTAACGGTCGCCTCACCCTCGCTGTTCTCCGAATGACCATTTTGGAAGAGCCAGTTGCCGCGCCCCTCGGGTGTTTCCTCAAGCCAGAGCATGGGTTGCTTCATGGACAGGCGGCTGATGTTCAGATCACCTCTGAAAAGGGAGCCGACAGACAACTCCGCCGTCATGCTCTCTATCTCAGCCATGTGAGGTGCCGTGGCGCCCGGCGCGTTGGCGATGGTCATGCGGCCTAGCGTCAGCTTTGGTGTTGGAAGAAGTGAAATCCGGACATCACCGGAAATCGTGACATCCCGGCCAGTCACCGCCTCTGCCTGAGCTTCGATCAAACCGGCATAGCGGCTCCAATCGAGAAATCCAGGGACAATCAGAATTGCAGCCACAATGAGTGCAAGTGCCAACCCTGCGTAGGACCAGATAGACCGCAACACTTTCTCCCCACCGGCATCAAAGGCCACAACCGCACAAACGGCCCCACGCCTTCGCATTTCCCTGCATCCGGAATACGCTACTCAGGCTCGAAGGCCAAATATTTACGCGATTTTTGGCGAAATTTGAGAGCCATTCTCATTGGGATATCGCTCATTGTGACGGATAAAGACAATCAGCCTGAAAATGTGGTCGATCTGGCCTCTGTAAAACGAGCCAAAACGACGACCAGCAAGCCGCGGCACGTCAGGAAACAGGAAGCCCGCGCGGAAAAGGCAAGGAAGGCCGAGGCCAACCGCGTTCGATCCGGCCGCTCGAAGGAGCAGAAGGCGCGCGACAAAGCGCCCACGGACAAGCTTCATCGCCTAGTGGACGCGTCCCGCCTAGACGAGACACCCGACACCGACCGCTAACCCGGGCTACGCGTCCGGCAGCATCTTGCCCGGATTCATGATGCCCTGCGGATCAAATGCACGTTTGACCGCTCGCATGGCTGGCACAGCATCGCCGTGTTCACGCACAAGAAAGTCACGCTTCCCAAGGCCAATGCCATGCTCGCCCGTGCAGGTGCCACCCGCATCGAGAGCACGTATCACAAGTCTCTCATGCAGAGCCTTTGCCGACGCAACTTCGTCCGGCTTCGATGGATCCACCAGCATGATCAGATGGAAATTGCCGTCCCCCACATGCCCCACCAACGGGGCCATCAGATCGGTACTGTCAACGTCAGCACGCGTCTCGGAAATAACATCCGCCAGCCGCGATACAGGCACACACACATCCGTTGTGAACCCCTGCTTATCAGGCTCCAGCGCAATCGCTGAGTAATAGGCATTGTGTCGAGCTTCCCAAAGTCGGGTGCGGTCTTCGGCGCGCGAACTCCATTGAAAATCGCTACCACCATTGGCGTCCGCCAGATCGGCCACCCTTTGCGATTGCTCCTGTACGGACGCCGACGTGCCATGAAACTCAAGGAACAGCATCGGCTGCTCCGGCAGTGTCAGTTTTGAGTACGCATTGCATGCTCGCACCATGGCCGCATCCATGAGTTCTATGCGCGCAACCGGGATACCCGACTGGATCGTCTCAATCACCGTTGCCACAGCCTGATCCACACTTTCAAACGTGCATGTAGCCGCGCCCACATCTTCCGGGATGCCATGCAAACGCAATGTGATTTCCGTTACCACACCGAGCGTTCCCTCGGATCCCACAAGCAGGTGCGTAAGGTCATAGCCCGCAGCGGATTTGCGTGCACGGCCACCGGTCCGAACAATCGAACCGTCCGCCATGACAACGGTCAGACCCAAAACGTTTTCCCGAATGGTGCCGTAGCGAACCGCATTGGTGCCGCTCGCGCGCGTTGACACCATGCCGCCGATGCTTGCATCCGCCCCGGGGTCCACAGGCATGAAAAGACCTGTATCGCGCAGATGGGCATTGAGTGCTTTTCGGGTGATGCCTGCTTCAACGGTACAATCAAGGTCTTCTGGTGAAACCCGTATCACCTTCGCCATCTGGGACATATCAATGGCGATGCCACCATGAACCGCCGTCACATGCCCCTCAAGAGACGTCCCCGCTCCAAAGGGAATGACAGGGACCTTGTGTTTTGCGCACAGGGTAACAACCGTGGACACTTCCTGTGTGGTCAGGGGAAACACCACCGCATCAGGGGCAGCTCCAGCGTGCCAGCTTTCATCATGCCCATGCTGATCGCGGATTGCCTGCGCGGTAGAAAGCCGCTCACCAAACGCGGGGCGCAGGTCATCAATGACCTCATGCGCAGTTGGGCATTTGAACGCATCGGGCAAATCCATACGCCCTACTCCTGAAAAAGCTCGCTGGTGTGGTGTCCAGCTTAACGGCCACTGCGAACATTCGCCATTCAGCGCCCATTCACGGGCACTTTAATAGCGTTGTACCGAACATGGGCCACTAAGCCGCTTGGGGTTTGGCCGTGGCTCCCCCTATGATCAGCACCAACAATTCACTTGGTATGATAGCAGGCAAAAACATGACCGCCGCCACGAAGTCCTACACTGCTCCGCTTATTGCTCCACCCATGAAGGTCATTGAGGAGTGGATTGACTATAACGGCCACATGAACATGGCCTTTTACAACACCGTGTTCGACAAGGCCGTGGATGCCCTTTTTATGGATGTGGGCATAAGCGAGGACTACGTCACGAAGGAGCTGGCCTCCGTCTTCACAGCTGAGATCCATGTGACCTATGCGCAGGAATTGTCCCTGCATGACCCCATCAAAGTGACCTGCCAATTGCTCGACTTTGATGCCAAGCGCATCCATATGTTTCTGGAGATGTATCACGCAAAAGAAGGCTACCTCGCCGCGACCATGGAGCAGATCGGTATCCACGTGAGCATGGAGTCTCGGCGTTCCGCTGTCATGCCTGACTGGGTACTGGCCGAACTCCAGGCCCTGAAGGAAGCCCACAAAGACTTGCCCATCAAACCGCAGGTCGGCCGCGTGATCGGCATTCCCAAAAAGTCCGCAGGAGCGACAAGCGCGTGATCCAACTCTTCTTCCTGGTTTTGACGGCTTTCCTTGTGCCCGGACACACATTGCCGGCACAGGCACAACAAATTGGTGCGGATTGCCAAAGCCCGGCCCTGCCCGGCGTCAACTGGCACCGGTGCTACCTTGAAGACAAACCCCTGTCGCGCGTTGACCTGACCGGCGCCAAGCTGCGCGAGGCACGCCTGCTTCGCGCAACACTGGTTCAGGCAACACTTGTTGATGTAGACGCCCGCCGCGCAAAATTCATGCGCGCACGCGCAGCACAGGCCGACTTCACCAACGCTGATCTGCGGGAAGCGGATTTCACCCGTGCCAACCTCGACGGCGCGAACCTGACTGGGGCCGATCTGCGCCGTACGCGCTTTTTCAAGGCAAGTCTGCGCGGCGCTGATTTGACCAATGCCCGATTTGGCAGCACGGATATTCTTGACGCGGACCTTACCGGCGCGATCTGGACCAACGGCACCTATGTCTGCGGCCCGGATTCAATCGGGCAGTGCAAATAGCACTTAGGATTGTTCCGGTACGCAGCGCGCAAGCATCGCTTCCAGATTGCGTGCCTGTTGGCGCAGTCGCTGGTGCGGAATTGAGTCGACGCGCTCCCGGTAGCGCAGCACAGATACGTCCAGAGAACTCATTTCCTCGCGCAACCTGTCCATATGAGCACGAAACTGAGCAATCTCGACTTTCTGCCTCTCAATCGCCTCTACAATCCCGGCGACCCTCTGCCCAATCTCTTCCAGCTCATCCGTCTTTGCATCTGTGTGGTCAGCAGCGTCCGACCGCTGCTGCACAAACTCAACAACATTACCCATCCCAGAGTTCCTTCAACTCGATTGACCCTGCTATTCCCTACGCATCCATAGCGGTCGTTGGACCTCCGGGAACGCCAGATTGGGTGCAAAAACAGCTCTGAAAAAAGCGCTTTGGTTAAGCCTTTACTTTCATGACGGCGTTTCCCGGTTTATCCATGTGTCAGAAAGGGAATTCGAGTGCATGAGTGACGCCCCACTAACCTCTCGACGCATCAGGCTCGAACACGCCCTGCGCCGCGCGACCACATCACCTGTGCCCAGAGTATGGCTGGCGGCTCTGCTTGTTGGCGTCCTCGCGGGCTATGCGGCCATCGGATTTCGGCTGGCCATTGGCGGTGTCCAGTTTCTGTGGCTCGGAGATGCCGAGGAAAATCTCTTTCGGATTCTGCAGGACACACCCGCCTGGCTAATCATCGCAGGGCCCACCACCGCGGGACTGATTGTCGGCCTGTGGCTGACTTACATTCAGCCCGGCAATCGCGCAGAAGGCGTCGCGGACGTTATTGAAGCCCGTGCCGTCGGCGCGGGGCGGCTACCCCTGTGGAAGGGCCTTGGCAGCGCCATTGTGTCGGTCATTTCATTGGGCGGCGGCGCAAGTGCTGGTCGCGAAGGGCCCGCCGTACATTTGGGAGCGACCCTTGGCTCGTTTCTGGGTGAGCGTTTCGGCTTTACGCCAACACATCTGCGCACCCTGCTTGCTGCCGGTGCGGCAGCAGCGGTTGCCGCGTCCTTCAATGCCCCCATCGCAGGTGTTCTGTTCGCACTCGAAGTAGTGCTCGGCCACTATGCCCTAAGAGCCTCCGGCCCCATCGTCATCGCCAGCGTCGTAGGGGCACTTCTCGCGCGTATTCACATGGGGTCCTCACCGACATTCGTGATCCCTGAATACATGATCACCAGCCTGGCTGACTTTCCAGCCTTCGCCCTGCTCGGTGTCGTGTCCGCCCTGGTGGCAATGGCATTCATGGCAACTGTCATGCGGGCAGATACGCTGGCGCGACAGATCACCATCCCCCTGTGGCTAAGACCTGTTCTGGGTGGATTGATCATAGGCGCCATCGGCATCTGGTATCCTCAGGCCCTTGGCGTTGGGTATGCGGCCACTGATGCTGCATTGCAGGGGCAGTTTGGTCTGGTGCTTCTGCTGAGCCTCATCGTTGTAAAAACGCTGGCCACCGCGATTACCGTCGCCAGTCGCTTTGGCGGCGGCGTGTTTTCGCCTGCTCTGTATCTTGGTGCGATGACCGGCGGCGCATTCGGCTTGATCATCTCTCAAGCCGTGCCCGAGATCGCATTCTCGACCCATGCCGTTTACGCGATTGTCGGCATGGGTGCCGTTGCCGGTGCTGTTCTTGGGGCACCGCTCTCCACCCTCCTCATCGCCTTTGAGCTGACTGGCGGCTACGAAATGACGGTCGCCTTGATGGTGGCAATCTCCATTGCCACCGCCCTGACACAGGGTCTGTTGGGCAAGAGCTTCTTCCACTGGCAGCTCGAGCGCCGTGGATTGAGGCTCTATGGCGGACCACGCTGGCAAATTTTGCAGACCGTCATGGTTCAGGATTTCATGCGCCGCATCGCAGATGATGCCAATACGCCGCTCCAGCAACTGGACGAGGACGACGAACGGCTGTTCACCGGCGACACGCTGGAGAAGACCCTTGCCCTCTTTGAGGCCTCACAGCACGAGACATTGCCCGTGGTTCAACCTTCAGAACACTTGGAAATCGTGGGAACAGTCAGCCATGCGGACGCCCTGCGCGCCTACAATGAGGCGCTGGTTGAAGCCTCCCGGGAAGAACACGAATAGGACATTCCTGTTTTGCGGCTTTCTGCCTCGCCGGGACGCATGTTCATGCTAAGTTCCCGATTCTGATGAGCGACCCTTTTGACCTTGGCGACATTCCTGAAGAGGAAACAGCGCGCGGCCCGTCCATTTCGGAACGGGCGGCGGCTGGCGTTTCTGCGCCTGCACCGTATCTCGACAGCCTGAACGGCCCGCAGCGTCAGGCCGTGGAAGCCCTCGATGGCCCGGTTCTGGTGCTCGCAGGGGCGGGCACGGGCAAAACACGGGTGCTCACCACACGCCTTGCCCATGTTCTCAACACAAAGCGGGCCTGGCCCGGCCAGATCCTGGCTGTGACCTTCACCAACAAGGCTGCGCGCGAGATGAAGCAGCGCATCGGCGCGCTCATAGGCGGCGTTGTGGAAGGCATGCAGTGGCTGGGCACGTTCCATGCGCTGGGTGCGAAAATTCTGCGCCGCCATGCCGAACTCGTCGATCTGAGATCAGACTTCACCATTCTGGATGCAGACGACCAGGTGCGCTTGATGAAGCAGATCATCAAGGCAGCGGACATCGACGAAAAACGCTGGCCCGCCCGCCAGCTGGCCAACCTCATCGACAGCTGGAAGAACCGGGCCCTTGCCCCGGACCAGGTGCCCAAGGGTGAGAGCTTCGCCTTTGCCAATGGCAAGGGTGCTGAACTCTATGCGGCGTATCAGGCGCGCCTCAAAACCCTCAATGCGGTGGATTTCGGCGACCTGCTGGTGGAAAACCTGCGCATCTTCCAGGAACACCCCGAAGTGCTGGAGGATTACCAGCAGCGGTTCAAATACATTCTGGTGGACGAGTATCAGGATACCAACGTCGCCCAGTATCTGTGGCTGCGGCTTCTCGCGCGTGGCCACAAGAACATTTGCTGCGTCGGCGATGACGACCAGTCCATCTATGGCTGGCGCGGCGCTGAAGTCGACAACATCCTGAAGTTTGAAAAAGACTTCCCCGGCGCAACAGTCGTGCGCCTTGAGCAGAATTACCGCTCAACACCCCACATTCTGCAAGCTGCCTCTGGCCTCATCACCGCCAATGAAGGCCGCCTTGGCAAAACCCTGTGGACCGACACGAATGACGGCGAAAAGCTGACCGTGCGCGGCGTCTGGGACGGCGAAGAAGAAGCCCGGACCATCGGCGAAGACATCGAGCAGTTTCAGCGCAAGGACCACCAGCTCAACGAGATGGCGATCCTGGTGCGTGCCTCGTTTCAGATGCGTGAGTTTGAAGACCGCTTCATCAATCTAGGCCTTCCCTACCGCGTCATCGGTGGCCCCCGCTTCTATGAGCGTCTCGAAATTCGAGATGCCAACGCCTATTTCCGCCTCGTTGCCCAACCAGACGATGATCTCGCCTTTGAGCGTATCATCAACAAACCCAAACGCGGCCTTGGCAATGTTGCCGTGCAGACCCTTCATCAAGCAGCGCGGGCACAGGGCACATCGCTCTGGCGTGCCGCACGTCCGCTGATTGAGTCAGAAGAGCTTAAACCACAGGCACGCCGCGCCCTCACCATCTTTGTGGAGAGCATTGAGCGTTGGCGTCAGCTGATGCCCGCCCTGCCCCATACGGAACTCGCTGAGCAAATCCTGGACGAGTCCGGCTACACCGAGATGTGGCAGAACGACAAATCCGCTGATGCGCCAGGCCGTCTGGACAACCTCAAGGAACTCGTCCGCTCCATGGAGCAGTTCGAGAACATGGCAGGCTACCTTGAGCATGTGTCTTTGGTCATGGACCGCGAAGATCAGGAAGCCGACGACAAGATCAACCTGATGACCCTGCACGCGGCCAAGGGCCTCGAGTTTGAAACGGTCTTCCTACCCGGTTGGGAGGAAGGTCTGTTTCCCCACCAGCGTGCCCTCGATGAAAGCGGCCTTGCCGGCCTCGAAGAAGAACGCCGGCTGGCCTATGTGGGCATCACGCGCGCCAAGCAGCGCGCCAAGATTTCCTTTGCCGCCAACAGGCGCATTCACAATCTGTGGCAGAATTCCCTGCCGTCACGCTTCATCGATGAGTTGCCGGAAGCAAATGTTGAAGTCGAAAGCCAGGGCGACACATATTCCTACGGCCCCTCCCGCTTTGATGAAGGCGGCTTTGCAGGCAGTGAATATTCAAGCCCCGGCTGGCAGCGCGCCAAGGCCAAGGCAGGCAATCACGCCACGCCACCAAGACGCGCGCCGATGATCGACGCCCAGGCAACCCTGATTGCCACCTCAGCTCCCGATGCAGAGGGCTTTGAGCGCGGCGAGCGTATCTTCCATCAAAAGTTTGGCTATGGCCGCATTCAGGATATTGAAGGCACCAAGCTGACTGTCGAATTTGAAAAAGCAGGCACCAAAAAGGTGATCGCGAGTTTTGTGGAGCGGCCATGAGTAAAGAACCCGACCTCTGGCAAGCCGTCATCCAGCTCACGCGAGAAGATGCAGATACCGCCACCGACTGGCTGACCGAAACCAACCCGGACGTTCTCTCTGTTTCAGCCTTCGAGGAAATCGGCGGTGACTATGCGGTGACTGTCCTGCTGGCAGAAAAGCCCGAGCGCGCAGATTTCAGTGCCCTCATCGAGCAGGCACTGGGCCACGAACCGGGCTTCACTCTGGAGCCATTGGAAAACGAAGACTGGGTAAAGCGCGGCCTTGAAGACCTCAAGCCGGTGCGCGCCGGACGCTTCCATATCCACGGCAGCCATGACGAACCCGCCCCAGGCGGCACCCACTCGCTCCTGATTGAAGCCGGTGAAGCTTTTGGTACCGGCCAGCACCCCACCACCTCTGGCTGCCTCATGGCGCTGGACGATCTTTTGAAGCGTGGCGTTGATGGCCCGGTGTTCGACCTTGGGTGCGGCACGGGCATCCTGTCCATTGCCTATGCCAGCGTGACCAAGCTGCCCGTCCTGGGCGGCGACATTGATGAGCCATCGGTGCGCTTTGCCAAAGCAGCAGCAGAAGCAAATGGCGTCGGCCCGCTGGTGGACGCCGTCGAGGCAACAGGTTTCCAGCATGAGGCCGTGCGCGAACAGGCACCGTTCGGCCTCGTCATGGCCAATGTGCTGGCTGGGCCGCTTATCAGCCTGGCACCGGACATGCGGCGGTTCACCCGCCCGGGCAGCTACGTGATTCTCTCCGGGCTTCTAAGGCACCAGTCGCGGGCCGTTGAGGCGACCTATCGAGGGCAGGGCTTTGTGATCGGCGCCCGCTATCCCCTTGGTGAATGGATGACCCTGCTCCTGCAGCGATAGTCCGCTTGGCCTGATCCGCCTTTGCGCCTAAATAGAGAGTATGGATCAGGCAATCGGTTACCAGATTTTCTCAGACAACCCGGACCCAACTGTCGGGGCACCCCGCGTAGCGCTGCTACGCGACGCCATGGCCCGCCACGGGCTGGATGGTTTCATCATTCCGCGTTCGGATGAGCATCAGGGCGAATACGTGCCACCCCACGCCGAGCGCCTGAAATGGCTGACCGGTTTTGGCGGGTCCGCTGGCATGGCGATTGTCCTCAAGGACAAAGCCGCCATTTTCATTGATGGCCGCTACACCCTTCAGGTGCGTGATCAGGTGGACATGTCCATCTTCGATGCCCAGCATCTGGTGGACGAGCCCGCGACCCGCTGGATCGAGGAAAACCTCACCCATGGGGCTCGGCTTGGATTTGACCCGTGGCTGCATACGGCCGCCGCCGCTGATCGCCTGCGCAAGTCCTGCAAAAAGGTCGGCGCCGAGCTGGTGCCATGTACCGACAATCTGATTGACGAAGTCTGGGCGGATCAGCCACCAGTCCCCTATGGCGAAGTTGTTCCGCATCCCCTTGAGCACGCCGGGGAAGATCACGAAACCAAGCTGGCCCGCGTCTCGGACATACTGGAACACGCAGACGTTCATGCAGCCGTTCTGACCCAGCCGGATTCCATCGCCTGGCTATTCAACATTCGTGGGAGCGACGTCTCACACACACCCCTGCCCCTGTCCTTTGCCATCCTGCATGAAGACGGCCACGCCGACCTTTTTGTGGATGACCGCAAGCTCACGCCGCAGACGCGATCACACCTTGGCAACAAGGTCACGCTGCATGCGCCGGGCCGTCTGAAAGAAGCGCTGGACGAACTCGGTGCCGCCAAGAAAGAAATCCGCCTCGATCTCATGAGTGCAGCGGACTGGATCCGGCAAAGGCTGGTCGATGCGGGCGCTGTCATTCGGTCCGGAGACGACCCCTGCGTCCTGCCAAAAGCACGCAAGAACGAAGCAGAAGTTGCCGGCACCCGCGCCGCCCATGTGCGCGATGGGGCCGCTGTTTCCCGTTTCCTTGCCTGGCTGTCTCGTGAAGCGCCCGAGGGACAGGTCACTGAAATTTCTGCGGCGCAGGCATTGGAAGGTTTCAGAGCTGAAACCGGTGCCCTCAAGGACCTGTCGTTCGACACCATTTCCGGTGCCGGGCCCAATGGCGCCATCGTTCACTACCGCGTGACGGAAGCAACAGACCGCGCACTCAATCCCGGTGACATCTATCTCGTCGACTCTGGTGCGCAATATCTGGACGGAACGACAGACATCACCCGGACCGTTTCCATCGGCGAACCGGCCAACACGCCTGACCTGCAGGACGTACGCGATAGGTTCACCCGCGTACTCAAGGGTCATATCTCTTTAGCCATGGCGCGCTTCCCGAAGGGCACGTCCGGCTCCCAGCTGGACGTACTGGCGCGCAATGCCCTGTGGCAGGCCGGGCTCGATTTTGATCACGGGACAGGCCATGGCGTCGGCAGCTACCTGTCCGTACACGAAGGCCCGCAGCGTATTTCCAAGCTGCCTCACAATGTGCCGCTGGACCCCGGCATGATCGTGTCGAACGAGCCGGGATTCTACAAAACCGGCGCGTATGGCATCCGGATTGAAAATCTGGTCACCGTCACAGCTGGAGAAGAGATCGACGGGGGTGAGCGGCCCATGATGGCGTTTGAGACGCTCACTCTCGCGCCCATTGACCGCACACTGATCTTGCCGGAATTGCTGTCCGAGCACGAAAGAACCTGGCTCAACGATTACCACGCGCGCGTGCTGGAAACCCTGAGCCCACTTCTGCCACCGGAAGACCTACGCTGGCTCGAAGAGGCCGTGAAGCCGATCTAGTTCTGGCTGGCCATGTCGATCCAGGCGTCTTCATCGATGACCTCGACACCCAGGCTCTCTGCCTTCTTGAGCTTTGACCCTGCGCCCGGCCCGGCGATCAACAGGTCTGTCTTGGCGGATACAGAACCTGACACCTTGGCACCCATGGATTCCGCCCGCGCCTTGGCTTCCGCACGGGACATTTTTTCAAGGGTGCCAGTAAAGACCAGCGTCTTGCCCGCCACCGGTGACCCGTCAGCGACAATCGCCTCTGCCTCTTGCGGCGTCACCTCTGCGAGCAGCGCGTCGATGACCTCGCGATTGCGGGCTTCATTGAAAAACTCCACAAGCGCATCAGCCACCACGTCACCAACGCCGTCGATCCCAACAAGCTCCTGATAGGCTCCACCTTCACGGTCTTCGCCTGCCGCAATCATGGCAGACATAAAAGCTTCAAACGTGCCGTAGCTGCGCGCCATCAGCCGACCTGTAGTCGCGCCAACATGGCGAATGCCCAGACCATAAATCAGCCGACCAAGGTCAGGTTCGCGGCGTGCATCAATGGCGGCCATGAGGTTGGAAACAGACGTCTCGCCCCACCCGTCCATTTTTGTAAGCTCGTCCGCGTGGGTGTTGAGTTTGAAGATGTCAGCAGGACTGTGCAGCCAGCCCAACCCATGAAACGCATCAACCTGCTTGGCGCCTAACCCATCAATATCCAGCGCATTGCGTGCGACAAAGTGCTTGAGCCGCTGAACGAGTTGAGCCTCACAGATAAGACCACCTGTACAGCGACGCACCACGTCTTCCTTGCCGGTCTTTTCGTTGATGTCACGCACCGCATGGCTTCCACACACCGGGCAGGCCGACAGGGGCTTGAAGGCAACTTCCTTGCCGCTGCGCTTCTCCGTCAGGACACGCACAACCTGCGGGATGACGTCTCCTGCCCGCTGCACAACAACCGTGTCGCCAATACGGATATCCTTGCGAGCGATTTCGTCTTCATTGTGCAGCGTCGCATTAGACACCACGACACCGCCGACCGTGACCGGCTCGAGCTTTGCGACCGGCGTCAACGCGCCGGTGCGCCCCACCTGAATTTCAATGTCATTGAGAACCGTGATCGCCTGCTCGGCGGGAAACTTGTGAGCGATGGCCCAGCGTGGGCTGCGCGTGACGAAACCCAGCCGCGCTTGCCAGTCGAGCCGGTCTACTTTGTAGACGACCCCATCAATGTCATAACCAAGAGACGACCGCGCTTCTTCGATGGCGTGGTAGTGCGCGATCATATCCATGGTGCTGACGCATCGCTTCATCAATGGATTGATCGGAAAGCCATAGCTGCCAAGCAGCTCGACAGCCTCTGCTTGCGTCTCAGCAGGCAGGTCCGAAACCTCCCCCCACGCATAGGCAAAAAACTGCAGCGGGCGCGACGCTGTGATGGTCGGATCAAGCTGGCGCAGGGAGCCCGCAGCCGCATTACGCGGATTGGCGAATGGGTCCTTACCCGCCGCCTCCTGCTGCTCGTTCAAGGCCGCAAAAGCTGCATGGCTCATGTAAATCTCGCCGCGCACCTCAAAGACATCCGGCGGTGACTTGGTTTTCAGCGTCTGGGGAATGTCCTTGATGGTCTGAACATTGCGGGTGACGTTTTCACCCTCAGAGCCATCGCCCCGGGTGGCCGCCATCACCAGCTCACCCTTTTCGTAGCGCAGGCTGGCAGACAGGCCGTCGATCTTGGGTTCGGCCGTATAGGCAAGCTCTTCGTCCGGTTTCAGGCCCAAAAACCGACTGACACGCAGGCCGAACTCTTTCACGTCATCATCAGTGAACGCATTGCCAAGCGAGAGCATGGCAACCGCATGCTGGACCTTGTCGAACTTTTCAGATGGTGCGGCACCAACACGGCCCGACGGCGAGTCTTCCCGGACGAGCGCCGGAAAGCACTTCTCTATCTGCGTATTGCGCTTGCGCAGGGCATCGTAGGCCGCGTCAGAGATGACCGGTTTGTCGTCGTGATGATACGCCTCATCATGCGCCGCAATTTCGTGTGCCAGGCGTTCGAGCTCCAGAGCGGCCTGCTCTTCGGTGAGATCCAGCACCTTGATGGCAGCCAGATCGCCGGACTTGTCTGCACTCACGAGACAGCTCCAATCAGCTGATCAGCCGCTGCCCGCGCTTCATCCGTCACTGTGGCGCCCGCAAGCATGCGCGCGATTTCTTCCCGGCGCGCATCACTCTCGAGATGATCGACATGGGTTGCGGGCAGGCTGGACTTTGCCTTGCCCTTCACACGCTTTTCAATCTTCAGATGGTTGTCTGCCTGTGCGGCGACTTGCGGACTGTGAGTCACCACAAGCACCTGCACTTTTTCAGCGAGCTGCGCCAACCGGTCGCCCACCGCCTGTGCCACCGCACCGCCGACGCCCGCATCCACTTCATCAAAGACAAGCACCGGCGCACCACCCCGGGCAGCAAGCGACACTTTCAAGGCGAGCATGAAACGCGCAAGCTCACCGCCAGATGCAATCTTGGCCAATTGGGCAAAGGGTGCACCGGGGTTCGTCGCCACTTCAAACCGAACCTTGTCGATCCCTTCAGGGCCACCTTCATCAAAGGGGGACACGTCTATCTCGGTCCGAAAGCGCGCCTTGTCCAGTTTCAAAGGCGGAAGCTCTTTGACCACGGCAGCATCAAGTTTCTTGGCCGCTGACTTACGCGCCGAAGAAAGCGCCTTGGCTTTTGCGATATAGGCATCGCGCGCTTTATCAACTGACTTGCGCAATTCCGTAAGCCGGCCTTCTCCCCCATCAATGTCGCCCAGCCGAGCAGCCAGACTTTCAGCAATACGCGGCAGGTCATCAACGGAGCAACTGTGCTTGCGTGCCGCAGCTCTCAACGAAAACAGTCGACTTTCGACGGTCTCCAGCCGATCCGGGTCAAACTCCAGATCAGCAAGGGCGGCCGATACCTGCTCACGCGCTTCAGCGGATTCAACAATCGCACGATCAAGAGCTGACACGGCAGCATCCAGCCGCCCTGCAGCATTCTCCCGTTGCGTTTCAAGCCGACGCAAGGCGGAAGACAGCCTTGTCTCAATCCCGCCGTCTGTCTCCAGAATATCCAGCGCCTCACTGAGGTCGGTCGAGATTTTCTCCGCACTCATCATCAAGGTGCGGTCCTGTGCCAGCCGGACTTCTTCGCCGGGCTCCGGCGACAGTTCATTCAGCTCACCGACAGCAACACGCAGATAGTCGGCATCCGCCTGAGCGCGTTCAATTTCTTCGGTCAGCCGGGCGAGCTCACTTTGCAGCTCCCGCCAGGCACCATGTAAATCGCTGAGTTCGCTGACCTTGCCTTCAAAACCGCCAAACGCATCCAGCATGCCGCGATGGGTGCTCGCATCCAGAAGCCCATGGGTATCGTGCTGACCATGGACCTCAACCAGCATATCGCCCAACTGCCGAAGCAAGGCGACGGAGACCGGCTGATCATTCACAAAGGCCCGCGTGCGCCCGTCGCTGGTTTGCACTCGGCGCAAGATAAGCTCGCCTTCATGCTCGATGCCTGCCTCGTCTAGGACACGGGCAACCGCTTTGCTTTCAGGCATATCGAAGATAGCCGTCGCACTGCCCTGCTTGGCACCAGACCGCACCAGCCCGGCATCAGCCCGTGCGCCGGTCGCAAGGCCCAGTGAATCAAGAAGGATGGATTTGCCCGCACCGGTTTCACCGGTCAGGCCGCTCAGCCCGCCATTCAGCTTGAGATCAAGTGTCTCAATCAGAACAATATCTCGAATGGAAAGGGCCGATAGCATGGTCGCTACCCCTGGGGCTGGCGTCTAAAAGACGCTGTTCCAGGCCCGGCTGATCCACGACGCTCGGTCTTCAAGCGGCTGCAATCCGTCATTGGCCAATAGGGCATAGGAATACTCATACCACTCGCTGCCAGGATAATTGTACCCAAGCACGGCAGCAGCTGTTTGCGCTTCATGCGCGACGCCAAGAGCCATATAGGCTTCAGAGAGACGATGCAGCGCTTCAGCCGTATGGGTGGTTGTCTGGTAACGGGTGACGACCGTGCGGAACCGGTTGATAGCGGCGACATACTGATCGCGCTGCAGATACCAGCGGCCGATATGCATCTCCTTGCCAGCCAGGTGGTCGTAGGTCAGATCGACTTTGAGGCGGGAGTCACGGGCATACTCGCTGTCCGGGAAGCGGCGTACCACTTCCTCAAGGCCGCGCAGCGCCCGCTCGGTCACCCGCTGGTCGCGCGCCACATCAGTGATCTGCTCGTAGAAGGACAGAGCCACAAGATAGTAGGCGTAACCCACATTGGGGTTGCCGGGGTGGAGCGCAATGAACCGCTGGGCGGCAATAACAGCACTGTCGTAGTCATTGACCTGATAGTGGCAGAAGGCAGCCATCAGGATGGCCCGACGCGCCCAGATCGAATACGGGTGCTGCCGCTCTACCTCATCAAACAGGGGGGCAGCAGCGCGATAATTGCCGCCCTCCAGTTCATCAATGGCCTCATTGTAAAGCTCATTGACCGGGCGCTCTTCATACGCCAGTTCCTCACTATCAGGACCGCCACATGCCGCCAGCACCAGGGCCGCCAACAAGGCCAATCCACGCACCAAAGTGCGCGGGCCAAGGCTGGAAGAAGTGGACGGGGAAATACGCTTCACCATTGATCGCATCATTTATCCGGTCAGTGTATCGGGGTGCTGACTGGGCTTGTTGGCCCGATGCCTCAGGGTCCCGCTCCGGCGAGTCAATAAGGCGTAGCAGCTTGTTACCGCAGACATTAAACGACTGCGGTATGGCCCTGCAATGCGCTAGGGCCATGCAAATGAGTGCATTACCCGACAAACCGGGGGAATATCCCTGTCAGCACAAAAATGTGGGGTATTTTGATTGCTTAGGCTGGGGCAGCGACGGCTGAAAGAACACCTGCAGATCCACCAGCGGCCGCTGGAACCTGAACAGATGTACCCGGCGCTTCCGTCGTAATCTCGAAAGCATCCGGTTCACTCAGCAAGGCCTGAACAAGCTGGTTGTTCAGCGCGTGGCCAGAGCGCACACCGCGATACCGGCCAATCACCGATGCACCAAGAACATACAGGTCACCGATCGCATCAAGCATCTTGTGCCGGACGAACTCGTCGTCGTAGCGCAGACCGTCCTCATTGAGGATTTCGTCGTTTTCAATAGCGACCGTGTTGTCCAAAGAGGACCCGCGCGCCAGACCAATGCTGCGCAGCGCTTCCACATCTTCCACGAAGCCGAAAGTGCGGGCTTCGGAAATATCTTTCTTGAAGCAGTCAGAGCCAAGCTCGATGGCAACCGCCTGCTGGCCGATGGCCGGCGTGGCAAAATCAATCTCGAACTCAAACGCCTGACCATCATAAGGCTCAAGCCGTGCCAGCTTCTTGTCGCCGGCAATCTCAACCGGACGCAAAATGCGGATATAGCGACGCGGTGCGCCCTGCTGTTCAACACCGGCGCACTCAATAAGGCGCACAAACGGAGCAGAAGAGCCGTCCATCACCGGTACTTCCGGCGCATCAACGTCAATGATGATGTTGTCAATTTCACAGCCGGCCAGTGCGGCCATGACATGTTCAATCGTGGAAACAGTGGCTTTGGTGGCAAACTCGCCGGAAGCACAGATGGTTGTTCCCAGCTGCGTATCGCCAACCGATGAGGCGAGCGCAAGGATATCAGCACCACCGCCCGATGAGGGGTCAAGGTCTGTACGACGGAAAACAATGCCGGTGTTCGGGGCAGCAGGATGGAAAGTCATATTGACCATCGCGCCCGTATGCACGCCAACGCCTGCGCAGCTGATACTGGTTTTCAAAGTTTGCTGCGGTTTGGTTTTAGCCATGTTTGCCCGAAGGGCCTTCCCGTCTTGAACAGTCACGATATGCACGTCCCCCTCTTACGCATCCATTCACGCCTTCCCCAAGGCGAGCCCCAATACGGATTGCCATATAGCCAAGGTACTTTTTTAGAATGATCCCCCAAGACCACTGCAAAAGCCCCAAACGCAGCCATCAGGCAATTTGATGCAATAGTCTTCTAACAACGCCGCATTCCATCAACAAGTCACAGGGTGTTTCGCTGTGTTACACGATAGGGCATTGATTTTGTTAACTAATTTGCTGTGAATGTTGCGTCGCACATAACGTTGGACTGGAACAGCAGCAACACACTCAATGCGAGCATCAGTCCCGCAACTAAACTTTAGCAATTTGTGTGGATTAATCCCGGCGGGCAAGACGTACATCTGGGGTAAAAAATCATGCTGACAGTTTTCAACAATCTTTCACTACAACTTAAGATGGCAGTCTTTACGGCTGCTAGCGCACTCATCATGGCGACCATCATTGTGTTTGCAAACATGCAGATCGCTGCAATCGGCACAGAAATCACCGAAATCACCGAAGAAGACATACCTCTGACGTCTATGGTGACGAAAATCACCATCCATCAGCTTGAGCAGGCGATCGCCGTCGAACGCGCCTTGGCAGCAGGATATGCCCTGGATTCCGGGCACGCAGAGCGCAAAGATCTGGACAAGAACATCGCTCATTTCGACAAGATCTCAACAAAGATCAATGCGGAAATTCTCGAAGGTGAAGAACTGGCGGAGCACGCCATCGGCGAGGCGCATACAGAAGAAGCCCGTGCCGAGTTCACACATGTTCTGAACGTTCTCAAAATGGTCGAAGCTGAACACAAGACCTTTGAGGAACATGCCCACGAACTGTTTGATGCGCTGAGCGCAGGCGATCTTTACAAAGCCGATGGCCTTGCGATCACGATCCACGAGGAAGAAGACAAACTCGACCATGCGATCGAAGAACTCCTGCTGGAGCTCAACGACTTCACACTTCAGTCTGCACAAACCGCGCTGGCACACGAACACACTGCAGAAATTATCATCTGGATTGCAGGTTTCGTAGGAATGCTCGTTCTGACTGTCGTCGGGTTCTTTATCGCACGTATTACGACAAAACCGCTGGCAGAAATGCTCAAAAACGTGGACCACCTCGCGGCGGGCAACACAGACATCATCATAAATGTGAAATCCAAAGATGAAGTGGGCAAGCTGGCGCACGCCATGGAGAAATTCCGCATCCAGATCATCGAGCGAAAAGAACTTGCCGAGCGCCAGAAGGAAATGGAGCGCGAATCGGAAGGCAAAGTCCGCGAGACAGTTCTGCGCATGACGGACACAATCACGGAAAAGCTGAACGGCACCGTGACTGCCCTGCAGCATAATACGTCTGAGATGACTTCTGCTGTTGATACGATGGAGCGGATCAATAACGAGGTCATGGACGAAAACACAACGGTGGCCGCTGCAGCGGAAGAAGCAACGGTCAATGTGCAGTCTGTATCAACAGCAACTGAAGAAATGACCACAGCCATTCGCGAAGTCGCCGAACAGTCCAGCCAGTCCGCGAGTGTTGCTGAGCGGGCCAAATCTCAGTCTGACGAAGCGCAGGCTCAGATCCTAGGGCTGAATGAAGCAGCCCAGGAAATCGGTCAGGTCATTGCGATGATCACGGACATTGCTGATCAGACCAATCTTCTGGCACTCAATGCCACCATCGAAGCCGCACGTGCCGGAGAATCCGGTAAGGGCTTTGCGGTCGTGGCGTCTGAAGTGAAGTCGCTGGCATCCCAGACAGCAAAAGCAACGGAGCAGATCGGCGGACAGGTGCAGTCCATCCAGTCTGCGACCAGCAATGCTGTTTCCATGATTGATGCCATCACCAACACGATTGGCGAAGTCAGTCAGGTAGCCTCAGCCATTGCTTCCGCAGTGGAAGAACAGGGTGCAACGACGCAGGAAATTTCCCGCAACATCCACGAGGCTGCAACCGGCACCCAGAGTGTGACGCAGTCGATCCACAAGGTATCGGAATCCATCAACAGCAGCCGCGCCAGCTCAACCACTGTCCGCACAGAAACGGGTGCAGTGATGAGTGCGGTGAATACACTGGAAAGTCAGTTGAATGACACGCTGGATTCAATCCGCGCTGAGTTTGCGAAAGACGTCGCCTAGCGGCAGGTCGCATCCTCAACACCAAGACCAAAAGCAAACGGGCCCTGTCTCTTCTGAGACAGGGCCCGCCTGCGTAACGGAAACAATCAATCATGCGCGGGCCCCATCAGGCCCGGCAAAGTGTCGTCTTAGTTGGCCTGGCGGCGAAGGAAGGCTGGAATTTCCAGCTGTTCTTCCTCAACCGGATCCGGCGCCAGTTCACGAACGGGCGTAGCCTGCTGAACCGGTGCAGCACGCTGAGGCGCTTCGGCAGCCGGATTGGCAACCGGGCGCGGCGCCATACGAGGTTCCATGCGAGCCGCCGGCTTGGTTGCCGGGCGCAGCGGTGTCGCCGCCCCACGATCCACTTCCTCATCACGCCCACGGGCAGCACCCGTGATGCGCTCAAAGAAACCAGGGGCCTTCTTGCGAGGCTTGGCCTGCATGCGGCGAGGCTCAGGTGCAATGTAAGCAGCGCCCTGATCCCGTGCCACCACAGCACCGCGCGGTGCGGGTTCTGCTGCAACAGGCTCTTCGATCTCAGGGGCTGCTTCGGCAACTTCCTGCTGAACCTGCGGCTTGTGGATGATGACTTCAGCTTCATATTCAGCCGGGTCAATATTGTCGTCCAGCGGCGGCAGTGACGTCATATAGGCAGCATCTGTTGCCGCAGCAGCGGGTGCCTGAGCAGGAGGAGTTGCTGCGTCATTGGCGGCAACTTCTGCTTCGGTCTGCTGGCTCTTGAGGCGGAAGCCACGAACCGGCTCAGCTGCGGGCTTAACGATCGGGGGATCTTCCGCTGCCGCTTCTGAATCAATGCCCGTCGCAACAACAGAGACGCGCATGGAGCCATCAAGAGCGGTGTCGAATGTCGAACCGACAATGATGTTGGCGTCGGGATCAACTTCCTCACGAATACGATTGGCCGCTTCGTCAACTTCATACAGCGTCATGTCCATGCCGCCGGTGATGTTGATGAGCACGCCACGCGCACCCTTCATGGAGACTTCGTCCAGAAGCGGGTTGGAAATGGCTGCTTCTGCGGACTCGATCGCACGGGTCTCGCCGGAGGCTTCACCCGTCCCCATCATCGCCTTGCCCATTTCATTCATGACAGTGCGCACGTCGGCAAAGTCAAGATTGATCAGGCCCGGACGCACCATGAGGTCGGTGATGCCAGCCACACCGGAGTGCAGCACTTCATCCGCCATACTGAACGCGTCAGCAAAAGTGGTTTTTTCGTTCGCGACACGGAACAGGTTCTGGTTGGGGATCACGATCAGCGTATCAACATACCGCTGCAGCTCCTCAATACCTTCGTCTGCAATCCGCATGCGGCGGCTGCCTTCAAACTGGAATGGTTTTGTCACCACACCAACCGTCAGGATGCCCATCTCGCGTGCAGCGCGCGCAATAACAGGTGCGCCACCAGTACCGGTGCCGCCGCCCATGCCGGCTGTAATGAATGCCATGTGGCAGCCGGTGAGGTGCTGAACGATTTCGTCCAGTGCTTCATCCGCTGCGGCCTCGCCCACCTGTGGGCGCGAGCCGGCACCCAGACCCTGCGTAATGGCAGTACCCATCTGGATACGGCGATCCGCAAGCGACTGTGACAGTGCCTGTGCATCCGTGTTGGCAACAACGAAGTCCACGCCTTCAAGGCCGGACTCGATCATGTTGTTCACGCCATTGCCGCCAGCGCCACCGACGCCGAAGACAGTAATTCTAGGTTTCAGTTCGGTCTGTTCGGGGACCGAGAGATTGATCGTCATTGGAGGGCCTCCATTGGATGCGCTTAATGCGCTTTGTTTCCGCTCGGCCTCACTGTTGAATGCGCCACCTGGACGGACCCTTTCTAGGGCCTCATTCGGGCTTTGCTTGTACGCAACTGATCTTTGTCAGTTTTACGTGATTCGCCTAAGTCATACGTTAGTTCAAAATGGTCCGCCTGCCGATGAACCTCTTGAACAAAATTAGAAATTCTCCTTCAGCCACCTCCCGATTTTCGAGAAGCGTCCTGTCGTGCCGTCGCCAAGGGCAACGTCATCTTCAAGCATTTGCGGTGTCGCCAGTTCGGCCTGATGACCGCGCGCATAGAGAAGCAAACCGGCACACGCTGAGAAGGCTGGGCCACCTGTGGCTTCTGCAAGACCTGCAACCCGAAGCGGGCGCCCAAGGCGCACCTGCTTGTCGAGCACACGCGCTGCAATATCCCGCAAACCTGTGAGCTGGCTGGCACCGCCGGTCAGAACGACACGTCGTCCGACCATGCTGCCAATGCCTGACGCCATCAGCCGGTCACGCACCAGCTCAAGCGTTTCTTCGACGCGCGGCTGAATAATGCCCGTGAGCATGGACTTGGGAATGTGGTTGGCCGCATCGCTGACATCTTCGCCGACCTGCGGCACGTCAATCATTTCGCGTTCGTCTGAGGGGCTGGCAAGCGCTGACCCATACAGTGTCTTCATGCGTTCCGCATGCGCCAGCGGTGTGGAAAGCCCGCGCGCAATGTCATTGGTGACATGCTGACCACCAACGGGAAGCACATCCACATGCAGCAGACTGCCTTCAACAAAGGCGGAGATGGACGTCGTGCCGCCACCCATATCGACGCAGACAACACCCAGATCAATTTCATCTTCCACCAGCGACGAAAGCCCGCTGGCGTAAGGCGCACAGACAACTCCCACCGGTTCAAGATGACACCGCTCAACGCACACCAGCAGGTTGCGAAGCGGCCCCGGCGAGGCAGACACAACATGCATGTCGACACCGAGCCGGTCGCCGAACATGCCGATGGGGTCTGCAATGCGGGGACTACCGTCAATCGTGTACCCAACAGGGATTGCATGCATGACGGCCTGATCATCCGTCACGCAATGGGTCTGGCCATGCTTGAGGACGCGGGACAGATCATCGCCGCTGACTTCCTGACCGCCAATGGCGACACGCACAGACAGCCGATGACTGCGTGGTGTTCCCGCCGAGGCTGTTACCAGAACTTCTTTGACGGTCATGCCGGCCATGCGTTCAGCCTGATCGACCGCCGCACGAATGGCTTCTTCAGCAAGGTCCATGTCAACGACCGCACCGGCGCGGACGCCACGGGACACTTTCTGGCCGATGCCGATCACGCGGACAGCCGGTGCCGAGGTTCCCTCGGCAGCCGCATCAACGCGGGCAATGAAACAGGTGATTTTGGATGTACCAACATCCAGGGCGGCAACAATGCCGCCACGGTTCGCATGACGTCCGCTGCCGCGCTGAGGCGTCTTGCCCCGCGCTTTGGAAGAAGCGTTGTCGCTCCCCCGCGTATGAGTTGGCAGCGTGATTACATTCATGCGTCACGTCCCCCCTCTACCGAACGTGTCTGGAATGCGGCGCGCCTCTGCGCCGCAGACTCCGAATCAATCAGTATAGTGATTCGTCCCGGAACGCGTAGGTCCACAGCGCGGATATTCCGCGAAAGAACGCCATTTTTAGCGTCCATACGCACCAATTTTCTAAGTGAGTCAGAAATGCCACGGGCGGGCAGCCGAACCTCGATGCCATTTTGCAGTTTGAGGTTCCATCGGCGGTTCGAAACACGCACGGCAGCCTGCACGCGCGCAGCAAGAGCGGGCTTGGCCATCAGCTCGTTCATCAAGGCGGACGCATTGCGATGGGCACCGTGACCAACCACGAGCGGCAGATGGGCAAAGCCCGACAGGTTGTTGTCTGTAATCAGTGACCCCGTACGATCCACGAGCGACAGACGTCCGCCCCGCTGCCACACAGCATAAGGTTCCCGCTCCATGAGCTGGACGTGAACAGTGCCGGGCAGATGCCGCGATACGGTCGCGCGCTCCACCCACTCGAGGCGCTCAAGACGATCCCGTGCTGCCACGAGATCAATGTCAAAGATGAATTGTCCGCGTGTCGCTCCAAGGGCCTTGAGGACATCCGCTGCCTCTGTGCGCGTGCGCCCTTCAACGGTGACTTCGTCGACGCGCAGTCCAAGCGCTGCCACAGCAGACTTGCTCTGCTCAACAACAGCCACGCCAAACGCAGCCACATGCCCACCGGCGACGAGGCCATAGCCAAGCGTGAGAGCCAGCAGCACGACAGCTGCAAAGCCAAAGAAGCGACTGGCATTCAGCAATGCGCCCATGCGGGCTCTAAACCCGGTTGGGGCAGCACCACGGCGGCCAAATGATTTCTGCGACCGACTGCTGCCAGACCGGAACGTCCCGCTTTTACGCGGTGTCGCTGGCGTGCGGCGCGCGCGGGATGCCGGTTTACGTTTCGCGGGGCTCTTCTTCTTTGCTCCGGACTTTACCGTCGGCATGACGCATCCTCCACCATCCACGCAACCAGCTCCGGAAACGGCATGCCGCCATAAGCTGCAATTTCAGGCACAAGCGACGTTGGCGTCATGCCCGGCTGCGTATTGACCTCAAGGAACACGGGCTCGCCGCGCTTCTCATCAAATATAAAATCGGACCGCGAGACGCCCCGGCAGCCAAGGCCGCGATGGGCCATCAACGACAGGTCCTGAATGCGCTGCTTCAACCCGTCATCAATGGGCGCGGGGAGCAGATGCTCTGACCCGCCAGCCGCATATTTCGCTTCATAGTCGTAAAACGCTGTGCGCGGCTTGATCTCAATGACCTCAAGCGCCTTGTCATCAATGACGGCACAGGTGAACTCGCGTCCGGCAACAAAGGCTTCAACAAGCATTTCGTCGCCAAGGTTCCATTTGGGGTCGGACAGTTCCGCGGGCGGGCGGTTGTCGCCCTCGCGCACAATGAAAACCCCGATGGACGACCCCTGATCCAAAGGCTTGATCACATAGGGGACATCCATGGCATGAGCAGAGGCAGCTTCTTCGCGCGTAACCACGCGCCCTTCCGCCACCGGCATGCCGGTATTGGCCAGCAAGTGCTTCGCCCGCTGCTTGTCGATGGCAAGCGCGGACGCCAGCACGCCTGAATGGGTGTACGGCAATTCCAGAACCTCGAGTAGTCCCTGCACACAGCCGTCTTCGCCCCATGGTCCGTGCAGTGCGTTGAACGCCACATCAGGTTTGAGGTCAGCGAGCACCTGCGCGAGATCATGTCCCGCATCTACATCGGTGACGGTGAAGCCTGCTTCGCGCAATGCCGCAGAGCATCCCCTGCCCGAAGACAGCGAAACCTCACGCTCTGCGGACCAGCCGCCCATGAGGACGGCCACATGTGTGTCAGCGCGGCTCATGTCTGCGCCTCCCGCCCAACCCGTTTGATCTCCCACTGGAGTTCAATGCCACTCGTTTCTTTCACGCGGGCCCGCACCTCTTCACCAAGCCCCTCAAGGTCGCTGCCGGTGGCATCGCCCGTATTGATGAGGAAATTGCAGTGCTGCTCCGAGACCTGCGCTCCGCCACGCTTGAGGCCGCGTGCACCCGCAGCATCAATGAGCTTCCAGGCCTTGGGGCCGTCCGGATTGGTTCCACCGGGATTCTTGAAGGTTGACCCGCCGGTACGGCTTTTGATCGGCTGGCTGTCTTCGCGCGACGAGGTGATCTCGTCCATGCGCGCCTTGATCTCGTCCTTGTCGCCGGGGGCGGCCTGAAACAGAGCTGAGGTAAAGATAAGATCATCAGCCACCTCAGAGTGGCGATAGGAATACCCAAAATCCGCATTGCTCAAGGTGACGCGCTCCCCATTGCGGGAGACCGCTTCAGCTTCAATCAGCACATCCTTGGTTTCACGACCATAGGCACCGGCATTCATGCGCAACGCGCCACCCAGCGCACCGGGAATGCCGCGATAAAACTCAAGACCGGTCAGTCCCGCATCAAGCGCCGCCTTGGCCAACATAATGTCAGGCACAGCGCAGCCGGCGCGCATTCTGGTGTCATCAACTTTTTCAATTGATGTGAAGCCGGACCCAAGCCGGATCACCACGCCGTCGATGCCACCGTCGCGCACAAGCAGGTTCGACCCAACACCCACAACGAGAACCGGTATGTCGTCAGGACAACCGGCAAGGAAGGTCGCAAGGTCATCAGCGTCTGCAGGCGTAAACAAAATATCTGCCGCGCCGCCGACGCGGAACCAGGTCAAAGGTGCCAGTGGTGCATTCTCCTTGTAGGAGCCGCGCACAGTTGGCAGGCGATCAATCAATGAAGGGAGGGCATGTGTCTGCGTCATGCAGCCCCTCCCTTGCTTTCAAGTTCGCCCGGCAGCGCATTTGCCCACTGGGTGATATTGCCAGCCCCCAGGAAGACAACCATGTCGCCATCCTTGGCTTCCGCAGCAACAAGCGTGGCCAGATCATCGGGCGACGCCAGTTGGACAGCGTTCTTGTGGCCGTGATCAATCAGGCCCTGCGTAAGCGTAGCTGCGGAATAGCCTTCCAGCGGCTCCTCACCGGCCGGGAACACATCCGCAACCAGGACCAGATCCGCATCATTGAAACAGCTGCAGAATTCTTCAAACAAATCACGCAAGCGCGTGTACCGGTGTGGCTGAACAACCGCGATGATGCGGCCCTTGGCAGCCGACCGGGCAGCAGCAAGCACCGCAGAGATTTCAACCGGGTGATGGCCGTAGTCATCATAGATGGCCACACCGTTCCAGGTGCCCGTCAACGTGAAGCGGCGCTTCACCCCGCCAAAGCGCGACAGGCCTTCAACAATCTTGTCGTCCGGCACACCCATTTCGCGGGCGACGGTGATGGCAGCGGCTGAATTGAGAACATTGTGTTCGCCCGGCATGGGGAGCGCGAGACCATCAATGCGGCGTGTGTCGCCTTTGACGCGATCGCTCAGCTCAACTGAGAACACGGACCGGCCATCCACGAAATCAAGATCAACAACGCGCACATCCGCCTGCGGGCTGAGGCCGTAGGTCACAACGCGGCGATCACGCACGCGACCAAGCAGCGCTTGCACTTCGGGATGATCAATGCAGAGCACCGCAAATCCATAGAACGGCACCTGCTCGACGAAGGAACGGAACGCCTCCCGCAACGTGTCGAAGTCGCCATAGTGATCCAGATGTTCCGGATCAATGTTTGTCACCACCGCAACGGTAGACGGCAGCTTGATAAATGTACCGTCGGACTCATCCGCCTCGACGACCATCCACTCACCCTGCCCCAGATAGGCATTGGTGCCATGAGCGTTGATGATGCCTCCATTAATCACGGTAGGGTCAAAACCCGCCGCATCCAGCAGTGACGACACCAGCGAGGTGGTTGTCGTCTTGCCATGGGTTCCGGCAATGGAGACGCAGCTCTTAAGGCGCATCAGCTCGGCCAGCATGTCGGCACGGCGCACGACCGGCAGCTTTGCTTCACGGGCTGCAATGACTTCTGCATTGTCGTCTTTGACGGCAGATGAAATGACGATGCAGGCAGCACCTTCCAGATTTTCAGCCCGCTGACCGATGAACACATGGATACCCAGGTCGCGCAGCCGCTTGACGTTGGCGTTGTCGGACAGGTCAGACCCCTGCACCGTATAGCCAAGATTGTGCATGACTTCGGCAATGCCGCTCATGCCAATGCCGCCGATACCGGCAAAGTGGATGGTTCCAAAAGTGCGGGCGAGATCGCTCACTGCTTCGTACTCCCCGAGGCGAGCGCCTCAACTAGATCAGCCAGACGCGCTGCAGCGTCGGGCCGGGCAACAGACTTGGCGCAGGCGGCCGCTGTTTCCAGCTGGTCCGGCGCAACCATGAGATGTTCAAGTTCAGCCGAAACCAAATCCGGCGTGAAGTGTTTTTGCTGCATCAGCCACGCACCGCCCGCATCACTGAGCACCTGCGCATTGGCAAGCTGGTCCTGATCTATGGCGTGCGGCAAAGGCACAAGGAAAGAAGGACGGCCAACAACCGCCAGCTCCGTTACTGTCGAGGCGCCAGAGCGCGCCACCACAAGCTGCGCGGCGGCAATATGCTCATGCATGTCTTCGAAGAATGACGCGACTTCGCAGGTGACACCCGCGTCGGCATAGGCCTGGGAAACGCGTTCTACATCTTCTGGTCGTGCCTGTTGAACGACACGCAAGCGGTTCCGCTGTGCTTCCGACAATTGAGCGACGGCTGCGGGTACAATGTCACTCATGACACGTGCGCCCTGACTCCCACCAAAAACCAGCAGATTGAAGGCACTGTCACCACCACTCGCCACATAGCTTCGGTCGGCAACCTTGATGATTTGGTCACGCACGGGATTGCCCGTGAGCGACAGTTTCGGTGCGTCCTTTTCCGTCAGATATTTCGGCTCAGCAAAAGTAGACGCAATGGCGTTCACCCGCGGCCCCATGAGGCGATTGACGCGACCCAGCACAGCATTCTGCTCATGTACCGCTGTAGGGATTCCGCGCATATAGGCTGCAACCAGCGGCGGCAGTGTCGGGTAGCCACCAAAGCCGATAACAACGCTGGCATCGAGTTTCGCCAGCACCTTACGCGACGCCAGAATGCCACGAATGATCGGAATGACCGATGAAATCATGCCCACCAGGCCACCGCCGGAGGGCGTAGCAGACGGGACTGAGAAGACTTCTGCATCCGGAAACCGTGCCTGCACACCAGAAACGCGATGATCCGTAATTACAGCGATCTTCTGGCCACGCCGCATAAGCTCCTGCGCCAGCGCCTGACCGGGGAAGAGATGACCACCGGTCCCGCCAGCTGCAATGACGATTGGCTTACTCATGCCACACCTCCAGCCAGCCGTGCGGGGCGCAGTCCCGGAATGATCCGCGACGTCAATGCCGCCTGACTGCCAACGCGGCGTCGGGTGAGAGAAAGGAGCATGCCCATGGAAATGGCCAGCGCGATCAAAGACGACCCGCCATAGGAAACGAATGGAAGTGTCATGCCCTTGGCCGGCAGCAGATTGAGGTTCACACCCAGATTGATGATCGACTGCACCCCGAAGAGCACTGCAAGACCGCAGGCTGACAGCTGCACAAACTTGTCCGTTTCGCCCATGACCCGAGCAAAAGACCGCAGCACGACGAAACCGAAGATGGCGAGCACCAAAAGGCACATGAGTGCGCCGAACTCTTCAGCAGTGACGGCATAAATGTAATCTGTATGTGCATCCGGCAGCACACGCTTGATCGTGCCTTCGCCCGGCCCCATACCCAAAAAGCCGCCGCGCGAAAACGCATCAAGCGCGGTGTCAATCTGATAGGTGTCACCGGAGGCCGGATCCAGAAAACGGTCAATGCGGCTCGCCACATGCGGCATCATGATATAGGCGCCATAAGCACCCGCCATCGCCAGCGATGCCAGAAGCACAATCCAGATCCAGGGAATACCGGCGAGGAAAAACAGCGCGCCCCACGTGCCCGTCACCAGCAGCGCCTGACCAAAGTCCGGCTGCAGGACAAGGATACCAATCGTGGCAACCCACAAAGCCGCAGCAATGGTGTTGCCGGGAATGCCGGACTCCCGGTTGCTGCCCTCCGCAAACATCCACGCGCAGACAACCACAAAACCGGCCTTCGCAAACTCGGAAGGTTGCAGCGAGAACGGGCCCACATAGAGCCAGCGGGTCGCGCCCTTGATCTCCGGGCCGATCAGCAGTGTGGCAACCATAAGAACCAGGGCACCAGCGAAAATGAGTGTCGCCAGTCGCCGCACACCACGTGGGCTCAGCAGGGAAACCCCGAACATGATGAGCAGAGCGGGCACCAGATAAATGAGATGCCGATAGAAGAAGTGATAGGGCTCAAGACCAATGCGCGTGGCCACAGCCGGGCTTGCGGCAAGCGACATGACGGTCCCCAGACCCAGCAGCAGGATCAGGGCTGCAAATGTCCAGCGATCAACTGTCCACCACCATTGTGCGATCGCGCTTTTATCTGTGCGGGCAAGACGGATCATGCTGCTGCCCCCCCGCCCTGCTTGGCCTTGTCAGACGCCTGAGCCAAAGCGCGCACAGCGTCGCGGAACGCATCGCCGCGCTTTTCAAAGTCCGGAAACTGGTCAAATGACGCACAGGCAGGCGACAACAGCACCACGGCATTGTCGTCCTTGGCTGCATCATGTGCCGCCTGCAGCACCGCTTCGTCGAGCGTTCCTGAAAGCGTGTGTTTGACGCGCCCATCAAGAGTGGCTCCAAAGTCCTGTGCTGAATTGCCAATCAGATAGGCCTTGGCAATTTTTGGGAAATACTCAGCAAGCGGCTCAATGCCCCCCGCTTTGGCAACGCCACCAGCAATCCAGTAAATCTTGTCATACGTCGCCAGAGCACGTGCCGCAGCATCCGCATTGGTTGCCTTGCTGTCATTCACAAACCGCACGCCATTGTGCTCGCCAACCTGCTCCATGCGATGCGCGAGACCGGGGAACCGCTTAAGCCCGTCCGCGATCTTGGCGGGGTCAATCCCGAGCACGCGAACGGCAGCAAATGCTGCCGCTGCATTTTCCCAGTTGTGAGATCCCTGCAGTGTGGTGATGCCGTTCAGGTCCGCACCCTCTTCAACGCGGCTTGAGCGGGAGTGATAAATCTTGCCCCCAAGCACATAGACGCCGCGGCCCAGCGACTTACGCGCTGAAATAGGAATGACCTTTGGGCCGCCGTCGTTTGATCCAGCCGCGGCCTGTTGACCACACCGGTTGGTGCACAGGCGCGCCACCGGTTCACTGTCGATGCCGAACACCGCATATCCACGGGCCGTCTGATTGGCAAAAATCCGATCCTTGATGGCAATGTAGTTTTCAAAACTGCCATGGCGATCAAGATGGTCCGGCGTGATGTTCAGCAGCACAGACACGTCCGGGCGAAAGCTCGGTGCCAGATCAAGCTGGTAGGACGAAATCTCGATGACATAGATCGTCTGATCTTCCGGCGGATCGAGGTCGAGCACCGCGCGACCAATATTGCCACCGATCTGCGCATTACCACCGGCCTGCCGAATGAGATGACCGATAAGAGCCGTGGTTGTTGATTTGCCGTTGGTGCCGGTGATTGCAACCATCCGCGCGCGTTTGCCCGAGGCATCAAGCGCACGCTGGAACAATTCCATGTCACCAATGATCGGCACATCAGCAGCTTTGGCTGCAAGCACAAGGGCGTGCGGCGCAGGATGCGTCAGAGGAACACCCGGGCTTAGAACCAGCGCTTCAATCTGCGACCAGTCTGTGCTGTAGAGATCATGCAGTTCCAGACCTTCGGCCTGCGCTTCATCACGCCGCGCTTCTCCGTCGTCCCAGCACAGCACCGTCGCGCCACCTGCTTCCAGCGCCCGCGCAACACCAAGCCCTGTCCGGCCAAGGCCGAACATTGCAACGCGTTTTGCTTCAAATCCTGGAACAGGGATCATGACGAGGCGGTTCTTTTCTTTCTATCGAAGCTTGAGGGTGGAGAGGCCAATCATCGCCAGGATGATGGCAACGATCCAAAAACGAATAACGATGGTGGGCTCGGCCCAGCCAAGTTGCTCAAAGTGATGGTGGATGGGCGCCATCTTGAAGACGCGCTTGCCGGTCAGCTTGAAGGACGCGACCTGCACGATGACCGACAGGGCCTCAACCACGAACAGACCACCGATGATGACCAGAACAAGCTCGTGCTTGGTGGCAACAGCCATGGAACCAATGGCGCCACCTAGAGCAAGCGACCCGGTATCGCCCATGAAAACCATGGCCGGTGGTGCATTGAACCAGAGGAAGCCAAGACCCGCGCCAATGATGGCGCCGCAGATAATGGCAAGCTCACCCGTGCCCAGCACGAAGTGGATCTGTAGATAGTCCGAGAACACGGCATTGCCGATGAGATAGGCAATGAGGCCAAAGCTGGCGGCCGCAATCATGACAGGCACAATCGCCAGACCATCCAGACCGTCTGTCAGATTGACCGCGTTGGACGCACCAACAATGACCAGACCGCCAAACACGATATAGAACAGGCCCAGCTGGATCAGCACATCCTTGAAGAACGGCACAGCAACAGCGCCGCCAAGTCCATCCGTTGAAAGCTGCATCATGAAAACAACAGCGACGAACGCGATGGCAAACTCGATCGCAAGCCGGACGCGGCCCGACACACCCGCATGGCTTGCCCGTGTCACCTTGCGGTAGTCGTCGGCAAACCCCACAAGACCAAAGCCAACCGTGACACCAAGCACCGCCCAGACATATCCGTTGGTAAGATCAGCCCACAGCAACGTTGCAACCACGATCGACATCAGGATCAGTCCGCCGCCCATGGTCGGTGTGCCGGCTTTGGCCACGATATGGCTCTGCGGGCCATCTTCCCGAATGGGCTGGCCCTGCTTCTGTTTCTTCTTCAACCAGCGAATGAATGCCGGGCCCATCAGGAAGGCCACGAGCAGCGCCGTCATGGTGGCGCCGCCAGTTCTGAACGTGATGTAACGGAACACGTTGAAGAAGGAGACCTGATCAGCCAGATCAGCAAACAATATGTAGAGCATCAGACCAGCTCCTCTTTGGTGTTCTTGTTGGATTGGGTCTCGGGCCCAAGATCTTTGAGCGCCTTGAGGACAACCGCCATGCGGCTGCCAAGTGACCCCTTGATCATCACGACATCACCCGGCGCAATTTCGTCGGCCACGCGTGCAGCCAGTTCGGCGGATGTGTCCGCATAGGCACCGCGGACGCCTTTTGGCAAAGCGTCCCAGAGGTTTTCCATCAGGGGGCCGCAGGCAAACACGAGATCAATTTCGTTTTCAGCAATCGGCGCAGCCAGACCCGCATGATCTGCTGGACCCTGGTCGCCCAGTTCCAGCATATCCCCCACCACCGCAATACGGCGACCATGTGGGCCCGGAGGCGTGTTACCAAGCGCCTGCATGACAGCCCGCATCGATGTCGGGTTGGCGTTGTAGCTTTCATCAATGATGAGGAACGATCCGCGCGGCACATCAATTTCGATGCGACTGCCCCGTCCTTCCGGTGGCAACAGCTTGCCAAGCGCGAGGCCGGCCAAAGCCAGATCAGCCCCCAGCTCATGAACACAGGCCAGCATGGCCAGCGAGTTCATGACAATGTGCTCACCGGGCACGCCAAGCTTGTAAGTCATCTCATGATCACAGATCGACGCGGTGACATAGGATGCATCTGATTGAAGCGACATCCGCGTCACCCGGGCATCCGCCAGTTCGGATTTGCCAAAGGCGATGATTTTGCCCGCCCCGCACGCCAGAGCACGTGACCGGAGCCGATCAAAATGCGGATTGTCCTGATTGAGGATCGCGGTTCCACCAGCCTGCAATCCATCAAAGATTTCAGCCTTGGCATCGGCGATCTCCTCAACCGACCCGAAGTTCTCGATGTGGACAGCTTCAACTGTTGTGATGATGACCGCTTCAGGTCGCACCATTTTTACCAGTGGCGAAATCTCGTTGGCGTGATTCATGCCAATTTCAAAAATGCCGTACTGGGCATCTGCAGGCATACGGGCAAGGGTAATCGGCACCCCGATATGATTGTTGTAGGAAGCAACGGATGCGTGCGTCCGGCCCTGCCCGCTTAGAATATGAAGCAGGCCTTCCTTTGTACCGGTCTTGCCGACAGAGCCCGTCACCGCACAGATGCGGGCGCTGCTGCGCGCGCGGGCGGCCAGTCCCAGTTTTTCAAGCGCCTTCAGGGTGTCATCCACCTGCACAAGCGGCGCATCCGGCTTCAACCCGTCAACCGGACGGGAAATCACAGCACAGGCAGCGCCTTTGTCGAGCGCCTGCGCCACATAGTCATGACCGTCATTGCCATCACCCAGCAGGGCAAAAAAGAGGTCGCCGGGCTGCAGCGTACGCGTATCAATGGAAATGCCATGAGCCTGCCATTCGGCATCGCCGAGCAGCGGGGCACCCATGGCGGTTGCCGCATCCTGGGCTGTCCAAAGAGCTTTTGCGGGACTAGAGGTCATGGGCGTTACGCACCCTCCCGAACATCTTGCAGCGCGGCCTTGACCTGCGCGCGATCATCAAATGGACGGACCTCATCGCCCACAATCTGGCCGGTTTCATGACCCTTGCCAGCCACGAGCAAGACATCGCCTTCGCCAAGCCCCTCAAGACCCGCCTTGATGGCTTGCGCCCGGTCGCCAATGTCGCGCGCCCCGGGGGCTGCGGCCATGATTTCAGCCCGAATGGCTGCCGCATCTTCAGAGCGCGGATTATCGTCAGTCACGATGGCTGCATCAGCGAGGCGGACGGCGATCTCGCCCATTTGCGGACGCTTGCCCGCATCACGGTCCCCGCCGCAGCCGAACACAACGACCAACCGACCGGCCGTATGGGGCCGCAGGGCGGTGATGGCAGTCTCAAGGGCATCCGGCGTATGGGCGTAATCCACATAGGCAGCCGCGCCTGTTTTCGAAGTTCCCATCATCTCAAGACGACCGGCAGCGCCTTCAAGGGACGAGAGCGCAGCAAGCGCCCGATCCACCGGCGCTCCTGTTGCCGCAACCAGCCCCACAGCGACCAGCGCATTGGAGGCCTGAAAGTCCCCGACCAGAGGCAGTGCAATGTCATGGGACTGGCCTTTATGCAGGACAGTCAGGTTTTGACCATGAGCCGTCGGCGTCAGCTTTTCGAGCTTCAGGGACGTGCCTTCAAAACCGACCGAGATGACTTTTTGCGCCCGCGCCCAAGCCACCGCTGCAATCTCCTTGGAGAGCGGCGCATCTGCATTCAGCACGACAGTGCCGCCCGGCGGCAGCACTTCACCGAACAGACGCATCTTGGCGTAGGCATAGTCCTCAAACGTCTCGTGATAATCCATGTGATCACGAGTGATGTTGGTAAAGGCCGCCGCGGTCAGCTCAACGCCATCCATGCGATGTTGCACCAGCCCATGGCTGGAGGCTTCAACAGCGACCGCCTGAATGCCTTCCGCAGCAAGCTCGGCGAGTGCCGCATGAAGCGTCACTGGGTCAGGCGTTGTGTGAATGAGCTTGCGCGTTTCACTGGCGGTCATCACCCCCAGCGTGCCAACGGATGCAGCCGGTGTTCCAAGTCGCTCCCAGATCTGGCGCACAAATGAAGCAACCGACGTCTTGCCGTTGGTCCCCGTCACCGCAACGGCTGTGTGCGGCTGAGCATGATAGAAATTGGCCGCCGCCAGCGCGAACCGACGACGCGGATTTCGGTCTGCAATCAGCGTCACATCGGGATAGTCAGCAGGCATGTCCGTTCCCGGCAGCGCAAGAATGGCAACAGCCCCCTGCTCGCACGCCTTGGGAATGAATTTGGCACCGTCTGCCTGCGTACCCGGCAAGGCAGCAAACAGGAAGCCGGGTTTCACCTTGCGGCTGTCTTCGGTGAGGCCTGCAATATCGAGTGTGCCCGCCCCTTGAGGGATGGAGACACGTGCGCCGAGGAGGTGAGCCAGATCCATATCGCTACCTCACCAATCCGGCTTCAACGATCGCGGGACCTGGCATCCGGGTCTTCACAGGGCTGACGCCAAGAATAGGCGCAACGCGGCGAATGACGTTGCCCGCTGTCGGAGCAGCATTCCAACCCGCCGTCGCATAGCCATAGGTGTCTTTTGTAGCTTGCGGCTCATCGAGCAGCACAAGCACAAGATATTCAGGCGCCGACGCAGGAAAAACAGACAGGAAGGACGTGATCAGCCGATCCTTACGGTATCCGCCGCGACCTGGTTTTTCAGCAGTGCCGGTCTTGCCGGCAACTTCATAGCCCGGCACGTCCGCCTTGCTGCCCGTGCCTTCGGATACGACCATGCGCATCAGATCAACCACATCATTGGCAGTGCGCGTGTCCAGCACCCGCTCGCGCTTGGGTTCACGATCGCGCATCGCCAGGAGCGTGGGAGACACTTTGAAGCCGCCATTGGCGATGGCGGATCCAGCGGCAGCCAGTTGCAGCGGCGAGACGGCAAGGCCATGACCAAAGGAGATGGTCATGGTTTCAACCTCATGCCACTGCCGCGGCTTAAGCGGCTGCGCCACTTCTGGAATTTCAAGTTCCGGACGGTCAAGCAGGCCAAGACGCGCCAGATATTCCTTATGCTGAGCAACGCCGATATCCATAGCCATCTTCGCGGTACCGATGTTGGAAGAATGCATGACAACTTCCGGCACCGTCAGCCAGCGCTCTTCCGCGTGGTAGTCATGGATCGTGTGACCGGAAACTTTCAGCGGCTGCCGTGCATCGTAGCGTGAGGTCAATGTTGCGACGCCCGCATCAAGCGCGATGGCGGCGGTAAACACCTTGAAGGTAGACCCCATTTCATAGACAGCACGGGTGGCCGTGTTGAACCGCGCCTTGTCATCAGAGGCCATGGGCGCGTTGGGGTCGTAGTCCGGCAGGGATGCAAGCGCACGCACCTCACCGGTATGCACATCAAGAACAATCCCCACCGCACTCTTGGCGTTGAACGTTTCCATTGCGCTGGCGAGTTCTTCTTCCACCGCATGCTGAACGCCCATGTCGAGCGACAGCACGACAGGCGACGCCTCGTTATAGTCGTCCGTCTGGCGGATCAGATCATCAAGTCCACGTTCGATGCCCGCGATACCGGTATTGTCCATGTCGACATAGCCAAGCACATGCGCCGCTGACATCGCCTTGGGGTACACCCGCTTTGGCTCGCGCTTGAAGGCGATACCCGGCAGGCCCAGCGCGTGCACTGCCGCTTGCTGCCGGGGGCCAAGCTGACGCTTGATCCACTGAAAGGCTCGCCCGCTTGTGAGCTGTGAAATCAGTTTTTCGCGATTGAGGTCCGGCAGCACTGTCAGCAATGCGTCAGCCGTTGCGACAGGCTCGATGACTTTGCGTGCGTCCACATAAAGCGATGGCACGGCAACATCCGTTGCCAGCACATTGCCATTGCGGTCCGTGATCGACGCGCGATGAATCGGGCCGGATTGCACAGGCGCGCTGCGCGCTGTCATTTGCGGCGCGTCCGCAAGCGTAAGCTCAAGAACACGCATCCCAAGAATGACGAAGGCGGCCAGGAAGCAGGCCGCCAGAAGTGCCATTCGGTTGCGACCGTTTTCCGCCGCTTGCGCCTTGGTGCCGGTGAACTCCATCTCCAGCACATCGAACCCTTGCGGGGCGTCACTTGCTGAAGAGGGCCGCTGCCCCCTTGCTGCTACGGTGGGAGCATCAAGATCAATAGTGACCCAGGCGCTGGATGGTGGTGATGCGTTCATTGCCATGCCCCCATCACTGAATATCCGGCCCGGTCATGCCGCCAACACCGGCATAGCCGCCAAGCGACGGATCGGCTTCGAGACCCGGCAACGCCTTGGGACGCGCGGGCAGGTCCGCCATGGTGACAATCTGTGCAGGCGCAAGCGGCTGCAGCTGGGTATGACGTTTGACGAGTTGCTCCAGACGCTCAGGCTGGTTCAGCAGGCTCCACTCGGCACGCAACACCTGAATGGCGTCCTGCTCGGTGGCAAGGTCAGCCGTCAGCGCACGAATTTGCTTCTGCTCTGCCTGCGTCTCGTATTTCACGTGATAGAGCGCAAAGGCCAGCGCCAGCGTGATCATGATGGCTGCAGTATTGACGACACGCATCATGACGCACCTCCAGTACCCGCATGGGCATCAAGCACACCGCTCATCATGCGCGGTAGACCAAGAGCAACCATGCCCGCGTCACTTGCATCCACCGCATGTACAGGGGCGCCCGTGCGTTCCACTGACCGCAGCTTTGCGGACCGGGCGCGCGGGTTGCGATTGATCTCGTCTTCTGTCGGCTCCTGCGCCTTGCGTGTCAGCAGTTTGAACGACGGTGCGGGACCAGAATGCGCCTCAGGCATGTGCCGCGACGGATTGGAGACAGCGCCGGCACGAGATGCAAAGAAGCGCTTCACCACGCGGTCTTCCAATGAGTGGAATGAAACGACAGCAAGCCGGCCACCTTCTGCCAGAAGCTTTTCTGCCGCGATCAAACCGCGTGCCAACTCTCCCAGCTCGTCATTGACGTAGATGCGCAGTGCCTGAAAGACGCGCGTGGCCGGGTGAATACGTTGTGGCTTGCCGCCAATGACGCGCGACACCAGGTCCGCGAGATCAGCGGTGCGGGTAAAGGGCTCGTCTTCGCGACGACGCACAATGGCATTGGCAATGCGCTTGGCCTGACGTTCTTCACCCAGCACTTTGAAAATCTGAGCCAGGTCGCGCGGCTCGTAGGTGTTCACAACGTCCGCAGCACTTGGCGTGTCGCTGGAGCCTGCGTCCATGCGCATATCCAGCGGACCATCATTGCGGAAAGAAAATCCCCGCTCGGCCTGATCCAGCTGCATGGACGACACGCCAAGATCCAGCGCAATGCCGTCCGGCGCCTCGGCCTGCCATGCGCGCAGCACCGGCGGGACCAGATCATCCATGTCACCGAAACAACCCGTGACCAATGCCAAGCGGCCTGAGGAGCTATCAACAAGCACCTGCCCCGCTTCGATGGCATTGGGGTCGCGATCAATCGCAACGACGCGGGCGTCATCAGCCGCATCGAGCATGCCGCGCGTATAGCCGCCATTGCCGAAGGTGCCATCCACATAGATGCCGCCCTTATGCGGCACCAGCGCGTCGAGCACCTGATCCAGCATGACCGGCACATGCGGTTCGTTTTGGGTGGAGGATGCGATGTCGGTCATGCCGCGCCTCCTTCCGGAGCCTTGCGCGGGCGCAAAAGCAGCGCGCGCTTTTCAGCAGCACGTCTGCGCGCATGGGCGCGGTGTTCAGCAAAAGATTTGGGTTCCCAGATTTCAAAGCTGTCGCCCATGCCGACGAAAACCACCGTCTCGCCAAAGCCACCTGTCTCGATCAGGTCCTTGGTGAGCGTCACACGCCCGTCACCATCGAGCGCCAGGGGTGTGGAGCCGGAGAGAAGCGTCGTCGCAAAGTCATCCTGGTCATCGGTGAGCGGGTCAAAGACCTGTTCAATGGCGGACTGGAGCATCTCGATATAGCTCTGGCCGCCACCCTGAATGCAGGGCTTGGAGAGGTGTTCAAAGCAATAGATGCCGTCAAAGGACTCGCCTTCCAGCGCCTTGCGGAATGCCGCAGGCACCGAAACCCGGCCTTTCTTGTCGACCTTGTTCTCATAGGTCGAGACGAACAACGCCACTGCAAAGCCCCCTGATACAGCCACCGAAACCACAAGGTTCAGCAGCACTCCCCTCACACGCGTCCGCTACGGCCAGATACAGGGCCAAAGACGGACTGCCCCAACAGTGATTTGGGACATCATGGGATATCATGGGATTAACTGGGCGTCAACGAAACGGTAGGGTTTTGGGCGGCCTCGGCGAGCCATTTCAGGCACTTAGGGGCCCAAAGCGTTAACGCTTTAAGCTATTGTTATCCTTAGACTTTAAGACTTCGTAAATCGAAGTGTGAACGTAATAGGAACAAACCACTGCAAGTGGAGCCCCTGGCCTGCCCTTGGCCGGTTTACTGACATCGAACCAAATTCACAGGAGCGGTAATCGCGAAGCCCGGATCACGCCCGTGCCCCTGCAAAACAGCCAATTTTTGATAGATATGAGCGTCAGATGGCCTGTAAGCCGGGTTCTGTCCCCGCAACTGGCGAACCAGCCGCGATAGATGGCCATTCATCTGCGACGCCTGTTACCAGACGCCTGGTGCAACCAACCCGGACAGCGGCCCGGAAACGAGCCATGTGCGTGTCCCTATTCGGTCTTGCTCCCGGTGGGGTTTACCTTGCCGCTGCTGTTACCAGCCGCGCGGTGCGCTCTTACCGCACCCTTTCACCCTTACCTTCCAAAGAAGGCGGTTTGCTTTCTGTGGCACTTTCCCTGGGGTCGCCCCCGCCGGACGTTATCCGGCACCGTGCTTCCGTGGAGCCCGGACTTTCCTCCAGTCTGCAAGCAGACCAGCGGCCATCCGGCCATCTGACGCGTTGGCTATAAGCCTGATGGGTGCAGTACTGGTCAAGCTCATTGGCATCTTGCACCCTGACGTGAAGCCACCATGTGACCCAACGTCAGATATTTAAAAACCAAGGAAACGCCTGTCATGAAAGCTGCGGTCTATTACGAAAACGGTCCTCCGTCCGTCCTCAAATATGAAGACGTGCCAGACCCTGAAATGTTCGATGACGGCATTCTGGTCGAGAACAAGGTCATTTCCATTGAAGGCGGTGACACCCTGAACCGGTTGCGGGGCGATCTTGCTGCCAATCCGCACATTGTTGGCTACCAGTCCGCTGGTGTGGTGCTCGAAGTGGGCAAGAACGTGTCAGGCTTTGCGCCCGGCGACGAAGTCGTGTGCATCAACTTCCATGGCAGCCATGCTGAAAAACGCCTGACCCTGCCACAGACGGCGTGGAAAATTCCCAAGGGCATGGACATGAAGCAGGCCTCTGCTGTGCCCATCCCGTTTGGCACTGCTGATGACTGCCTGTTTGAATTCGGACGCCTGAAGTCAGGAGAGACAGCTCTCATTCAGGCCGGCGCCAGTGCCGTTGGCATCGCCGCCATCCAATTGGCAAAACGCGCCGGGGCAACAGTCATCGCCACCGCATCCTCTGAAGCTAAACTCGAAAAGCTGAAGGCACTGGGGCTTGATCACGGCATCAACTATGTCGAGCAGGACCTTGTGGAAGAATCCAAGAAACTCACCGGTGGCAAAGGTGTGGACGTCGTGGTGGACCCCGTTGGCGGCCCGACGCTACAGCAGAGCATTTATGCCCTGGGATATCGCGGACGTGTTTCAACGGTCGGCGATGCTGGTCGCGAGTTCATCAAGTTTGATCTGTCGACGCTGCGCGAAGGCAATCGCTCCATCACCGGGGTTTTCCAGGGCGCTGAAATCTTCACCGACCGGATGCACAATCTCGTGGCAACGCATCTCGATGCTGTTGCCAAGGGCGAGCTGAAAGTTGTGATTGATAGCGAGTACGCCCTAAAGGATGCCGCAGGCGCCCACGAACACATCGAAAGCCGTAAGGCCTTCGGTCGCGTCCTTCTTATTCCGTAGACGGACTTTTCAGGACAGCCAGAAATGCAGCCAGCGTCTTGAGGGTGGATAGATCGGCAATGCCGTCCACACTCTCAGGCCGCTGGCGGCGCTGGAATGCGGTCACCGTCTCCATCGTCGTTTCACCATATGTGCCGTCCACCTCAATGCCATACCCGGCCAGCGCCAGTGCGGATTGCAGGTCACGGACGCCATCACCACTGTCCCCAGGCCCAAGCGTGGGGCCAGCGGTCAGCGGTGCAGGATTAACCCAAAGCGCAAAACCGGCGTCAGCCAGCGTCTTCCACGGAAACTTCTCTCCGGGGTCCGCCTTTCGGCCGGGCGCCACGTCGGAGTGACCAACCACCCTGCCCGGCTGCATCGGCCAGCGCCCGAAAATCTCAGCCATCAGATCAACAAGTGTCGCAATCTGCGGTGCAGGAAAATCCGGGTAGCCAAACTCGTGACCCGTGTTCGCCAGCTCAATGCCGATGGACAGTGAATTGACGTCCGTTTCGCCATCCCACGACGACACGCCCGCATGCCATGCGCGCTCGAACTCAGGCACAAGCGCATAGGCTCGCCCTGCTTCATCGATAAGATAATGCGCGGAGACTTTGGCGTCGGGGTCCTGTAGACGCTCCAGCGCTGCCTCGGCGGTGTCCATGCCGGTGTAATGGATCACCACCATGTCCGGTGCCCGATTATCAGCACGCGTATCAAAATTAGGCGACCAGCGTCCGGCGATATCCATTGATCTTACCCTCTGAGCCCAACTCTAGGCTCCGCGCGTCACACGCTCGGTGAACTCTTTTTCCCGCATGGAGATAATGAGCACACCTGCCAGCGTGATCAAACCACCAATGATCATACGCTCGGTTAACATGTCACCCAGCAGCCAGACACCAAAGGTGACGGTGAACAGCGGCGCAAGCAACGTATAGGGCGCGGTCTGCGAGACCTCATAGCGCTGCAGCAGCCAGTAAATGCCCGCATGCCCCACGAGACTGGACGCAAAAGCGACATAGATGATGCCGCCCCACTCAATCCAGTCGGCACTGGCCATCAAGGCAACCGGGTCGCCTGTCTCGAACAGGAATGTCGCTGCAAGAGAGAACGGCAACGCGACTGTTGCGACCCAGGCCTGCAGCTCGAAGGTGCCAACGCCCTTGATCCGCCGCTGCAGGATTGTGCCAAACGAGCCGACAATGGCCGAGCACAGAACAAAGATCAGACCTTCAATGTAGCTGAACACCCGTGGGTCAAAGCTGATCACCATGACGCCCAGAAAGGCGAGCGTAATGCCAAGCCACCGCCGCCAGCGTATTCGCTCGCCCAGGAACATGACCGAGAAGATGGTGGAAATCGGCACCGCCATTTGCGACGCGATGGCCACCACCGACGCTTCTGCGATGGCGAGGCCGGCGAAGAAGAAGCCAAACCCGATGGGCCCCGCACACAGCGCAATCAGAATGACATCGCGCATGCGTCCCCAGTGAATGGAGAGGAACGGCAGCAGCACCAGTGCTACCAAACCAAAGCGAATTGCCATGAACAGGAATGGCGGAAAATGCTCCAGCGAGCCCTTGCCCGCCACAAGCGCGAACCCCCAGATCAGATTGATCAGGACCATGAAGGCCAGATGCGGCGTCGTCATACGCTCAGGCCTCCTGCGCCGCAGCAGGGTCTGGCGGCTTGCGCAGGGCAATCGCCAGCACACCTGCAAGCGTCATGATACCGCCCACCACCATGCGCCACGACAACTCATCGCCCCACAGGGTGACACCGAAGAAGACACCAATAACCGGCGCCAGTAGCGTGATCGGTGAGATCAACGACACTTCATAGCGTTGCAACAGATAGAACATGGCCGCGTGGCCGAACAGGCTCGCGCCAACAGCGGTGTAGAGAATGGCACTCCACGCCAGCCAGCTCGCATTCAGCGTGGCCGCAAACTCATGCGGCTCGATCAGTGCGGTCAGCAGGAACATCGGCGGCCAGGAAAAAATGGCGATCCATGCCTGAAGCGTAAAGACACCAACGCCTGACAGCTGCCGCATGGTGACCATGCCAACAGCCGCCATGAAGGCTGCCGTAATCACCAGCGCCATACCACCCAGCGAGTCGAAGACCGCCGGATCAAAGCTGATAAGGACGACGCCGGAAAACGCGATTCCCATCCCCAGCCACCGCCGCCACCCAACGGCCTCATGAAGGATGAAAACGGAGAGCAGCGTCGCAAAAGGCACATTGAGTTGGACGCCAATAGCAACCACGGAAACCGTGTCAGAGATATCCAGCGCCGCGAACATCAACGCGAAGTGAATCCCGCCCATGGTCATCGCAACGACAAAGATGCGCCACATCTGGCCCGGCACAATTTTGAGGAACGGAATAAGCGCCAGCGACAGGAGCGCGAACCGCGAGCCAGTCAGCATCATCGGCGACACCTCGACGACCCCAAACTTCGCGACAACGAAGTTGAAGCCCCAGGCAAGGCAGATCAGCAGAATGAGGATGAGATGCGGCGGGGTCATAATACCCAGCGCTCTAACACGCCAAACCGGGAACCGGCGAGCGACACTTTCGCAACGCAGCCGTGCTTCCCCTCCCCTTGAAGTCGGCTCAGGTGATGTCGCGCTGCTTTTTCAGTTCCGCCCACGCCGCATTGATGGCGGCCAGTTTGTCGTTCGCAAGTGCAACAAATTCTTCCGGCACGCCACGCGCCATCATCCTGTCCGGATGATTTTCCGACACCGCCCGGCGATAGGCCTTTTTGAGATCAGCATTGCTCGCATCCGGTGTTACCCCCAGCACCAGGAAGGGGTCAGCCACAGCTTTGCCCGTGTTCGAGGCCTGAATGCGTGCGAATTCAAAATCAGAGAACCCGAAGATCGCGGAAACCTTTTTCAGAAATGCCAGCTCATCGTCATGCACGACGCCGTCGGCCAGCGCGATATGAAACAGGCCATCAACCACGTCTTCCAGCACGCCGGGGCGGTCCTTGAACATGCCGGCCACCTGACGGGCATAGCTTTCAAAGCCTGCCACATCCTGTCGCGCAAGGTTGAACACTCGAGCCACATGAGCCTCATCACCGGGTTCTACGGTGAAAACCTGTGAGAAGGCCTCCACCTCATCCGGCGTCACGATGCCGTCTGCTTTTGCCATCTTGGCGGAGAGCGCAATCACGGCAATGGTGAAGGCAACACCGGACGCGCCTTCGCCGCTTCCGACAAGGCCCCGCAGTGTTTCAAGGACAGACTGTGCCGTCCCGGCGATGCGATCCCACAGACTCATGGGGGCACTGTATAGAGGCATGGACGGCGATGCGACATTGCACACGGCGCCGCAGCCCCTAAATGCATGACGGCGCTTCCCCCGCTCCTGCCATGCGCTCCCCATCTCGCACTCTGGATCAAAACGCAGTATCACCGTCCCCAATGACACAACACAGCAGTTCAAAATGGGATTTCTGGATCGACCGTGGGGGCACCTTCACGGATGTGGTGGCACGTGACCCTGCGGGCCAGCTGCACACAGCCAAACTGCTGTCTGAAAATCCTGACAACTATGAGGACGCGGCGCTTGAGGCCATCCGCCGTTTTCTCGGAGTTGAATCGGACGCACCCCTGCCCGCCGGCAAAATCGACGCGGTAAAGATGGGGACGACGGTTGCCACCAATGCCCTGCTCGAGCGCAAGGGCGAGCGCACGCTGTTTGTCACCACCAAAGGCTTCAAGGATGCCTTGCGCATTGGCTATCAGGCGCGACCGGACATCTTCAAACTCGCCATTGAACTGCCCGAGCTTCTGTACGCTGATGTGGTGGAAGCAACGGAACGCTACTCGTCCAGCGGCGAAGTTCTGATTCCCCTGGACGAAGCCCGCGCGCGCGCGGACATGCAGGCTGTGTTTGATCAGGGCACAAGAGTGGTCGCGATCTGCTTGATGCACGGCTACCGCTATCAGGCGCACGAACAACGGCTTGCCGAGATTGCCCGTGACATCGGCTTCACCCAGATCTCCACCAGCCATGGCACCAGCCCCCTGATGAAATTTGTCAGCCGTGGCGACACGACTGTTGTGGATGCGTATCTGTCCCCCATCCTGCGTCGCTATGTGGATCGCGTGGCATCCGCATTGGACCGGGAAGCGACAGGCACCCGATTGATGTTCATGCAATCCTCCGGCGGCCTGACCGATGCTGATCTGTTTCACGGCAAGGATGCCATTTTGTCGGGACCGGCAGGCGGCGTGGTTGGCGCGGTGGAAACAAGCCACCTTGCCGGACATGACAAGATCATCGGCTTTGACATGGGCGGCACATCGACGGATGTGTGCCACTACGATGGCACCTTTGAGCGTGCCTTTGAAACAGAAGTGGCGGGCGTGCGGATGCGTGCCCCCATGATGCGCATTCATACGGTTGCCGCAGGCGGCGGATCGCTGCTGCAGTTTGACGGCAGCCGCATGCGCGTTGGTCCCGACAGCGCTGGTGCAGACCCCGGCCCAACTGCCTATAGGCGCGGTGGACCGTTGACGGTGACGGACGCCAACGTGATGACCGGCAAACTGATGCCGCATCATTTTCCAAAGATCTTTGGGCCCAATGCGGACCAAACCCTGGACCTTGAAGCGGTGACGCAGAAGTTCAAGAAACTCGCGTCGGACATTTCATCGGCCACCGGCACAAAGTCAACGCCTGAGGAAATTGCCCAGGGCTTTTTGATGATCGCCGTTGAGAACATGGCCCAGGCCATCAAGAAGATTTCCGTTCAGCGCGGCTACGATGTAACGCGTTACGCCCTCACAAGCTTTGGCGGCGCCGGTGGTCAGCATGCGTGCTTGGTTGCCGATGCACTGGGCATGGAAACCTGCATCATCCACCCCATGTCCGGACTGCTATCTGCCTATGGCATGGGCCTCGCGGACATTCGCGCCACGCGGGCGGAAGCCTTGAACGTGCGGCTCGACGAAGAAGGTCATGCGAAATTGTCTGCCCTGCTGGATCGTTTGGGCAAGACAGCGGGCGCTGAGGTTGAAGCACAGGGGGTCTCCACCGATCACATCTCGCTGCAGCCAACCGTGCACGCGCGATACGAAGGCACCGACACGGCACTCGAGATTCCGTTTGGCAGCATCAACGCCATCAAGACATCCTTCGAGGACGCCCACCGCGCGCGCTTTGGGTTCTTTTCGCCTGACCATGCCATCACTCTTGAGGCAGGTGCGCAGGAAGCGATTGGGGCCGAGCCACGTCCGGCAGAAGAACAGGCCACCAACGCATCTGCACAGATCGAAGCGCCCACCAAAGAGACCGCCCGCGTGTATATGGAAAGCGCCTGGCACGACGCGCCGATCGTCAACCGGGCAGATGCAAAGCCCGGCACATACGTGTCGGGGCCAGCCATCCTGATTGAGCCCCACCAGACAATCGTCATTGAGCCCGGCTGGCGGGCCGATGTAACGCCACTCAATCACGTGATCCTGACCCGGACACACAAGAAACAACGCGCTGAAGCGCTCGGCACGTCAGCAGACCCGGTGATGCTGGAGGTGTTCAACAATCTCTACATGTCCGTCGCCGAGCAGATGGGCTTCACCCTCGAAAAGACAGCGCACTCGGTGAACATCAAGGAGCGCCTTGATTTCTCCTGCGCGATTTTTGACCGCGACGGACATTTGGTCGCGAACGCGCCACACATTCCTGTGCATCTGGGCTCCATGGGCGCCACCGTTGAAAGCGTCATTGAGCAACACCCTGACATGCAACCCGGCGACGTTTTTGTTCTCAACGCCCCCTACAATGGCGGCACCCATCTGCCGGACATAACGGTGGTGACGCCGGTTTTTGACGACACCGGGTCCAAGCGTCTTTTCTTCACCGCCGCGCGCGGCCACCACGCAGACATCGGCGGCCTGACGCCGGGCTCCATGCCGTCCAACTCCCGGACGGTGGAAGAAGAAGGCATTCTCATTGACGGGTTCAAGCTGGTTGACGCCGGTGTCTTCCAGGAAGACGCCATGCGCACCCTTCTGACGTCAGGCCCCTACCCGGCCCGCAACCCGGACCAGAATATCGCCGACCTGCGCGCGCAGATTGCCGCCTGCGAAAAAGGCGCTCAGGAACTGCGCAAGATGGTCGGGCAGTTCGGTCTTGAAGCGGTGCAGGCCTATATGGGTCACGTGCAGGACAATGCAGAAGAGGCCGTGCGGCGGGTCATCACAACGTTGAAGCCCAGCACCTTTGAGCTGACGATGGACAATGGCGCCACCATCAAACTCGCAGTCGAGATTGATGCCGACACGCGCGCCGCCACGATTGATTTCACGGGCACCAGTGCCCAGGTCGCAAGCAACTTCAACGCGCCGGATGCTGTGGCGCGCGCGGCGGTGCTCTACGTCTTCCGCTGCCTTGTTGACGACGCCATTCCGCTCAATGCGGGGTGCCTCAAGCCGATTACGCTGATCATTCCCGATGGGTGTTTCCTCAAGCCGCAGCACCCGGCAGCTGTGGTGGCGGGCAATGTGGAAACCAGTCAGGCCATTACCGACGCGCTCTTCGGTGCGCTGGGTGTCATGTCAGCGGCCCAGGGCACCATGAACAACCTGACATTCGGCAACGAGACCTATCAGTACTATGAGACGATTGCAGGCGGGTCCGGCGCCGGGGCAACCTTCGACGGCGCAAGCGCCGTCCAGTCTCACATGACCAATTCCCGTCTCACAGACCCTGAAGTTCTTGAGGGTCGTTTTCCGGTTCTGCTCCGTCGCTTTGATATCCGCAAAGGATCAGGCGGTGATGGCGTACACAAAGGCGGCGACGGTGTCATTCGCGAAATCACCTTCCGCGAAAAAATGTCGGTCTCCATTCTGTCCGGCAGACGCACGACACACCCGTTCGGTCTGAGCGGAGGCGGAGACGCCCTGCCGGGAAGCAACGCCGTTGAGCGCGCAGGCGGGCATCGTGAAGCCTTGGCGGCCTGCGACGCTGCGGACATGGGTGCCAATGACACGATCATTATCGAGACACCGGGCGGCGGCGGTTTTGGCCCCCCATCAGGAGACTAACAAATGACCACCATCGTCATCACCGGCGCAAGCCGCGGGATCGGTCGCGAGTTGGCCAGCCAGTATGCGACAGCAGGTGCCACGGTCATCGCCACCTGCCGCACGCAGGACGCAGCGGATGCCCTCAAGGCTGAGTTGGGATCAGAGGCGGTCTCGACACCAATCCTTGATGTCTCAGATGGTGCATCTGTATCCGCGTTTGCCAGTGGCCTGGGCGATACGCCAATAGATGTGCTGATCAACAATGCAGGTGTCCTGGGCGACCAGTTTTCGTTCGGCAACATGGATTACGATGCGTGGACCAATGCCTTTGCCATCAACACCCTTGGCCCTATGCGCGTGACAGAAGCACTCGCCGGCAATTTGGTAGAGGGCGCCAAAGTCGCAACCATCTCCAGCCAGATGGGTTCCCTCCTCCGCGATACGCAGGGGTCCTACGCCTATCGGAGCACCAAGGCCGCAGTGAACAAGGTTGTTCAGTTGATGGCGCATGACCTCAAACCCCGCAGCATCACCTGCATCACCATGCATCCAGGCTGGGTGCAAACCGATATGGGCGGCCCAAGTGCATCCATCACCCCTGAGGAAAGCGCGAGCGGTATCCGAAAGGTGATAGACGGCCTGACGCCGGAGCAGACCGGCAGCTTCATCCAATGGAACGGCGAAACACACCCCTGGTAGACTGGCCTTGGGATTGGTCTTGGCCTTTTGCGACGGAATCCCGAGCGCCCTGCGTTTGACCCAATGGCATCAATGTCATTTGGGGGAAAACGTGACCTTTCTGAACCTGTCGAAAATCTCCATCGTGCTGCTGAGCACAGTTCTTCTCGCAGCCTGCGGTGGTCCGGGTAGCAGCCGCGATGATCGCCGCGCTCAGGGCACCGGTGACCCCGGCCTTCAGCATGGGGCTATTGTCGTCAAGCCAACCGGCTTGCTGCTGGCGGACATGGATATCAATCATGATCAGGAGACGGATCGAGACGAACTCGGCAAGGCTGTGCCGATGCTGTTTGCCCAGATAGATCAGGACAATGGCGGCATCGTCAGCGGCATTGAATTTGCTGACTGGGCGCAAACGGCTCTTGGTGCCCGCTACCCCGTGCAGGGCCTCGCCAGCTTCGACACTGACAACTCGCTGGCGATTGAAGCAGATGAGTTTGCCAACGGTCTGAATGCGCTGTTCGCAACTTACGACAAAGACAATAACGGCCGCGTCACGCGAGCTGAGCTTTTTACGCAGCTCAACATTGATTCCCGCAACAGCAGGCGTGGCGGACAAGGTGGCGGTGCCGGAGGTGGACAGGGTGACAAACCGGGCGATGGCAGGCCTGACGGCGGTGGCCGACCGGCTGCCTGACCCCTCTTCGCACCTGCACTGTAAGGGTGCGCCGCAGCGACGAATCCTGCTTCCCAAGCCGTAATCGGACTGTCACGCTTTGAGTCCCAAGAGGCTAATGCGGGAGGCCCCTCACATGACTGCACGCGCTTCGAGACATGCGGCACTCTGGTTCTTCACAAGCGCAAGTTTTGCGTTTGTGGGTGCTGTCATTTTTGGCTTGATCTGAGCCCGATCCACACTTTCAGCGACCCCGGACAGGTCTCCTGCTGCGACTAGGTTGTCACCTTATGCAGCAAGGGATTTGCCCGGACGCACGCCGAGAATATGGCACAGCGCAAACGCCGTCTCTGCCCGGTTGAGGGTATAGAGGTGGAATTGCTGAATGCCCTGATCCGCCAGCTTCTGAACCTGTTCAGCAGCCACCGACAACGCCACCAGCTGGCGTGTTTCCGGGTCATCATCCAGACCGTCAAACCGCTCCTTGAACCAGTCCGGCACACTCGTACCTGTGGCTGCAGACATGCGCAGATATCCCGCAACATTCCCCACCGGCATGATGCCCGGCACAATAGGTATATCGATGCCCGCACTGCGGGCACGGTCGACAAAGCGCAGGAAATTGTCGGTCTCGACAAAGAACTGACTGATGGCACGCGTCGCGCCGCCATCAATCTTGGCTTTCAGCAGATCAATATCCGCATCAAACGAAGCGCTCTCGGGATGCTTTTCAGGGTAGCAGCCGACCGAAATCTCAAATGGCGCGATCTTGGTGATGCCCGCCGCAAGCTCCGCTGCATTTGCATAGCCCCCTTCAAACGGGACGTATTTTTCACCGATACCGGAGGGCGGATCCCCGCGAAGGGCCACGATGTGCCGAATGCCCGCATCCCAATAATCCTGAATGACACCGTCAATCTCTTCCCGTGTCGCTTCCACGCAGGTGAGATGGGCAGCAGGCTTCAATGAGGTTTCATCCACAATGCGCTTCACTGTGGAATGCGTCCGCTCTCGCGTGGAACCGCCGGCACCATAGGTAACCGACACAAATCGGGGGTTCAGCGGGGCAAGCTTCTCAATGGACGCCCACAGGGTCTGTTCCATCTTTTCCGTTTTGGGCGGAAAGAACTCGAAAGACACCTCAATGGCATTCTCGGAAGACTGGTCGTCGGTACGCGTCGCCATCAGGCGCTCTCCTTCACGGACTGTTTGGTCCCTGGCCGGGACGGAGTTGCAAGGGCATCTCCTGCCGCGCCTTTCGCGGCCAGCCAGATTGATACGGTAAGTTGTGCTGTGTCGTCTTCGCCCGGCGCCAGATCGCGCACGGCTGCCATTTCCAGACCGGCCGCGCTGACAAAGTCAGCCATTTCGGACCGCGGAAAGCCAAGCCGCCGATGCGCATGCCGCTCACGCAGCGCTTCGATTTCATGGGGCGCAAAATCAACAATCAAAAGCCGTCCGCCGGGCTTGAGCAGGCGAGCGGCTTCCTGGACGGCAGAGCGCGGATCATCGAGATAATGCAGGACCTGATGGATGATCACGATATCGGCAGAACCGGCAGGCTCAGGCATTGAGAGAATGTCGCCATAGCGCACATGACAATGGGACAGACCCTTTTGCTCCAGATTGGCGCGGGCAATGTTGAGCATGTCGTGATTGGTGTCGTAGCCGATTGCCGTGTCAGCTACACCAGCGAGCAGCTCCAGCATCTGTGCGGTACCCGTTCCAAGATCGACAAGGACGGATACCTTTTCATCACCAACCATGGCGGTGACGGCTGCTTCCACATCCTTCTCGGAAACATAAAGGGCACGGACCTGCCCCCACTCGGCTGCATTGCGCTTGAAATACTCAGCAGCAAGCTCGGACCGTTCCGCGCGAACATCTGCGAGGCGCTCACGGTCGCGCATCACCACCGGATCATCCGGTGGCAGGAAATCCATCAAGGTATGAGCCAGTTGGCCGAAAGGTCCGCGTGTCTCCAGCCGATAGAACACCCAGCTGCCTTCCCGGAAACGGGTGATCAGCCCTGCATCTGACAAAAGCTTGAGATGCCGGCTGACGCGGGGCTGGCTTTGACGCAGAACATGGGTGATTTCAGAGACAGAGAGTTCACTTTCACTCAGGATGGCGAGCAGCCGCAGGCGGGTCGTTTCCCCCGCCGCGCGCAGCACCTGCAACAATGTTTCCATGGTTTGCTCCTGATCAGCCGACCCGTTCGGCTTAGCACAGACTATATAAAGATATGTGCATGTCCAATAGCAATGAATGTGCCTTACGACACGTAAATGCACCAGCGATGGGCAAGTGGCTGGAAATCAAGCTATTTTGTAGGCGGAGGTCACCTGGATGGGGCCAAGAACGCGACATTTCCGCCACATTTTGAAGGGTCTGTGGGACCACACTATTTCGTTTATGGCGGCCACACCCCCCATATGATAGCTAAGAATCGGCGATAATGATGCACAGACTCAAAGTTGCTGGGGTTGAGCAGATTGCTCAGTCCATAGTCCAATTGGCCGATTGAAAAACGCGCGTGATCCCCACTTAAAAGCCACGCGCGCTTCTCAGGGCCACAAGACACAGCGACGCTTGCAGACGATGTACATAGATGAGCCGCGGAACAGGGTAATTTCCCCAAATAACCGCTGCCCCGTACACGATTGCGTAAGTGGAGTGGATCAGAATTGAGCCTAATGCGCGGATGATTTCATTATCGCGCAACCTGGAGGCGGATCGGCGTGACGAAGATGGCGGCAGACAAGATTTTTGGCGGAAGTGCGTTCCATTCCGCAAACGGCAAGTCCGGACGGACTTTGGCGATTGGCCTGATTGCGACCCTGGCGTTTACGCTGGGTGCGTGCGCAACACGGCCTGATCCCGGCGATCAGGCAGCCATGGCGGCCTATCAGGAAGCCAATGACCCCGTGGAGCCGCTGAACCGCTATTTCTTCGCCGTCAATGACCAGCTCCTTGATGGCCTGATCCTCAAGCCTGCAGCGCAGGGCTATGACGCCGTACTGCCTGGCTTTGCGAAAGATTCCGTTCGCCACTTCCTCGACAACCTGCGCACTCCGGTCATCCTCGTGAATGACGTGCTGCAGGGTGAGTGGGACCGCGCCGGCACAACCATCACCCGCTTCGGGATCAATTCGACAGTTGGCGTTGGCGGCCTTCTCGACCCTGCAACCGGCTGGGGCTACGAGCGCCATGGCGAAGACTTTGGCCAGACACTGGCTGTGTGGGGCACTGGTGAAGGCCCGTATGTCTTCCTGCCACTGCTTGGCCCCGCCCCACCCCGCGACCTTGCAGGCTTTGTCGTCGATCAGGCATTTGATCCACTGACATATGTGTTCTGGAACCGCGACAGCGTCATCCCGCCGACACGTTTCGTTGTGAATGGTCTGGACCTTCGCGCACGGAACCTGGACACGCTCGACGAGATCGAACGCACATCAGTTGACTACTACGCTGCCCTGCGCAGCCTCTATCGCCAGAGCCGCAACAACGAAATCGCCAATGGTGAGATCGATCCGGACAATCTCCCGGATATCTCCGACATTGATTACGAGTTCGACTATGAAGACGGCAGTGATGCAATCGAGACAGAACCCGCGCCTGCTGCAGGCAACAATACGGGCATATAGCGACACGACCGATCTTTGCAGAGCCGGGTGAGTTGCATGTCAGCTTCGCCAGCTCACGCACAAGTGTGTGTACGCACCTTCATGAACGGTTCATTTGGATGCTGATCTAAGTATTCTTGCATCTGAAATAGATTTCACAGCGTTTCGATCCGCCGGGGATATGGCACCATGTATGTGACACAGAAACTATCTCTTCCAAGCTTCAGCATCTCTGCTGCAATTGCAGCGGCGTTTGCCCTTGCTCTCCTCTCCTTCTCTGCACCAGCCAAAGCCGATGAAGCTGCTGAAGCTTTTGTCGCGGAGCTTGGTGGTAAGGCGATCGAGATTCTGAGCAATGAAGAGCTGACACCAGAAGAGACAGAAGCAAACTTCCGCACCCTGCTACTGGACGCCATGGACATCCGGCGCGTCGGCCTGTTCGCCCTTGGCCAGTACGCACGCCTTCCAACAAAGGAAGAAAGAACCACCTACTTCGACCTGCTCGGTGAGTTCATCGTCAAAGTCTATCTTGGTCGTCTGACTGGCTACTCTGATCAGGAGTTTGTCGTCACCTCTTCCAAGGAGAAAGGCAAGAAGGGCCGCGAAGTGATCGTCGATAGTCGCATCGATTTCGGCGAGGGCCGTGAGCCTCTGACTGTTGACTGGTGGCTGCTTCGCAACAAGGACGGCAGCTTCAAGGTCTTTGACGTCAACGTCGCAGGCATCTGGATGGCGCAGGAACAACGCGGCGCATTCTCCTCACACATCCGCAACAATGGCGGCAAGTTTGAGGCTCTTCTGGCGCACCTGCGTGCACAGACGCAATCTGCGACCACCAATGCTGCAGCCGACACCTCTATAGACGAGGATGCTGGTGAAGAGGCAGAAGCAGACGCCCCTGCCGAAGAAACCGCGAGCTAAGCTGCCGCGCTAGGCGCGGGCAAAGCGCTTGTACTTGATACGCGTCGGCACAGCGGCCTTTTCGCCGAGGCGACGCTTGCGGTCTTCCTCATAGTCTTCGTAGTTGCCTTCGAACCATTCCACATGGCTGTCGCCTTCAAAGGCGAGGATGTGGGTGCAGATGCGGTCGAGGAACCAGCGATCATGGCTGATGATAACGGCGCAGCCGGCGAAGTTGGCCAATGCGTCTTCAAGCGCGCGCAACGTATCCACATCAAGATCATTGGTGGGCTCATCGAGCAGCAGCAAATTGGCCCCCGACTTGAGCATCTTGGACAGATGCACGCGATTTCGTTCACCACCTGACAGCAGACCAACCTTGCGCTGCTGGTCTGTGCCCTTGAAGTTGAAGGCACTGACATAGGCGCGGCTGTTCATTTCACGCTCGCCGAGCTTCACAATGTCCAGCCCGTCCGACACTTCTTCCCAGACAGTCTTTTCCGGGTCCAGCGCATCACGGCTTTGGTCCACATAGCCAAGCACAACCGTGTCACCAATCGTCAGCTCCCCTGAGTCAGGCGTCTCCTGGTCTGTCAGCATGCGGAACAGCGTGGTCTTACCCGCGCCGTTGGGGCCAATGACGCCCACAATGCCGCCGGGCGGCAGCGTAAACGACAGATCATCAATCAGCAGACGCTCGCCAAAGCCTTTTGTAAGGCCCTTGGCTTCAATCACATTGCCGCCAAGACGGGGACCGGCAGGAATAACGATCTGGCCCTTCTTCTCCATGTCGCGGGTATCCGCGTTGAGGAGCTCGTCATAGGCCTGAATACGCGCCTTTGACTTGGCCTGCCGCGCCTTGGGGCTGGACCGCACCCACTCCACTTCGCGGGCAAGGGTGCGCTGGCGCGCCACATCTTCGCGGGCTTCCTGTTCCAGGCGCTTTTGCTTCTGTTCAAGCCAGGAGGAGTAATTGCCTTCGTAGGGAATGCCGCTGCCCCGGTCGATTTCCAAAATCCAGCCCGTGATGTTGTCGAGGAAATAGCGGTCATGGGTCACGAGCACGACAGTGCCTGCATATTCCTTGAGGTAGTTCTCAAGCCACGCAACAGACTCCGCATCCAGATGGTTGGTCGGCTCATCGAGCAACAACAGGTCCGGTTTCGCGAGCAGCAATTTGCACAGCGCCACGCGGCGGCGCTCACCACCTGACAGCTTGGTGACATCTGCATCCGGCTCCGGGCATCTCAGGGCGTCCATGGCCATCTCGACCTGGCTGTCCAGATCCCAGAGGTTCTTGGCGTCGATCTCGTCTTGAAGCTGCGACATCTCCTCGGCCGTTTCCTCCGAGTAATTCATCGCCAGCTCATTGTAGCGTTCAAGCTTGGCTGTTTGCTCGGCCACGCCTTCCATGACGTTCTCACGGGCATTCTTGGCCGGGTCCAGCTCGGGTTCCTGTTGCAGGTAACCAACCTTGACGCCCTCAGCCGCCCACGCCTCACCCTGATACTCTTTGTCCGTACCAGCCATGATGCGCAGCAAGGTGGATTTACCGGCACCGTTGAGGCCAACCACACCAATCTTCACACCGGGCAGGAATGACAGGCGGATGTTGTCCAGCACCTGCTTACCGCCGGGATAGGCCTTGGAGAGGCCATCCATCACATAGACGTACTGATATGAAGCCATGGTGCGGAACCTTGTATTGGGAAGGCGGCAGGTCGCCGAAGGGCGCGCCGCTCAAGCATCTGAGTTGGCTGGTTTCTAGCCGAATGGGCGCACCGCTTCAATGCGTGTCAGACCGCAAAGCGAAGTGCCGCCTTGCGTCAACGACAGCCGCGCTGTCAGGCAGCCAGGTGTTTCAAAAGAAACCGGGCCTGCTGGCCCACCACATCCTCAAACAGCGGGGGCATGTAGACCTCAAAATGCCCGGCATCAAAGGCTGTTACTTCAGCCTTTGGCATTCTTGAGGCGGCAGCACGCGCCAGGTCCGGTGGCGTTGTCTCATCGGTTTCGCCCACAACCACCAAAGCAGGACAGGTCACCTGGTCCGCGACGTCTCCGGGTTGGTAATCCCCCAGCGTGACCAGCGCCCGTGCAGGCACGCGATTGTTCCACGCTGAACCATCGTCAACGATATCAAGGAACTGCATGGCCTCCGACGATGCCATGCAGGCGAACGACCCCTCCGGCCCCACGATTGGAACCGTAACCGCGCCGCCAAACAGGGCGGCGATCTTGTCACCAATGATGCTCATTGCAGCCTTGAGCGTGTTCATGAAAGACAGCTCTACTTCGATACCACCAACATAAGGCACCTGCGCAACCAGTGCCTTTATGTCCGGATCCTCCGCAGCGATGGTGATGACATGGCCGCCGGAAAACGATGACCCCCAAAGCGCGATCCGGTCATTGTCCACTTCCGGCAGCGAGCGGGCATAGGCCACCGCCTGCTGCCAGTCTTCTACGTGTCGAGCAGGATCAACCAGAAAGCGCGGTTCACCATCACTGTCGCCGAAATTTCGATAGTCGAAGAGCAGCACTGCCAATCCGGCATCTGCGAATTTTTCAGCATATGCCGGAAGCCGGAATGTTCGCTCGGCTGAAAACCCGTGCGCCATGACAACAACCGGGGCCGGTTTCACCCCATCAGGCAGGTAAAACCACCCCCGGCAGGTATCTCCATCGTTCACAAAAGAAATATCTCGACGCTGGTGACCCACGTCCCCACTCCCCACATATGGTATTCACGACCAACCGCCGTGATGCTTCCAAAGCATACCGGCACACAAGAAAAACGAAAGGGAACACCACATGCTTGGATTAGAAGTCACGGGCATCTTCAGCCTCATATGGTTCGTTGTCCTGCTATGGGCGATCATCAAGGTCTTTCAGTCCAATGCCAGTGCGCTTGGCAAGGCCATCTGGGTTGCAGCCCTGCTCTTCCTGCCTATTCTGGGCCTCATTGCATGGCTGATATTCGGCCCCCGCGGATAACGCAAAGCACCGGTTTGCACCGTCCGTCCGACGGACTAACGGGCCTCTACCCGTGAGGTAATTGGTCGAAGAATGCAGCTTGCGGACATAGACTCCCCAAACCGAACAAACGCAGGAACACATGATGCAGACTGACAGGCAGGGCCTCTCCCTCAACAATGCTACCGCCGAAGCAGCCAAGCTTTTTGCCGACGCCATTGACGATTTCAACCGGTATGCCGGCGATCCGGTGTCCAAGGTGGACGCTGCGATTGAGGCCGCTCCGGACTTCACGATGGCGCATCTGTTCAAGGCGCACATGTACGCAACCGCGACAGAACCCGGCGCCACCAAAGAAGCCGCATCTATCCTCAAGCATGTGTCGACGCTCTCACTGGATGAGCGTGAGGCAAGCCATGCCGCAGCCGCAGCCCATGTGGTGGCAGGCGACTGGACCAAGGCAGCTCTCCAGCTTGATCGACATTCAATGGACTGGCCCCATGACATTCTTGCCCTTCAGACAGGCCACCTGATTGATTTCTTCCGGGCCAATGCCCGCGATCTGCGCGATCGCATTTCCCGCGCGCTGCCGCAATGGCCTGAAGACATGCACGGACGTTCATTCCTGCTTGGCATGCATGCTTTTGGCCTGGAGGAATCCGGCGACTACGAAGCAGCTGAAGCGTCAGGCCGCGAAGCCATTGCGCAAAACCCCGCCGACGCATGGGCGCATCATGCGGTTGCTCATGTCATGGAAATGCAGGGCCGTGCGGAAGACGGCATCGGCTGGATGATTGCCCGCGAACCCCACTGGGCCGACGATGGAAACTTCTTCCAAGTCCACAATTGGTGGCACCGTGCCCTGTTCCATCTGGATATCGAACAAAACGCCGAGGCACTGGAGCTCTATGACGACCACGTGCGCGGTGAGCCAAGCTCCATTGCCGTAGATCTCGTGGATGCCGCTGCCCTGCTCTGGCGGTTTGACCTTCAGCGGATTGATACAGGCCCGCGATGGACGGAAGTAGCGGACGCCTGGAAGGAACACGCCGACGGCGCGCTCTATCCCTTCAACGATCTGCATGCGGCTATGGCCTATCTGGGCGCAGACAGAATGAACGATGTCGACGACCTGCTTGCGGACTACAGATCAAATGCCACTGATGTCAGCGAAGTCGGACGCTGGTGGCATACCTATGGACTGCCTTTGATCGAGGGTTTTGTGGCCTTCAAGAAGGGCGACTATGCCGCCGCCGTCGAGCTGCTTCATCCCGCGCGGTACATCGTGAATGCCTATGGCGGCAGCCACGCCCAGCGGGATGTCATTGACTGGACGCTGATGGAAGCGGCCCTGCGCGGCAACATGCAGGGCACGGCTGAAGCACTCGCTCACGAGCGCCTGACACAAAAACCGCTCAGCCCCGTCAACCGGTCCTTCATCGCCCGTGCGCAGCTAATTGGCTGACTGGCCTATGGCACTTGCGGCTCCCGGCGACGTAAAGCCCTGATCGGTGGCGACACCGCCGCTTTCACGCGCATACCAGATAGCAGCAGACAGGATCAGCACCGTCAGCAGCCAAACGGTGACGTTGATGTAGCGTGCGGGCCGGGCGGCTTTCTTTTCAGCCCAGGTGCGCGGCCCCACGCCTTTCGCCACGAAAACGATCTGAGCCACCAGGTTCACACAGGCAATGTTGACTGCAAGCAGCAGGGCAGCGCTTGCGGCTGCATCCATGTTGCCCGCGCCCAGCATGATCCCGAAGGTAGCCGCAGGAGGTAGCAGCGCCACGGCGACCATCACGCCCACCAGCGTCGCAGACAGGCCGGTCGTCAAAGACAGAACCGCAGCAGCCCCCGCGGCAAGCGCCAACGCCACACTGTCGAACCCGACCACCGCACGGCTCAACAGCTCGGGCGAGTCCAGACTGCCCGTCCATAAGGCACCAATCGTGATGGAAAGGGCAAAGGCAATAATGATGCCGATGGCGTTGGTGCCAAACGCCCGTCCCATCAACTGCCGGTCGCCAATGGCCGCGGCAAATGCAAAAGCGAGATTTGGTCCAAGCAATGGTGCAATCACCATGGCGCCGATGACCACGGCCACATTGTCCGTCAACAAACCAATGGCCGCCGTGATGGTGGACAGGACGGTGAGAATGAGAAAATTGAGATCAAGCCGCGCACCCTTGTTGACCTCATTGAGGATCACTTCGCGGCTGACAGTGATCGACGACAGGGAAAACCGTCGGCTCTCGTCATCCGACTTTGGTGTTTTTGCAGCGTCAGCCGGCACGGGAACACTGGCCTGCACCGGCAACACAACGGCGCGCCAATGGGCCTGTGCCCCAATGGCCGCCTGAATGGCATCCAGCAAATCCTGAACGCGCTTGGTGGAGATGACAAAGCGCACCAGACACCGGTCCATCTGACTACGTTCGTCTGCATAGATATCCATGGCGCCCTGCTGCTCACCCAGTGCGACCAGCGTATCCACATGTCCGTGATCAGCGGTCACCTCGACGAGCTGCAATGCCATTTCAGACTGCCTGTTCCAGAAAATCCCGAACTTTAGGAATGGCAGCTTCAGGGTTGGACAGCAAGAACAAGTGCCCGCCTTCGATGACTTCCATCTGGCTGTTGGGAATAAGCCTCGCCAGAAAACGACCATTGACCGCAGGAACGATGCTGTCGCGGTCACCCGACATGACAAGTGTCGGCTGCTTCAGGAAGGGCAGAAACGGCACACTGGTCCAGCCGGCACCTGCGGTCAGTTGATAGAGATAGCTGCGCAACGTCGGCGCGGTAAGACGGCTCGTATGATCATCCGCAATGCGCATGTCATCGCCATACAGCTTGGTAAAATTCTTCAGCATGAAGCTGGGGTCCACATAGCGACGTGGATTGACCATCTTGGCGATGGACCCCAGACGCCCCGGCACCATCAGGACACCGGCACTGGTGGCGACCAGCACCAACCGGCGCGCCCGCTTTGGATACTGGAACGCAAACTGCTGAGCCATGGCCCCGCCCCACGAGATGCCCATGGCATCAACCGTCTCGATATCCAGTTCATCAAGAATATTGCGAGCATGCCGGGCGAGCATCCAGGGACGATACGGCAACGACGATTCTTCAGAGCCACCAACACCAGGTGCATCAAAGGCGATAATCGTCCGGCCGGTGAGGTGGTCTGCCAGAGGCGCCAGCAGCTCCAGATTGGCGCCGATGCCATTGAAGACAAGCAGAGGCACATGCTCGCCCTGACCTTGGCCTTCACCCTCATCCGCGCCATGCCATGTGGCCGTCTTGAAGCGAATCCGGCCGGACTTGATGTGACGTATCTCTGGCACAATGTCGGTCAATAGAACCCTGCCCTTCTGGGTGTGTTGTATGCATCCAGCGGTGGCGGGCAGCTAGTCAAACACGTAACTGCCCGGCGCGGCTTCAATCACACGGTATTTGCGGTCACCAGCCTTTTTGGGTGCGGGCACCTGTTCGCCTGACCGCTCATTCAACCAGCCAAGCCAACGCACCCACCAGGACTCATTAACCGCTTCCGCCCCTTCTAGCCACTCATCCGCATCACCGGAAAGATCCGGGTTGGTGAAATACTTCGCCTTGGGGTTTTCCGGTGGGTTGAGGATCGACTGAATGTGCCCGCTGTTGGACAACACGAACTCGATATTGCCCGGGAGCATTGTCGTTGTTCGATAGCACGCCTTCCACGGCGTGATGTGGTCTGTCGTCCCCGCCACAATGAAGGCATCCATGTCGACCTGACTGATGTCCAGCGGCTGATCGAGCAGGTCCATGGATCCCGGGTTCACGAAGGGACGCTTGATGTAGAGATCGAGATAGTCCGAGTGCAGCTGCGCACTGAGATTGGTCGAATCCTGATTCCAGAACAGCACATCAAATGCCGGCGGCTTGCGCCCCATCAGGTAATTATTGACCACATAGTTCCAGATCAGGTCATTGGGCCGAAGCCACGCAAAGATCGTCGACAGATCACGCCCCGTCAGGACGCCCTTCGACTTGGAGCGATTGCGCGCGATCTCGATACTTGATGGTGAAATCAGTGACCCAAGATCACTGTCATCGGGCTGTGGATCCAGCACACAGACCCAGAATGTAGCAGAGTTGACCCGCTTATCGTTCTTGGTCGCCAGATGACTGAGGAATGCTGCCTGCGTGATGCCGCCGGAACACCCGCCCGACACGTTCAGGCTGTCTGACTTCGTGATCTTGAGAATGGCATCAACGGCCTGATCCAGTTCGGTGACATAATCACCAAGACCCCAGTCGCGATGTTCAGGCTGCGGGTTGCGCCAGCTTGCCACGAAAATCTGATGGCCCTGCGACACCAGATATTTGACCAGGCTCTTTTCAGGCGAGAGATCCAGCACATAGAATTTGTTGATCTGCGGCGGAATGAAAAGCAATGGCCGCGCATACACCTTCGGCGTTTGCGGGGTGTACTGAATAAGCTCCAGCATGTCCGTGCGATAAACAACCGACCCCGGGGTGCTGGCGACATTCTCGCCGACCTTGAACGGCTCCGTATCCACCATGCGTGGCAACATGCCGTTGGTCCGCACATCCGAGACCAGATTGCTCGCCCCATTGAGGAGCGATGCACCGCCGGTGTCGATCGCCTGTTTCAAGGCAGCAGGATTGAGCAGCGTGTTGGATGGTGCCAGTGCATCCGTAAAAATGCGGGTGACAATCTGGGTGCGGGTCTTCTCAGAGCCTTCAAACCCGAAATCATCCACCAGTGCATCGGCCTGGTCAGCCAGAGTTTCCCATGCCTGAAAGAGACGTCGATGCAGCGGACTGCCCGTCCATGCAGGATCAGCAAACCGTCTGTCCTTGGGATTGGGCTTCTTGTCATCCAGACCGAGCAGAACATCAGCCATGCCTCGACCTAGCGCACCCCCATGCTTCATGACCGTAAAGGGATGTCGGATGGCACCGCTGAGAATAGACCCGGCTGCCGCCATCAGATCCTGCTGGTTGATCCCCACAAGCGGACTGAGCGCGCTTGGACTTTCTGAGGCCGTACTGGCGATTTCGCTCTTCTTGACCATTGGTATCCCCTGAGACTTACCAAACATGGGACCGTTGTCATGCGCTTGCCTTGTTTGGCTAGGTTCTTCCACAACAACAGTCTGGCAGAACAACTCTCCTCTGACGCGCACAGCTAAGTCAAACTTCGCGCTTTGACAAAAATCTCCATGCACAGAGCCGCCACACAGCGGTGTGGGAGGAGATGTGGTGGGCTGGACAGAGTCTAAACCAGGATATGCCACAACTGGTACCTCGGGGAGAGCTGCGCTCGCCTGGTAAGCCCCTAGGTTTGGGGTGATCGGCGGCGCAGATCCATCAACGAGTGCGGATGCCATGTCTCACCGTCGTCGACACTCATGGTGTGTTCCCAGGACAGTGAGTTCGCGGTGATTTTGAAAAACCGGATGCGCGAGTGAACAACCGGCCCGTCCGGCACCACCTGTTCGCCCGTAAGACGCATTTCACCGTCGATCATGTTTCCGACGAAATTTTTCAGCCCGGGCACCGGTTGCTGAGCCCATAAAAACACCATCTCCCATTGTTGGGAGGCAACGCAGTACGTACGCAGTGTCACAACAGCCCCAATGTCACCCTCAGAGGTGTTGGGAACAAAACGATCTTCGATCATTCGCCCATCAAAAAGCGACTGCGCTGTCCAGCTTGCTTCATGCTCGAGTAGAATACCGCCGTCGTCTGCATAGCGAATGACACTGGCGTCCCATTCACCCAGAAAGAAATCAAAATCACTTCCATTGGGTCCCGGTCCGTCCGCATAAGCCTGAGCGATGACCAGCGGATCATTGTTAGCTTTTGGTATCTTGAGTGACATCAATCGACTCCTGATTTGTCAGATGTGCATTTGCGCAAGGCAAGGCAGCGGCACGTTATTCAAAAGTGAAAGGCTGAAATCCCTTTTGCACGACGAACTCTGAAACAGTTCCGTTGGGACGCTGGAAGAAGTGCTTTCCTGAGGAGTCATCCCGGCTGATGCGGTAGCAAATGACGCCACTTTCAGCCCAGTCCTCACAATAGGAGCCTGGTTCTTCGACGAACCACGGAATGAGACGCGCTGGTGTCCCCTCAATATTGACGACAGCCATTCCGTTCCGATGATTGCGCTGCGCGTACCGGGTGTTCTCCTCGCCAAAGACCCCTGAGAAAGTATTGCCCGCCAGGGCATCGGAGATTTCCGCCGCGGTAAGCACGCGTTCCCCTTCGGCATGACTTGCGCCAATCGGCATCAGCGCCAGAACGGCTCCGACCACCGCGAGATTCACCCATCTGTTTCTTTTCATGCTGGTTCCCTCATAGCGGCAAGCTGGAGCAAGAACGCCCAGCAGATTATTACCATCTATATGTTATAGATGGTAATTTCATGAATTGCCACCTAATAGCAATAGATGGTGATACAATCATTCAATGGACAACAAAGCAGCCGTTGCAGACCTCAGAGTCGGCACTCCCCCTGCCCCCGGTGGACTCATCCTGGTGGAAGGGTTTCTCAACACGTGGTCTGAGGAACTGAACATTGATGATCTGGAAACAGCGCAGTCAGCAGAGGCATGGCTGAGAAACACGTCTCTTTGGGACGGCACCCAAAAGCTGAAGCAAGACCAACATCAAAAACTCATCAAGTTCCGCAGCGACCTACGCAGCTGGATTCTCGATGAAACACTTTTTCAGCCCCTCAACGATCTGTTTGCTGACATTGCCTTCCATGCGGAATTTGCTCCGTCAGGCCATATTCAGTTTGTGTCAGGCCGTCACCCATTCGACCACGCCCTGGGCAAGCTTGTCGGCGCAATACTGGAAGGCCAGCAGGACGGCACATGGGACCGCCTGAAGTGCTGTGAACTGGAGAGCTGTGGCTGGGCGTTTTATGACTCGACCCGCAGTCGCACGAAACGGTGGTGCTCCATGAAGACTTGTGGATCACGCCACAAGGCGAGGGAATACTACAAGCGCAAAAGGTCTGTCTCCGACTGACAGACTTGCAACAGGTACACATGTTCCCTGCCGCGTCTCAGTGCACCCAGTCTGCACCCAAAATAGGAAGATTCTTTTTGGGTGCATCGTCAGGTGGAGAAAATCCCCGGCAGCCAGTAGGAAATTTGGTGGGCCGGGCAGGACTTGAACCTGCGACCAATCCGTTATGAGCGGACCGCTCTAACCAGCTGAGCTACCGGCCCCACCGTCGCATGGCGGGGCCTGCACACATCAGTGCGGGCTGCGCCATACCAAGGGGCCTATAGCAGATCACATGGGGGGCGCGAAACCGTCATGATGCGGGCATATTTTGATCCGCATTATTGACATGATCAGACATGATAGTGGTTGCCAGTTCGCCGGTGCCCGGCACATGACAAGAAGCGTTCACGACTTAACAGGAGGCCGCCCATGCGCGCCCGTATTTCCCCGAAATTCATTGCTCATCCTGCCTCGTTGGCCGCAGCCTTTGCTGCAGCCTTGATGCTCGCAGCCCCTGCCGCATATGCGCAGACTGTAGAGCCAAAGCGCACCATCACTGTTCAGGGTGAAGGCTCCGTCTCCGCCAAGCCGGACACGGCCAGCGTCAATGCCGGCGTGCTGGCGGAAGCCAAGACGGCACGCGAAGCCCTGACCGCCAACACCGAAAAAATGACCAAGGTGTTTGAGGCCATCAAGAAGGCCGGTATCAAGGAAGAAGACATCCGCACGTCCGGCTTCTCCATCAATGCCAAATACTCCCACTCCCCCCGCAAGCCCGACGGCAGCCACGAAGATCCCAAGATCGTCGGCTACCGCGCTTCCAACAACGTGACCGTCATCATCCGTGACCTCGACAATGTGGGTGGTGTGCTGGATGAGCTGGTGACAGCCGGCGCCAACAACGTGAATGGCGTGAACTTCTTCATTGAAAACCCGCAATCCCTCATGGATGAAGCCCGCCGCATTGCCGTCAAGGACGCCCTGCGCCGCGCAACCATTCTTGCTGGGACCGCTGGTGCCAATCTCGGCCCGGTCATGACCATCAGCGAGAATGGCGGCTATCGCCCGCAGCCGATGATGATGCGCTCCATGGCGATGGACGAGTCGGCGAAATCCGTACCGGTTGCTGCCGGCACACAGGAAATCCGCTCGAACGTGAACATCGTCATCGAACTCGAGTAGGTCGCTGGCACCCTCTGCCACAACAACGATCTGGCTGGTCCGCCACGCAAAGGCGGGTCAGCCAATTGGCGTTCCGGAGCCTGACTGGCCCCTCACCGATGAGGGTGAACGGCAAGCCGACGCATTGGCCTCCTTTCTGGAAGCCCAGGGCATAGATCATATCTATGCCAGTCCATTCTTAAGGGCGCAGCAGACCTTGGCACCGACAGCTGACCTGATGGGTCACACAACACACATCCTCGATGACCTGCGAGAACGGCGTCTTGCCGACATCCTGATTGAAGACTTCGTGTCAGCGCTGCGTGACAGCTTCGCCGACGACACTCTGCGTCTGCCCGGCGGTGAAACCCTCGCGGAGTGTCGCACCCGCGTCAAAGGTGCCATCAGGCAGATGAGTGCAGCGCACGAGGGTCAGTCCATTGCGGCATGCTCCCACGGTGCCGCCATTGCCTCGCTCATCAGCGATCTGGACGATGTGGAGGGTTTTGGCTTTTGGCAAAGCCTGAAAAACCCGCACGTCATCAAACTCACAATCGAAGACGGCGTGATTGGCTGGCGCGATGTTGGCAGGGCAGACGGCTACGTCTGATCCGTTTCATTTGCCCATTGCTCTGCCCACAGGCGAAGTGGCAGCAGCATGGCCAGAAGATCGGCGCCCTCCGGCGTCAGGCTGTAGCCCTGGTCTCCCAGGATCACGACCCGTGCGCTGCGCAGCTCCTTGAGGCGCGCATTGAGGGTGGACGGGTTCAGGTCTGCTGCCTCCTGCAACGCACGAAATGTCAGCGCCCCCTCCCGCAACTCCCAGATCAATCGCAAGGCGCCGCGCCGCCCCAGCATATCGAGCAGGGCCATGATCGGCATGCCGGTCTGCGACCCGCGAACGGGGGATCCGGGTCTGGGCGGGAGCTTGCTTGAAGGCGACACGAATTTTCCTTGCAAAAATCGGTAGCGCTATTATTTTCATAGCACGCTACAAAATACGTAGCACCCTAGCATGGAGACTTCCGATGGCTCAACACACACAGGCCCCGCGGCTTGCCCCCTTGCGTCCGCCTTATGACGGCGCAATCCAGAAACGCTTGGACGCAATCATGCCCGACGGCGTGCCCCCTCTCACCCTGTTCACAACGCTGGCCCGCAACCCGCGCGTGTTTGAGCGCATGATGAGCGGTGGCCTGCTCGACAAGGGAACGCTGACCCTGCGCCAGCGCGAGTTGATGATTGATCGCACGACGGCACGCTGCGGCGCTGAATATGAGTGGGGCGTGCACATGACGTTCTTTGGCGACCGCGTGGCGATCACCAAAGAGCAGTCCGCGTCCATTATCCGCGGTACGCCGCAGGATGCCTGCTGGGACACTGAAAATGATCGACTGATCCTGCGAATGGCGGACGCCCTGCATGACACCAGCACCATCGATGACGCGCTGTGGGCCGACCTTGCTGCTGAGTTTTCAGACGAACAGATCATCGAGCTGGTGGTTCTGGCAGGCTACTACCACACCATTTCGTTCTGCTGCCGGGCGTTCAATCTGGACATGGAAGAGTTCGGCGCACGCTTTGACGCCGCGTGACCACTCTTAAGGCTGCAATACGCTCTCAGCCGTCCAGCTGATCTCGACTGCTTCGGCCTTGGCCTCATGCAGCGGGATCAGCTCTGAGACCCAGCATTCCTGCATGTATGGCAGGTGGCCGGCACACCGGGCCTTGAGTTCAGCGAGAACAGCTTCACGGTTGGGAGACCCGCAGGTGACGGTGGTGAAGTGGATTTCCTGCAGCATGACGCCCATCACGCCGACCCAGCCACCCGCATCACAGGCTGCAAGGATGTAGCAGTCCTCGGGGTATCCGCTCGCATCCGCACAGGCCTTGAGCGCACAGTCAATCGCCTCGGCCGCGCGGGTGCCCCGGCAGGATTCAAACGCTGCTTCAGGGGCATAGGCTGCCGCATAGGCAGGCTGACCCTGTGCGGTACCCTCTTCTGCGTGAGCCTGGGGCACAAACGCAGCAAGGCTGATTGAAATCGTGAGGGCAAACAGAGCGAGTAGCGGGCGCATCGGGCGTTCTCCAGTGGAGGAAACGAATCTACGCCGCAGTCTGAACCTCGTTGCCGTCCCCGAGCAACACCACCGCCGGATTGTAATTGCGGGCTTCATCCGCATCCAGCTGGGCGTAGGCGGCAATAATCACCTTGTCGCCAACGCATACCTTGCGGGCGGCCGCGCCATTGAGCGCAATCACCTTGCTGCCGCGCGCGCCTTCGATGATGTAGGTCGTGAACCGCTCGCCATTGTCGATGTTGTAGATATCGACCTGCTCATTGGGCAGAAGCCCCGCGAGGTCCATGAGATCACGGTCAATGGCAATGGAGCCTTCATAGTGAAGGTCCGCGCCGGTGACAGTGGCACGGTGCAGCTTGGCCTTCAGCATGGTCAGCAACATGGGAAACTCCCGGATTTTCATCTCGCACCTGCGAGACAACCGCCCGGGTTTTACCCCTGTCGGGCGGCCAAGTCCACTCATCACAGATGTGCGAATTTGAACCCCAAAACCGCCATTTCTTGAGCAGTCCCACCCGGTAACGCGCACCTCACGGCAACATCACGCCCTGTTTCATCGCGTGTGATCCAGCCACCCCCTATCTCCTGACCACAGACAAGACATCAAGGGATGCCGCCCACCGCGCAGACCCGCCATCACCAACCATCAAGACGTCAGGACACATCATGACCTTCAAGACTTTCTTTGCCGCTGCGGCCATTGCCGTCTCCAGCCTCTTCGCCGTCGCCCTGCCCGCCTCCGCCGACACCCATAACGCTGCCCGCGCCTTTGACGTGGCAGAAAAGCCGCTGGACGGCTCCTGGTCCATCGAGACGCGCGACGACGGTGCCTACATCGTGCTCAGCGATGATTTCCGCACCAGCAACGCCCCCGACCTCAAGATTTTCCTCTCCCAGCAGGACGTGAACGACGTGCGCGACAACACCGCCACCAACAATGCCGTCCTCGTCTCCAAGCTCGACAGCACATCCGGTGCCCAGGAATACAAACTGCCTGCAGACTTCAGCACCGACGCCTATACATCCGTGCTCATCCACTGCGAGCAGTTCTCTGTCTTCTGGGGCGGCGCCAACCTCTAGGCACCCGCAATCAGACAAAGAAAAACCCCGATGGTGAAATCACCATCGGGGTTTTTTGTGTCTTCAGGTCGCAGACAAACCTAGTTGTCCAAGAACGACCGCAGCTTGCGGGACCGGCTTGGGTGCTTGAGCTTGCGCAGCGCCTTGGCTTCGATCTGGCGGATACGTTCGCGCGTGACCGAGAACTGCTGGCCCACTTCTTCCAAAGTGTGGTCGGTGTTCATGCCGATGCCAAAGCGCATACGCAGGACGCGTTCTTCGCGCGGTGTCAGCGACGCCAGAACCCGGGTCGTGGTTTCACGCAGGTTGGACTGGATCGCGGCATCAATTGGCAGGACGGCGTTCTTGTCCTCGATGAAGTCACCCAGGTGGCTGTCTTCTTCGTCACCGATGGGTGTTTCCAGAGAGATCGGCTCTTTGGCGATCTTGAGAACCTTGCGCACTTTTTCAAGCGGCATAGACAGCTTCTCTGCCAGCTCTTCCGGCGTCGGTTCGCGACCGATTTCGTGCAGCATCTGGCGTGACGTACGCACCAGCTTGTTGATCGTCTCGATCATGTGCACCGGAATACGGATGGTGCGGGCCTGGTCAGCGATCGAACGCGTGATGGCCTGACGGATCCACCAGGTGGCGTAGGTCGAGAACTTGTAGCCGCGGCGGTATTCGAATTTGTCCACCGCCTTCATCAGGCCGATATTGCCTTCCTGAATGAGGTCGAGGAACTGCAGGCCGCGGTTGGTGTATTTCTTGGCGATGGAAATCACGAGACGCAGATTGGCCTCGACCATTTCCTTCTTGGCGATGGCAGCTTCGCGCTCGCCCTTCTGCACCGTGTTGACGATGCGGCGGAACTCGGTGATTTCCACACCGGTTTCCTGAGCAAGGCCCTGAATTTCCGTGCGGATTTCCTTGACGCTGTCGCGCTCTTCGCCGACGAAGTCTTTCCAGCCCTTGCCCTTGAGACGGCCCACACGGCGCGCCCAGTTGGGATCAAGCTCGTTTTCAAAATACTGCTTGAGGAACTCAGCGCGTGGCACGCCGTGGCTTTCAGCCAGACGCATCAGGCCGCCTTCAAGGCTGACCAGACGCTTGTTGATGGCGTAGAGCTGCTCAACCAGCGCCTCAATACGCGCATTGTTGAGCTGCAGGTTCTTCACCTGCTCAACGATGTCAGCGGTCAGCTTCTTCAGACGCTTCTGCTGGCTGGTCGACAGGTCGTCGCTGTTGAGGCGGGCCTCAACCAGCTGGTCCTGCAGGCGGCGCAGCTTCTTGTAGTCACTGGCGATGCCGTCAAAGATTTCCATGACCTGCGGACGAAGCTCGGCTTCCATGGCCGCAAGCGACAGATTGGCGCCCTCGTCTTCGTCTTCTTCGTCATCATCGTCCGGCGCGACGGTGGCATTACCGTTTTCATCCGGCTTGCGGGCGTCGTCCTTGTTGTCGTTGACCGCAGGCGCGCCGGGCGCAGACGGGTCACCGGGAATGCCGGGTGATCCGGGAGGCACGGTCTTCTTGGCGTCGGGACCTGCAAAGGTTGCGTCCAGATCAATGATGTCGCGCAGCAGAACCTTGCCTTCGTTCAGCTCTTCGCGCCACATGATGATGGCCTGGAAGGTCAGCGGGCTTTCGCACAGGCCCGCGATCATTGTTTCGCGGCCGGCCTCGATGCGCTTGGCGATGGCGATTTCGCCTTCGCGTGACAGAAGCTCAACCGAGCCCATTTCACGCAGATACATCCGGACGGGATCATCCGTGCGCTCAAGGGTGGAGCCGGTGCGGCCACCGGTGGTGACAGCGGAGCTCTTCTTGGGTGCGGCTTCAACAGCGGTGCCGGTGGCGGGCTTGTCGCCATCTTCGGCTTCGTCGCCGTCTTCGGTTTCTTCGTTCTCGACCACCGTGATGCCCATTTCAGAGAGCATCGACAGGGTGTCTTCGATCTGTTCGGAGGAGACTTCCTCGGACGGCATCACTTTGTTGAGCTCGTCATAGGTGACAAAGCCGCGCGACTTGGCGGCCTTGATCATCTTCTTAACGGCCGCGTCCGACATATCGAGGAGCGGTCCGTCTGCTCCTTCTGCCGGGGTCTCGGTTTCTGCTTCTGCTGCTGCCGCTTTACTCGCCATGTGGTCGTGCCACTCCGTATATGCGTCCTAAAACGGGGCATCGCCATGCCGCCGCGTCAGGTAATTTGTGTTGCGTTCGACGCCTTGCGCCCTGCAATCGCAAGGGATTGCCGGGTAAAGCGCCTGATTCCACGTTGTCAGCGCGCGAAGCCAAGCGCCTGACAGACAAATCGCGAGCAATCCGCGTGCCGGTTGGAGCTATTTGCTTCCTGCAACCGGTACCTGCGCTGCCCGCGCTTGAATTTCGTGCCAGCTAACTGGCGGTATCCTTCAGGTCCTGCTCAAGCATCATCCGCTTGATCTGCTCAAGCCGGGACCAGTTTTCCTCGCTCGGATCCACCTCGAAATCAGCCTGTGCGCGTTGCAGATCGGCTTCAAAACCGCCTGCCGCGCACTCCTTCAACGTAGCGTCAAAGCCCTCCTCGGCAACCGCCGGGTCCGCTTCACCGCTCGAAAAAGCGACTGTTTTCAAGGCTTGATCAGACAAAAGCCGATGCGCCACGTGGCTCAATCCATGAGATTCCAAGTGGGTGTGCAGCGCCGTCTTGTCAAGATGGTCCCCTTGCGTCGATACATCTATGATTTCATTAAGCAAACTGTCAAGCGACGGGTCTGAAATGCTGACCCCCGCCAGAGCCTCTGCATGGTCCGCCACAAGCCAGGGATGGTTGAGCACAGTCAGGACCAGCAACTCATGCGCGCGACTGGTAGCCGGGGCCCCGCCGCGGCCCAAAGAACTGCGCATAAGCGACGGTGTGGCACCCAAAGCAGCCTTGTTGAACCCGCCTCTGCCAAAACCGCCGCCGCCGCGTCGATCACCACCTGAACGTCCACCAAAGGCACTGGTGCGACCGCGTCCACCGGGCAAATTGCCCTGCTGGCCGCCAAAGAAGGTCTGCAACTGCTGCTCGAAGGTCTGGGCATAATGCTCGCGCACCGCTTCATCGCGAATGACCCGGGGCATCGCCCGAATGGATTTTTGAAATTCGGCGCGCTGTTCCGGCGTCTCGATGCGCCGGTCGGTCACTTCCTTTTCCCACAGCACTTTGTAGAGCGGCTGCGCCTGCGCAATCACGTCGCGCATGGCGTCCGGCCCGGCTGTCTTGATGAGATCATCCGGGTCCTTGCCGTCGGGAAGGAAGGCAAAGCGAACCGAGTGACCGGGCTTGAGCACCGGCAAGGCACGCTCGGCGGCCCGGTAGGCTGCTGCCTGCCCGGCCCTGTCGCCGTCGAAACACAGCACCGGCTCAGGCGCCAGCCGCCACAGCAGCGCAATCTGGTCTTCCGTCAGCGCTGTACCAAGAGGCGCAACCGCGTGCGCAAGCCCCGCCTGCGCCAGAGCGATGACATCCATGTAGCCTTCCGCCACCAGCACCGCCTGCGCATCAAAGGCCGGCTTACGGGCGCGGGCGAAGTTGTAGACAATCGACCCTTTATGAAAAAGCGGCGTGTCCGGACTATTCAGATACTTGGCTGGTACGTCAGCGGAGAGCGCGCGACCACCAAAGGCAATGGTACGCCCACGGGCATCGCCAATGGGAAACATGATGCGATCACGAAAGCGGTCATAGGGTTCGCGAATGTCTTCCCCATGAATAATGAGACCCGCTTCGGCCATCTGTGCATCAGTGATATTGCGTGCTGACAGATGACCGCGCAGCGCCTGGCGGTCTGCGGGCGCATAGCCAATGCCGAACTCGGCAATTGTCTTGGCAGACAGCCCGCGCCGCTCGATATAGGCCCGCGCGTCTTTCGCCCGGCCACCCTTGAACTGATCACGAAAAAACGCGTCCGCCATTTCCATGACGTCGATGAGCCCGGCGCGTTTCTTTTCGCGCTCCATGTCCTGAGGCGTCGCCTTGGGCAGCTCGACCCCCGCCTCGCCCGCCAGCCGTTCAACAGCTTCGGGAAAGGACAGGCCTTCCATCTCCATCATCCATTTGAAGATGTCGCCATGCTTGCCGGACGAAAAGCAGTGATAAAACTGCTTTTCATCATTCACAAAGAAACTCGGCGTCTTCTCCTGATTGAACGGAGAGAGCCCCGCAAACTCACGCCCCTTGCGCTTGAGCCCGACCTTGCGCCCAACCACCTCCGACACGCGAATGCGCGCGCGGATATCGTCCAGCAACTGGTCAGAAAACTTCATGGGGGAATGATGCGACCGAGGCGCGCGTGAGTCCATAAGGACCCGATGCGGATGCTAGCTCAGCAAATCCTTCACGGACTTGCTCGCCTGGGCGAAATCCATCTGCCCGGCATATTTGTCTTTGAGCACGCCCATGCATTTGCCCATGTCCTTGAGGCCATCGGCACCAAGCTCGGCAATCACTTCCTTGCAGGCGGCTTCCACTTCCGCGTCACCCAGCTGGGTCGGCAGGAAACCTTCAATGATGTCGATCTCTTCGCGCTCCTGAGTCGCAAGCTCGAGACGGCCAGCCTCCTCATAGGTGGTGGCTGATTCGCGGCGCTGCTTGATCATCTTCGCGAGGATCTGGAGGATTTCACCGTCGCTGACCGGGTCCTTGCCCTCAGACCGGGCATTGATGTCCCGATCCTTGATGGCAGCCGTGATCAGGCGCAGCGTCGCCAGACGTCGCTTGTCACCAGCCTTGAGCGCGTCCTTGAGGGCCGCTTTGAACGTGTCACGCATATCAGTGTCTTCCGGTTGAACCTGAGACTCACAGTTGAGACTCACATCATGTGTGCATGCAGGGGCAAGAAGGCAAATGACACTTCTTTCGCGGCACCACGCCGCAACCCCCTGTAAGCCATTGATTTTAAATAAAAAATCAGGGCAAATCACAGGTTGACGCGGGAGAGGGCTCCCGCTAATTTCCGCGCCAATTTGCGCATGCTTGCCGCTTTTACAAGCCCCCACGCGCAAAACCCTGTTATCACTCTCGCGCATACCCTTTGAGGTGTGCGCCAAATGTCCCCAAGGGAGCCTTCAAATGGCCGAGCCCAATTCTGACGCCCGCCCGCCCGTATCCGGGATGGGGGGAGTCGGATCTGGCTCCACACCATCCGGCACCTTGGCTTGGGAAGCTGAAGACAAACCCACCACAGCCCGCCTCGTGCTTGCAGACGGCACCGTCTTTGAAGGCTATGGCGTGGGTGCCACGGGTGCTGCTGCGGGCGAGGTCTGCTTCAACACCGCCATCACCGGATATCAGGAAGTGCTGACGGACCCGTCCTATGCGGGCCAGATCATCACCTTCACCTTCCCCCACATTGGCAATGTCGGCACCAATGACGAGGACATTGAAACCTCCAACCTTGAGGCCAAGGCTGGCGTCATGGGCTGCATCCTCAAGGCGGATATCACAGACCCGTCCAATTACCGCTCGTCGCAGCATCTGGACGCATGGCTCAAGACCCAGGGCATCATCGGTATTTCGGGCCTTGATACCCGCGCGCTCACAAACCTCATCCGCGAAAACGGCATGCCCAACGGGGTCATCGCCTACGCAGAAGACGGCAAGTTCGACATTGATGCGCTGACGGCACAGGCCAAGGCCTTCCCCGGCCTTGAAGGCATGGAGCTGGCGAAGGACGTCACCACAGCTGAACCTTACCAGTGGGATGAAACCAGCTGGAGCTGGGGCGACGGCTATGGCCGCCTTGCCAAAGCCAAATACAAGGTCGTGGCGCTGGACTTCGGTGCCAAGCGCAACATTTTGCGGCTATTGGCAGATCAGGGCTGCGCCGTCACGGTCATGCCCTCCACATCCACAGCAGAAGACGTGCTGGCGCAAAACCCGGACGGCATCTTCCTGGCCAACGGCCCCGGCGACCCCGCTGCCACCGGCGAATACGCCCTGCCGGAAATCAAGAAGCTGGTAGAGAGCGGCAAGCCCATCTTCGGCATCTGCCTTGGCCACCAGTTGCTCGGCCGCGCGCTGGGCGCCACCACCAAAAAAATGCATCAGGGCCACCACGGCGCCAACCATCCGGTGAAGGATTTCACGACCTCCAAGGTCGAGATCACCTCCATGAACCATGGCTTTGCAGTGGAAGCCGGCTCCCTGCCCGACGGCGTGACCGAAACACACCGGTCGCTGTTCGACAGCTCCAATGCCGGCCTTGAAGCCGACGGCGGCCGGATCTTCTCCGTGCAGCACCACCCCGAAGCCTCACCGGGCCCGCAGGACAGCCACTACCTCTTCGCACGCTTCGTTGAGCGTATGGCGGAGGCAAAAGGCTAGTGACGTCCGCTGCCCACATATCACGCAAGGGCCTGCGCCGTATCGAGCAGGGTCTGACGGATCGATCCGGGATCGTCGCGGACCTGCGCACCGGAGAGCGCGAGGACACGCCAGCCGGTGTCGATCAGCTCATCCGTACGCGGATCGTCGGGCGCCGTATCCAGAAGGATGGCGAGGCGCAGGGGCGCGCTCGCAAAGTCGGCCTTCGGGCAGCCCGCAACGGCACCTTCCGCAAATCCGTGCGGACGAAGCCGGTAGTACAAAAACATGTCGGCCAGCATTCGCCGCGCCAAGGCGTGATCGTTGGTCATGAATCAAACCTAGTTCGCAAAGCCCGTTAAACCATGCCCAAACGTACAGACATCAAGAGCATTCTGATCATCGGCGCTGGTCCGATCATCATCGGGCAGGCCTGCGAGTTTGATTACTCGGGCACACAGGCATGCAAGGCGCTGAAAGAGGACGGCTACCGGATCATTCTGGTGAACTCCAACCCGGCGACGATCATGACCGACCCGGACCTGGCGGATGCGACCTATATCGAGCCGATTACGCCGGAAGTGGTCGAGAAGATCCTGCGCGTTGAAAAGCCCGACGCCGTGCTGCCCACCATGGGTGGCCAGACAGCACTCAACTGCGCGCTGGCACTCGCCGACAAGGGCGTGCTGGACGAGCTGGGCATCGAACTGATCGGTGCCAACCAGAAAGCCATTGAAAAAGCGGAAGACCGGCAGCTGTTCCGTGAGGCGATGGACAAGATCGGCCTTGAGAGCCCGCGCTCGCACATTGCCAACACCCTTGAAGAAGCCATGGCCGGGCTTGAGAAGGTGGGCCTGCCGACGATCATCCGTCCGTCCTTCACCATGGGCGGCACCGGCGGCGGCATTGCCTACAACAAAGACGAATTCATGAAGATGGTGGCTTACGGGCTGGATGCGTCCCCCGTCACCGAAATCCTCATTGAAGAATCCGTGCTCGGCTGGAAAGAGTTCGAGATGGAGGTGGTCCGCGACAAGGACGACAACGCCATCATCGTCTGCTCCATCGAGAACATCGACCCCATGGGCATTCATACCGGCGACTCGATTACCGTCGCCCCTGCCCTGACGCTGACCGACAAAGAATTCCAGATCATGCGCAACGCCTCGATTGCGTGTCTGCGCGAAATCGGCGTTGAGACCGGCGGCTCGAATGTTCAGTTCGCAGTGAACCCGAAAGACGGCCGTCTGGTTGTCATTGAGATGAACCCGCGCGTATCGCGCTCCTCTGCGCTGGCCTCCAAGGCAACCGGCTTCCCCATCGCCAAGGTCGCTGCCCGCCTTGCGGTCGGCTACACGCTGGACGAGCTGGACAATGACATCACCGGCGCGACGCCTGCATCGTTTGAGCCGACGATTGACTACGTCGTCACAAAAATTCCGCGGTTTGCGTTTGAAAAATTCCCAGGCGCCAAGCCGCACCTGACCACAGCCATGAAGTCCGTGGGCGAAGCCATGGCCATTGGCCGGACGTTCCAGGAAAGCTTCCAGAAGGCGCTGCGCTCTCTTGAAACAGACTTTGACGGTCTGACGGAAATCGAAGTGCCTGGCCTGAACGAAGGCGACGACAAGAATGCCATTCGTGCAGCCCTTGGCCAGCCGACCCCCAATCGCGTGCTGACCGTGGCGCAGGCCATGCGGCATGGGCTGGGTGACGAGGAAATACATAATCTGTGCAAGATCGACCCGTGGTTCCTCGCCCAGATCCGCGATCTGGTGGAAACCGAAGCCCGCGTTGCCGAGCACGGCCTGCCGGAAAACCCTAAAACCTTCCGTATGCTGAAGAGCAAGGGCTTTTCTGACGCCCGCCTTGGCCAGCTTGCAGGCATGGCTGAAAAAGATGTATCCGCCAAACGCCGCGGCATGGATGTGCGCCCGGTCTACAAGCGCATTGATACCTGCGCCGCCGAGTTCGCCGCCAAGACGCCCTACATGTACTCCACCTATGAAGTGACGGGTCCTGACGGCACGCCTGAATGCGAGTCCGGTGTCACCACTGCGAAGAAGGCGATCATTCTGGGTGGCGGTCCAAACCGCATCGGCCAGGGCATCGAGTTTGATTATTGCTGCTGCCATGCCGCGTTCTCTCTGGCGGATGCAGGCTTTGAATCGATCATGGTCAACTGCAACCCGGAGACCGTGTCCACCGACTACGACACGTCTGATCGTTTGTACTTTGAGCCACTGACGGCAGAAGACGTGCTGGAGCTGATCACCGTGGAACAGCAGGCCGGCACGCTGGCCGGTGTCATCGTGCAGTTTGGCGGCCAGACACCACTGAAGCTGGCGCAGGCACTGGAAGACGCCAATGTCCCCATTCTGGGCACGCCGCCTGACGCCATCGACCTTGCGGAAGACCGGGACCGCTTCAAGGCCCTGCTGGATGACCTGAAGTTGCGCCAGCCCGCCAACGGCATTGCCCGCTCCGCTGAAGAAGCCCGCAAGATTGCCGAAGACATCGGCTTCCCCGTCGTCATCCGCCCGTCCTATGTGCTGGGTGGCCGCGCCATGGAAATCGTCCACGGCGTCACGGACCTTGAGCGCTACATGAAGGAAGCCGTTGTGGTGTCCGGCGACAGCCCGGTCCTCATCGACAGCTATCTGCGGGACGCAACGGAAGTGGATGTGGACGCGCTGTGCGACGGCAAGGACGTGTTCGTGTCCGGCATCCTTGAACACATTGAAGAAGCCGGTGTTCACTCAGGCGACAGCGCCTGCTCCATGCCGCCCTTCTCCCTGTCAGACGAGATCATTGCCGAGCTTGAAAAGCAGACGGCAGCCATGGCTCTGGCACTGGGCGTGATTGGACTGATGAATGTGCAGTTCGCCATCAAGGACGGCGACATCTACGTCATTGAAGTGAACCCGCGCGCCAGCCGCACGGTGCCGTTCGTCGCCAAGGTTCTGGGCGCGCCCATTGCGGGTATTGCCTCGCGCATCATGGCCGGTGAAAGCCTTGCAAGCTTCGGCCTCAAGAAGCGCAAATATGACCACATTGCCGTCAAGGAAGCCGTCTTCCCGTTTGCCCGCTTCCCGGGCGTCGACACTATTCTGGGGCCGGAAATGCGCTCGACCGGCGAAGTCATGGGCCTCGATACCAGCTTTGGCGTGGCCTTTGCCAAGAGCCAGCTGGGCGGCGGCACGACCGTGCCCGAAGAAGGCACAGCTTTCATCTCCATGAAGGACGGCGACAAGGAACGCATCATCGAACCCTCCCGCCAGCTGTGCGAGATGGGTTTCAAGATTGTTGCCACCAGCGGCACCGCGCGCCTGCTGGAAGAAAACAACGTGCCGGTGACCCGCATCAACAAGGTGCTGGAAGGCCGCCCCCACATCGTGGACGCCATTACCAACGGCGAAGTGCAGCTGGTGTTCAACACCACCGAGGGCGCCCAGGCGCTGTCTGACTCAGCATCCCTGCGCCGCGCAGCCCTGCAGAACAAGATTCCCTATTACACGACACTGTCCGGCGCCATGGCGGCCACACGCGCCATCGCCGCCATGCGGGGGGATGAACTGCACGTAGCCTCTTTGCAGAGCTACATGCAGGCTGCCGAGTAGACCTCAGAGAATGTGGTTCGTCTGACATAATGTCAGGAAACCAAAGGGTTTTTGCTGTCCGCACGGAATATATTGACGCGGCGCAAAAATTATTCTGAAGTACGTGCCCTCGCCGGGGCCAAGCCCCGGCGTCCTTATTTTTCGGCCTCAGGGACCTCCCGGTCAGGCGCGCGCACCGGTTACAGCGCAGCGCGGGACAGGGTCCCAAAGGTCTTATTCGCCAGTTGATGCGAAGCGTTGCATGTCTCCAAGGGATACGGAGGCTGGCGCTGACCTTGACGCAAATGCCCCGGAATTCGCCGGTGCGCATCGGCGGCGGGGTCATATTCTTTTGTGAGTGGAATACGTGATGGAAAAGATACCCATGACCAGCGAAGGACACGCGGCCATGGAGACGGAACTCAAGCAGCTCAAATCCGTTGAGCGCCCGCGCATCATCGCGGCGATTTCCGAAGCCCGTAAACACGGCGATCTCTCTGAAAATGCAGAATATCACGCCGCCAAAGAGCAGCAGGGCCTCAACGAAGCCCGCGTTGCCGAACTGGAAGACGCCCTTGCCCGCGCTGACGTGATCGACGTCACCAAGCTCTCCGGCAAGAACGTGACCTTTGGGGCCTTCGTCGAGATTGTTGACGAAGATACCGACGACGAAGTGACCTATCAGATTGTCGGCGACAACGAAGCCAGCGTGAAGGACGGCAAGATTTCGATCTCCTCCCCCATCGCCCGCGCGCTCATCGGCAAGACAGCAGGCGACAGCGTCGAGGTGGCAACACCCGGCGGTGGCAAGAGCTACGAAATTCTGAAAGTCCGCTTCAAGTAGCAGCTAAGCCTCAATCGGCTCCATCAGATCTACCGGCACGCCCGGGTCATATTTTGACCGGCGGATGGTGAGTGACGTGCGCACATGGGCCACGTTGGGCGCCGGCGTGAGACTTTCCGTCAGGAAATTCTGGAAGCTGGCCAGATCCGGCGCGACGCATTTGAGGATGAAGTCGATCTCGCCATTGAGCATGTGGCATTCACGGACCAGCGGCCACGCGTTGACCCGCTCTTCAAAGGCGCGCAGGTCTGCTTCCGCCTGGCTGTGCAGCCCCACCATGGCGAACACCGTGACGTCAAAACCCAGATCCCGCTCAGACAGCTGGGCGTGATAGCCCTCAATCAGACCTGCTTCTTCCAGTGCGCGGACACGGCGCAGACAGGGCGGTGCCGAGATACCGACCCGGTTGGACAGCTCCACATTTGTCATGCGGCCGTCCGCCTGAAGCTCAGCCAGTATCTTTCGGTCAATGGCGTCGAGTTTTACCCGCTGCATGAAAGCGTGCGTCCCTGCTAGAAGAGTGGTGGTCGCGACTCGTAAGAGCCAGCGAACTCATAGCGCAGCCCTCGGGACCCGCGCAATAAAATTGCGCATACACGAACGATTATGTCTCAAGACCCTACGGAATCAGGCGGCTCAACCGCACCGGCCTCACAATCGGACCCGGCCACTTTGGCCGATAGACCGGTCGCATGGGCAATCAGCGGTGGCGCGCGGGGCATGGAGAACCAATGCCTGGCGCTGGCAGAGGCCGCAGGCTTTGCGCCGGTCCCCCTGCGGGTTGCCGCCAAGGCACCGTGGCGCTGGCTTCCGGAGAAAGCGTGGTCCCTGTGGGGCAAGGTGCCGTCACGACTCTCAGCTGAAAACCGACAGATGCTGGATGGCCCCTGGCCTGACCTTGTCGTCGCCTGTGGTCGTCAGTCTGTGCCTCTTGCCATCCACATCAAGCGGGTCTCGCAGGGACGGACATTTGTCGTCCAGTGTCAGGACCCCCGTGTGACACCGGCCCTGTTCGATCTCGTCGTGCCGCCGGACCACGACAATGTCGCCCCGGCGCAAAACGTCCTGTCGATCATCGGCTCCCCCAATCTCGCCCTACCCTGGCGACTGGCCGAGGCATCGGACAAATGGGCATCAAAGTTCGACGCCCTCGGGCGCCCGCTGGTTGCTGTTGCCATCGGCGGGTCCAGCAGTGCCTACCGCCTGAATCGCAGCACGATCGACGAGCTGTTCCGGTGCCTTGAGAAGATGCAAACCGAGTCCGGCGCACGCCTCGCCATTACCACGTCCCGGCGGACAGGCACCGACAACGAAGCGCTCATTCAAGCGCACGCCAAACGTCTGGGTGCGTGGGTATGGGACGGGTCCGGCGACAGCCCCATTTTGGGTCTGTATGCGTGCGCCGACGCCATCGTCGTGACCGAGGACAGCGTGAACATGGCGGCCGAAGCCGCCGCCAGTGGCAAGCCGCTTTATGTGGCCGAACTCGACGGAGGCTCCGAGAAGTTCGACCATTTCCATGACGTGCTGAAGGCCCGTGGCATCGCCCGCTCGCTGACCCATGCTCCCCTCGACGCGTGGAGCTACCCCCCGCTGACCGAAACACTTCGCGCCGCGCAGGAAGTCCGTCAGCGTATGAGCGACAGGGGCTTCGCGCTTCCTGCAGCACCTGGCACCGGGCAATAGGCTCAATTCATTGCCAGCGCTGGCGATTCAGTAGGCGGATCAATATCATCCGCTAACTGACTCTCCGGACTCTGATATTTCGACTTATCCACAGGTCAGTACACAGAAGAAGCCTCATGCCGGCAGTCCCGGCCGCAGGGCACGATTCACCGCCACAATCCCAAGGCGTAAGCGACTCTAAAGACTCGCAGTTTTGAGTTATCCACACCCCGGCCAATTGTCATCCCCAGCGATTCAAATGGGTCAGCAACGCCCTGCAAGACGACCCGTGGATTCCGTGTTCGTCAGCCATCCACAGGGCCCCGCGGCAACGCATCGTCGGGCGCGCCGGATAGGTGATCTAAGGGTCCTTGGCAGGCCGCACGAAACTGCATGGCAGGTGCGACCAGATGCCCCCGAACGGCCTCTTGTATTTAATTAGAAGAATTCTAATTTGCATCTCACAGAAGATGCGGGATTCGCCTGCATGGCCCGGCCGCCCTCCCCGGCTGCGGCACCTTCTGTGGTTTTTGATCTCCAAGTTGCTTTTAAGGAGCCACGCATAATGACTGTCCTCGTAGGCAAAACCGCCCCGGATTTCACAGCTGCCGCCGTCATGGAAGACGGCTTCATCAAGGAAGATTTCCACCTGATGGAGCACCTCAAGGGCTCCTACGGCGTGGTGTTCTTCTGGCCGCTGGATTTCACATTTGTCTGCCCCAGCGAAATCCTCGCCTACTCCAACCGCGTCGAGAAGCTGTCGGCCATGAACACCAAGGTCGTCGGCATCTCCATCGACAGCCAGTTCACCCACTACGCCTGGCGCAACACAGCCCCCAAGGACGGTGGCCTGGGACCGGTCAAATTCCCGATGGTTGCGGACGTCTCCAAGCAGATCACCCGTGAATACGGCATCCTGCATCAGGATGAAGTAGCCCTGCGCGGGACCTTCGTGATCGATCGGGACGGCATCGTCCGCCACCAGCTTGTGAATGACCTGCCGCTGGGCCGCAATGCGGACGAGACCGTTCGTATGGTGGAAGCACTGCAGTTCCATGAAGAAGTGGGCGAAGTCTGCCCTGCTGGCTGGCAGAAGGGCGATGAAGGCATGAAAGACACCGCTGCGGGCGTTGCTGACTACCTTGGCAAGCACGCAGAGGCCCTCTAAGCCCTAAAAAGCCCTCAATATGGGTCTTGTCATATCCGCGTGATCTACCGCGTCTCTATGGGATGAGGTAATTGATCTTGGAGCGACAAGACCCATGTTGAGGGCACTCATTCGGCTATTATGTCGGCAACCGGGGATTCGCCCCGACCCATCCAAAGACGCCGACACCGTACGCACACCACGACTAAGATGGCGAAAGGCCCAGAAAATGGCCACCGAACAGACAAAACACGCAAAAGTTCTCATCATTGGTGCCGGCCCCGCAGGCTACACAGCCGCGATCTATGCCGCGCGCGCCATGCTTGAGCCGGTCATGGTCCGCGGCCTTCAGCCCGGCGGCCAGCTGACAATCACCACCGAAGTGGAAAACTATCCAGGCTTCGCAGATGTGATCCAGGGCCCCTGGCTGATGGAGCAGATGGAAGCTCAGGCCAAGCATGTGGGCACGGAGATGATCGACGACACGATCATGTCGGTTGACCTCAAGGCCCGACCCTTCCGCGCGGTTGGCGACGGCGGCGTCGTCTACACCGCTGATTCAGTCATCATCGCAACCGGTGCCCAGGCTCAGTGGCTTGGCCTGCCTTCGGAAGACAAGTTCCAGGGCTTTGGTGTGTCTGCCTGCGCAACCTGCGACGGGTTCTTCTATCGCGGCAAGAAGGTGGTCGTGGTTGGCGGTGGCAACACCGCTGTGGAAGAAGCCCTGTTCCTTACCAACTTTGCTGAGCACGTAACGCTGGTGCATCGCCGCGATGAACTGCGCGCCGAACGCATCCTTCAGGAGCGTCTCTTCAAGCATGAGAAAATCTCCGTCGAGTGGAGCCACGAGGTGGATGAAATTCTCGGCAAGGGTGAGATCCAGGGCGTGACACACATTCGCCTCAAGGACACCAAGTCCGGTGAGACCAAGGAAGTGGAAGCCGACGGCATCTTCATTGCCATCGGGCACAAGCCATCGACGGAAATTTTCCGCGATCAGGTGGAGATGAAAGACTCCGGCTACATCATCACCAAGCCGGATTCGACAGCGACAAACATTCCCGGCGTGTATGCGGCAGGGGATGTGACGGACGAAACCTATCGGCAGGCCGTAACAGCTGCCGGCATGGGCTGCATGGCCGCCCTTGAGGCTGAAAAGTTCATCGCTGAAAACGAAGCAAATGACACCAAGGCAGCGGCAGCAGAGTAAGCAGCTCTCAAACCGCACCTAAAACGTCACAAAACCCCATTGTTGCCCGTCTGGTTCGCGTCGGTGCAACAATGGGGTTCTTCGTGGCCAACTGCCTCGACAACAAAAACGACAGGGGGAAGACATGGGCAAGACAGGTCTCAGGATTTTCTTCGGCCTTTGGGCGCTGGCAATGCTACTGGGCGCAGCCTATCTCTTCCGCACACCGCTGATGCTGCAACTGGTGAGCCTTGAAGGCGAGCCACCGCTGCTGGACAGGGCGGATGTCGTGCTCGGCGACAAGGAGCTGTGGGCGGACGACTTTTACACTGTTGAGGAAGTGGGCCCGGGCACGTTCGTTATTGCCGAGCCGCTTTATCATCAAGACGTCCACTCCTATCTGCTGGTCGGCAGCGAGCGTGCTCTGCTCATTGATACGGGGTCGCCTGCAGGCAAGATTGCTCCGGTGGTTGCCTCGCTCACAGACAAGCCCGTGAGCGTCATCTCCAGCCACCTCCACTATGACCATGTCGGCAACCACGACGCCTTTGACACGATCCTGATGCCGGACCTGCCGCATCTGCGCGCACGTGTGCCAGATGGTGTGTTCACCCCTACCAGCAACGAGCATCTGGGATTTGTTGAAGGGTATGACGTGCCAAGCTGGCCGGTTGCGGGCTGGTGGGCACCGAACACCGAATTGGATCTGGGCGACCGCCAGGTAACCCTGCTCTCGATCCCCGGCCACACGCCGGAGTCCATTGCGGTGTGGGACAAGCGGGCTGATCAGTTCTTCATGGGTGACTATTCAGGCGATGGCGCGATCTATGCCTTCATGCCCAATTCCAGCCTCAGGACCTATCTGGCCACCACACGGCAGCTGGTCGCAGACCTGCCGGAGACCATCAACATTTATGCGGCCCATGGGGATGCCAAATCCGGTGTGCCTGTGACAGGCCTCCAGTCCCTGCGCGATCTGGAAACAGCACTGGCTGCCTTTGAAGATGGCACCGCCGAGGGAACAGGGTTCTGGCCCCGGGCCTTTACCGTCAACGACACCACCAGCATCCTGACGGACCTGCCCGGCCCTCTATCCGCCTCCCGCGACCTACCCTAGGCCCAAAAGCGCTGGCACCTCGGCCATGTCACCAACAACCACCGCGCCAGCATCTGCAAGCGCGTTTCCATCCGTGTTCGGATCACCGGCATAGCCAATGACACGCATGCCGGCGGCCATGCCGGCCTGAACACCCGGCACGGTGTCCTCAATCACCACCGCTCTGTGTGGCACATGGCCCATCTGAGACGCTGCAAACAAAAACAGGTCCGGCGCCGGTTTGCCCTTGGCCACCATCGTTGCGCTGAAGACGGCCTCCCCAAAGTGATGATCAAGCCCGGCACGCCCCAGCACATGCGCCAGATAGTCCGGCTGGCTGGAGGAGCCGACGCATCGCGGAATGTTCTCGGCTTCGACCCGCGCAACCACATCGGCGACACCGGGAATGGCGGTCACGGTCTCGTAAATGGAAGTGTGCATTCTTTCGCGGGACCGCTGCACCCACTCTTCAGGAACAGATTTCCCGATTTCATCTTCAATAATGGCGATCGTTGACGGCCACGACAGGCCCCGAAACCGGCGATGGCTGTCAGCGGTCGTTGTCGGCCAGCCAAGCTCGCTCACCGCGACCGCGAGCACTTCATTGGCAATCGTCTCGCTGTCCACCAGAACGCCGTCACAATCAAAGATGACGAGGTCCGGTCGCGTGGATAAGGGATCATGTGTCATGCCAGCGATGTAGGCGGGTCGCCTCCAAAGAGCCAGTCACATCGGTTTTCCAACCATTGCAGAATGCACCGCAATCCGGCTCGCAAGTGGGATATGCAAAATGACTGTTACATTTGGCAGGCATTGCCCTTGCGCCGAATCGCTTCCCGTCGGATATAGGGCCGAACCAAAAGCGAATAACGCTGCGGCAAGCAGGCGGGAGCTAGGGGCGTCATGGACTGGGACAAGCTGCGCATATTTCATGCGGCCGCAGAGGCTGGCAGCTTTACCCATGCAAGTGAGCAGCTGAACCTCAGCCAGTCCGCCGTCAGCCGCCAGATCTCCGCTCTGGAAGAATCGCTGGGTCTCACCCTGTTCCATCGCCATGCCCGCGGCCTGCTGCTGACGGAAACCGGCGAAGTGCTGTATGGCACCACCCGCGAGGTGTTTACGCGCCTGGCGGATACGGAAAGCCGCCTGCGTGAAACCAAGGGCGAGCCCTCCGGCGACCTCAAACTCACCACCACTGTGGGCTTTGGGGCGAACTGGCTGGTGCCGCGCCTCAAGGAATTCACTGACCGCTACCCCAAGATCAACCTGCATCTCATCGTGGATGACCGTGAGCTTGATCTGGCGATGCGTGAGGCGGACGTTGCCGTGCGCTTCCACCCGCCAGTGCAGCAGGACCTGGTGCAGCGCAAGCTGTTCCGCGTCCACTATCACCTCTATGCCACCAAGGATTATCTGGCGCGCAAGGGCGGCGAGCCCAAGACGCTTGCCGACATCGATAACCACGACATCGTGGTTTATGGCGATGCAGCACCGGCAGCGCTGCAGGAAGTGAACTGGCTGCAGACAGCGGGCCTTGAAGATGGCCGGGCCCGTGAGCCGTTTTTCCGGGTGAACAACATCTACGGGGTGCTCAAGGCCGTTGAATCAGGCTTTGGCATCGGTGCCCTGCCCGACTACATCATCCGCCACCACCCCGATGTGGTGCGGGTGCTGCCGGACGTGGAAGTCCCCCATTTCGACACGTTTTTTGTGTATCCAGCCGAGCTTCGGGACACAAAACGGATCACCGTCATGCGTGATTTCCTGCTCGAAAAAGCCCGGGAATGGACCTACTAGGGTCGTTCGACATCCAGCTATCGACAATCTGTCAGTAAAATCAGTGCCTTGCGTTTGAGCCAGGGCTGAATCCTGAGCTATGCGTTCAGTGCATGGTTGCTTTGAAGGCAGTCTGCTTGAATGCAGTGCAGCAAAAGCCTATTTTTTCGTCATCAGCAGTTCACATAACTGCACTCCTTCGAAGCGTCCTCTCCCCAAGACGTTGCTTCGAGGCAGCATGGAAGCCACTCCTCCCCTTGAGGCTTGCATGCGCCGGTAGCCAGGCACCCCCCCATTAGCCTGCTACCCAAGGACTAGGGCCGGGCCTGCACGAGTAACGCAGGTCCGGCCTTTTTCTTTTCCGCTGGTTCCTTTCTTGATGCCTCCACATTTTGTTGCCGCATTTCGCCGTGCTGATGCGCCCTGCAACGTGTTTGGAGGCCCCCATGCCCACAGCTGAGTTCAATGTCCCCTTTGAAGGCGGATGCACCTGCGGCGCCGTGCGCTATATCTGCACGGCGGCGCCGGTGTGGAGTTCGAACTGCCATTGCCATGCCTGCCAGGCGGGCAGTGGTGCCCCCTATGTGTCGGCCATCTCTGTTCCCGCAAACGCCATCACGATCACCGGTGAGCGGGTGGAGTTCCAACGTATGTCAGAGAGTGGTCACGGCGTCACAACCGCCCTGTGTGCTCGCTGCGGCACGCGTATCCACGCCCAGTCCCAGGGCAATAAGGTACTGTTGAACCTCTTTGCCTCGACGCTGGATGAACCGGAGGCCTTCACGCCGATTTCAAATGTCTATGTGAGTGAAAAAGCCCATTGGGTGACCCTGGACCCGGATATCCCGGCCTTTGAAAAAATGCCGGGCTAAAGGGTTCAGTCCGCGTCCTGCGGTGCGACCGGCGGCATCGCCAGATCATCGTCCGCCCCAAAGAGGCTGCCGCCCTCTGCCATGGCAACGCACGCAATGGCCCCAAGGGCGAGCATCAAATAGCCCGCAAACAAAGGAACCGCCGTGCCGTCATACATGTAGCCGATGGTGGCCCCCAGCACGCCGCCCACAAATGTTTGCAGGAACCCAAGCACAGACGATGCGGTGCCAGCCACATGGCCCAGCGGGTCCATGGCCAGCGCGTTGAAATTGGTGCCGATAAAACCAAAGCACGCAAAGATCGACGCGATCATCAAGCTGAACAGCCAGAACGGGAACGCATCTCCCAAGCCAAGTGCCAGAGCAAGCGCCAGCAGAATAAGACCGGCAAAGCACATGAGGGCTGTATGCGACAGCCGCCGCATCCCCATGCGCTCCACGAGCCGTGAATTCATGAAACTGGCCGCTGCCATGAACACAACCGTGCCGCTGAAGGCGAGCGTGAATAAGTCCCCAAGACCAAATGTCTGGGTAAACAGCTGCTCTGCCTGACTGATGAAGGCAAAGAGCACGGCAAAGGTAAGCGCGGTGGCGAGCGCATAGCCAAATGACGCCCGCGTTGTGACAACCACCTTGAAGGCTGACGACACACGCGTGAATGTCAGCGGCATGCGGTACTCAGGATGCAGTGTCTCCGGCAGGCGGATGTAGCTCCACACTGCCATGACGGCACCAAGAATGCCGGTGACCCAGAAGACCGACTGCCAGTCGCCGAACAGGATGATGAGCTGACCGATATTGGGTGCGATCAGCGGCACCGCCATGAACACCATCATCACCAGCGACATAACTGAGGCCATGCGCGCGCCCCCAAACGTATCCCGCACAATCGACACCGCAATGACCCGCGTTGCCGCCGTGCCAATGCCCTGTATGAAACGGATCGCCAGCAGGGATTCAAAATTGGGAACGTAGGACGCAAGCGCCGACGCGCCCACATAGACCGCCAGCCCGAACATCAGGACCGGGCGCCGGCCAAACCTGTCCGAGATGGTGCCGTAAAAAAGCTGCGCGATGCCAAAGCCCATGATGTAGGCGGTAATCACAAACTGACGGCGGTTCTCGTCTTCCACGCTGAGCGCTTCGCCAATGTCCTGCAGCGCCGGGATAAACACATCAATCGCCAGCGCATTGAGCGCCATAAGCGCTGCCACCATGGCCACAAGCTCCCAGCGCGGAAGCGCAAGGGCCGGGCTCGATGCCGGTTCGGGTGCTGACGGGGAAGACATGAATGGCAGCCTTGAGACGCGGCCGGAATAGGCCGGACCCCACACTTAAAGGTTCATGCCGGAGCTGCAACCCCGAGACCGCATGGCAGATGTGTAGCGGTCATCACATCCATATCCGTGTCTCCGGACTTGATCCGGAGCCTACTCGCCGACAAACACATCTAAGCAAATGAGAGTGGACTCCGGATCAAGTCCGGAGATACGGGAGGGTGTGACTGGCCGGGATCATCCACGCAGCGTGGCAGACAAACAGGTCACCGATACAGGTTCTGTCCCTCAAGGCCCTTGTAGAGGCCTGCCACCTGTTCTTCATAGCCATTGAACATCAAGGTCGGCACGCGGCGGCCTGTGCCCAGCACTTCTTCCGTGGCCTGGCTCCAGCGCGGGTGTGGCACGTCGGGATTCACATTTGCCCAGAAGCCATATTCCTTGGGCGCAATCTCTTCCCAGAAGCTGGTGGGCTTCTTGCCAGTGAACTCGAATTTCACAATCGACTTGATGGACTTGAAGCCATATTTCCACGGCACAGCGAGACGAATGGGCGCGCCGAACTGCTCACCCAGAGGTTTGCCGTAAATGCCGGTCGCCATGAAGGCCAGATCATTGCGCGCCTCAGCCATGGTGAGGCCTTCAGTATAGGGCCACGGATACCAGGATTGCTTCTGGCCGCTGGCAACGCTGGGCTGCATGAAGGTCTGCATCTTCAAATAGCGCGCTGACGATTTGGGTTTGGCAAAGTCAACAAGAGCTGCCAGCGGGAAGCCTGACCACGGCACGGTCATGGACCATGCTTCCACACACCGGTGGCGGTAGATGCGTTCTTCAAGGGGCATCTGCGCAATCAGTTGATCCACATCCAGCGTTATGGGGGTGTCGACTTCGCCTGTGATTTCAATTTTCCACGGACGCGAAACAAGCGCTTCCGCCGCCCGCGAAATGCGCTTGTGAGACCCGAACTCATAAAAGTTGTTGTAGGTGGAGGAGACTTCCTCATCCGTTACCGGGCGATCCACCGCGATGGACGTATTGGCGGGATAGGGAAAGAGCTCAGCCGCCTTCGCCGTCAGATCCGCTTCACCGCCTGCGAGGGCCTCAGCGTTTTCAGCTGCTTCACCACACCCCGCCACGGCCAGTGTAGCCGCACCGGCAATGCTGGCCGTCGTGCCGCGCAGGAATGCCCGCCGATTGAGAAACACGTTTTCCGGCGTCACCAGATTTTCAGACAGTTCCCATGCACGGGGACGTTTAATCAGCATTTGGGGCGGGACCCTTTTCAAAGCAGAACAATATTGGTGTGACTAATGATGGCCCGCCACGCCAAAAGGGCAAATCACACCTGCGAGAGAGCTTTGCTATCTGTCGTGATGAGACAACACGCCGAACACCCGCAAAAAACGGCAGTTTATTGGGCATTCACGCAAAGGCCGCATTGCCGCTATAGTAAAGATCAGTAAAGGTTTTTGCCCGCGTGCCGCTTGCCCACTGTTGGACTACTCGAAGGGGACACCGCCATGTCATGTCAGCATACAAAAGTAGACGAAAACTCTGTTGTCACGCTTGATACATCCATCAAGCCGATCCGCATGGACCGCCGTCAGATCATGATGGGCATTGCCGCCGGCTCGATCGTGGCCTTCACCGGCTGCGCCTACAACGAGCAGCTCGGCCGCAATCAGCTGATGCTGGTAAGCGATGGCCAGATGGCGTCGCTGTCTTCACGCGCTTGGAGCGACATGAAGAAGAAGCAGAAGATTTCGCGCAATCCCAAATACAACAATCGCCTGCGCTCGGTCGGCAAGAAGATCACCACCGCCGCCAACATGCAGAACATGAACTGGGAATACGTGGCGTTTGAATCCAAGCAGAAGAACGCCTTCGTGCTGCCCGGCGGCAAAGTCGGCTTCTATACCGGCATGATGGACTTCCTGGACAATGACGCACAGCTCGCTGCCATCATGGGTCACGAAGTAGGCCATGTCCGCGCCCGCCACGGCGCTGAACGCTACAGCCAGGGACTGGCCAGCCAGGTCGGCATGACCGCGGCACAGGTTGCTGTGGCGGCATCAGATGTGAGCTATGGTGCACCGCTCGTTCAGGCGCTTGGTCTTGGTCTCCAGTTCGGTGTCCTGCTGCCCTATTCCCGCAGCCACGAACTGGAAGCGGATTCCATCGGCCTCAATTACATGACCAAGGCCGGTTACAACCCGCATCAGTCCGTTGCCCTGTGGCAGAAGATGGCCTCTGAAGGCGGCTCGCGTCCGCCGGAATTCATGTCCACGCACCCGGACCCCACCACGCGGATCGCAGCCCTGCGCCAGCAGATTGCGCGGATGGGGTACTAGAAGCCCGTCGCCACTCACGGCCCTGCCGATGAGACGACAAGCAACAACCTGACTTGCCCGGTCCCTTCAATTCGAGGGGACCGGTGCAACACCGGTGATGCTGACAGAGTGCCCGGCAGAATGGCTGCCTCAAATCGATCCGGCGTCACGAAGGGCCCGTTATAGGTATCGGGGTTTTTTGAAGCCGCTCTAACCTGACCGGTCGGCACCACACATGTCGTTGCGCCTCGATAGGTGCACACCATGCGCGCTGTCGCCACGTCAGCATGGATACGGCAGCACGCATCGTCGCTGATCCGGTCAAGACGCACACTCACCCGCTCTGTCCCCATCTGCCGTGCAAAGCCGTCGGCCAGAGCTGCACAGTCATTTGCCAGCCAGCTCTGCCAGCCAGACGGCGGTGTTTTCGCAGCAGCAAGGAGCGCTGTGACACCCAGTGCCACATCATCCGGCTGCGCCTCGAACTTGCCATTCGGCAGCTGCATGGGAGCAAGCCCGTCCAGCCACGCACCCACCTGGTGAGGCACCTGCGACCGCCGTGGAAGGCTTATCCACGGTGCGTTGGCCAGTTCGCCAACTTCTGGACATGCATCTGTGACGGTCATCGCTGAGCAGTCTCACTCATGCCGAATGGAGGGGGCATCTGTTTGGAAAGTGACCGGAAGGCGACCGTCAGACCCGACATGTGAGGATTCAAGAGTCATGACGGCCACCTTCCAGGTCTGGGGGGTTAGAACTTCAGCTCTGCATTGAGGGACAGTGCGAGGTCGCGGCTGCCGTTGCTTGTCAGTCCTGGCAACACAGCGAAGCGCGTTTCAAGGACACGACCACGCCCCAGATCAGCGTCGAAGTAGATCGCCGGACCGAAATAGTGCGTCTGGTCCTTGAGGTCAGGCGCATCGCCGAACGCTTCTTCCACATCACCATGGGCTTCGACGCCAAGCTTCCAGGCGTCAGCAATTGGCGTGTTGGCGCTGAGCGCATAACCAAGCCCCGCGTCCTTGCCATCTTCGAATGGAATTTCGACGAACAGATTGCCGATGATCGAGAAAGAGCCAACGCCGAACTCGGCAATGGGGCCAAGAGCAAGTGCGCCTTTTTCAATGCCGTCCTTGTTGGGCACTTCAAGCGCCGCATAGAAGCCGACTACCGGTCCACCGCCATGTCCGTCATGTCCGTCATGTCCATGATCATGGTCGTGATCGTGGCCACCGCCGCTTTCGCCACCCTGCCAGAGAATGAAGATATTTTCCCATTCAAAGGCCTCAAGTTCAGCGGTTTCGTCTTCCGGATTGGCAATCTCGAACGCGGCAACTGTTTTCCACCAGTCCGTGACACCGACGCCCAGTGCAATCTCATGGACGGATCGTTCTTCGCCCGTCGGCAGGTCATCGGCGAAAAGCGTGTTGAGCGATTCAAACTCAAAACCGCCTTCCACCACTTCCGGGTGGATGACTTCAAAAATGCCGCCACTTGCCTGCGCCGGTGCCGCCAGCATGGCGCAACTTCCCGCCGCAAACACTGTTGCTGCCAACCGTTTCATTAGATGCGGTTTCATCAACCCGCCCCCTTGTCTGGATCCTGATGTAAATTCAAGCGGGAGTCATAATGTTATAACATAACATTATCAAGCCAAAAGAATGGCGGCCCGTGAAGGCCGCCATTCAAAACGTCTCAGAAAATCAGAATCCGCGATGGCTCTGTCCCCTACTTCAGGCTGGCGCAGAACCGCTGGATGCGTGCACACGCGTCTTCCAGCGCTTCTGTGGAGGTCGCATAGGAGATGCGGAAGAACGGTGACAGACCGAACGCCTCCCCATGCACGACGGCGACACCTTCCTGCTCCAGCAGGGCGGTTGCAAACGCTTCGTCGCTGTCGATCACCTTGCCGTCTTCCGTTTTCTTGCCGATGAGACCTCGGCAGGATGGATAGACGTAGAACGCGCCTTCAGGTGTCGGGCACTCGATGCCGGTTGCCTGGTTCAGCATGGAGACCACGAGGTCACGGCGGCCTTTGAACACGGCAGCGTTCTTTGGAATGAAGTCCTGGGTGCCGTTGAGCGCTTCAACAGCCGCCCACTGGCTGATGCTCGTCGGGTTCGACGTCGACTGCGACTGCAGCTTGCGCATGGCACCGATGAGTTCCTTTGGTCCCGCGCAATAGCCGATGCGCCAGCCGGTCATGGCATAGGCCTTGGACACACCATTCATGGTGAGCGTGCGGTCCTTGAGGCCCGGCTCCACCTGAACCGGCGTCACGAATTCAAAATCGTCATAGACGAGATGCTCATACATGTCGTCGGTCAGCACCCACACATGCGGATGCTTCATCAACACGTCCGTCAGCTTCTTGAGTTCGTCGCGTGAGTACGCAGCACCCGACGGGTTAGACGGCGAGTTGAAGATCAGCCATTTGGTCTTGGGCGTGATGGCCGCTTCCAGCGCGTCCGGCGTCAGCTTGAAGCTTGTCTCGATTGTCGTCTGCGCAAACTTCGGCTCACCGCCTGCGAGCAGCACGATGTCGGGATAGCTCACCCAGTAAGGCGTCGGGATCACGACTTCATCGCCCGGGTTCAAGGTCGCCATCATGGCGTTGTAGATGATCGGCTTGCCGCCCGGCGCGACGAAGCACTCGTCCACTGAATAGTCGAGACCGTTCTCGCGCTTGAACTTGGCCGCGATGGCTTCCTTCAGCTCGGGGATACCGTCCACGGCGGTGTATTTCGTCTCGCCGCGATTGATCGCCTCAATGGCGGCCGCCTTGACGTTGTCAGGGGTATCAAAATCCGGTTCACCGGCGCCAAGGCCAATGACATCGCGGCCCTGGGCCTTGAGGTCGCGGGCCTTCTGGGTCACCGCGATGGTGGCCGATGGCTGAACACGGGCGAGGGATTTCGACAGGAAGTTTTCTGGCAGGGCCATGACGGGCGTCTTTCCGCAAATTGAGGGCTGACAACAAGGAACGGGGCCGACCGTATAGCCGCCCCCGCCCTCTCGCAACCGTCAAACCAGCCTCATTGAAGCAGGTCAAATATGCATCTGGATGCTGTCAGACAGCCCCCACAGGCTGAACACCGCGCTTGAGGGAATCCGCAAAGCCGTGGTTGCGATCCCGATGGCCCGCTTCGTCCGCACGCACCGCAATCACAACGTCCCGCAGCCGGGCGTCCGGTGCCAGGTTCCAGTACTCGATGGCAATGGCCGGTGCTTCCACATTGTCCTGATGGCCAGCGTCAATCTCGTCGAGATAGCGCGTGTAGCTGATGACCGCTTCTTCCTCGAAATAGCCGACCACACGATGGGCCGTCTTTGAGGAGAAGAGATACAGGAAGAAGTAGAAATTGTAGAAGATCGCCTGGGTGAGCATCACGACCACACGCTCAAACATATTGGGCTGCGCAATCTTGATGAAGGTCATCAGATGCATCCGCTCATTGTCTGCTTCTTCAAGCAGCTCACGGATCCAGCCCTGATCATCTTCCATCTGGCGCAGGGACCGCAGGTGCTGCAGCAAACCACCCACCATGCCGGGCACAGCAGCGACCGTCTCCAGCACAATCGCGCGATGACCATAGCGCTTGGCAAAGAACGTATCCGCGATGAAGCGCAGGAATTTGACAAAGACCAGCGCAATCCGATCGCTCATGTCAGCGGGGGTGTAGTGGCTCGTGTCGTCCGATACGCCACGAGCGTTGTCATGTGTTTCGTCAGCCATGCAATGATCCTCCAAGACATCATGCATTCGTCAGTGTCCAGAGTAGCTGAAAACCAGCTCCCCGGGCAGCGCGTCCTGACTGAAGATCATATACACAAGGCGTTAATTCACTTTGTCACAAGGCCGCAGCGCGGCTTTGTCACAAGCGACAACCTGTCCATAAACGACAGCTTTCATGACCTATCGCCCGCTGGTCTCCAGCGCCTTGATCGCGTCAGGCACTTCCACATCCACCTGCATGCTGCGTGACGTGAGCGGCGACAGGTGCCGCGTCTCGATGGGGACGCAGCCCGCCCAGTAAGGCAGCTCCATGTCTTCCTCATCATCATTGGGTCCGCCGCGCCGGACTTTCGCCACCGCCTCTTCAAGCGGAATGCGCAGGATCATGGTGGCTTTCATTTCGGTCTTGTTAGGCGCGCGTGAGCCTTCAGCCCGGCCCTCGGCGATGCCTTCCATGACTTTCCACATGGCTTCCATCCGGGCGTCCTCACCGGTCACTTCCTCAGCCACCCCATGCACCATGACCGAGCGATAGTTCATGGAGTGGTGGAACCACGACCGGGCCAGCACCAGGCCATCAAGATGGGTGACAGTGGCGCATAGAGGCACACCGGACGCCAGCGTCTTGAACATCCGCGTCTTGCGGCTGCCGTGGATCAGAAGGCTTTCGCCATCGCGCACATAGAAGATGGGGATCACCACCGGTGCGTCCTCATGGACGAAGGCCACATGGGCCACATAGCCCGCATCCAAAATGCCGTGGACCGTCTCGCGGCCGTAATCCGCACGCTTGTGGATACGCACCTTCGTGCGCTTGGTCTTCTTGTAGGTCTCAGCTGTCGCCGGACGTGTGTGATCTTTTGGCATAGTACTCTCCGTCAATATAACGCAGGAGATAGAACCAATTTGGTTTGCCAAATAGCACCAATTATGGACAATTGGGGGTGCCAATCAGGAGAGACCCCATGGCTGACACCCTCGCCGCCGCCCTTCCCGGCCTGACGCTGGATCGCACAAGCGACGTGCCGCTGCACGCACAGCTGGCGCAGGCCCTGCGGACTGCGATCCTCACCGGACAGGCCTCCCCCGGCACAAGACTGCCCGCAACCCGCAATTTGGCAGCAGAACTCGGCCTTGGCCGCAACACCGTTGCCGATGCGTACGACCAGTTGACAGCCGAGGGGTATCTTGAAGCCCGCGTTGGCTCCGGCACCCGCGTGGCATCCATTGCCCCGGACGCCTTTCTGGCAACCGGTGCCTCATCAGATGAAGCAGACACAGCACCACCGCCGCCGCTCTCCCGGCGCGGCGATGCTCTTGCGGCTGCCATTCGTCCTGTCCCGCCACCGCCGGGCCGGTTCGGCTATGCCTTTCAGCCCGGCATCCCCGCTTTTGACGCTTTCCCCTATGCAAGCTGGACACGGCTGGCCGCCCGCGCCGCCAAAAACATGAAGGCCGTGGGCGATTACTCCCACCCCGAAGGTCAACCGGAGTTGCGCGCTGCCATTGCCGCGCATGTGAAGCTGGCCCGCGGCGTGGTGTGCGAGCCGGATCAGATCATCATTACGGCGGGCGCACAGGCGGGCCTCGACCTGGCCGCACGGCTGTTGGTCGACCCCGGTGACAATGCGTGGATTGAAGACCCGGGCTATGCCGGCGCCCGCGGTGCCCTGATCGGTGCCGGGGCAACACTGGTGCCTGTGCCCGTCGATGAAGAAGGCATGGATATTGCCGCCGCCCGCAAGCTGCGCAAGCGGCCCCGACTGATTTACGTCACGCCCTCACACCAGTTCCCGCTCGGCGTCACCATGTCCCTGCCACGTCGGCTGGACCTTCTGGATCTGGCAGATGACGCAGATGCCTGGGTCATCGAGGACGATTACGACAGCGAGTACCGCTATCAGGGCCGTCCGCTATCATCTCTGCAGGGTCTCGATGGCGGCAGGCGCGTGCTCTATGTGGGCACCTTCTCCAAGACCTTCTTCCCCAGCCTGCGCATTGGCTATCTGATTGTCCCCGCAGCTCATGCTCAAGCATTCCGCAATGCCATTCGCAATACCGGACACTCTGCCCCGGGTCTGCCGCAGCTGGCACTTGCTGCATTTCTGGAAGGCGGACACTACGAGGCCCACGCGCGGCGGATGCGCAAACTCTATGATTCCCGCAGGCTGGCCGTGCTTGCCGCTCTTGAGGAGTTGGCACCAAGAACCCTGACGCCGCAAGTGCGAGAAGCAGGCATGCAGATGCCCGCTCTGCTGCGTTCCAACCGCAACGATCAGGCCATTGCAGCAGACCTGGCAAAAGACGGAATCGCAGCAGGTTCCCTGAGCCGCTACACGCTGGACGACAAGAACCTGCGTCAGGGATTGCTGCTGGGCTTTGCCGCCGTGGAAGAGCGGCATATCAGCCCTGCAATGCATCAACTTGTGAGCCACCTCAACGGTTCATAGCCTGCGCGCTCCTGTTTCGCGGAGGGAGGCTCGGCCATGACGTATCGGCTCTATCACATGCAATCGTCCGGCAATTGCTGGAAACCTCGCGTAGCCCTGCATCAGCTCGGCCATGCGTTTGAGCTGATCGACATCGACATCATGACCGGCCAGTCCCGCACCGACGACTACATGGCCATGAACCCCAATGGCAGGGTGCCTTTGTTGCAGCTGCCTGATGGACGCTACCTCGCTGAGTCCAATGCCATGCTGGCCTATCTCGCCGAAGGCACGGACCTCATGCCGTCAGACCGCTATGACCGCGGCGTGATGTTTCAATGGATGTTCTTCGAGCAATACAGCCACGAGCCTTACATTGCCGTGGCACGCTACTGGCGGCACCTGGAAGGCAAGGAACCGCCCGAAGCCGTGCCCGGCCAGATTGAAGAACGCGGTTATGCAGCCCTTGGGGTGATGGAACAACGCCTTGGTGAAGCACCCTATTTTGCAGGCGACACCTACTCCATCGCCGACATAGCACTTTATGCCTACACCCATGTGGCCCATGAGGGTGGCTTCTCTCTTGAGGCATATCCCAACATCCGCGCGTGGCTTGAGCGCGTCGCAGCCACACCGCGCTTCGTCGGCATGGACTGGCGGCCCTGACGTAGCCCGCGCAAACCATCGCGACTCGGCTCGCCACAAACTTGCCCCAAAATTCCCTCGGGGCCGCCCCATTGGCCGCGCGATGTCGCCCCATTGCGAGCGCTAACTCTCCATCACGCGGATGTGACCTGCCAGCAGGTGCCCTGACATCCGCAGTCGATGGAGGGGAACACCAGATGACGACACTCGCCGGACCACAAAGGGTCGCGCAATATCACGAGGGAGTAAGCCACGCATTGCGGGCGCTCCTCATCATTACAAGCTTCATTCTTGCCGCCGTCGCGCTGTCCGGCGGCTTCTCCATGACTGCCTATGCGCAAACAGCATCCGCAGCTCCGGCGACCGCCAAACTTGCAACGGCCAAACTCGCAACAGTCCGTCCCGGTGACATGAATTCCGGCGCGCTACTGTTTGAGACACAGACCCCCGGCGAATATGTGCAGGCGCCACTTGTGGCCACGGACGTCACACTTGATGTCACCGGCATCATCGCGCGCGGCACTGTCACCCAGCGTTTCCTCAATCCAAGCGATGGCTGGGTCGAAGGTGTGTATGTCTTCCCTCTGCCGGACGATGCCGCCGTGGACAGCCTGCGCATGCAGATCGGTGACCGCTTCATTGAAGGTCAGGTGAAAGAGAAGCAGGAAGCCCGCGAAATCTACGAAGAAGCCAAGGAACAGGGCTTCAAGGCGTCCCTCGTTGAGCAGGAACGCCCCAACATCTTTACAAACTCCGTCGCCAATATCGGCCCGGGCGAAATGATCGTCGTGCAGATTGCCTATCAGCAGACGGTGACCGTGGATGCGGGCGACTACTCGATCCGCTTCCCTATGGTTGTCGCGCCGCGCTACATGCCTGCGCCGACGGTCCACATGGTTGATTTCCAGACCGGCCCCAATGGCGAGACGACGGGCTTTGCCGCCATCTCCGATCCGGTTCCTGATCGCGAGCGCATTTCACCGCCGGTCCTGAATCCTAAGACCGAAGGCAAGACCAACCCGGTGACCCTGACCGTCAATCTGGACGCAGGCTTTGAGCTTGGTGACGTGACAAGCCACCACCATGCAGTGAAGCTCGATCAGGACGACATGAAAGCGACGCTGACACTGGACGCCCCCAAGGGTCAGGTGCCCGCCGACAAGGACTTTGAACTGACATGGACGGCGCAGGACGGCACAGGTCCCAATGCGGCCCTGTTCATTGAGACCACAACAGACGAAGACGGCAAGGAAACGCCCTACCTGCTGATGATGCTGACACCGCCCACCGGTGCATCACTGCCGGATGCAGGCCCCCGCGAAGTGGTGTTCGTCATCGACAATTCCGGCTCCATGTCCGGCCCGTCCATGGACCAGGCCAAGGCAAGCCTGCTGCTGGCCCTGGACCGTCTCGACACGGACGACACTTTCAATGTCATCCGCTTCGACCATGAGTTTGATCAGGTCTTCCCCGCTGCCGTGCGCGCAGACAAGGAGAACCTCGACATTGCCCGCGCCTTCGTCAGCAATCTGTCCGCAGATGGCGGCACAGAAATGCTGGCACCGCTGCAGGCCTCTCTTCAGGACGCCAACCCGACCGACACCAACCGTCTGCGTCAGGTCATCTTCCTCACCGACGGCGCCATCGGCAACGAAGTCGAGCTGTTTGAAACAATCTCACAGGGCCTTGGCCGCTCGCGCCTCTTCACTGTGGGCATTGGCTCTGCGCCCAACTCATTCTTCATGACGCGGGCTGCTGAAGTCGGTCGTGGCGCTTTCACCCATATCGGCTCAGCCGACCAGATCGTGCCGCGCATGGCTCAATTGTTTGAAAAGCTGGAGACACCAGTCATCACCGGTCTTGAGATGGACTGGCCGGCGCGGGTGCTCAACGAAGTGTGGCCCAACCCGCTGCCCGATCTCTACAAGGGCGAACCCATTGTGCTGACCGCACGGCTGGCCCGCGCGCCCAAACCCGGCGAGTTGCTGGAAGTCGGTGGCAGCTTTGCCGGAGACCCCTGGCTTGTGCAGTTGCCGCTTGCCAAGGCGCAGGACGGCGACGGCATTGCCAAGCTGTGGGCCCGCCGCAAGATCGCGTCACTTGAAGGCTTCCGCTATTCCGGTGGCGACTGGGAAAAGATCGACCGGGACATTCTCGCTGTCGCGCTCGACCACCATCTCGTCAGCCGCCTCACCAGCCTTGTCGCCGTGGATGTCACACCCTCGCGGCCGGACGATGAAAATCTCGGCACGGCGCAGATGCCGGTGAACCTGCCCGATGGCTGGGACTTTGAAAAAGTCTTTGGTGGAGGCCCCTCACCAATGCCGACAAGCGCATCCATTGCACCTGATCCTGCATGGCAGGTGTTGAAAGTGGCCGCGGCACCTCCCGCTCCGGTAGCCGGTGCCAGGAGCGTGCCCTTGCCGCAGGGCTCAACCCCGGCACCCCTGCTGATGCTCATGGGCCTGATCGGTCTTGCCCTCGGCTTTGCCCTCCTCGCGCTTTACCGGCGCGAGGACAAGTCGGCGGCGTAGCGGAAACATGGGCATGGGGCTGACACGCAAACACATGATCGGACTGGCAGCAGGCGCTCTGCTGCTGAGCAGCGGCGCCGCGCTTGCCGCCAGTCTTTACATCGACTCCAAGGCACTGGTGGGTCAGGTCCTGCTGGAGCGTGCATTCGCACAGACCCTTGAAACAGGCCAGCCGACAAAGCCGTGGGACTGGGCCGACACCTGGCCTGTCGCCCGTGTCTCAGCCCCCGCCCACAATCAAAGCGCCATCGTGCTGGCCGGGGCGAGCGGCGAAGCCATGGCCTGGGGGCCCGGGCACATGGCAGGCACACCAAAGCCCGGCGACAATGGCATTTCCATCATCGCAGCCCACCGCGACACCCATTTTGCGTTTCTGGAACATGTGGCACCCGGTGACGACATCTCCGTCACCAATGCCGACGGATCACGCCACGCCTTTCGCGTCACCGGCACCAAGATCGTGCGCTGGGACCAGTCAGGCATAGACCCGGTTGCCCCCGGCAAGAAGCTGGCGCTGGTCACCTGCTACCCGTTCAACGCGCGCACCCAAGGTCCGCTGCGCTACGTGGTGATGACGGAAAAGATTGAAGAACAGACCGACCAACAAAGCGGGGGCCCTGCGGTACACGCGGCCCTCGACAGGCTTTCGCCGGAGGTGGAAATGGTGCGCTGAGGACATAACCGGTTGGCCCGCCCGATCCTTTCCCGGATCCCCTTCGCAAGGTGACGGCAAACCATCTCCGGGACCCGCCCTCAGATCAACGCACTGCGTCTTTCACCAAAAGCGAAAGCCCGGCGGCGACCCCCAACAGGTCGCCGCCGGTGCCCATTCCCGGACTTTATAGAAAGCTATTCCGCTGCCTGCGTCGTGCTGCCCGGCACACCATCCGGCACAGTTGCCTTGTAGCTCTCAAGCGCTGTGACGGCCTCCCACCATCGATACAGATTCTGACAACCGTCAAAAGCCTCCATACCGTCAGGCATCTGGCCCACATAGGTCAGCACCGGTGCATAGAGAAGATCAGCGATCGACAGATCGTCGCCGGCCAGCCATGTGCGGCCTTCAAGCTCCTTGTCCATGATCAGCATGGCTTCACGAATCTTGGGCTTGGCCTCGTTGATCTTCGCCATGTCCGGCTGACCATTGGGACCGGACGGGAAGACATATTGCTGCGCAAAGTTGCGGATCGCCTGCGGGATCACATAGTCGAGCCCCGCTGAAATCCATTGCTCCATGCGCGCACGTTCCAGCACATCGCCGGGCTGCAGGGCCTTGCCCTCATAGGCCTCGTCGATATAGCGGCAGATCGCCATGCTTTCCCACAGCGTCACCTTGCCGTCGGTGAACACCGGGATCTTGCCGAATGGATGCAGCTTGCGATGGTCTGGTGAGCCCAACGCGCCCACCGTTCCATCACCGACCTGGCCAAGTTCATAGTCCAGACCCTTTTCATGTGCAGCCATACGAACCGTCCGGACAAAGGACGACGCGGCGGCTCCATATATGATGATCGTCATATTATAACTCCTGCTTCTACTGTTTGGTGCGTCCGGCTTTGCATGCGCCGGGACACACCTCTCCCGTTAGCAGCCGGGCACCCCGACCGCTCCGCCACCGGTTTGACCAAAGATCAACCGGCGATCAGCTCTTGAATGTTCGTCCTACGATGCAGCTCAGGCAGCCAGCAGGTCTGCCAGATGCTGCATGCTGTGGGCCCAGCCACCATTGAAGCCATCGCGCAGCTCCAGATTGGCAAAGCCCGTGTGCAACAGATGAAGGCGCGTGCCCCCGCCTTGCTCCGTCAAAGTCAGTGTCAGCACCGTTGAGCGGCTCGAGCCATCCTCAAAGGTGCGGGTGAACTCAATGACCAGTTTTTCGGGCGGCGACAGGACAGTGATCCTGCCGCGCATGGAAAAGTCTTCACCGTTCTCGCCCCGCATATGGACGATGTAGCGACCCCCGACCTTTGCATCGACCTCAGCACCATCCACCATGTTGACCGCAGGGCCCCACCACTGAGCCACCTGCTCAGGGATCGTCAGCGCTTCAAAGACACGCGCGCGCGGCGCATCAAGGTCACGATGCATGTCGATCTTGAGAATTTCGTCAAGGTCTTCGCGGTCGGCAGATGCCATATCAACCTGTGCCATGGGAGTGCTCCTGAAAATCCGCTGCTATTTCTTTGAGGTCTTGGGACGCGTGCGGCCAGGCCGCGAGGATGTCCCGTTTGATGGTGATGTCTTGAGAAAGGCTTCCAGCGCATCCAGCTTCTCGTCCCAGAACCGCCGGTAGCGGTCCACCCAGTCCGAAGCGCGCTTGAGCGCTGCGGGATCAAGATGACAGATGCGCTGCTGCGCCTTTTTCTCGCGCCGGATCATGCCGGCATCTTCAAGCACCTTGAGATGCCGGGAGATGGCCGGTCCGGAGATGTCAAACCCGTCACCCAACTCACCGGCGGGCGCAGGTCCGTCCGCCAGACGCTCGAGGATCGCCCGGCGCGTCGGGTCTGCCAGCGCCTGAAAGGCGGCAGAAAGCTGATCAGGACCCGATGGGTCAGAATGTGAGGCAGGCGGGGTCATATTTAGCCAATCCGTTATTTAACGTGATTGTTAAATATACCCGTCCTGCAGGAGCGTCAAGCATCGGCAGCGCGAACACGCACGTGTCCTGACACCACGTGTCAGGAAGTCGGGACCGTGCCCTACTTCACCGCCACAAAAAGATAGCGATTGAGCGAGAAGAAATACTGCCCGTTGGCGCCCATGGCCTTGAGGTCATCCGCCCAGGCCTGCGCCTCGTCTTCGGAGACACCATCGCGCCCGGACACAAATCCCTGAATGGCCCGCATGATGCCCCCCGAATAGCTGTGCGGGTTCCAGTCCGGATTGAACATGGGGATCAACTCGCGACGGGTGACGGTCATGCCCGCTTGATGAAGGAGATGCGGCAGCTTGCGCGGCAGATGCGGGTCCACCAGATGCGCGTCCCAGACCTTGAGAACTTTCTCCATGCGCTCCCGGTTGGACGAATTCCAGACGATCGAGTCCCAGTCCGTATCCAGAATGACAATCCGGCCACCGGGCTTGAGCACCCTCTTCGCCTCATGCAACGCAGCGCCCATGTCAGAGACATATTCATAGACCTGCGTCGACACGACCACGTCCACGCTCTCATTGGCCATGGGGATTTGTTCGGCCTCCCCATGCTCCACGGTTACCCACGGCATGTCCGCGCACCGCTGGGCGGACATCTCCACCATGGGGCGTGACATGTCGATGCCGGTAACACTGCCGTCCTTGGTCACAGCCTTGCCCATGTCATGGACCAGCAGGCCGGGGCCGACACCGATGTCGAGCGCCGACATGCCGGGCCGCAACGCCATGGCGGCCATCACATGGGTCCGCTGCCCCACCACGTCCGGCGTCAGATACATCGCCTCAATGGCTTTCGCCGCGCGCTCGTCAAAATCGATCATATCGGACATGGGCGTTCCCTCGTTTGGATCTAGTCTTCTTTGGCATCCACCATGGACATCACATCATTGTCGCCACCGTCAGGTGCTGCAATCTCCACGATGCGGTCATCCACATCATCATATTCCAGACGCAGCGCCCGGCTCATGATGGCATGCATCATGTAAGTGCAGGTAATGTAGGTGAACTCGAGAATTTCCTCGTCGGACAGATGTTTCTTGAGCGTGTCGATCACACCATCAGGCACCCGGCCCCGCTGCAGCACCAGACCGTCCGTATAGGCCAGCACCGCGCGCTCCACCTCTGAAAAGCAGTCTGCCACGCTCCAGTGCGGGATGGCCTCGATCTGCGCTTCCGTCAGGCCGACATCGCGGCTGGCCTTGCAGTGTTGTGAAAACACGAATTGCGAGCCGACCACATAGCCCGCCCGCGTCTGCCCCAGCTCGCGTAGCTTGGGATCAATCACCCGCGCCTCGTCGCGATAGAACTTGAAGCCGTCGGTGGTGTGCGCAAAGGCATCCGGCACGATGTTGAAAACGGTCCACCAGTTGCCCGGCGTGCCCGTGGCTGTGCCCGGTTCCTTAAGGGGATCACGATCCCCGAACAGCAGATCGAAGATTGCATTGGCGTAAGGGTTTTCAGCCTCACGGCCCGCCTGTTTCAGTCTTGGCATGGGTGTGATCCTGTCAGAGTTCTAGCGTTGGTGAATGAGTTTCATGCCGGCAACGGGGCTGCGGGCCTTGATGACGTAGTCAGTGCCTATGGAGCCGAAATAGACGTCCTTCATGTCCGCGCCGCCCCAGGTCACATTGGTGGGGTCGTTCAGCACCTCGCCGGTGGGGTCATGGGCAATGGTGACAACCTCACGCTGCGGCGTGATCGCCACCACCTTGTTGGCGGCAGGCAGCGTCACCCACAGGTTGCCTTCCACGTCAAAGCCATTGCCATCTGTATAGGGCCAGTCCGCCATGTCAGCGGGAGTTGGCAGATTGTCCGGGTCTGCCTGAGCGGTGGGGAAGGTGCCAAGTACGGGGCCGTAATCTTCCCGCGCACCCAAACGACCATCGGCCAGCACAGGATAGCGCACCACGTTGCCGCCTGCCGTCTGGCAGACATACAGATGGCTCTCGTCTTCATCGAGGCAGCAGCCGTTGGCGAATTTTAGTCCGTCCGCAAGCTTTTCCACCGCACCGTCCGGCGTGACGCGAAACACAAATCCGTCCGTGCGTCCGTCCAGCGCCTTGGGCCATGGGTTGGCCCAGGTGGAATGGGTGCAGTAGATGGTGCCGTCCTTTGCAACAATCGGATAGTTGCAGGCCGTCAGTGTCTGCCCGTCAATTTCGCTGGCAAGACTCTCGATCTCGCCGGTGTCCACATCGAGGCGCTGCAGCGGGCCGTCCTCGCCCTCATACACCCCAAAATTGGCGATGATGATCCGCCCCTGCGCATCCATGTTGATGCCATTGGGCGCGCCACCCGCCTTGCCCACGCGGCGTAGGCTGCCGTCAGGCAATATCTCCGCGCAGGCGGACGCCTGATCCGAGGCCCAGACCTTGCCATCCTTGCTGACAACGACGTCTTCGCAGCGAGCAATCCCCAGCCCGATCTTCTCCATGTCGCGTGTTTCGATGACTGCCAGTGGCATGGTCAAAGGGCCTCCCTGCCCGAACTAGTTTTTATTGGGTATCTCAATCCAGTAGGGCTGATGGTCCGAGCCATCCGCCTCATTGTCTATCCACGCGTCGCTGATCTCAGCCGCCACGTCTTCGGTGGCAAAAATGTAGTCCAGCTTGATCCCCGGCCGGCCATAGCGGGCTTCGTCCAGCGGATAGGTAAAACCATCGCGTGCACGATTGCCGACAGCCTTCCAGCTATCGACGAGCTTGTGCCGCCCGGCCGACGCCGTGATCATCTGCACATAGGGCGCGGACCCCGGCACCATGTTGAAGTCGCCCAGCAACAGCACGCTTTCAGGACTGGCGGGCGCTGCCTCCCCTTCCGACCAGTCATCCTCACCAAGGGATGCAGGTCCCGACCACGCAGCTCCCTCCGCCTCGCGCCGGTTGAGAATATCCAACACATGGTTGATCTGCGCCATGCGTTCGCCATCGCCCTTCTCCATGGAGATATAGGCCAGGTGCAGCAGAACGATGCGGATCGGCGGGCGGCCCTCGGGCTGAATCACAGCCTCAAGTGCCCCTTGATGCATGTTGAACTCATCGTCGTAGTGCGTTTTGGGCAGCGGATGCTGACGCGTCCACACAATCGGCCAGCGGCTGAACAGCATGTTGCCGAACTGGCGGCGGCGATTGCTCACTGTGCCGTCGTCCGCAACCACACTTGCATCCATGTCGAAGTAACTGCCGAAGACCGCATGGTGCCTGGGCAGCAGTTTCATCAGCTCATCAGGTTGATCCACCATGCCGCTACGCTGCCAGAAGCGTTCAACCTCCTGCATGCCGATGATATCTGCATCGCGAATGGTATCCGCAATACGCGCAAGGTCCATCTCGCCATCACGGCCACGGGAGTATTGAATGTTGTAGGTGACGACACGCATACGAGGTCTCGATACGTAAAATCAGTTTACGGACGACTTACATCAGATCACGAACACCCGAGACGTCGTAAATCTTGACAGACACCTCAGCGATTTTCGCGTCGCCCAGAGCTGCCTGAAACGCGGACATGTGCGCCGTCTGAAAATGAAAGTCGAGCGCCGCCTGATCGTCCCACAATTCCCAGATGCGCATGGTGCGGTCATCCGTGATGTCGCGCGAATAGGTGTAATCCTGGCACCCGGCTTCCTTGTGGGTTTCGGCAATCATTGCCTGACCGGCGGTGAGGAGTTTTTCCATTTCCTCAACGGTCTCGAACTTCGCTTTACCTGCAACGATAAGCATCGGGTATCTCCTCACCTGCTGTTTTTGTTTTGTCGTTCTTGCCCTCACCTTATCTGCGCAGTGCATCCGGTGCGACTCTTACCCGGCCAAATGACGGTTACGACTGGCGACGACGACCTGAAACCGCAGACATGACTGTCTGTGCAAAGGCATCCGCATCGGCAACGTCATGCATTTCAAGGGGCGCAAGCCCGGAGTCTGAGAATGGCGCGGCAAATACCGATTTGGCGCTTCCAAGTCGAAGACCCACCAACCCGCGCGCCGGGCGAACATGCACCCGATCCAGAGATTTAAGTGGCACAGCAGACACGCGCCGGGGAAAGGGCCCTTGTAAGGCAACAAGCCGCTGATCCGTCAGCAGCAAGGTGGTGGTCCGCCGCCGCCAGAACGTCCAGAGCCCCAGCGCCGGCACAATGACCCCGACAACTGCCGCAGCCAAAAGCGCCAAAAGGTCCACGCCAATGACGGTGGCCCACCCGAACACAGCGCTCCACAGCACCGCAATGAACACCGCCGGAAGATAGACACCCCGACTGAGCCGCGCGCGTGCCTGAACCCACTCAGCCGGTAACAGAACACCAGGCGGCAACTGAGTCGTCACAAACACCCTCCTCGTGAGGCTTCCGCTACGTCATCCGCGCATTAATCATCTGTTCACCATGCGCTCACAATGCCCCAGCTAACGTACGGTTTCTAATACGAAATTTGCTTGAATAGGACCAGTTGACGCACCATGTGCTGTATGCGAATACGGTACATAAGCGACAAAAAGGCAGCAAAAACAGCCATGTCGTATTGGTGTAGGACCGGGCCAGCCAAGGCCTGCCACCCACAGAATTTGGGAGCGAAATGTGAGCGTAGTAGAGACAAGCAAAGACCAGTCGAATTTGGCCGATGCCGCGTCGTCGCACGCTGACCGCAAACCCGAAAGCAGCGCCTGCATCCGCCACATCTATGGTGGCATCGCCATGCTCGCCATCGGCGTTGGCTTGCTGATCATTACTTAGGTTTTAGAACTCGGCGAAATAGCCGGTATCAACCTCAACCTGCTCCACCATTTCCACCTTCGTACCAATGCGGAGGTTTTTGAGCAGGTCACACAAATCTTCTCCATCAATCAGATCAATCGCCGGTGCCCCGTCACGCGTCGCCTCCGCACGTGCTTCCGCTGTGAACCGGCTGGTGGTGATGATCAGGCCCTTGTCAGCCCGTCCCATCATGGCCCCACGAAAATCACGCACGACAGAAGATCCGACGGAGCCCTGCCAGCGCTTGCTTTGGAACAAAACCTGAAAAGACACGAGATTGACCCGCAGGATGCCGTTTCCGTCTATGCCCCCGTCTGAACTGCGCCCTGTCACCTCAACCTTCACAAACCCGGACTCACGCAACACCCGCTGGCAAAGACGCTCAAAGGCGGATGGGTCCATAGCGAGAAGGGCCTGAAGAAGTTCTTCTTGCCAGTCGGGTTCAACATCTCCGGATTCATCCTCCATGCCAGAGGCCGAGTTGAGAGTCTCCGCCTCTTTGCGTGCGTTTCTGTTCATCGTGCGCACCCGCCTGGGAACCTCACCCAATTCGTCCTCCGACATCCCGAATCCGTGGGCCGTCAGTGTCCAGATGCCAGGTTTCGCGTTGTTGACTGCGCCGACCTTCTTCAGATAGGTGCGCGCCCATTTGAGGCGGTACTCCAACTCACTCAGCGTTGAGTTATCGCCATGAGGATGCTCTACGATTTCTTCCAGAAACCGTTCGAGGCGCACAACCTCATCATGAATTTCCTGATTGGACGCCGATCCGCCCAAAGACTTGAGCGCCGCAACAGTCGGCGCAATCAGTGCGCTAAATTTTGGGACATCATCATTGGTGATCATTCTTATTTCCTAATCCCGAGGCAGGAAGTAGCGCTCGCCGTCCTGCTGGACGTCGCCGAGTTCGGTGAGGGTGTCGAGCAGTTCGGTGATGCGGGCGTCGCGTTTGCGGCCGCCGGTAAAGCGGCGGGACAGGGCCTTGGCGTCGATTGGGGCTTCTTCGCCGACCAATGTAGCGCGCACCAGCCTGATCTGGTCGGGTAGCTTCGTCGGCCATTTAGGTTTGCCCGCGGCTGCTTCCACCGGCGTGCCAAGGTCGGCTGCCAGCTGCTCCTGCTCGGCGGGCTTGCCGAATTTTGGTATCTGATAGTCCGGCCGCAGCCACCGCACCTTGCCGGCTCGCTCCTCCGCCGCCCGCTCCTGATTGAGCGCCACAAGACGCTCGAGAATCTGCTCGTCACTCAGATCATGCGGCCAGCCATAGGCGTCAAACACCGCAGCGTCGATCTCGTCGTGAATCTCCCTGAGCACGGAGACAAGCCCCTGCTCATGAACGAGCTTGTCCTTGTCGTCCAGCGCTTCGCCGGCCCGCAGCTTTTCGAGCACGTTGTACAGCGCTGTCATAGTGAGTTTCGGGTGCTCCGCCAGCCGTTCTTTGCGAAATTCATCAAGGCGCTCGCCCAAAGCATCAAGTTGTGCCTTCTGCACTGCGGTAGGATCGGCAAAGGGGAATGGATCAAAGCATGACGTTTTGACATAAACAGGTCTATCCTCAAGCAAAGCGCAGTTTGCCTCGAACCAATTGTAGTGAATGCGGCTTGACAAGGTCGCAAACTGCCAAAAACTCTCGAGCGCAAAACAGACCAGTTTGTTGTCCGGCAAGACTTCACCATCCAACATAACAAATACCCGGTGTTTGGCTGTTTCGGGCGTTGCAAAATATCGAGGCAATCCCTGCAAGGCTTCTCGAAACTGGGGTATGTTCTCGCCAAACAACCACCAGTTCTTTCTGCGATACTCCCTATTGTTCTGCTCACGCTCCGGTTTAACTCTCGTGAGAATGTGTTGATAGACTGACGGAAATTGCTCGCGAACTTCGGTTTCGATCATGCCAAATAGATCGATCGCATGCACGCCTCTGGGCAATTGCATTAGGTCACGTCCGTTCCTGTACGGACGCACTATGGAACCGCCCTTGAGTTTTTCTTTTTCAATGAGGCTATGCGCCTCACTGTTGGTCAATATGAAGCCTGCACCGTGCAAAACCACGCCGCGGCCAGCCAAGCCTGAGTTAGCAATGAGCGGTAAGGCCTTCGCCAAGTCGGCGCCCAGCTTGAGGTTCGGCCTTATCGACCCAACACGTGTGGTTAGCTCCACAACTGGCTGATCCGTATTTAGATCAGCCTCCCTCACCACAGTCTTCAACTGCCCAACGACTGCACCAGGTACACCAACCGTCATGGCAATGCGCACCGCTGCCTTATCGGCACTCTTGAGCCACGGGTGATCCGGGATCGCCATCAGCAGGCCGATAGGTTTTTTCTGCCCCATATGGTGCTCGATCACCCGGCGGGAAAATGTCTGGGTGATGGAGTTAGTGGTGATGAGGCCGAAGCGGCGCGGCTTGCCCTTTTTTCCTGCGCCCGGCCGTACAAGCTCCGCCGCCTTGTCCCAGAAATGCATGACAAAGTCGGCACCACCGGGAATGTGCTTGCGCGCCTTCCAGCAGGCCTCCGCATAGCCGTCGCCCAGTTCCGCCCGCATGTCCTTGCCACCGGTAAAGGGCGGGTTGCCGACGATGAAATCCGCGTCCGGCCATGTGGCGGGCCGGGGGTTTTCATAGGTATAAAGCTCCATGCGCGCTGCTTCGTCCGGCACTTCCTCGCCGGTGACGGGGTGCAGCTTCATGGTGTGGCCGTCCCAGCGGGTGACGGGCTTGCCGTCGTCGCCGCGCAACAGCTCCTGCTTGTCGTAGGCCAGCACCGCGTCCTGGTTCTTGATGTTGTGGAACGCCTTGAGCACCGGTTCGTCGATGGCGGCGCGGCCGGATGTCCTGATCTGCCATTTGATGAAGCCGATCCACAGCACCAGCTCCGCAATGGCGACCGCGCGCGGATTGATCTCAAGGCCGAGGAACTGGTGCGGGTCCACCGTGTGGCTGGACAGCCCGGCGAGATAATCCGTCTCGCCCAGTTCGGCGAGGGTTTCCAGCACCTCCCCCTCCAGGCGCTTCATCAGCTCCATGGCCACATAGAGGAAGTTGCCGGTGCCGCAGGCCGGGTCCAGTACCTTTGTGTCCGTCAGCGACAGGTGGAAGGCCCGCACAACATCGCGCGCGTCATCATGCTTCCTGGCGTCGATGAGCTTTTGCGCTTCCACCTGCACGGCCCGCCAGTCCTCCGTCAGCGGATCAATGATCGTCGGGATCACCAGCCGCTCCACATAGGCGCGCGGCGTGTAATGAGCGCCGAGCTTGTGGCGGTCGCGTTTGTCCAGCGCGCGCTCCAGCAATGTGCCGAAGATGGCCGGCTCCACATCGCGCCAGTCCTTGCGGGCGGCAACCCACAATTCGTGAATCTGGCTGCCGTCCAGTTCCAGTGACGTTGGGCTCTCGAACAGCCCGCCATTAAACTGCCGCAGCACTTCGCCAAAGCCGGAGTAGAAGCCGCCGGTGTTCATCTTCTCCCAGAGGTCTTCCAGCATCAGGCGGAAGCGCTTGGGGTCTTCCTTGTGGTCCGCGAGAAGCTGTGTGAAGGCGCCTTCCGGCAGCAGCTTCACGTCTTCTGCAAACATCGTGAAGAGGCAGCGCATGAGATACTCGGCCACCGCTTCGGGTTGATGACCCTTGCCTTCAAGCTCGCGCGCTACCTTCGCCAGGCGCTCCGCAATGTCCCGCGTGACCTCCGCTGAGATGCGTGTGGGATCAAGCGACAGCGGGTCCGACCACACCGCCTTCAGCCGGTGCTGCACCTCCGGCTCGAGCAGATCGTCCAGATAGATGCGGTAAGACTGGCGATCAGGAAACTGCGCGTAGTTTTTTCCCTGCTGCGAGAAGTCGGCAAAAAGCTCAATGCAGTGGCCGACATCGACCACCACAAGAAACGGTGGCCAGCCATGATCCGTCGGCAGGGCGCGGGCGTAGTCCTCCGCCTGCCCGCGCGCGTTACGCATCGCCTTGTCCCAGCCCTTGGTGCCGCGCCGGGCCGTTCCGCCCTTGACCGCGTCCCCGGCCAGGTCAAACCCCGGCAGCGTCTCCGTCTCGACAAACTTCGAGCGGGCTTTACTGGAGCTCTGCTTGGCTTCCAGAACGAAGCTGCCGCGTTTGTACAGGTCGATGAACCCGGTGGTGCTGGAGCCGTCAGGGTGTTTGAACGCGACAGATCGCTCAAACACATAGTCGTTGTGCCGATTTTCTTCCTGCGACGGGTCAGGCTCCGGCTCGTCGAGCAGGCGTGCGAGTTCACTTAGAAAGAGCTGGTAATTCGACCGTTCGGAACCACCGGACTTCTGCCACTTCTCAACAAAGGCCGCCATCGCCTCCGGCGCGGCAATCGGCTGCTGTGTTTCAGATGGATCCCCCGAGTCACTCATCGGCGCAGCATTACCCGAAAGTGCATGAGGTTGAAGTTGTTTTTGTACTTTACCGGACCTCAAGTTGATCAGAGGAGATTGCTGGCATTTGTCCTGTGCACCGCGTTGCCCAAATCACAACCCAAGGAACGTCTCACAAATAAGCCCGCCCGTTTTGCAACGAGCGGGCGTTCTTGTTTCTGGAGTTGGCGCGAGGCTTAGCTGGCCTGACGCGTCTCCTGATCACCCTGGCGCAGATCCTCAACGGTGGTCTGGACCCGGTCGCGCAACTGGGTGGTGGCGCCGCGCAGTCCCGACGACACTTCCTGAAGCCGGGTGGCCATGGCGCTCATCGCGGTGATTTCAGCAGCCACATTTGCGATACTGCCGGACACTTCCTTGGTGCCGGTGGCCGTCTGCTGAACACTGCCGGCAATCTCGTTGGTGGCGGCACCCTGCTCGCCAATCGCTGATTCCACCTGCTGGGCAATCTCTTCCAGCTGGCTGATGACATTGGTGATGCGCGTAATACCCTCTGATGCGCCAGCGGTTTGCTGCTGAACACGGGTAACCTGATCAGAGATTTCCTGGGTGGCTTTTCCAGTCTGAGACGCAAGCGCCTTTACCTCGGACGCAACAACCGCAAAACCCTTGCCAGCTTCTCCGGCGCGCGCCGCCTCGATGGTGGCGTTGAGCGCCAGCAGGTTTGTCTGGTCTGCAACGTCCCGGATGAGATCGACGATTTTGCCGATCTGCTGCACCTCGGTGCTCAGACCGCTCATGGCCTCACCAATATGGCTGGCTTCGTCCGTCACACGCTGAACCGCCTGATGTGTTTCGCTCATCTGACGGCCAACTTCCTGAACGCTGGTTGCAAGTTCCTCACTTGCAGCAGCCACCGTTCCGATGCTGGCAGAGGCTTCTTCAGAAGCACTGGCAACGGATGACGACGCACCTTCAATCTTCGTCGCCGCATGGCCAAGCTCGCCGGAGGCAGTGTCGATGTCATCGACCTGCCCCACAACAGTCTCGACCGCCCCGGCCACATCCTTGTCGAGCCCATCAGCCAGAGACGACAGCCGCTCCTGCAAGACGCGGTCACCGGCTTCAATGTAAACGGATACGGCGAGCTCCATGTCCAGCATCACCGCCTTGGTGACGGCTTCAACTGTCAGGTCCACAGACTTGCGCTTGGTGGCCTTGCGGACGATCGCCAGAAGGTCCCCAAGAACGATCGCATAGGCGCTCACATACCAGCGGGGTTCCAGATTGATCCGCTGATGCGCATTGCCAATGGTGACGGCGCGTTCGAAATAATCGACACCAAAGTCACCCTTGAACAGACGCTCCCAGTGAGAGGCCTGCGCCGCCTTGAGGGCTGCAACCTTGTCTAGCCCCCCGAGCAGCGGTTTCAATTCTTCATATTTCAGCAGGTGCTCGTAGAAACGATCCAGCAATGGCGCCAACTCTCCTTCAAGAGAGGGCCAGAGGACCTCAAGCGCCTCGCCGTGCTCCGGTGCAAGTCCGATGAATTCAAGCCGCGCCTCGCGCGTTTGCGTGCTTTTGTTCTGTCCCGACATTTTTCAAAACCCCCTTAAGCCTTTGATTGAGGGAGTGTTTGACCGGCCCGGTTAACAACGAGACAACCGAAAAACACGCATAAGTAGAAGCGCTGCAACCAGCGTTATTCTGACAAAACCTCATTGATTTGATGTCGTTGCCATTCCGCCGTTTACGGACCTTTTTCATGGCCACCGCAAACACCGAAAAAAGTGCAAAAAAATGTCTGCCTAGTCGAAATCAGACCAGTCATAGACAAATGTCAGGAAGGCGAGCAGCAGGATCGTGACCGCAGCAAGGCCCAGAACGACATATTGCATGAAGTCATCAATGGCAGCACCAGTGTGCGGATGAGCCAGACTCAGGCCCAGCAGGGATAGGTCCGTTCCCGCAGCACGCATCATGTCCAGGGACTGACGCCCTGCTTCAGCAATGATGTAGAACTCACCGGCATTGACGATCAGTACCGTGAAGATAGCAAAGAAGGCAGCAAAGGCTCCCGCCTTCATCGGCATCGGCGCATGGCGCAGGAAATAGTAGAGCCCGCCCAGATAGGCGAGGACAAAGCCCGTGGCCGTGGTCAGCGCCAGCAGGATCAGCTCCTGCATGTAGGTGGTGATGGTGACAATCTCGGCTTCGTTCATCAGGCCCTCCGGATGGTCCGCAGCCCTCACACTGCGATGAAAACCGCCTTGGAAGGAGTCGCAATTTGTATCACTTGGTACCACGGGCCTGCCAACCCGGTCAGGCCACGCGAATATACCCCGCCAGACCGGTCTTTTGATGCTCGATCACATGACAATGAAACGCCCAGTCGCCCGGATTGTCCGCCTTGAGAGCAATGTCCACGACCTCGTTTTTCATCAACAGGATCGTGTCCGTGTAGTTGCCCGGCAGCTGCCGCTGGTTTGATCGCAGCGGCTTGAACACCAGACCGTGCAGATGAATGGGATGCAGGTTGGGTGACTCGTTCTTCAGCCGAAGAATGTAGCTCTTGCCCAGCTCCAGCGTTGCCAGCGGGCCGACGCCCTCCACCGCATCACCGGGCCACGGGCTGCGATCGATCGACCAGAACGTATAGCCATAACTGCCGCACAGCCCGTTGTTGGAGCCCTTGCCGTCCGACGTCCAGCCGAACACCAGCTGGCGGATTTCTGCATTGGCCACGTCCGGCTCGGCGATGGGGTTGCGCGGCAGCGGTTTCAGCTCGGCGAGATCGCGGCGACGGGAGGCCCCGGACGCCCGAAGCGTGACGACGGTCCGCTGCGATGTGCCGAACTGCCCGGTGAACGAGACCTCGCTGCCCTCACTGTCCGGCACTCGAAGCGCCACATCCATCCGCTGGCCCGGCCCAAGCCAGAGCGGCTTGTCTGCCATCGGCCACGCAATGTCTTCCTCCACCGGATGGCCGTCCCACGCGATGATCCTGCCGGGCACATCCGGGAACGCCAGCTTGTAGATCCGCGTCGTGTCCGTTGCGGCAAACCGCAGACGAACAAGCCCGCCGCTGGGCACGTCATAGATGGGCTCCACCGACCAGTTCGTGGTGGAGACATTGCCAAGGGTGCCACCGCGCGCAGCCCCGCGCGGCGTGAAGAAGGGCCGCAGCTGACCTTCAGCGTCGAGCCGGAAATCCTTCAGGTTCAACGGCACGTCGAGATCAAACCCCGCATCTTCCGGCTCTTCGACAATGAGAAGGCCGGTCAGCCCCAGCGCCATCTGGTTCATGGTCATGCAATGGGGGTGATACCAGTAGGTGCCGGCGTCGGGCGGCGTGTAGGCGTACTCAAACGTCTCGTCCTGCCCGATGGGGAACTGGGTCAGATAGGGCACGCCATCCATGGCATTGGGCAGGCGAATGCCGTGCCAGTGCATGGTGGTGTAGTCCTCCAGCCCGTTGGTCATGTGGATGACAGCACGCTCGCCCTGGGTGAGGCGCACAACCGGCGGCGGCGCATTGTCCGCCAGACTGATCAGGCCCTCGGTCTCGAACGCGCCAACGCCCGGCCGGTTGAACACATGGCTGGTCATCCGCGACCGCAGCGAGATCGGCCCGCGTTCCGCCGCCAGAAACTGCGTCCCGCCCGCGGCCAGCGTCAGCCCGGCAGCGCCAACCGCCCCGGACCCCAGCAAAAACTGTCTCCTGTTCATGGACACATGATAATTGTTCTCAGGTCTGAAGGGACCGTGCCCAATCCGCACAGGTGAAGGCCGCGCATGTCAGGAGAGAGCAAAACGGGACCCATTGGCCCTTTCAAAATGGGGGCCTGCGTACCATATTCGTTCTCATGTCGACTCCCTCCAAATCAGAAGCAAAACCGAAGCGGAAGACGCGGACCAAGACCGCGCCGAAATCTGCGACGCGGGACAATAAAGTCCCGCTGAAGGATGACGCTTATCCGCTGCCCGCGGACCAGATGCCATCTGCCCCGGCTGGTCTGGCAGAAGCACCGGGCGCGTCGTTCGTGCCTGCGGCCGAGGTGGACCCCAAGGAAGCCTTCAAGCTGGATGGCTCGGGTGCCGGCCTGCGCTACCTGCCTGATGTGCCGTTTGAGGCGCACCGTCCCGAGCGGCCGGACAAGCTGCTACCCAATGTCCGCTTCAAGGTGGCCTCGGACTACGAGCCCGCGGGCGACCAGCCCACCGCCATCAAGGATCTGGTGGAAGGCGTCGAGACCAATGAGCGCGATCAGGTGCTGCTTGGCGTCACCGGCTCCGGCAAGACCTACACCATGGCCAAGGTCATCGAGGCGACCCAGCGCCCCGCTGTGGTACTGGCCCACAACAAAACCCTGGCGGCCCAGCTCTACAGCGAGTTCAAGAACTTCTTCCCGGACAATGCGGTCGAGTATTTCGTCTCCTACTACGACTACTACATGCCGGAGGCCTATATCCCGCGCACGGATACCTTCATCGAGAAGGAAAGCTCCGTAAACGAACAGATCGATCGGATGCGCCACTCGGCCACCCGCGCCCTGCTGGAGCGCGACGACGTCATCATCGTCGCGTCGGTCTCCTGCATCTACGGCATCGGCTCGGTCGAGACCTATACGTCCATGACGTTCGACCTCAAGAAAGGTCAGCGCATCGACCGCAACCAGATCCTCGCCGATCTGGTGGCCATCCAGTACAAGCGCAACGACACGGCGTTCCAGCGCGGCACCTTCAGGGTGCGCGGCGACACGGTGGAAATCTTCCCGGCCCACTATGAGGACCGCGCCTGGCGCGTCTCCCTGTTTGGCGACGAGATTGAAGAGATCACCGAGTTTGACCCGCTCACCGGCCAGAAGTCCGCCAAGCTCGACTATGTGAAGGTCTACGCCAACTCCCACTACGTGACCCCGCGCCCCACCCTCACCCGTGCCATTGAAGGCATCAAAGGCGAGCTCAAAGCCCGGCTGGCGGAACTCACCGCGCAGGGCAAGCTGCTGGAAGCGCAACGCATCGAGCAGCGCACCCAGTTTGACCTGGAGATGATGCAGGCCACGGGCTCGTGCGCCGGCATTGAAAACTATTCGCGCTGGCTGACCGGCCGCAAACCCGGCGAGCCGCCGCCCACGCTGTTTGAATATGTCCCCGACAACGCCCTCGTCTTCGTCGACGAAAGCCACCAGACCGTGCCGCAGATCGGCGGCATGTTCAGAGGCGACTACCGCCGAAAATCCACCCTGGCGGAATATGGCTTCCGCCTGCCCTCCTGCGTCGACAACCGCCCCATGCGGTTTGAGGAGTGGGACGCCATGCGGCCGCAGACCGTGTTCGTCTCCGCCACCCCGGCGCAATGGGAGCTGGACCAGACCGGCGGCGTCTTCACCGAACAGGTGATCCGCCCCACCGGCCTCATCGACCCGGTGACGGAAATTCGCCCCGTGGAAACCCAGGTGGAAGACCTGATTGCCGAGGTGAAGGACGTCGCCAAGGAGGGCTACCGCTCGCTGGTGACCGTGCTCACCAAGCGCATGGCCGAGGACCTGACCGAATACATGCACGAGCAGGGCGTGCGCGTGCGCTACATGCACTCGGACATCGACACGCTGGAGCGCATCGAGATCATCCGCGACCTGCGCCTTGGCACGTTTGATGTGCTGGTGGGCATCAACCTGCTGCGCGAAGGCCTCGACATTCCCGAATGCGCCCTTGTCGCCATTCTCGACGCCGACAAGGAAGGCTTCCTCAGGTCAGAGACCTCGCTGGTCCAGACCATCGGCCGTGCCGCGCGTAACGTCGACGGCCGGGTTATTCTGTATGCGGACACAATTACGGGCTCGCTGGAACGCGCTTTGGCTGAAACCGAACGCCGCCGCAAGAAGCAGATGGCCTACAACGAAGAACACGGCATCACCCCGCAAAGCGTGAAGGCCAACATCTCCGACGTGCTCGACAGCATGTACGAACGCGACCATGTGCGCGTCGAAGGCGCGACGGGCAAGGACGGCGAAACCGTCCTGCTGGCCGGCCACAACCTCAAGGCCCACATGGAAGACCTCGAACGCCGCATGAAAGACGCCGCCGCCGACCTCGAATTCGAGGAAGCCGCGAGACTGCGCGATGAGCTGAAGAAGCTTCAGGAAACGGAGCTAGCAATTGCCAATGATCCGATGGTGCGCCCCGACGAGATCAAGCGGATGCAGGGTGAACCTGAGCGGCCCAAGCCGCGGCAGAAGCGTGGGCGGCGGGGGCGGTAGTGGTCCCGCTGCATGGGTAAAACGATACAAAAACGACTTAGTAGTCCAATACCCAACACGAATCGGTTACGAAAACACAAAGGCAAATTGCATAACGTGAACAGATGGACAATTTGCGATTGTCCGAATGCCCTAGGTAAGCGATAGTGAACATAAAGAGAACAAATCAGTTTGTTTCTAGGGGATGAATGATGCATTCAGTCGAATTGTTCGCAGGAGCGGGAGGCTTAGAACTTGGCATCAGCAAGGCAGGCTTCCGCCCGATTGGAATAGTCGAAAGGGATCGTTGGTGCTGCGACACGATTCGGGAAAACATAAATGCGGGCATTGGTTCGGTACGTAAATGGCCCGAACCTATTGAGAGCGATGTTCGCGTGCTCGATTTTCGGGATTTCGAGTCCAAAGCCGATCTGGTCAGCGGCGGACCGCCATGCCAACCTTTCTCGCTTGCAGGCAGACATCAGGCCGATGCGGACCAACGGGATATGTGGACCGAAGCCGTACGTGCAGTCAGAGAAATCAAGCCGAAGGCGTTTATCTTCGAAAATGTAAAAGGCCTAACAAGGGCAACCTTCAACGAGTATTTCTCGTACATTCAGCATCAACTTCGATATCCAATGATAGAACAGGCAAATGGCGAAGCTTGGTCTGATCATATGCGCCGCCTCGAGCAGCACCACTCATCCAGCCCTCACCATGATGAAGACTTGGTCTATAATCTGCTGCCACGTGTGCTGAATGCCGCAGACTATGGAGTGCCGCAACGGCGTGAACGAGTAGTTATCGTAGGATTCCGAGCGGACTTAAATGTTACATGGAGTTTTCCGGCCCCCACACACTCCATAGATTCTCTGCTTTGGCAGCAGAAAACTGGTGAGTACTGGGAGAAACACCAAGTCGCGTCAAAAGACAGGCAAATGGCTCGGCAGTTTGCCAAGCGGGCGGATAGAATTGACAAGGCACCGAAATCAAAACCATGGCGGACCGTCAGAGATGCTCTAGTCGGACTAGAAGAGCCTATTGCTGATCCGTCGCAAAGTCAGGGTTTTGCCGATCACAAATTTCAGCCCGGAGCGAAGTCCTACCCAGGACACACCGGTAGCCCGCTAGATCTTCCTGCAAAGACACTAAAAGCCGGTGTGCATGGTGTTCCTGGCGGAGAGAACATGCTAGCGCGTCGCAACGGGACTGTTCGTTACTTTACGGTCAGAGAGAGTGCGCGCCTGCAAACATTTCCCGACGAGTTTGTGTTCCACGGAGCATGGAGCGAGGTAATGAGACAACTCGGAAATGCCGTTCCTGTGGAACTGGCACATGTTGTTGCGAGGCATGTGGCGAAATCGCTCAAAGCGCGCAGTTCACAATGACCCACTACAAAGAGTTCGAGTTTGATTTACCTGAGGCACTTCTAGAGCGGCTTGTAAACTCGTTCGAAGAAATGGATGGCGGGCCGTTGCTCTCAGAGACCGTCGCTGATGTTCCAAATGAGCAAGGCGTTTATCAACTCTTTCTGGACAACCAACTCGTCTACATCGGCAAAACTGATGCAGATGCTGGGTTGAACAGGCGACTCGCCCGACACGCCAAGAAAATCCTACACAGGCGAAATCTCACGCCGAGCCGCGTTTCATTTAAGGCAATCCGAGTGTTCGTTTTTACGGCCATGGATTTGGAAAGTGACCTAATAAGGCACTACGGGGGTACGAGAAACGTGGCGTGGAATGGCAGCGGGTTTGGATCAAATGACCCAGGACGCCGACGTGATACATCCGCCGTGAAAGACAACCATTACGACTGGCAATTCCCAATTAATATTGACGAAGAAATTGATTTTGAATTGGAGCCAGGTGGTTCGGTTGAGGATGCTCTTAGTAGGTTACGACTGGCTTTGCCCTATGTCCTGCGGTATGAGACACAAGAAGGTGGACGGGCCGCACACTCTGAACTCCAACAAGCGACCTTGGACCCCAGCGCAGGCACCACAAGCTGCCGCTTGATTGTTGAACAAGCGCTTTCAAAGCTGCCTTCTGGCTGGCAAGCGACGGCACTACCCGGTTACGTAATTATCTACCGTGAAGACCGGCACTATGACCGGGCTGAAGTCATTTCAAAATCCTGACAAAAAACTTATCCCCGCCCCGTCTGACCGCCCGTATCCTGTCCGGACCTTCTCACTGAGGGCATCCCGGGCCGACCGGGCTTGGTGGGGAGGGCGGATGTCCCGGAAGGGGCGGGTCTGAAAGTGCCTTAGGAACGGGGCGCGGACAGCCGTCCCGCGGCAGCTGGCGAGTAACGGGTGCCAGCGCCACAGGGGCGGTGACGGCGCGGCCAGGCGCATAAGATAAGACGAGACCCGGTGTCGAAAGGGCGTCCCCTTAGCCTAGGAGGCGGGATCAGGGCCCCCAGCGTGCACGTTCCACAGCACGTGGCATCGGAAGCATGGCCGCCATGGGATCAGTTGCAGGGTAACGCCCTGCCCTCATGGGTTTCTGCCGGAGCCGAAGCGCATTCCGTGCGGGACGTGCTGCAAGGCGGCACTTCACGTCGACATTTTGGATCGCTGCCTCCCGCAAGGGCACGCTCCTCCCAGGCACGCTCATCAAGGGCGCCGCCTGAAGGAGCAAGGCAGCACGTCCCGCTCCCTCTCTTTTGTTTGTCGGAGCGCTTGGCCATCGCTCCTCTCGCGCTCCCTTTTGAGCGCGGGGCGTTTGGTGCTGGCCGGGCGCATATTCCGTGTCCCCGGACGTGATCCGGGGCCTACTCGCAGCGCTGCGGGCACACCCTCAGAGCATGATGTACAGCGGGCGCTGCGAATACGCTTCAGGCCCTGCGGCAAGCGGGAATGAGAGTGGACCCCGGATCAAGTCCGGGGATACGGGGGAGAGGAACGGAAAGGGACGGTTATTCAGCCGCCGCCTTGCCGGGCTTATCGTCCGCATCCGGATGAACAGGGATGGGCTTGGCGTCGTCTGATCCCGGGGCTTCGAGGCCCACATAGTCCCGCTCGCGGATGCGCATGATGATGTCGCCCACGGCTTCGCGTGGCGTGCCGAGGCTTTCCAGCACCTGACCGGCAAGCTGCAGGGAGCTTTCCAGGGTCTCCGGCACAACGCCGGTGGCGCCGAGTTTGAACAGTTCGTCCGAGTGCGACATGTCCCAGGCGCGCACGAAGATGGGAATGGCCGGCCAGCGGTCGCGGATGGCTTCCACGGCGCGCGATGCGGCGGCGAAATTGTCCAGCGTGATGACGACGGCGCCCGCATGGTCAGCGCCGACACGCTCGAGCACGTCCGTCTTGGCGGCGTCGCCATAATAGACGGGCTCGCCCTTGGACCGGCAGTCGCGGGTGCGCGGGACGTTGAGATCAAGCGCCATATAGGGGTGCTTGAGGTCGCCCAGCATCTTGGCGACGGTCTGCCCGACGCGGCCATAGCCGGCGATGATCACATGGCCATCAAGGCCGCGGGCTTCATCTTCAGATGCCTGAATGGGTTCAGCGCCCATACGGTCATCAATCAGCCGCTTGAGGAGCGCGCCGAAGTCCGCCAGGAACGGCGTCAGCGCCATGGAGACGGCGGCCACGATGAGCATGTATTGGGCCACCGGCTCGGAAATGATGTCGGAGCCCATGGCGGCGGTGACACCCACAAAGGCGAACTCGCCGCCCGCCGACAGAATGAGACCAGTGCGCAGGGAGGTCGTCAGCGGCAGGCCGAAGGCGCGGACGAGGCCGATCAGAATGGTCGCCTTGAGCACGATCAGGCCGACGACACCGATCAGCACGTTCGACCATTCGCTGGCCAGCACGCCAAAGTCGATGCCCATGCCGATGGAGATGAAGAACAGGCCGAGCAACAGCCCCTTGAACGGCTCGATATCGGTCTCGACCTGGTGGCGGAACTCGGTCTCTGACAGCAGCAGCCCGGCGAGGAACGCCCCCAGCGCCATGGAAAGGCCCGCATAGCCGGTGAACCAGGCGGTGCCCAGCACGGCCAGCAGGGTCAGCGCCATGAACAGTTCCGGGCTCTGGGTCCAGGTGACCATGCGATAGAGATGCCGCACCAGCCAGCGGCCGACAAAGATGATGAGAAGGACCGCGATGACCGCCCGCAGCAGCGCCGTGCCCACCAGCTCCGCCACATGGCCGTTCTCACCGGCGGCAAAGATCGTCACCAGCATGAGCAGCGGCACCACGGCCAGGTCCTGCGCCAGCAGGATGGCAAAGCTCGTACGCCCCATGCGCGAGGCGAATTCCCCGCGCTCCATCAGCAGCTGCATAATGACTGCTGTGGACGACAGCGCCAGACACAAGCCGATGATGATGGAGGCCTGCACCGAGTTGCCCCACCACAGGGCCGCCCCGGCAATAACCGCCCCGGACACCAGCACCTGCGCAAAGCCCAGGCCGAACACCATGGTCCGCATGGCCTTGAGCCGCTCGACAGAGAGTTCGAGCCCGATCATGAACAAAAGGAAGACGACGCCCAGTTCGGCCATGGCCGAGACACCCTGAACATCATCAATGATGGCAAGCCCGAAAGGACCAATCACCGCGCCGACAAACAGATAGCCCAGCACCGGGCTGGCCTTGAACCACTTGAACAGCGGCACCAAAAGCACACTGGCAACCAGAAAAACGATGATCTCGCGGATATAGGGAATGGCCACATGGCCGCCCCCATGGTCATCATGACCCGCACCGGATGCACCGGTTGCCATCTGAGCTGCCTGACGGGCAACTTCCGCGATTGTATCGGGTTCCAAGTCTATGACCGCCTTTTAACAAATCAGTGTCTTTGCAACGCGCCGCCTGCCCATATATATCAAAGGAATACTGCGCGGATATGGCGGGGGGCCGTGAATCGCAGCAGAAAAAGAGAATAATCTGGAGTCAGATGCCACAGCCGGATGAACGGGTGGGCAATTCGTAGGCAACAAGACCTACGCTGACGAATTTTGGGGCAGGAAACAGGATCTCCGTGACCAGCACAGACCACTCATCAAGCGCTGACGCCCTGCCTCTGGCAGCAGGCGCTGCAACGCTGTAGCTGGCGGGACGACAGATCACTCCATGATGTATCTCGCCCTCGCCGGTGGCCTAATCATTCTGCTGTTCTGCGGTGACCTGCTTGTGCGCGGTGCCGTGGCGCTGGCCAGCCGCTTCGGGCTGCATCCGCTGGTGATCGGTCTCACGGTGGTGGCCTTCGGTACGTCGGCACCTGAACTCATGGTGTCCCTCAAGGCAGCGCTCGAAGGCGCGCCGGGCATCTCCCTGGGCAACATTGTCGGCTCCAACGTGGCCAATGTGCTGCTGGTGCTCGGCATTCCGGCCATCATCTACCCCACGGTCTGCAATCAGGCGTCGATCCGCCGTAATACCTCCATGATGGTCGGCTCCACGATGATCTTCGTGGCCATGTGTTTCACCGGCATGCTGACCTTCTTTGATGGGTTCATCCTGTTCCTGCTGGTTCTCGCCTTCCTCGGTTACTCCGGCTACCGCGCCAAAATGTCCCCCGATGACAGCCTCGACGACGAGCTGGAAGACATCTCCGGCCTGCCCGAGCGCGGATGGGCGATTGCAGCCTTCATGCTGATCGGCCTGCTTGGCCTGCCCCTGGGCGCTGAGCTTGTGGTGGAAGGCGCAACAGAGATTGCCCGCCGCTTTGGCGTCTCTGAGGCAACCATCGGCCTGACGGTTATTTCCATCGGCACATCATTGCCGGAGCTTGCCACTACCCTCGTCGCGGCCTTCCGCAAGCAGGCAGACGTGGCCGTGGGCAATGTCATCGGCTCGAACCTGTTCAACATTCTGGCCATTGGCGGCATCACCGCCATGGTGGTGCCGCTGCCGGTCCCCGATGAGTTCCTCAAGTTTGACCTCTGGGTCATGCTGGCGTCAGCCCTGCTGGTCGTACCCTTCGCCTTCATGCGCGCAACCATCACACGGCTGGCCGGTGCAATCTTCACAGCGCTCTATGTCGGCTTCATCTTCACAGTGTTCCACATTTCCTGATGGCCCAGACCGCACCGCGAACAGCGATCATTACAGGCGGCGCCAAACGCATCGGCAAGGCGCTGGTGCAGGGCCTTGCGGAAGTCGGATGGGCCGTCGCCATTCACTATGGCGCGTCCAGCGATGATGCGCAGGCTCTGGCCGACGAGATCAATGCCAGCGGCGGCAAGGCGACGACTGTCCAGTGCGATCTGGCAAGTCCGCATGTAGCCGACACCATCATGTCCGCCGTGCACAAGGATCTAGGTCCGGCCGACCTGCTGATCAACAGCGCCTCCCTGTTTGAGGATGACGACGCCCAAACAGTCTCAAGCGACAGCTTCGATGCCCATATGGCGGTCAATCTGCGGGCGCCTGTGCTGCTTGCCAGCACTTTTGCAAAACAGCTGCCGGATGGTGTGGACGGCAACATCATCAACCTGATCGACCAGCGTGTCTGGCGGCTTAACCCGCGCTTCCTGTCCTACACCACGTCAAAGTCAGCCCTGTGGACCGTGACACAGACCCTTGCCCAGTCCCTTGCGCCCCGCATTCGCGTAAATGGCATTGGCCCAGGCCCGACCATGGGAAATGACCGCCAAACCCCTGAGGATTTTGCCGCGCAGGCATCTGCGGTACCGCTCGAACGAGGTCCGGACATAGCTGAGTTTCAGCGCGCGGTGCGCTTTATCCTTGAAACACCCTCTCTGACCGGGCAAATGCTGGCTCTCGACGGTGGACAGCACCTCGCGTGGGAAACCCCCGACGCGACAGGCAAGGAATAGTCACCCATGACCAAGTTGGCGACTGAGACCTCAGGTAACGTAACTCCCCTGCGCATTGCAGATGCAGCACGGCTGACCCGCCACGTATTCGTGCGTGACCTCCGGCTCGATGCCCATATCGGCGTTCATCGTCATGAAGAAGGCCGCGCCCAGCCAATTATCGTCAATGTCGACCTGACGGTAACCGAAGGCGAAGAGACCCTGAACGACAGTCTGGCTAATGTGGTCTGCTACGAGCGTGTCGTGAACAACATCAAGGATCTGGTCGCTCAGGGCCATGTCCGCCTGGTGGAAACCCTGGCTGAAAGCATTGCCGAGGACTGCTTCACAGACGAACGGGTGCTCGCAGCACGGGTCCGCATTGAGAAGCTGGACGCTATCGAGGAAGCCCATAGCGTGGGAATCGAAATCGAACGCATGCGCCCTCTGCCCCAGAACTAAACTGAGTGTTTCCAGGTAATCGCGCTGCCCTGATAAGCCGGTGACAGCTGAACTGTCACATGGGTGACAAAGACGTCGTTTTGCACATGCGCACAAGGTGCGTATATGGCGGAATTCTGCGATTCCTTCAGTTGAGGAAACAACAGTGGGTAGCTGCTGAACACTGAGATTGTGCCCATAATTTCAACAACTTAGACGCAAGACGAATTTTGGGCAGGCATGGCAAAATTCCGCGCTCTATAGGCCAATGGTGAATCGAGCCACAGGGTTTCCAACAGACTTATCCACAGGTGATGAAAATAGATTCGTCACGGTTCAATCTTCTATTTCAGCCCCGCGGGTGCATATTCATACCCATGAGCGACACACCTCAAACAGCGTCAGAAAAAGAGACCCAAAAGGGCGAAGAGGCTGAAGCAGCACCGCTGGTCGGCGCGGACCTGATTGCCGACTACGTCACCCGATTGCCCAATGCCCCGGGCGTCTATCGCATGTTCGGCGCTGATGGGGATGTGCTCTATGTGGGCAAGGCCCGTAGCCTCAAAAAGCGGGTGACCAGCTATACCCGCCTTATCGGCCACACCAACCGCATCGCCCGGATGATCACTGCCACCACCGCCATGGAATTCGTGGTGACGGAAAGTGAAACCGAAGCGCTGCTGCTGGAAGCCAATCTCATCAAGCAGCTGCGCCCGCGCTACAACGTGCAGCTGCGCGACGACAAATCATTTCCCTACATTCTCATTGCCCGCGACCATGACGTGCCGCAAATCCTCAAGCATCGCGGCGCACGCAGTCGCAAGGGTGACTACTTCGGGCCCTTCGCGTCCGCAGGTGCTGTGAACCGCACACTGAACGCCTTGCAAAAGGCGTTTCTTCTGCGGTCCTGCTCGGACACTGTCTATGAAGCCCGCTCCCGGCCCTGCCTGCTCTATCAAATCAAACGCTGCTCAGCCCCCTGCACCGGAGAGATCAGCGGCGAGGACTATGCGGCGCTCGTAGGAGAGGCGGACTCATTCCTCACCGGCAAGAGCAAGAAAATCCGTGAGCGGATGGCACAGCACATGGAGCAAGCCTCCAGTGAACTGGATTTCGAGAAGGCCGCCATCTATCGCGACCGGCTTCGCGCCCTGAGCCACATTCAATCCCGCCAGGGCATCAACCCGCAAACGGTTGAAGAGGCCGACGTGTTTGCGATCCACGCCGAAGGCGGTCAGGCATGTGTGCAAGTCTTCTTCTTCCGCGCGGGGCAGAACTGGGGCAATCGCGCCTACTTCCCCAAGCATGACAAGGACATGGAAGCCGCTGAAATCCTCGATGGATTCCTGGCTCAGTTCTATGAAGAGCGCCCCGCACCACGCCTGGTGCTGCTGAATGCTGACGTGGAAAACGCGGATCTGCTGGCCGATGCGCTGACTATCAAGCGCGGTCGCAAGGTTGCCGTCGGGAGACCGCAGCGCGGCGAGAAGCGTGAGCTCGTGCAATATGCCTTCGACAATGCCCGCGAGGCCCTTGGCCGCCGCATGGCGGAGTCCTCGACCCAGACCAAGCTTCACGCGGGTCTGGCCGAAGCATTTGCCATGGACGCGCCGCCAGAACGCATCGAGGTCTACGACAACAGTCATATCTCCGGCACCAACGCAGTCGGCGGCATGGTCGTCGCAGGCCCTGAGGGCTTTCGCAAAAATCAGTACCGCAAGTTCAACATCAAGGACCCTGACACCGAGCCAGGCGATGACTACGCCATGATGCGCGAAGTCCTGACCCGCCGGTTTGCCCGGCTGGTCAAGGATCAGGCCGCCATCGACAACGCCGAAGATGGTGAAACCACCGAACCACCGCCCGACTGGCCAGACCTGGTGTTGATCGACGGTGGCGCCGGACAGCTCTCAATCGTGCAGTCTGTTTTTGATGATCTGGGGATCGACCGTGTGACCCTGGTCGGCATTGCCAAGGGCCCGGACAGGGACGCCGGGCGCGAACGGTTCTTCATGACTGGCAAGCAGCCCTTCATGATGGAACCCAAGAGCCCCGTGCTCTATTACCTCCAGCGCCTGCGGGACGAAGCCCATCGCTTCGCAATCGGCACTCATCGCGCCCGCCGCAAGAAAGCCATCGGCAAATCGATGCTGGACGGCATCGCGTCCATTGGCCCCAAGCGCAAACGTGCCCTGCTCAACCATTTCGGCTCTGCCAGAGCTGTCGCAGCCGCCGGATTGGCTGACCTTGAGTCTGTTGAAGGCATATCGACCACCGTCGCGCGCTCGATCTATGACCACTTCCATGAAGGGGCCAAATAGCGGCTCTCAGCGTCGCACATACTTTGTAAACCGATGTGCAAATTTGTGATGCTGTGTTGTGCACACCCCCTCCCCGCCGCCGCATGCCTCGTATATGATCCCGCCATGTCGAGTGACCCCACCACACCTTCACGCGTCGACTCTGTCGCCTGGACACTGCCAAACATCCTCACCTATGCGCGGATTGCGCTGGTGCCGGTGCTTGTTGCCACGTTCTTCATCTCCGGTGAGATGGGCCGATGGATCGCAGTCTGCATCTTCATTGCCGCGAGTGTGACGGACTATATCGACGGCTACATCGCCCGCGCCTGGCAGCAGCAATCGAGCCTCGGCACCATGCTGGACCCGATCGCCGACAAGCTTCTGGTGTCCGCTGCACTGTTGTTGCTGGCAGCCAACGAAACCATTGCCGGCATCAGCCTGTTTGCTGCCGTCATTATTTTGTCGCGCGAGATTCTCGTCTCCGGCCTGCGGGAGTTTCTGGCAACGGTTCAGGTGAGCGTGCCGGTTACACAACTGGCCAAGTGGAAGACCGCCATTCAGATGACAGCTGTGACGTTCCTGCTGTGCGGTCCTGAAGGCCGGGAGCTGTTCTGGTTCAGCTCGGAACTGGGCATTGTCCTCTTGTGGCTTGCAGCCATGCTGACGCTCTATACGGGCTATGACTATTTCCGGGCCGGCATGCATCACGTGATTGCAGCCGATGACAAGGATGACACCTAGATGAGTGCAGAAGTCACAGTCCTGTACTTCGCACGTCTGCGCGAAGCTGTCGGCACCCCGGAAGAGCACATTGCGCTGCCCGATGGTGTGACCACCGCCGGTCATCTGCTGGCGCACCTTGCTGCCAACGACGACCAGAAGCACGCAGCCTTTGACGGTCTGGACATCAAGATTGCCGTCAATCAGGAACAGGCAACACCCGACACGCCCATCAAGGGTGGCGACGAAGTGGCCCTGTTCCCCCCTGTAACCGGCGGCTGACATCATGCCGGTGCGCATTCAATCCCACGCCTTTGATGCCGGTGCCGAACTCATGGCATTGACCAACGGACGGCCAGATATCGGGGCCAGCGTCACATTCGTAGGGCAGGTCCGCGAACTCACCGGCGGCAAGTCACTGCATACCATGACGCTTGAGCACTACCCGGCCATGGCTCAGGCAGAACTTGAACGCATCGAGGCGGAAGCCAGGGTGCGCTTTGAGGTGCAGGACATCGAAGTCATTCATCGCTTCGGTGATCTGTCGCCCGGCGACCCGATTGTGCTGGTGATTGCAACGTCTGCATCGCGGCAACCAGCATTCGACGCTGCGAACTTCATCATGGATTTTTTGAAAACCAACGCGCCGTTCTGGAAGAAGGAACATGACGCGGAAGGCAGCCACTGGGTGGATGCGAAATCAAGCGATGACGCAGCCACCCAGCGCTGGCAAAAATAGAAAAACTCTACTCGGCAGCCGCGACCGCACCCGTGCGGTTCACCAAAGCCATATAGTCGTTCATCAGGTTCTCGGTGATCTCACCGGGCGTGAACCGGTACTCACCAATCTCCGAAACCGGCGTCACTTCAGCAGCTGTGCCCGTAATGAAGCACTGATTGAAGTCAGCCATTTCTTCCGGCTTGATGTGACGTTCCACAATCTCAATGCCCCGCGCCTTCGCCAGATCAATGACCGTGCGGCGGGTGATGCCGTCCAGGAAACAGTCCGGCGTCGGCGTGTGCAGCTTGCCGTCTTTTTCAAAGAAGACATTGGCACCCGTCGCTTCAGCCACATAGCCGCGATAGTCCAGCATCATGGCGTCCGAGTAGCCTTTGTCTTCGGCGGCATGCTTGGAGATCGTGCAGATCATGTAGAGACCTGCAGCCTTGCTCTTGCATGGTGCCGTTTCGGGCGCTGGACGGCGATACTCAGCCATATCCAGTCGAATGCCCTTGAGGCGTTCTGCGGGGTCAAAGTATGAGGGCCATTCCCAAACCGCGACCGCCAGATTGATTTTCGTTTCCTGAGCAGAGACGCCCATCATCTCGCTGCCACGCCACGCAACCGGGCGCACATAGCCGTCGGTGAAACCCTGTGCCGCAACGGCTTCCTTGCAGGCAGCATCAATCTCATCGGCCGTATAAGGAATTTCAAAACCGAGGATGCGCGCAGACTCGATCAGCCGGTCCGTGTGTTCGCGCAGCTTGAAAATCTCACCGGAGTACACCCGCTCCCCTTCAAACACGCAGCTGGCGTAGTGCAGCGCATGGCTAAGGATATGGATGTTCGCGTCACGCCAGGGGCGCAGGCTGCCATTCATCCAGATCGACCCGTCCCGGTCGTCAAACGGTATTGAGGCCATGATGGCCACTCCCTCAAATAGCTGTCCGTCTTTGGTGAGAGGCTCCGCCGCAATAAGGGCGGAGTATCGCGTTACAAAGCGCGGGCAATTGTGAGCACCCTACGGGCGCAATCTGTTTTAGACAGGCGTATCGTGACCGCTGGAAGCCTGAATTTCACCCGATTCGAGGGAGAAATCCCGGCATTTGGAACCGATCACGACTTATCCTGTCGTTTATGTGGCATCATGAGTAACAATCTAACCAATATAAGTCAACATGGCTGACATAAATTCTTTTGACGATGCTCCACAGGCAAGTGGCGAGGACGCGCAGGCGGAAGCACGTCTGATCGAGGCTATGGAGCTTTTGTTCTTTGCCTATCGCGACTTTGTCGGCGATCCAGACACCATTCTGGAAGGTCAGGGCTTTGGCCGTGCCCATCACCGGGTGCTCCATTTTGTCGGGCGCAACCCTGGCATCACCGTGCAGAGCCTGCTTGCGATCCTGCAGATCACCAAGCAGAGCCTCGCCCGCGTCCTGCGCCAGCTCGTGGAAGCCGACCAGATCGAACAGCGCACCGGCGCCCAGGACCGCCGTGAGCGGCATCTGCACCTGACCGACAAGGGCACAGCCCTGTGGCACAAGCTGCAGGCACCCCAACGCACACGGCTTGAAAAAGCATTTGCGACCGTCGGCCCGGAAGGCGAAGCTGCTTGGCGCACCGTAATGGCCGCCATGCTGGACCGTGCCAGCCGAAACGAACTTCATCCGGGCACAGACCATATTCCAAGCGCCAAGCCAGAGGTGACACGGGATGACTGAAGTCACCGCTCCCATCCGGCGCGGCTCAGCACCTGCTGACGACGCGCCCCACCTGTTGATTGTCGACGATGACCGCCGCATTCGAGAGCTGCTGCAAAAGTACCTGAGCGACAATGGCTTTCGCGTCACGGCAGCAGAACACGCCGCCCATGCGCGCGAACGTCTCAACGGCCTCGCCTTTGATCTCATCATCCTCGATGTGATGATGCCCGGTGAAAGCGGCATCACATTCGCCAAGTCCCTGCGCACCACATCAGACGTACCGGTATTGATGCTCACCGCACGCACCGAAGCAGAAGATCGCATCGAGGGTCTTGAAGCCGGAGCGGACGACTATCTGCCAAAGCCCTTTGAGCCGCGCGAACTTCTCCTGCGCGTCAAGACGATCCTGCGGCGGACGAACACACGCCCCCAACCGCAAAAGGATGTGACCTTCGGCGGCTTCACGTTCGACATTGAGCGGGGCCTCCTCTCCAAGGAGGACAAGCCTGTGCGCCTCACAACGCGTGAAATCGAGCTGATGAAGCTCTTCACCCGCGCCGCCGGCCGCGCCCTCCCCCGCGAAGAACTGACAGGAGGTGACGCTGGCATCTCCGACCGCGCCGTCGATGTGCAGATCAACAGATTGCGCCGCAAAATCGAGCCAGACCCAAAGGAACCGCGCTATCTGCGGACCATCCGCGGGGCCGGATACATGTTTATCCCCGATTGAGCCTCAATCCGTTAGACTTGGAGTACAGGCCGCATGCCTGTGCAGGAGTAGAGCCATGGCTGACACCACAGTAACCCGCCCGACACCCCGCCCGCCTGCGAGACGGTTTCTCGCGGCCATCGACCCGTCCGTCCTCATCAAGGACCTGACGCCGCGCGGCCTGTTCGGACGCTCGCTCATTATCGTGATCGCGCCGATGCTGCTTTTGCAGATCGTGGCAACTTTCGTGTTTCTCGATCGTCACTGGGAAAAGGTGACGCGTGGCCTCGCCTATATGGCCGCCAACGACATGGCGCTCATCATGAGCCTCTATGATGACCTCACCGGCACCAGAGGATACGAAGCCTTTGCAGAGCGTATCGGCAGCACGGTGGAAGTGCAGGTCTTCATCTGGCCCGGCGAGCGCCTGCCGCCAAAAGTAGACCCTGGCCTCTTCCCGATGCTGCAGGAAAGCCTTGAAGCTGAAATGGCGCAGCGCTTTGACGAACCCATCTGGATCGACACCGTCACCTACGAAAAGTTTGTGGACGTTCGCATTCAAAAACCTGAAGGCGTCGTGCGCGCCCTGTTCCTGCGCAGCCGCGTCTCGGCCACCAATAGCCACATCTTCCTCTCCTGGATGGTCGCAGCCTCGATCATCCTGCTGCTGGTTGCAGTGCTGTTCCTTCGCGGACAGGTGCGGCCCATCCAGCGTCTTGCCCATGCGGCAGAAGCCTTTGGTCTTGGCCGTGACATGCCGGACTTCAAACCCACCGGCGCAACCGAAGTTCGCCGCGCCGCGCAATCTTTGATTGTTATGCGCGACCGGCTTGCCCGACAGATTGAGCAGCGCACGTCGATGCTGGCGGGTGTCAGCCATGACCTGAAAACACCACTGACCCGGTTCAAGCTGCAGCTGGCCATGATGGGGGATGACCCGGAGATCAAGGAGCTGGAGCGCGATGTCACCGAGATGCAGCGCTTGCTGGATGAGTATCTGGACTTCGCCCGTGGTCAGGGTGGCGAAAGTGCCAGATCGTTGGAGCTTGAAGAATTTCTGGAAGACATTCGCGTCAACGCTGCCCGCAAGGGCGGCAACGTAACCCTCGATATGGATGGGCCGCTGAATGTGCGTGCCCGCCCGGCGGCCCTCAAACGCTGCATTACAAATCTCGTCGAGAACGCGGCAGGCCATGCCGACCATGTGCGCCTGAGCGCAGTCCAACATGGGCACTCAGTCGAAATCTATGTGGATGATGACGGCCCCGGAATTCCGCCCGAGCAAATGGAAGATGCTTTCCGGCCGTTCCACCGTCTGGATGAGTCCCGCAACCAGAACCGGTCAGGCTCAGGTCTTGGCCTCGCCATTGCCCGTGACGTGGCGCGCGGACATGGGGGAGAAATTCTGTTGCTGGAAAGCCCGCTCGGCGGTCTCAGGGCACTTGTTCAACTGCCCGTCTAGGCGTCCGGTCACCTACTGACGCGACGCGAGCCCGGACAGGGCTTCAAATGAGCTGCGCATCAGGCCGGACACATTATCCACCATGCCCGAGGCCTGCTCCATCAGGCTTTCAGCCCGCCGCAAACGCCGGTCAAGATCAGCCATGGTCTTGGCCATGTCCTGGCTCTCTTCATTGAGCCAGACACGAAGATTGGCGGCATAGATCACGCCGATGGCGCGCACCCGTATGGCACCACGCACCCCGCTGGTATCAATGTCTGCGGCTTCCAGCATCCACTGCACGCTTTCGAGCGCCGGCGACATGGCGCCAACAAGCGCGCCGGGATCCGTCGGCAGATCACCGAGAATGGCTCGCAACGCCGGGCGATACGGCCAAAGCAGATCGTAGCGGCTCATCAAGACATCAAACAAACGATCCCGTGCCGGCTCGTCGCTGACTTCATCCTCAACATCATTGAGAACCTTTGCGTCGATCTTCTGGGAAAAAGCACTCAGGATGGCGGTCTTCGACGGCGTCACCTTGAGGGCTTCCGCAAGCGGAACACCTGCGGCTTCCGCAATCTCTGCCATGGACAGATCCCGCCAGCCTTTGGTTTCAGCCAGCGTCAGCGCGGCATCCACAAGACGTGCCTTAAGCTTGGCTTTCCCGGCCTTTTTCAGCTTTTTGCGCGGCTTTGTTTCACTATTGGCGTTCATGGGCCAAAGGATAGGCCAAGAAGGGTGACGCTTCCACTAACGCAGCAACGCTACGGCGAACGCGGGAAGAGCCCTAAAGCTCCCGTGCGCGGTCCCGTGCAGCGGTCAAAGCCTTGGCCATAAGGGGTTTGAGGCCATCATCCGCCATCAACACCGCCAGTGCTGCCGCCGTTGTGCCGCCGGGCGACGTGACGTTTTCACGCAACGTCGAGGCCGGTTCAGCAGCCTGATGCATCAACTCCCCCGCCCCGCTGACGGTGGCGCGGGCCAGGGCATCTGCCAGATCATCCGGCAATCCCAGTTCACGACCAGCTGCGGCCATGCATTCCGCCAGCCAGAATACATACGCCGGACCACTGCCGGATACGGCGGTTACCGCATCCATCAGATCTTCATCGTCCAGCCAGACGACATCGCCCACCGCCTTCAGAAGGGCCGTCGCAAGATCGCGCTGCTCGTTACTGACATCTGAACCTGCATAGGCCGCCGTGATGCCGCGTCCCACAGACGCAGGCGTATTGGGCATGGACCGCACGACGGGTGAATCGCCTAAGGCCTGAATGATATCCGCTACGCTTTTGCCCGCCGCAATTGATACGACCAAAGGCTTCGACGCCATCACGGGCGCAAGGGTCGTTGCTGCTGCATCAAGTATTTGCGGCTTCACCGCCAGCACCACAATGGCGACGTCATTCAGCTCGGACGCATCAGGATGAATTGAAAAGCCTTGCTCGGCAGCAAGCGCCAGCATGTCAGGGGCAGGCTGCGGATCAACAACCGCAATCTGAGCAGCCGCCGCGCCGGCATCAAGCCAACCCCGCAACATGGCGCCGCCCATTTTGCCCGCGCCGGCCAGAACAAGAGTGCCGGGCAGAACCAGCTGTGAGGAAGACGCGGGCGTATGGGTCATAAGTGTCAGGCGGATCCTTGGGTCTCAAACATGCAGGCAGCCATTGCATCTTCCGCCGACTGGCCGGCCCACAGCACAAACTGGAATGCCGGGTAGTACCGCTCACACGCTTCAATCGCCAGCGATAAAAGCATTTCGCATTGTTCAGGCGACGCATCGCCTGTACCCAGAAGCAGGCCGTGGCGGAACAAGACCACGCCTTCTTCCTTCCAGATATCGAAATGGCCAAGCCACATCTGCTCGTTGATACGCGCAAGAAGGCTGTGCACATCGTTGAGCTTGCCGCCTTTGATTTTGAGGTCGAACGCGCACGCAAGGTGCAGCCCGTTCAGATCGTCACGCCAGGTAAAGGAGAGGTCGTAGTCACACCACGAGCCGGTGACAGTGAGGGACAGCTCGTCCTCAGCCGACCGGTCAAATGGCCAGTTCTGGCTTGTCGCGATGGACTCCAGAACATCAATCGGGTTTTCAAGAAGGGTGGCGGTATCAGCGGTGGTCAACGACATGGCAGGCCTTCCCGTTTTTCGGGGGCCTGACGCAGGCTGGCCTCAACGATCAGCTAACCGGCATCACCCCCCGGTGACACTGAAGCATCTCGTCCGCCATCCAGCCCTGCATGCCTTCGAAGGCACATCTTGTGCCGGAGGCGAAGCGACACACTATGGTCACCGTGCATGGCCGATTGAGTCGGTGCAAGGACGACTTGATGAATCTTGAAAGACGATAAAGCGCTCAACCTTTTGAGGTGGTGGCTTCAAGCGCGTCCAACCGCGCCTCCATGGCCTCCAGTCTGGCTTTCAGGCCTTCGGCTTCTGTCCGCGCAGCAACGGCAACGTCTTTCATGACGTCGAATTCTTCACGCGGCACGAGGTCGAGATCAGCCACCATTCGCTCCGCCTGCGCACGAATCAGCGTTTCCACTTCATTCCGCACCCCTTGCGCCGCACCGGCAGCACTGGTCACAAGCTTGGCAACATCATCAAGAAGGCGGTTTTCGTACTGGGTCATGGCTCTCAACTCCTGCGCGCGTGTTCATGGGCGCGCCCGATCATGGAGCCGCACTATCGCGCGAGCGCCATATCCGGTGCAAGCGCGGCAAATGGACCATGAAAAGCCGTTCAGCCAGCCTCCGGTTCAGCTTTGAAGCAGCGGGGGCTATGTCACGCGCAGTTTTCTTGACATACACGGCGCTGGGAAGAACCCTCCGCCTTCACACCTGCTTGCAGCACGTCACCGCCAAAAGGCCTCCTCGATGTATGAAATTACCTATCCGCAGTTTGACCCGGTCCTCTTCGAGATCGGCCCGCTGGTCATTCGCTGGTACGCCCTGGCTTACATTGCCGGCATCATCGGCGGCTGGCGGCTCGCATTGCGCATGGTGTCATCGCCCAGGCTCTGGGAGGGCTACCCCTACCCCGCAGCCGCCTCAAAGCGCAAACACGCCAAGCCCGACGCGCCGATCACCCGGGACCACATCGACGACTTTCTGGTCTGGGCCACCTTCGGGGTCATTCTGGGCGGTCGCATCGGTTTCGTGCTGTTTTACAATCTGCCCTACTACCTCTCGAACCCGCTCGAGATTCTGTATGTCTGGCAGGGTGGCATGGCATTTCACGGCGGCCTTGCGGGCGTTGTTGTTGCCATCATCCTGTTTGCGCGCTCGCGCGGCATCAACATGTACTCCCTGGGCGACCTGATCGCGACAGTCGCGCCTCTGGGTTACTTCTTTGGCCGCATTGCCAACTTCATCAATGGTGAATTGTGGGGCCGCGCGGCGGACGTGCCCTGGGCCATGGTCTTTCCGCGTGACCCGCTTCAGATCGCCCGTCACCCAAGTCAGCTTTATCAAGCAGGTATCGACGGCGCCTTGCTCTTCGCCATCATGCTGCTGGCGGTCTATCGGTTCGGCACGCTCAAACGTCCCGGCATGACCCTGGGCATCTTCCTTACCGGCTATGGCTGCGCACGTTTCTTCACCGAGAACTTCCGCGAGCCGGATCAACAACTCGGCTATCTCATCGGCAATTGGCTGACCATGGGCATGACCCTGTCCCTGCCCATGATCGTGGCAGGTATCTGGTTCATCTGGCGCGCCAACACCGAACCTTATCTGGGCACGCAGACGGCTGTTAAAGACAAAAAATAATGCCCGACCTTTCCACGATTATCCGCGATGAAATCAGCGAAACGGGGCCGATGCCGGTTGCTCGCTTCATGGCACTGGCCCTTGGCCACCCCCAGCACGGCTACTATACAACCAGCGATCCTCTGGGTACGGACTTTACGACCTCGCCCGAGATCAGCCAGATGTTCGGCGAGCTTGTCGGGGCATGGGCAGCTGACGTGTGGCATCAGATCGGCTCGCCAGTTGCTTTCACACTGGTTGAGCTTGGCCCCGGCCGTGGCACCTTGATGGCAGACGCCCTGCGCGCAGCCTCCGGCCAGCCGGGCTTTGCCAAGGCCGCCCGCATCCAGATGGTGGAAACAAGCCCGGTACTCGGCCGGGTTCAGCAGGCAACGCTCGCCCCCATCACCACAAAATTCGGCTATGCGGAACCGGAATGGATCAGCTCGGTCGACCAGTTGGCAGACGGTCCTCTGATCATCATCGCCAATGAATTTTTTGATGCCCTGCCGATCCACCAGTTCGTAAAGACCGACAAGGGTTGGCGCGAACAATGTGTGGTCGAGGCTGATGGCGAACTTGCTTTCGCGCCATCTCCGACACCGGTGCCCGGCGGCGTCATGCTGGCCCCGTCCCTCAAGGATGCTCCTTTTGGAACCATCACGGAAACCTGCCAGGCAGGCACGGCCATCATATCCGAACTATGCCAGCGCATCGCCAATACCAGCGGCGCGGTCCTGATCATCGACTATGGCTACACCCGTAGTGCGGCCGGCGACACGCTGCAGGCCATGCGCAAGGGCAAATTCGTGCCGGTGCTCGAAAATCCCGGCAAGGCCGACCTTACTGCCCACGTGGATTTCCAGGCACTTGCCGAGTGCGCAGGCGAAGGCACCACGGCCCACCCTGCCACCACACAGGGGCAGTTCCTGATACAGCTTGGCATCGCGCAAAGAGCCGCCATGCTGAAGCAGGGAGCGACGCCTGATCAGGCAGAAGCCATCGATGAGGCCGTACGCCGCTTGACCGATGACGATGCAATGGGGACGCTGTTCAAAGTGCTGGCGATCACCGCCGGGCGCATTGACCCCGCAGGATTCTAGAAGATCATGCCCACCCGTCCGATCCACGCTATGGAACTCGAAGATTTGCCCGGCATCCGCCACGGATTCTATACGCGCACGGGTGGCGTCTCCACGGGCATCTACAGAGGTCTCAATTGCGGCCCTGGCTCCAACGACGATGCCAGCGCCGTCGAGCTGAACCGCACCCGGGTCGCGATCTCCATGAATGTCGCGCCGGAAAACCTGATGTCGCTCTATCAAATCCACTCGGCATCCGCGATTCCAGTGACAGAACCCTGGACGGACAACGCCCGTCCCCAGGCGGACGGCATGGCAACGGCCACACCCGGCATTGCCCTTGGCATCCTCACCGCTGATTGCGCGCCCATTCTGTTTGCCGACCCCAAGGCACAGGTGATTGGCGCTGCCCATGCAGGCTGGCGTGGCGCCGTTGCCGGTGTGGCTGAAGCAACGCTCGACCAGATGGAAAAGCTGGGTGCCAAACGCGCAGACATCATCGCTGTCGTCGGTCCCGCCATCAGCCAGGAAAACTACGAGGTTGGCGCTGATCTACGCACCGACGTGCTGGCCGAGAGCGAAGGCAATGCCCGGTTCTTTGATGCCTCGGATCGGCCGGATCATTGGCGTTTTGACCTTGAGGCCTATGTGCTGCACCGCCTGAAAATGGCGGGTGTCGGCACCATGGCGGGCCTGAGTGAGTGCACCTATGCAGATGATGACCGTTTTTTCAGCTATCGCCGCACAACCCACCGGGGCGAGGCGGACTATGGGCGCCAGATATCCTGCATTGCCCTCTCCTGAGGACCCGTCTTGAAGACCCGGCTGCAAAGCCGACGCGGGCCCACTGATCGCCTATACTTTGCGCAACAACCCAAAACGTGATTCGATTCACGGCACAACTGGCGCGTGTGCGCCCCATCAGGCGATCTGACCAGACAATGACCCCCGTCCGCTCCATATGTGTTGCCGCCATGGCGCTACTGGCCACCGCCAGTTGCGGCACATGGGGCGATGAAGCGGAAAACCCGGTGGATGTCACAACGCTGGATGTCGCCCGCCCGGGCCTTGCAGTGGCCCCCATTATCGGTGCACCGGTTGATGCCAGCGCGCGCCTGACCGAAATCATCTCAAGCGCGGCCTCTGCCCGCGGCGTGCCCCTGGCTATGGACAACATGGCCGCCGGCTTTGATTACGTGCTGGAAGGCACAGCCTCCGCCCGTCAGACCCCACAGGGAACCGTCCTGGCCTTTGCCTGGGACCTGACGGACGCCAACGGCATCCGGCAGCACAGGTTCATAGACACCCAGATCGTCCCCACCCGCTCTCCGCAGGTGGCCTGGAGCACGGCAGGCAATGCCTCCTTGTCCAAAGTCGCCATGCAGGTTGCCGACGAACTGGCGGGCTTTTATGGCCAGCAGGCGGTGCTGGCCAATGCGGGCACCTATGTGGGCGATACCTCTATGATCACGACCGCTGCTCTGCCGCCCACGGGCGCACCGTCAGCGCCAGCACCCGCTCCGGTTGATCTGACCGGCCCCATTACACTCCATCTGCGCGAAGTCGCTGGCGAACCAAAATCCGCCCAACCGATTCTCGGGCCCGCCCTGCGGCGCGCCTTCCAGAGCAAGGGTGCCAATCTGCTTGCAGCGCCCGAGCCCGGCATCCTGCTGGTGACCGGCTCCATGGTTGTGCGCCCCTCGTCAGCAGGCGGCGATATGGTGACCCTGCAATGGGATGTCACCCGCGCGGGCGGCGCCCCGGTTGGCTCTATTGTGCAGGAACGCCTGTTTGCGCCCGGGCAGATCAACACGGCATGGACACAGGCCGCACCGGCGGCCGCGGAAGAGGCCGTGCGTGCCGTCTATGCACTGGTGTCTCCTGACCGCGACACCAAGGCAAAAACGGCGGCCTTAAGAGAGCTTCGCGGGTTTACATCGCCGGACGCGTATTGATACAACGCGCCCGCTGACTAGGCGTCATGGAAGTGTCATCCAACGCCCACAAAGCTCGCGCATCGACTGCTTAAAGGGGGCCTCGCACCAAGCGGGGATCGGGACCGAATGAAGCTTCTTGCCGGTAACTCCAACCGGGCGCTGAGCGAAGCCATCGCCGCCTATCTCAACGTGCCGCTCACCAAGGCCATCGTCCGCCGGTTTGCGGATATGGAAGTTTTCGTCGAGATTCAGGAAAACGTCCGCGGCGAGGATGCCTTTGTCATCCAGTCCACGTCGTTCCCGGCCAATGACCATTTGATGGAACTGCTGATCTGCATTGATGCGTTGAAGCGTGCCAGCGCGCGCCGCATCACGGCGGTCATTCCCTATTTCGGCTACGCCCGCCAGGACCGCAAGCCCGGTCCGCGCACGCCGATCTCCGCCAAGCTGGTCTCCAACCTCATCACCAATGCCGGTGCGGATCGCGTGCTGACCGTTGATCTCCACGCCGGACAGATCCAGGGCTTCTTTGATATCCCGACAGACAATCTGTTTGCCGCCCCTGTCCTGACCCAGGACATCAAGGAGAATTTCGGCGCCGACCCGCTCATGGTTGTGTCGCCGGACGTAGGCGGCGTGGTTCGGGCTCGTGCCCTGGCCAAACGCATTGATGCGGACCTCGCCATCGTCGACAAGCGCCGCGAACGCGCCGGTGAAAGCGAAGTCATGAACATCATCGGCGACGTTGAGGGCCGGTCCTGCATCCTCATGGATGACATCGTCGACAGTGCCGGCACCCTGTGCAACGCGGCACAGGCCCTCCTCGATCAGGGCGCAAAGGAAGTCTCAGCCTATGTGAGCCACGGCGTGCTCTCCGGTGGCGCGGTTGCCCGCGTGTCATCGTCCAAGCTGAAGAACCTCGTCATCACCGACACGATCCAGGCCACCGAGGCCATCCGCGTCAGCCACAACATCCGCGTTGTATCGATCGCACCACTCATCGGCGAAGCCATGCACCGCATCGCCGAAGAACGCTCCGTGTCGAGCCTGTTCGACTAGAGCAGCTTCGATCGATCAGGTCAGACTGCTGGCGCTTCCTGCAACAAGCCGGGAGAGCAGCTGTGACAACTGCGTCAGGTCGCTTTCATCCCAGCGGTCCTCAAAGACGTATCCCGCGTGTTTGGCAAATGTCTCGCGCGCCTCGCTGAGTTTTCGCCGACCGGCATCACTGAGAACGACAAAAGCCAGTCTTGCATCACGGGCATCCGCCTCGCGGTCGACCATCCCCAGTTTCTCCATCGGCGCCACCATGCGGGTCACCGTGGAAGCACTGACATACATCCGCTTGGCCAGCTCCACCCGCGATAGCCGGTGCGCGGGCGCATGGTCGAGATGCATGAGCAAAAAGAACTCGTTCACCGACAAGCCGTGAACGGCTGAGAACTCGCCCGCAAGCCGGGCCCGGATATCGTCTGCGGATTGCAGCAGGCGCAGGGCATTGATGACGCGACTATCTTCCATGGTAGAAATATAACCGATATACTTGCATATGCAAGTATTATGCGTCATATCTTGCAGATCGCAAGACACAGGGTGTGAGGGTTGGTTATGGATTTTGAAAGTGTGTTCTCGGCTGTTGGCCTGCTCGCCATGCTTGGTTGGCTCACCCTGGTGATCTCGCCGCTCATTCCGATCTGGTCAGACCGTATCGCAGGCCTGATTGCGCCCGTGCTCCTTGCCGCCACCTATGTGGCCTTCCTGCTGCTCGTCCCGTCTGAGAACGGCGGTGGCTTCGGCAGCTTTGCGGAAGTAAAGCAACTCTTCACAAATCCCGGGGCTGTCATGGCCGGATGGATCCACTTCCTCGCCTTTGACCTTCTCATCGGCGCATGGATCTGCCGCACCGCGCGGCGTGAAAACATCCCCTTCTGGATGGCACTGCCCTGTTTGCCGGCAACCTTCCTGTTTGGACCAGCCGGGTTCCTCCTGTTCACAGCCGTTCGCGGGATCAAGCGGATGACAGGCCCAGCGGCACCTACAGCGGCGTAACGCGTCAGGCCCGTAGCCAGACCGCCCACGCCAGAAAGAACAGGACCGGCAGGCACACAAGATCAGCAAGCGCTATGCGCTGGATTGGCCCTGCGGGACTGCCACCCACCCAGTAAGCCACCAGAAATCCCACCATGCTCCACCCGGCGAGGATCAGCACCGGCTGCCGGATCGCCGGGACAAAGGCCGCGGCCAGGCAGGAGAGCGCCACAAGGGCAAACCCCATGGCTCGGTGATGCAGCAGAATCCCCAACCCGCTCTCGGTGACAGCAGGCCCATAGAGCGATGCCATCATGCCCGGGCGCACCGCCGACAGCGCCGGCTGGGCATGAAGGGCTGTCAGGATCAAAAAGCCGACAGAAATGGCGTAAGACATGGCCGAATTCCTCAATTCGTGATGATTGAGGAGTGATCGCGCAGACGCCCCGGGGCTTGAAATTCCCTCCAAGGTAAGCGCACTGCAGGCGCCGCTTGCCCTGCCCCCGATTTTCCCCTAAAACCCCGCCACCACTGCCTTTTCCGCACCCCTGGAGGGGACAAGGTTCGTGGAGGAGGACGGCTGGTCCGCTTGGGACCTTGTGGCCGTCCTTTTGTTTTGACGCTCATTTTTTACGGAGACGACCCATGGCAGAGACCCTGGCGTTGACCGCAGAGCGCCGCGACCGTGCCGGCAAGGGGGCCGCACGGGCAGCAAGGCGTGAGGACAAAGTTCCTGCGGTTATTTACGGCGACAAGAAAGAACCCACCCTCATCAAGGTTGGCTCACGCGACGTGACCAAGCTTTGGAACACCGGCACCTTGATGTCCACATTGCTGGACCTCGACGTTGAAGGCGACACCACCCGCGTGATTGCCCGTGACGTACAGCTTGATCCGGTGCGTGATTGGGTGATCCACGTTGACTTCCTCCGCCTTGGTAAGGGCGCGAAGATCAACGTCATGATTCCGGTGAACTTCATCAATGAAGAAGCAAGCCCCGGCATCGACAAAGACAAGGGTGTTCTCAACGTGGTCCGCCACGAAGTTGAGCTTCTCTGCCCTGCCTCCAACCTGCCTGACGAGATCACCATTGATCTCACCGGCAAGGAAATTGGTGACTCAATTCACATCTCCGAGGTGACCCTGCCCGAAGGTGCGAAGCCCACCATTACCGACCGCGACTTCACCATCGCTACAATCGCTGCACCCACAATTGCACCGATTGAAGATGACGCACCCGAAGAGCCGGATGCACCTGAAGTTGAAAACGGCGGCGACGCTGACGACGCTGCCAGCAGCGACGACTAGTCTGCCCACACGGTTTGACCGGGCCGCGTAGAACTTGCGTTTTACGCGGCCCACCAAAACCGCCGCACAACTAGGACGCCGCACATGCTCCTCATTGCAGGGCTCGGCAACCCCGGGCAAAAATACGAGCACAACCGACACAACATTGGCTTTAAGGTCGTGGACGCGATTGCCCGCGACCATGGCTTCAGCCCGTGGCGCCAGCGCTTTCATGGCGAGGTAGCCGAGGGCCGCATGGGCACGCAGAAAGTCATGCTGCTCAAGCCAACCACCTACATGAACGACAGTGGCATTGCCGTTTCCGAGGCTGCCAATTTCTTCAAGCTCGGCCCCAACGAGGTCTATGTCATTTATGACGAGATCGACCTCGCCCCTGCAAAGGTCCGCGTAAAGGCCGGTGGCGGCGCTGCAGGTCACAATGGCATTCGCTCCATTGTTTCCCACTTCGGCAAGGATTTTATGAGGGTACGTCTGGGTGTCGGCCACCCTGGCGACAAGAACCGCGTGCCCGGCTATGTGCTCAAGGATTTCGCCAAATCTGAAGGTCCCTTCGTAGAGGCGCTTATAGCTGCGGTCAGCAATGCAGTTCCGGACCTTGCGCAGGAGCGTGATTCCGAGTTCATGAACAAAGTTGCGCTTGATCTGCGCGAGCAGGGCTTTGGCGAAAAGCCCGCGAAAAAGAAGAAGGCTGCGGATGATGCGGCAGCCAAGAATGGAGACGACGCCTGATGGGTTTTAAGTGCGGCATTGTTGGCCTTCCCAATGTGGGGAAATCGACGCTGTTCAACGCGTTGACAAAAACGGCCGCTGCTCAGGCGGAGAACTACCCCTTCTGCACCATCGAACCCAATGTGGGCGAGGTCGCCGTGCCAGAAGAACGCCTTATGAAGCTGGCAGGCATCGCCACCTCCAAGGAAGTGATCCCCGCCCGCCTCACCTTCGTGGACATTGCAGGCCTCGTGAAAGGTGCGAGCCAGGGCGAAGGTCTGGGCAACCAGTTCCTCGCCAACATCCGCGAAGTTGATGCCGTGGCCTATGTGCTGCGCTGCTTTGAAGATGACGACATCACCCATGTGGAAGGGCGCATTGACCCGACCAATGACGCGGACGTCGTTGAAACAGAATTGATGCTCTCGGACCTCGACAGCCTGGAGCGCCGCATCGCGCCTTTGGAAAAGAAAGCCAAGTCCGGCGAGAAAGAAGCCAAGGCGCAGATCGCGCTGATGGAAAAAGCGCTGGTACTATTGCGCGACGGCAAACCAGCCCGCCTTGCTGACATTTCCGACGATGAAAAGCAGGATTGGAAGAACCTCCAGCTGCTGACCTCCAAACCCGTTTTGTACGTCTGCAACGTTGAAGAAGAATCTGCGGCAACCGGCAACAGTTTCTCCGAGCAGGTTGCAGAGCGCGCCAAGGCCGAAGGCGCAGCCTTCGTTGTGATCTCCGCCAAGATTGAAGCCGAAGTCGCCCAGCTCGATGACGAAGAAGCAGGCGAATATCTCGAGACCCTGGGGCTTGAAGAACCCGGCCTCAACCGCCTGATCCAGGCTGGCTACAATCTGCTAGGCCTGTGCACCTATTTCACCGCCGGCCCCAAAGAGGCCCGTGCATGGACAATCCGCACCGGCACGCGCGCGCCACAGGCCGCCGCAGTGATCCACACAGATTTCGAAAAAGGCTTCATCCGCGCCGAAACCATTGGCTATGACGACTATGTCAGTCTTGGCGGCGAGACAGCGGCCCGTGAAGCAGGCAAGATGCGCCTAGAGGGCAAGGAATACATTGTCCAGGACGGCGACGTGCTTCATTTCAGATTTGCAAATTAGTCAAAGCGCCGGGACAATCAAAAAGATGGCAAGCAAACCAGAGCTTTATTGGGAAGATTTCCCAATCGACGAAGAAGCAACCTTCGGGGCTTACGAAGTAAAGCGCGAAGACATGATCGAGTTCGCGTCCGAATTTGATCCGCAGCCATTTCATCTGAACGAAGAAATCGCCAAGACGTCCCTTCTGGGTGGCCTTGCAACCTCAGGCTGGCAGAACTGCGCCATCGCCATGCGCATCATGTGGGACGGCTATCTGCACAAGTCGGCGTCCATGGGCGCACCTGGCGTTGAAGAAGTGCGCTGGCGCAAACCTGTTTATGCGGGCGACGTGCTCTCCATGAAGCGCAAGACGCTCGAAACCCGCCGCTCAAAATCACGCCCCGGAATGGGTCTGGTGCGCTTTGGTTGGGAAATGTTCAACCAGAACGGCGACCTGAAAATGACCATGGAAGGTTGGGCCATGTTCGAGTGCCGCACCGATAGCAAGGTGGGAGCGTAAGTCATGTGGTTTGAAGATTTTAAAATTGGCGCGCGCATGGAGCTTGGCTCCTACACCTTCTCCGAAGACGAGATCATCCGCTTCGCCAAGAAATACGACCCCCAGCCTTTCCACGTAGACCCTGTTGCAGCCAAGGACGGCCCCTATGGCGGCCTCATCGCCTCAGGCTGGCATACCAGCGCCACCTGGATGAAACTGATGATCAGCCTGCGTCAGAGCACGCCACGCTCCGCAGAAGACGACAGCCCGCAAGGCGGCCCCTCACCCGGATTTTTCGACATGCGCTGGCCCAATCCGGTCCGTGCCGGAGACACCATCACCTACACCGCTGAATGCGTTGAACTGGTGCCCCTCAAGTCACGACCCGAATGGGGAATCGTGCGGCACAAAAATGAGGGCTTTAATCAGGATGGTAAAATGGTGTTCCATTTCATTGGGCAGGGCCTGATGCCCCGCCGTGAGCCGGGCAGCGACCTGCCGGGCTAACGATCCAACTGGCTGGGAGCTGAAAACACGATGGCGCACAAAGGTGAAATGATGACCCTGAAGAGTGCCGGTGATGGTGCTCAGCTATCCGCCTACCACGTCACACCTTTCGGCGACAAAAAGGGCGGTCTCGTCCTTGTTCAGGAAATTTTCGGCGTCACGGACCACATCAAGGATCTGTGCGACGGCTTTGCTGCCGACGGCTACGAGGTCGTTGCCCCCAGCCTCTATGACCGCGAAGAGACAGGTTTTCAGGCCACCTACTCCGACGAAGACATCGCCCGCTCCCTGAAACTGCAGCAAGCCACCGGCTACGACCATGTCAAAGGTGACATTCAGGCAGCCATCGACTTCCTGCACACCCGCAACAATCTGCGCGTCCACATCACCGGCTATTGCTATGGCGGGTCCGTGGCATGGGTCGCTGCATGCCGCTGCACAGGCTTGACGTCAGCTGCTGGATATTACGGCCGCCACATCATCGACCATGTGGAAGAAGAGCCCCAGTGCGAGACGATCCTGCATTTCGGCGAGCAGGACAAAGCCATCCCCATGGAGTGGGTCCGCGACATCGAAGCCGCACACCCGGACATTCGCGTCTATGTCTATGACGCCGACCACGGCTTCAATTCAGACCGTCGCGCCAACTACGACGAAGACGCCACCCAGCAGGCCCGTGAGCGGACGCTGGAACTCTTCGAGATGGCCGACCTCTAACGGCCCTGAAGCACGTCTCGGAGCGCCGCCAGTCGCTCAGCCTTCAGCGTGTCATCCATTGGCACACGCTCGCCAACGCCCCACACAGGGCCGGGCCAGGCGAAGTCACCTTCGTAGCGCGCCATGATGTGCACATGCAGCTGACGGACAATATTGCCAAGCGCACCGGTATTGACCTTGGTCGGCTGCGCGATCTCGCCAACGGCCTTGGATACTTGCCCAACCTCCAGCATCAGCCGGGCCTGGTCATCGGCAGACAGATCATGAAGCTCCTCAAGCCCCGCCAGACGCGGCACCAGAACAACCCACAAGGTCCGCGCGTCATCGCGCAGGAGCACATCACACAGCGTCAGGGACACCGCGAGAACACTTTCATCCGCAAGGCGGTGGTCCAGAACAAACACGGTCATGCGTCTTCTCCTGGCTGTTGTCCGTATCCGGCAAATTTGGCGATGACGCGTTCCATCTCGGCATCATCAAGTATCACCGGATTGCCCACCTGACGCGCCCGCCAATATTGCGCGCACAAATCTTCCACCTCGTGCGCCAGCTCCAGCGCGGATGTGAGGCTGTCCCCAAAGGCCAGCTGCCCATGGTTTGCCAGCAGGCAGGCTTTGCGGTCGGTCATGGCTGCAACCGCATTGCGAGCCAGATCTTCGGTGCCGAATGTCGCGTAGTCCGCACACCGGATGTCTTTGCCACCTGCAACCGCAATCATGTAGTGAAACGGCGGGATGTCCTCTCGCAGACATGCCAGCGCCACGGCAAACGCGCTATGGGCATGAACGACCGCCTGCGCCTGCGGACGCGCTGCAAAGAGCGCTTGATGCATATGCCACTCGCTGGAAGGCTTACGCTGGCCTTCTGGTTGTGAGCCATCCATGGCCACATAGGCCACGTCCTCAGGCGTCAGGTCCTCATAGGACATGCCGGTGGGCGTAATCAAAAAACCATCGCCGGACCGCACCGAGACATTGCCTGAGCGCTGGGGCGACAGCCCGCTGGCCTGCATGGCGCACGCTGTATCGATCACGTCCTGACGCAGAACCATGTCACTCATTTGCCTGCGTGCTCCGGGTAAAGCCCTGCAAGACCCTCAGCACTGGCCTCGCACACGCCGCGCTCCGTGATGAGGCCAGTAACCAGACGTGCGGGCGTCACATCAAAAGCAGGGTTCGCAGCCGGTGAGCCAGGAGCAGCAATATCAACGTCGATCACTTCACCCGACGCAGTACGTCCAGACATGCGCGTCACTTCATCAGCACTGCGCTCTTCGATGGGAATGGCCATCCCATCCGTCATCGTCCAGTCAATGGTCGTGCCCGGCAATGCCACATAGAACGGCACACTATTGTCATGCGCCGCCAATGCCTTGAGGTAAGTTCCAATCTTGTTAGCCACATCACCCGCAGCCGTAGTGCGATCCGTGCCGGTGATGCATAGATCAACCTGCCCGCGCTGCATCAGATGCCCGCCCGCATTGTCCACGATGATGGTATGCGGCACGCCATGGGCCCCGAGCTCAAACGCCGTGAGGGCGGCACCCTGATTGCGCGGACGGGTCTCATCCACCCAGACATGCACATCAATGCCTTTGTCGTGGGCCATGTAGATGGGCGCCAGTGCCGTGCCCCAGTCCACCGTCGCCACCCAGCCGGCATTGCAATGGGTCAGAATATTGACCGGACCAGTCTTGCGAGCGGCCACAGCTTCGATCAACGGCAATCCGTGCTGCCCGATGGATCGGCATATCTCGACATCTTCGTCACAGATCTGCCCTGCCCGCTCAAACGCGAGTGCTACCCGCGCATCATGAGCCGCTGGGCGCAGATGCCCCATCATATCGTCGATCGCCCAGCGCAGATTGACGGCTGTGGGCCGCGTCGCCATCAAGACCTCAGCGGCTTTCTCCAGCGCTGCGTCCGACGCATCGTCACGCAGGGCCAGCCAAAGCCCATAGGCAGCCGTCGCCCCGATCAGCGGCGCACCGCGCACCCGCATGGTGACAATGGCCCTCGCTGCATCCTCAAGTGTGCGCAGCAGCGTCGTCTCGAACCGGTGCGGTAGGAGCGTCTGATCAATGATTTCAACCGACGCGCCGTCAGCGCCGGGCCAGATGGTGCGGTAGTGCGTGCCGTTGATCTTCATGAGGTCGGCCTCGCCTGCTTGAGGTCAGTCGCCTTCAAACTCACACAAAGTCTGAACTTCAACGCCCATGTCTTCCAGCTTCTTGCGCCCGCCTATGTCCGGCAGGTCAATGACAAAGCTCGCAGCAATCACCTTGCCGCCTGCCTGACGCACAAGCTTGATGGCCGCTTCAGCCGTCCCGCCTGTGGCAATCAGATCGTCCACCACAAGCACGCATTGCCCCTCGGTCACCGCATCAATATGCATCTCCACGGTGTCTGTGCCGTATTCAAGCGCATATTCCACGCCAATGGTCTCGCCGGGCAGCTTGCCCTTCTTGCGGATCGGCACGAATGGCTTGCCGAGCTGGTGGGCCACCGCACCGCCGAGAATGAACCCCCGCGCTTCGATGCCCGCCACAATGTCGATCTCCGACACCACGTTGAGCTGCACCAGCTGGTCGACAGTGCAGCGGAAGCCACGCGCGTCATTCAGCAATGTCGTGATGTCACGAAACATGATGCCCGGCTTTGGATAGTCGGGGATGGTGCGGATCAGGTCTTTGATGTCCATGGGATCACTCTGCATAGATGGAAGGGTTCAATTGGAGTTGAGCACGCGGCCGGCAACCGCGTCGAGTTTGGCAATCAATGCGGGGTCGCGGGCCTCTGGCGCTGTAATGAGTGCCGTATCAAGCGTGGTATCAGCGCCGGACGGGCACGCGTCGCGTTCGCGCGGAAAATCGCGCGCGAGGTGCGTCACAAGATTGACCGCATTGGCCGCATTGGCATGCATGACTTCCAGAATGTCAGAGACTTCCACCGCGTCATGTCCGGGATGCCAGCAATCAAAATCCGTCACCATGGCAACGGTCGCATAGGGAATTTCCGCCTCGCGCGCCAGTTTCGCCTCCGGCATGTTGGTCATCCCGATCACATCACACCCCCAGGTGCGATACAGGTTGCTCTCCGCCAGAGATGAGAATTGCGGGCCTTCCATGCACAGATAGGTGCCGCCACGGGCGATGTTGATGCCCGCAGCCTTGGCTGCCGCTTCTGCATGGTCCTGCAATCGCGACACGACGGGATGCGCCATGGAGACATGCGCCACCAGCCCGTTGCCGAAGAATGACTTCTGGCGATCAAACGTCCGATCAATGAACTGGTCAACGAGGACGAAACTGCCCGGTGGCAAATCCTCGCGAAATGATCCGCAGGCGGAAATTGAAATGATGTCGGTGACGCCTGCCCGCTTCATGATGTCGATATTGGCGCGGTAGTTGATGCCCGATGGCGACAGCCGGTGGCCACGCCCGTGCCGCGGCAGAAACACGACCTTCTGCCCTTCCAGCTCGCCGATGTTCAGGGCGTCTGATGGCTGGCCCCACGGGCTCTCAAACGTGGTCCATGTCGCGTTCTTGAGGCCTGGATGGTCATAGACCCCTGACCCGCCAATGATGCCCAATACTGTTTCCATGCCGCCCTGCCCCTGTTTGCGCCGGATGCCGCCAATTGCTGTGACCCGTCATGCAAAAGGCCGCCCGTGAATACGGACGGCCTTATGTGTATCTCGTATCTGCGGCTTACGCCTTAATGCTGGTCGGACCAGATCTTGCGCTGCGTGAAATACAGCAGCCCTGCCAGGATCACCAGGAATGTCATCACCATGAAGCCGGTGCTCTTGCGAGCTTCAAGCTTTGGTTCAGCGGCCCAGTGCAGGAACGTTGTGACGTCCTTTGCCATCTGATCAACGGTGGCTTCCGTGCCGTCCGCATACTCAACAGAGTCAGGATAGAGCGGCTGTGCCATCGCAATCTGGTGGCCGGAGAAGTACTTGTTGTAGTTCATGCCCGGCTGCATCTGCATGTCAGCAGGCGCATCTTCATATCCAAGCATCAGCGAGTAAGTGTAGTCGGCTCCACCATCGCGCGCCTTGGTCATCAAGGAGAGATCAGGTGGGTAGGCACCATTGTTGGCCAGGCGACCAAGCTGCTCGTTTTCAAACGGAGCTTTGAAAGCATCCTTTGGCTGCGCGGGGCGCTCGAACATGTCGCCCTCATCATTCGGGCCGTCCTGGACCTGATAGGCAGCAGCAATTGCTTTCACTTCGGCTTCAGAGAACCCGGGGCCACCTTCGTCACCAAGGTTACGGTATTTGAGGTATTTCAGACCGTGACAGGCGGCACACACTTCTTTGTACACCTGAAACCCGCGCTGCAGTGAGGCGCGATCAAAAGTGCCAAACGGCCCTTCCCAGCTCCACTGCATATCAAGTGGCTTTTCGTAGTCACCGGCTGCCTGGGCAACGCTGACACCGCTGACAGCAATCGCGGCTGCAATGGCTGCACCGGCAAGTTTGCCCACAAGTCTGGATGAGAACTGGCGCATCTGCGTCTCTTTCATCTTCTTAAACATTACGGTCAGGTGCTGCGGTTGCTCCTGCAGGAGCACCACCACCGCCGGAACCGCCATCACCATGGCTGCCCCCGTTTTCAGCCAGCACAGCATCCGAGATGCTGGTCGGCACGGGCTTGGGTGTCTCGATCAGGCCCAGCACAGGCATGACCACCAGGAAGAACGCAAAGTACAGTCCTGTGAAGATCTGCGCAGCGAGGATGTAGCCGCCTTCAGCAGGCTGGCCACCGAGCCACCCCAGAACGAGGCAGACACCGACGAAAATCCAGAAGAACTGCTTGTACAGCGGACGGTAGCGGGCTGACTTCACCTTGGATGTATCGAGCCAGGGAATGAAGAACAGGATCGCAATCGCCGCGAACATGGCAATCACACCGCCAAGCTTGGCCGAGATCGGCCCGATGTCGAACGTCACAGCACGCAGGATTGCGTAGAACGGCAACAGATACCACTCAGGCACAATGTGCGACGGCGTGACCAGCGGATTGGCTTCCACGTAGTTCACCGCGTGACCAAGCACGTTGGGATCGTAGAACACGAAGTAAGCAAACAGGATCGCGAAGATCGTCAGCGCGAACGCATCCTTCATCGTGTAGTACGGATGGAATGGCACCGTGTCCTGCTCGCCCTTCACTTCAACGCCTGTCGGGTTGTTGTTACCCGGCACATGCAGCGCCCAGATGTGGAGGAACACCACACCGGCAATCATGAACGGGAACAGATAGTGAAGTGAGAAGAAGCGGTTGAGCGTTGCGTTATCAATCGCAAAGCCACCCACAAGCCAGGTCTGCAGCCCTTCACCGACAAGCGGGATGGCGCCAAACAGGCTGGTGATCACATTCGCACCCCACAGGCTCATCTGGCCCCATGGCAGGAGATAGCCAAGGAAGGCTGTTGCGGTCATCAGCAGGTAGATGATGACACCCAGAATCCACAGAACCTCACGTGGTGCCTTGTAGGAGCCGTAGTAGAGGCCACGGAACATGTGCAGATAAACAGCCAGGAAGAACATCGATGCGCCGTTTGAGTGGATGTAGCGCAGAAGCCAGCCGTAATTCACGTCACGCATAATTTTCTCGACACTGGCAAAGGCCATGTCCACATGCGCGGTGTAGTGCATCGCAAGGATAATGCCGGTGATGATCTGCACAGCCAGGCAGAACGTCAGGATAGCGCCGAAAGTGTACCAGTAGTTGAGGTTCTTCGGGGTCGGGAAATTGATCGCCGTGTCATGGGCCACCCGCATCAGCGGAAGGCGGTCATCCATCCACTTCGCAAAGCCGTTTGACGGCTGATATGTCGATTCGTGAGCCATGTATGCCTCGTCTTGAGCGTGCGTTTCGAGCGTGCTTCTAAAAGCACCCCCGGGGTGGATTAGCCGATGCGGATGCGTGTGTCGGACAGGAATTCAAGCGGCGGAACCGGCAGGTTTTCCGGAGCCGGGCCGCGGCGGATACGCCCTGCAATGTCGTAGTGCGAACCATGGCAAGGGCAGAACCAGCCACCGAAATCACCCTGGTCAGACAGCGGTACGCAACCAAGGTGCGTGCACACACCGATCAGCACCAGCCACTTTTCAGTGTCGGATGCAGCGCGGTTGATGTCTTCAGCGTCAGCATCGGGGTCGATATTGGCGTTGCGGGCAATCGGATCAGGCAACTCATCCATGGAGACCGACTTGGCCTCTTCAATCTCTGCAGCCGTCCGGTGACGGATGAAGACGGGCTTGCCGCGCCACATGATTGTTACGCCCTGCCCCTCGGCAACACCGCTGATGTCCACTTCCGTGGAGGCCAGCGCGCGCGTTGAAGCGTCCGGGTTCATCTGGTCAACCAGCGGCCAGACGGCAAATGCGCCGCCGACAGCGGCAAAGGCGCCTGTGGCCACATACAAGAAGTCGCGACGGGTGGGCTCTTCGCCTGCCTCGGTCACTGCTGAATTAGCGTCTGCCAACGGATGTGTCCTCCGGACTTGGATATTCGGTCTTGGCGCCCTGGCAAGGACGACATGATGGTCTAAACCAGCAACGAAAACGACGCAGAATTGTTGGTAGGACTCAAGTTACGCTTACTAAAAAGCTGGCGCGTCGCTTCGTTCTTTTGCCACCCGCAAAGCTAAATTGTCCACCCCCGTGGGGTTATGTGGCACGATGACGCAAGTTTTTGCCGCCAAGTGACTGATATGTCTGGAAAAAGGCCCCATGGGAACAACCCCCGTGACGCCCATCCACCCCTCAGTTCCCTGACTTTATGAGCGAGTCACGACAATGCGCCTTGCGCTCTATGAGCCGGACATTCCCCAAAACGCAGGCACGATCATGCGAATGGCGGCCTGTATGGGCGTATCCGTGGACATAATAGAGCCGTGCGGATTCACCCTCTCAGACCGCAGGTTTCGCCGTGCCGGGATGGATTATCTCGACCACCTGGACCTGACCGTCCATGCCTCTTACAGCGCCTTTACGTCGTCCCCGGTGAGAACCGCCAGCCGCACCATCCTGCTGACCACCCGCGCGGACACCTTCCACCATGAGGTCACCTACGAACCCGGCGACACCTTGATGCTGGGCCGCGAAAGCGCTGGTGTGCCGGATGACGTACACAATGCCGCAGACCTGCGCGTGAAAATTCCCATGGCGCCGGTGCCATCTTTGCGCTCGCTCAATGTTGCGGTGGCCGCCTCCATGGTACTTGGCGAGGCGCTGCGCCAGACGGGTCAGTTTCCTGATTCCGTCCAACCAGGCGCATCTGACATAACAATGCCTGCCACAACTGGAGTATCCCCGTGAGTGACGCCGCCCTCTCTGCCCCATCCAGCGCTGACTATGTAAGCGAGGATCATAAGGCCACCGCCGCTGCGTGGTTCCGCCAGCTGCGTGACGACATCTGCGCCAGCTACGAAAAGATCGAAGACGAGCTGACCGGCACCAATGCCGACATGCCCGCCGGTCGTTTTGAACGCACGCCGTGGCAGCGCGGTGATGAAAACGAAGACAAGGGCGGCGGCGAAATGTCCGTCATGAAAGGCCGCGTCTTTGAAAAAGTCGGGGTGCACATCTCGACCGTCTATGGCGAATTCTCCGAAGAGTTCCGCAAGCAGATCCCTGGCGCCGAAGAAGACCCGCGCTTTTGGGCTGGCGGCATCTCCCTCATTGCTCACATGTGGAACCCGCACGTGCCGGCCGTTCACATGAACACCCGCCACGTGGTGACCACAAAAGGCTGGTTCGGCGGCGGGGCTGACCTGACGCCGGTTCTCAATCGCTACCGCACACAGGACTTTGAGGACTCTGTCGAGTTCCATGCCGCCATGAAAGCCTCCTGCGACGCCCACGGCGCGGACTATCATGAGCGCTTCAAGAAATGGTGCGATGAATATTTCTACCTGCCCCACCGCGACGAACCGCGCGGCATTGGCGGCATCTTCTATGACCGCCACAACACCGGCGACTGGGACAAGGACTTTGCCTTCACCCAGGACGTCGGCCGCGCCTTCCGGGACATCTACCCAGCCTTGGTGCGCAAGCGCATGAATGATCCGTGGACGGAAGAAGAACGCGAAGAACAGCTCGTTCGCCGCGGCCGCTACGTCGAGTTCAACCTGCTCTATGACCGCGGCACGACCTTTGGCCTCAAAACCGGCGGCAATGTGAACTCGATCCTGTCGTCCATGCCACCGGAAGTGAAGTGGCCGTAAGCGTCACGCCCTGAGGACCGGACATAACAAAGGGGACGGCCGGGGTGGCCGTCCCCTTTTTGCATCGATCGCCTGATCGGGGGTGTGCGCGTTGCCTTGGAGGGGGGCTCCAACGGGGTGCAACGTGCGCGGTCAGACAATCAATTGGGAACCTCCGCAAAGGAGGCCAACGCGGATCTAGTCTTTGTAATCCGCACCGCGATATTTGAGATCACGGCCATGCTTGGCGTCTTCATGATGCGCCGTGTACGAGGAACCGCGATAGTTGACCTTCTCGCCTTCCTTGTACTCGTGGTGGGCATCCACTTCCGGGTTGCCACCTTTGTTTTCCGTGCCGCGATAGATTTTTTTCTCAGACATATTTTCCACTCCGAAGTCGCGAAGCAAAGACAAACGTCCCTAAATCACGAGTTGCGAAACTGAGTGGCGATTCCGTTTGAAGTTGGAGCTGATCCACATCTTTTGTGGATGGCACCAGGTCACGCCACCGTTGCTAAAAATCGGCCGCGCAGAAGATATTTCCCGCCCGACCGGCTCAAGCTTTTGACGCATGCCTAATGCGACGAAGGACACAACAAGTGTTGACCTTCGCAATCTCAATCTTGTCAGTATTAACCATGATAGCAACAGAAAAATGCAGGTTTTCTGCGGTTTTTACTGCCCATTTTGCTGCCATTTTCATCATCTGCTCAAGCATTGAACAGATGTGGCCTGTAACAAACAGACATGAAGCCATTTTTGATTAGAAAGCGTGCGGTCTAGCGATGCGCCCATTCATTGAGCACAGGATTCTAGACCCAACGCTGGATGCCGCCCTAGTAAACCGTGGCCTGAACAACAGCCTTCAGTCGCTCGATGATTGAGAACTCGTCATCTGTGAAGTCAGAGTCGATCCACCACTCCTCGACCTCCGCGCGCACACGACCGATCTCAGGACCTTCAGGCACACCGGCTGCTTTGATCATGGAACCCGACAGCGGTATTTCAGGGCGTTCCCATGTGTCCGCCATGGCGAGCAGGGCACGCCACTGGAAAGCATTGGTGGTCTTGCCATCATCTGCCCACCCGAGCATCACCCGGTCCTTGAACAGTTGAAGACCCATGCCGTAGAGCGCACGCCGCACCTCACGCATGGACAGGTAGCAGACGATCTTGGTCTGGTCCGTATGCATGGCAGTGAGCCGGTCACGATCAGCATTGGACAGCCTAAGGCGCTTGGCAGCACTTGCGGCAGCCTCTTCACCATCCACGATGGCACCAAGGCGCAACACCGGATCGCTGGTGAACAGCTGCGTCACTTCAATGTCGAGCACGCGCTCAAACCGGTCGAGGCGTGAGGCTTCCGGCAATACGTCACCCATGATGCCGGCTGCCGCCATGGCACGCACAACGGGACCCGCATTGTCAGCCCCCAGCAGTTTCAGCAATTCAACCTGAATGCGTTCCGCAGACAGCTTTGCCAGCCCATCCCGGTTGGCCGCACAGGCCTGCAGGCTTGGCGCATCAAGGTCACCCGCGCCATAGGCCGCATGAAAACGGAAGAACCGCAGAACACGCAGATAGTCTTCCTTGATGCGCGTCTCGGCATCACCGATGAACCGTACACGCCGGGCCTTGAGGTCGTCATACCCACCCAGCGGATCATGCACCGTGCCGTCCGCATCCGCGTAAAGTGCATTCATGGTGAAGTCGCGACGTTCAGCGTCCCCCTGCCAGTCCTGCGTAAAGGCCACATCCGCATGGCGACCATTCGTCTCCACATCGACCCGTAGCGTAGTGACTTCGTAACTCCGCTCTGCGCCGACCGCCATCACCGTGCCGTGGTCCGCCCCGATGGGCACAACCTTGAACCCGGCAGCTTCCAGCTTTGCCGTGGAGCGTGCTGGCTCATCACTGGTGGCAATATCAACGTCTGCAACCGGCACGCCCAGCAAGGCATTGCGCACACACCCGCCAACAAAGCGCGCCGTTGCACCCTCATTGAGAGCGGACATCACCTTTTGCGTTTCAGCATCGCGCAGCCAGATCTGATGTTTGATCGAAGGAATGTCGGCAGCCATAAATCGGGTACTCCGGAATATCGGTCTTGAAAAATCTACTCGGTCTCAACGGGCGTATTTCCCGTGGGCTCAATATGCCCGGGAATAATCTGGCCATTCTCCATGCGCGGCGGAACGTATTGCCCTTCACCTGCCGGCGTGCCGCTGAAGACCGCAAGATAGACCAGCCCCGCAGCCACCATGGCCGTGCCGGCACCCAGCAACCAGGCAATGGGCGCATCGTTGAAAGCCCCGCCGGACGCAAGGCTGCGCCGCTGCACCATCAGCACGTAAAGCGCCCACACGATGAAGGGAATGGCGAACAGCAGAAGCTGGATCAGTACAATTCTCAGCATGATAAAGCGTCCTCGCGCTCAAGCGCCCTGCGTTAGATCAAGAGAACGGGCAAACGCACGCTCATACAGATTGACGATCATACCTGCCGTCGCCCCCCATATGTAATGACCATCATGGGGCATCGCATAAAAAGTGCGTTTCTTGCCCTTCCAGGTTGCCGAATGACGCTCGTGGTTTTTAGGGTCCATCAAAAAAGCCAATGGCACCTCAAAGGCTTCATCCACTTCGCCGGGATTAAGCGTCAATTCAAAGCCCGGCTTCACAAAGCCCACGACAGGCACCACCCGAAATCGCGTACCGGTTTCATAGGCATCCAGAAACCCGACCACATCCACGAAGCTGCGATCCAGCCCGACTTCTTCCTCGGCCTCACGCAGGGCGGCATCCACGGGCCCGTCATCTTCCGGGTCGATGCGCCCGCCGGGAAAGGCCACCTGCCCCGCATGGCTGGAGAGATCGCCGGAACGCTCGGTCAGCAGCACATGGATGCCGTCAGCGTGTTCGATCAGCGGCACCAGCACAGCGGCTTCGCGAATGGCCATGCTCTCATCAATATCGTCCGGGTCGTTCAGCTTGAAGTCGCCATTGAGCATGCCGTCAGAGTCCACAAGACCCGGAGGGTCTTTGCGAAGGCCTGCCATGAGGCTGGAACGAAATTCATCAGAGGGACGCATCAGCCAGATTTTTCCTATTCAACACCAAGTTCAGCAGCACGTTGCATCTTGAAGAACACATTGCCACTCCAAACGCCAAACCAGTCCTCACCCTCAACGCTATGCGTCGTGCCGAGGTCCACGAGATCATAATAGACCGCCCGGTTGATCCGCGCTTCCAGGGCACGCCCCCCTTCGCCACGGATATGCACATACGGCGCAGGTTCATCCGTTTGCGGATCAAGCTCAAACCGCAACCCGTGATCAAGCCCCGCCACCACCACATCCCCAATGGACGTGGTGAACGCCAGCGTCTGTTGCGTCCCTTCGCCTGCCTGCTGCATGGCCACCGCAACAAACGGCACATCTTCAACGGTGATCTTTGCCTGCTCGACCGGTGTCACCAGATGATAGCTGCCATCTTCTTCGCGAATGAGAATGGACGCGAAGAGTTTCACCAGCTTGGCACGTGAAATTTCGCCGCCCTGATAATGCCAGGACCCGTCGCGGGCGATTCGCATGTCGATGCTGTGTTTTCGCTCTGGATGCCACTTGTCCACAGGCGGCAGGCCCGACTTGGAGGCCAATTCAGCTTCTTTGAGGCCCATCACGGCCTTTTCAACAACATCCTCGTCAGTCGTGTCACTCATGGTGCCTGCTTTTAGGGTAGGGTCATATTCTGAACACAGGCGTTTTCGACAACTCGCCGTTGCTGCCCGCAGCAATCATCTTACCGTTCCTTAAGATGGGAATGGGTGCCTATGAGGATATATGTAGGGTCATGACCTCTCTGAGTGAAGCCAACGACGACGTAATCCGTGCGGTTGAACAAACCGGCGAACAGATCACCCGCGTCAAGGACGCCATCGGGCGGCTGGTTTTCGGCCAGGACCAGGTGATTGAGCGGGTTCTGGTAACCATCCTTGCAGGCGGCCATGGCCTGCTTGTTGGCGTGCCGGGCCTTGCCAAAACGCGTCTGGTCCACACCACCGGCATCGTGCTTGGCCTTGATGACCGCCGCATCCAGTTCACACCTGACCTGATGCCCGGCGATATTGTCGGCTCAGAAGTGCTGGAAGAAGGCGACGGCGGCCGCCGCGCCTTCAGGTTCATTCAGGGACCGGTGTTTTGCCAGTTGCTGATGGCAGACGAAATCAACCGCGCCAGCCCACGCACACAATCAGCTTTGCTGCAGGCCATGCAGGAGCACCACGTGACTGTCGCAGGCCAGCGTCACGAACTGCCCCGCCCGTTCCACGTGCTCGCGACACAAAACCCGCTTGAGCAGGAAGGCACTTATCCTTTGCCTGAGGCTCAGCTTGACCGCTTCCTGATGCAGATTGACGTCAACTATCCCGACCTCGAAGCAGAGCGCCGCATGTTGCTGGAAACAACCGGCGATGCCGAAGCGAGCGCGGCAGCGGTCATGCGTCATGAAGACGTAGAAGCAGCCCAGCGCCTTGTCCGCCGCATGCCGGTGGGTGAAAGCGTGGTGGATGCCATTCTCCAGCTCGTGCGAAGCGCCCGTCCGGAAGAAACCGAACTTGAAGAAGTACGCGAGACGGTTGCCTGGGGCCCGGGCCCCCGCGCCAGTCAGGCGCTCATGCTGGCTGTGCGCGCAAAGGCACTGATGGACGGTCGCTACGCGCCAAGCGTTGACGATGTGGTGGAGCTGGCTGATCCAATCCTCCGCCACCGCATGGCTCTGTCATTTGCCGCACGCGCAGAAGGCACAACCGTTTCCGGCGTCATCGACCGGCTGTGCCGACCGTTTCGCTAGATCATCCACGAGACCAGACGCTGGTCAGGAGTAACCCGTAGATGGCCAAAGCTTCGGCCGACACAGACACATCTACTCTCGCCGGGCGCCCCGCCGGTGATGGCTCCGCCTATGGCCGCACGCCGCAACGCCGCGAAGCAGAAGAGCTGGCCGACGCGCTGCCACCTCTACTGGTGGAAGCTGAACGCATTGCAGCTACTGTTGCGCCGGGCATGCATGGCCGCAAACGTACAGGCCCCGGCGAAACCTTCTGGCAGTTCCGGCGGTATCAGCAGGGAGACAGTGCCCACCTGGTTGACTGGCGCCAGTCCGCCCGCTCCGACCGTTTGTATGTGCGCGAGCATGAATGGGAAGCCGCTGAGACTGTGTGGCTCTGGTGTGACCGGTCAGCCTCCATGGATTTTTCCTCAACCAAGCGCACACCCAGCAAGCTGGACCGCGCCATGGTGATCACTCTGGCAACGGCCACACTTCTCGTGCGCGCCGGTGAGCGCATTGCGGGTCTCGGGGAACCGCTGCCGCCAGCCTCAGGACGCACTGCATTGCGCCGCATGGCCCACCGGCTCAGCACGCCGGATCCAAAAGCCCAAAGCGAAATCCCGGCTGACGCTCTGCCCCGCTTTTCACGGGCCGTGCTCGTAAGCGACTTTCTGTCTGACCCTGATGACATTGCTGCCCGCATTCAAAGCCACGCCACCGCCGGCACACGCGGACATCTGCTGCAGATCCTTGATCCTGCTGAAGAAGATCTGCCCTTCAACGGTCGCACGGAATTTGAAGGCGTCGAGGAAGGTCAAAAACTGACATTCGGCCGCGCGGAAACAATCCGCAGCGCCTATCAGAAAAAACTGTTTAGCCATCGCGAGGCGCTGCGGGCAGCCACCCGCCGGTTTGGCTGGACGTTCACGACCCACCGCACCGACCGCCCTCCACAGACAGCCGTGCTTGCCTTGCACGCGGCCCTGTCTGGCGCACCTCTTCCAAGCGAGGGCTAGAGCATGCTCAGTCTTGGTCCCATCGGCTTTGCCGCACCGCTCGCCCTCATTGGCCTTGCCGCCCTGCCGGTCATCTGGTGGCTGTTGCGCGTGACGCCGCCCGCCCCCAATCGCGTGCGCTTCCCGGCCATTCAACTCCTGCTGGGTCTCAACGATGAAGACGAAACTCCCGCCCAGACCCCGTGGTGGCTGATGGCGCTGCGGCTGCTCGCTGCCACTTTGTTGATTCTCGCCTTTGCCGAACCCGTGGCAAATCCGACAACCGCAGAAGAAGGCTCCGGCCCGCTTCTGCTGGTGGTGGATGACAGCTGGGCCGCAGCCCCCGACTGGAACCGCCGTGCCGCAACGCTGGATGGCCTGCTGGCAAATGCCCGACGCGCCGACCGCGATGTAGTGGTTTTACCAACCACGCCACGCGCCAATGCAGCCACCCTCAATGTCATGACCGCCGACGATGCGTCCGCCTTTGCGGCCGCGCTGGCCCCTCGGGCACTGGGCACGGACTTTGCCGCAGCCGCCACAAGATTGACGCAAGCAGCCCTCCCAAATCAGGGCGACTGGCAGGTGATCTGGCTCAGCGATGGTCTCGCTGACACAAACGGCAGCCCGATGGCGCAGGCCTTTGCTGATGACCTCGCCCGCCATGGTGACATTACACTTGTTTCGCCAGCACCCGGCGATCTGGCCCTGGCCATTCGGCCTCCGTCCCAGATTGGCCAGACACTGGATGTGACGATTGTCCGCCCTGCCGGCAACGGCCAGCATGGCGGCAGGATTGCAGCCTTCGGGTCCGGCGATCGGCGCCTGTCGGAAGCTGAGTTTGCATTTGCTGATGGCGAGACCCAACGCACCGTCACCATCGACATGCCTCTGGAACTCCGCAATGCCATCACCCGCATCGCCATCACCGGCGAACAATCCGCTGGTGCGGTGACACTGCTGGATGACCGCTGGCAGCGGCGCACCGTCGGCCTGGTTGCCGGTGGCGGCAAGGCAGACGATGCGCAGCCGCTCCTTTCTGACCTTTATTACCTGCGCCGTGCCACCAGCCCGTTTGCTGAAATCCGTGAGGCACGGACCGGAGACGACACGTCCGAGGTTGAAGACCTCCTGTCACGTCCCTTGTCCATGCTCATCACCGCAGATGTCGGCCAACTTGTGGGCAACGATGCAGACCTCGTGCGCAATTGGGTAGAGACCGGCGGCACACTCGTGCGCTTTGCCGGACCGCGCCTTGCTGCCAACACTGATGATCTGATGCCGGTTGCTCTGCGCGGCGGCGGTCGGGCGCTTGGCGGGGCGCTGACATGGGCAGCCCCTCAGGGACTGGCCCCCTTTGAAGAGGCAAGCCCCTTTGCCGGCCTGCCCATTCCTGACGACGTTGAAATCAATCGGCAGGTTCTGGCTGAGCCCTCCAGCGATCTCACCAACAACACATGGGCACGACTGACCGACGGCACTCCCCTGGTCACCGCCGCCCAGCGTGGTGAGGGCTGGGTCGTCCTTTTCCACGTATCAGCGGACACGGACTGGTCGAACCTGCCGCTTTCAGGCCTGTATGTTGAGATGCTCCGTCGCCTGCTTGATTTGAGCCGCGGCACCGGCGCCAACGACACCGATACGGCGCAACTCCTGCCGCCCTATCAATCCCTTGATGGCAATGGTCGCTTGGTTGCGCCCGCGCCCCTGGCACAGCCAGTTGCGCAAAAGGAAATTGATGCGTTGCGGCCTTCACCGGCCCACCCCCCCGGTCTGTATGGCACGCCGGATGGCTTCCGCGCCTTGAATGTCATCGCAGCCGACACAGTGCTCACGCCGTTGGATACCTCGTTTGCCACAACCAGGACCGCTTACGCAGGCAGCAGCGAAACAGAACTCAAGCCGTGGCTTTTGACACTCGCACTGGCCCTGCTGCTCTTCGATGGGCTTGTCGCGCTCGTCCTGTCCGGCCGCCTGAGAGTACCACCCTCACTAGCCGCCCGACTGGGCACCGGCGCGTCCGTGTTGCTGGCAGCGGCACTGCTCATAGGCCTGCCGGATCAGGCCAGCGCTCAGGAGGAAGCCAAAGCAGGAGACGATGTGGCTCTTCTGGCAACCCTTGATACGCGGCTGGCCTATGTCATCACCGGCGACGCAACCGTCGATGAGATGAGCCGCGCTGGTCTCTCTGGTCTCAGTCAGGTTTTGCGCAGCCGTACCGCCATTGAGCCTGCGGAGCCATTGGGCGTGAATGTGGAACGCGATGAACTTGCCTTCTACCCCATGCTCTACTGGCCGGTCCTGCCCAGCCAGCCGGCTCTGTCCGCCGAGGCACTTGCCAGCGTTGACAACTACATGAAGCGCGGCGGCACGATCCTTTTTGACACCATGGACCACCAGCGCATTGAAGCCATCGGATCATCGCCGGGAAACGACGCCCTACGCGCACTGCTGGGGAACCTCGATGTGCCACCGCTTGAGCCCGTTGGCGAAGACCATGTGCTCACCAAGGCGTTCTATCTGTTGCGGACCTTCCCCGGTCGATGGGCCGGTGGTGACCTGTGGGTGCAAGCCCGCGGCGACGCCACGTCCAGCCCCGGCACGCTCAATCAGGATGGCGTGACGCCCCTGCTTATCGGCTCAAACGACTTTGCTGCCGCCTGGGCGATTGATGCACGTGGCCTGCCCATGGCGCAGCCCGTGCCCGGCGGCGAGCGCCAGCGCGAAATGGCCCGGCGCTTCGGCGTCAATCTCGTGATGTATGCCCTGACCGGCAACTACAAGGCGGATCAGGTACATGTGCCTGCTCTGCTTGAAAGGCTGGGCCAGTAATGGACGCGACCTGGCAGATCAGTTTTTCACCCCTGATATCCGACGGTCTGCTGACCGTCGCCATCGTGCTGGCTGTCGCGCTCATTGCTGTCAGCCTGTGGCGACGCGGCGCAGGCGCGTGGTGGCGTATCATTGCCTATTCCGCTTTGGTCATTGCCCTGCTCAATCCCGCAGCCCTGCGCGAAGACCGTGAGCCGGTCACCGATGTTGCGGTGCTCGTGGTTGATCGGTCGCAATCAAACACGCTCAAGGACCGAACATCGCTGACAGACGCAACCGCCGATGCTCTGCGCACCAGCCTTGAAGCGGAATCAGGACTGGACGTTCGCGAAGTCGACGTGACGGATGCCCTGAGCATGACGCAAACCAGCGACAGCGGCGGGACGCAGCTCTTCTCGGCCATTGAAAGCGCCATCGGCGATGTCCCGCCCGAACGCGTTGCCGGCATTATTGCCGTTACCGATGGTCAGATACATGACCTGGCACCCCGCACTCTGGCCACCACCGGCGCACCGTTCCATGCGCTACTGACCGGCAGCCCGGACGAAGCGGACCGCATCCTGACCATTGAAGACGCCCCCCGCTTTGCAATTGTCGGCGAAAGCATCACCCTCAAGCTGCGGGTGGATGATCGCGGGTCCAAGGCGGGCCCTGTTCCTGCTGACATCATCCTGCATGTTGACGGCGAACCGCTACCGCCCGTCACCGTCACCACCGGCATCACCCAGGAGATCGAAATCGATCTGGAGCATGGTGGCGAAAACGTCATCGAGATTGAAGCCGCCGCTGGTCCATCCGAGATAACACTGGAAAATAACCGCGCCGTCGCCATTGCCAATGGCATTCGTGACCGACTGCGGGTGCTGCTGGTCTCCGGCGAGCCGCATGCCGGCGAGCGCACATGGCGCAACCTGCTGAAGGCGGACCCCGCCGTTGATCTCGTGCACTTCACTATTCTGCGCCCGCCCGAAAAACAGGACGGCACGCCAATCAATGAGCTGTCGCTGATCGCCTTCCCGACCCGTGAACTGTTCTCGGTGAAGCTGCAGGAATTCGATCTGGTGATCTTCGACCGCTATCGCCGCCGTGGCGTGCTGCCGGTGTCGTATCTGCAGAACGTTGCCAACTACGTGGACAATGGCGGCGCATTGCTGATGGCGGCGGGCCCGGATTTTGCGTCGCCCTTCTCAATCTTCCGCACACCTCTGGCCGGCGTGCTGCCGGCCGCGCCCACCGGCGATATCATCGCGGAGGGCTACTACCCGCAGGTCACGGACATCGGCCAGCGCCATCCCGTGACATCCGGTCTGCCGGGCGCCGATCAATCGCCGCCAAACTGGGGCCGCTGGTTCCGCCTGATTGATGCGGAACAGGCGACCGGAAACACATTGATGGAGGGCCCCGGTGAAAAACCACTGATGGTGCTGGACCGTGTCGGCGAAGGCCGCGTGGCGCAACTCCTGTCAGATCATGCATGGCTGTGGACGCGCGGCTATGAAGGCGGCGGCCCACAGGCTGAAATGCTGCGCCGCCTTGCCCATTGGCTCATGAAAGAGCCGGACCTCGAAGAAGAAAAACTGCAGGCGCGCGCACAGGGCAACACGCTTACCATCGCGCGCCAGACCATGGGCGAGGACGTGCCACCCGTTACCGTCACTAAACCTGATGGCACCACGGAAGACGTCCGACTTGCTGAAGAAGGCCCCGGCCTCTTCACCGCGCGCATGGAAATCGACCAGATGGGCCTCTACCGGCTCGACGATGGAACCCAGACAGCCATCACCGCTGCCGGTCCGCTCAACCCGAAAGAGTTTGCAGATGTGCGCGTTACCGACACCGAGGTGGCAGAGCTTGTGGCGGAAACAAAAGGCAGCACGCGCTACCTTGCCGACACTGACATCCCAACGATCCGCCGCATCCGACCTGGACGCAACGCGTCAGGCTCAGACTGGATCGGCCTAAATGCCAACAGCGAGTATGCGGTACGGGCGGTGAGCGAACACACGCTGATCCGTCCCGAGTTCGCGTTGCTGATTGCGCTGGGTGCTTTCATGCTGGCGTGGCGACGCGAAGGCCGCTAGAGGCTAAAGCACGCGCGGACGCAACATGGCGCCCGCAACACCGGCGTCCGCCCCAGGTTCAAGGGCAATCCACAAAAGGCGTTCGGGATCATAGGGCTGCGGCATCACGACCTGACCCGCTGGCACTTTTGAAAACCCGGCCCGTTGGTAATACGGCAGGTCGCCCACCAGAAACACCAGCCTGTGGCCCTGCTCTTTTGCAGCAGCCAGACTTGCCGCCATCAAAGCCAACCCGGCCCCCTTGCTTTGCAGGTCCGGGGCAACTGCAAGCGGTCCCAGCAACAGTGCGTCGGTAACCAAACCTTCCGCATTCGGCCCGATCTGAATGGGCCAGTAGCGGATGCTGCCAGCCAGCTTTTCCTCAGTGTGGCCTCTTGGTCCGGCAACATTGGTGTACTCGGCGACAAACGACAGACTATCGATGGGGTCTACGCCCTCACGCAGCCGGTAAGAGGCCTTGGCAAAACGGCCAGGCCCAAAGGCCAGGTCCAGAAGAGTATCAACGGCCTTGGCGTGGCCTTGTGTCTGGGGCCGCACGACAAAAGGTGTGGATGACGCAGGCGCAGAGGAGGAATGAGACGGCATGGGAACAAATATCCTGATCAACCGGTTTTTTGACAGCGAAACGAAACGTGCTGCCGCCCGATTGAGCCGCCTACCGGTTACGCGGCAGCTGCAGGGCGCACGAGGCACGATGCGCGCATGGATCGGCTGGCAAATGCCATAGCCGACGCAGGGCGCGTCATGGGTCGTCGTCGCTGGCAGCGCAAAATCATTGCGTGTGGTGATCCCGGTTGGTCCCGCAAGAGCGCGGAACGTCTGAAAAGCGAGGGTCTGGTATCACGCCAATATAGCCCCCGTAAAGCCTTGGCGGGCAGACTGCCACCTAAGAGGCAAGAATGGTGCGCGAAACGCCACGCTTAACAGCCTTGCAGGCCCGCTTGTGCGTCCAGCCACGATCAGATGTCAGCAGGTCATAGGTCTGCACCGAAGAAGAGGTCCAGATAAAGTCCGCTGCTTCTGCCTGCGTCCATCCCGCCGCAAGGGCCTTGTCTCGCGCCAGTGATTTTGCCACCTGCCGCCAAACCCCGAGCAACTCGTCCATGCGGTCCTTCCAGGCAGCAGCCACATCATCGTCAGTAGACCGTAACCTGACGAGATCACGTGCGACCGGCATAATATCGGGGACAAATGCAAGCCAGGCATCTAGGGCCGCCTCAAGCCGGGTCGCGGGGTCCTTCTCACTCAAGGCCGTTGCAAACATCTCGAAAATCTCCCCCCGGTCATCCGCCCGCTTGAGCAGGGCCATAAGCAGCCCCCCGCGCGAGCCAAAATGCACATAGACACTCTGCCGTGTGATACCGGCGGCGGTCGCTATTTCAGCAATACTCGCGGACGCACCCTGCTCTGCGATCAGGTCCCAGGCAGCATCAAGGATGCTCAGCCGCGTGCGGGTTGTGCGATCAATATTTGACACGTGTAACATTCACTCCTATTTGACACGTGTAAATTATCCAGGAGCCACTCTCATGCCAAGCCAAATCACACACCCGGTCGAAGACCGCATTGCCCGCATCATGGCGGCCTATGCTGATCATCCCGAAGGATCAGTGCCGACGAAAGCGCAGTGGGACATGCTCGCAGGCCTGCCAGACACCGCTACCGTTGCCCTTATCAATCACTTCCGGTTTCGCGAGCGCGCCCTATACCCGGATGGACGGGCCACCGAACTAAACGGCCATGAGGCTTTTGGCCTCTACACTGCCGTCAGCGGTGACGCTCTTACCCGTGCAGGAGGACATTTTTTGATGATGAGCCTGCCAGCAGGCACCTTGATTGGTGAGGATGCTCAGTGGGACCTTGTGGCCATCGGCCAGTATCAAAATCCGCAGGGTATTTTTGCGATTTTCGAAGACCCAGAATATCGCGACTGCTTCATCCACAGAACCGCAGCCTTGGCAGATCAGCGCGTCAGTCTTTGCACGATGTAGGTACCCCGCGCCCAAACACCCTTTGATCCTGACCCAGTTCCCGCTAGCTTGCCCGTCAACACGCTCTTCAAAACACGTATGGGAGAAAACGCAGATGGGTGTTCTTGACGGAAAAGTGGTTCTGGTTACAGGCGCTGCCCGTGGCATCGGCAAGGAATGCGCCGTACTGGCGGCACGTGCAGGCGCAAAGGTCGTGATCAACGATCTGGGCGGCAGCGTTGCTGGTGGTGACGCAGGTGATTCCAGCCCGGCACAGGACGTAGCCGACGAAATCAAGGCGGCCGGCGGTGAAGCCGTTGCCAACTCTGACAGCGTCAGCGACCGCAAGGGTGCCGACCACATGTTCCAGCAGGCCATGGACGAGTTCGGCGGCCTCAACGTGGTCATCAACCCGGCAGGCATTCTGCGCGACAAGATGTTCCACAAGATGGACGATGAAGACTGGGACGCGGTCATCAATGTGCATCTCAATGGCGCGTACAATGTCACCCGCGCCACCATCAATCACTTCCGCGAGCAGCAGGACGGCGCCTATGTGCTGTTCACCTCCACGTCCGGCATCATCGGCAATGTGGGTCAGGCGAACTATGCTGCCGCCAAGATGGGCGTCGCGGGTCTGTCGCGCATCATTGCCATGGAAGGGGCCATGAAGAATGTGCGTTCCAACATCATCGCACCCTTTGCATGGACACGGATGATCGCGACCATTCCCGTGAAGGACGAAGAAAGCCAGAAGCGCGTTGAGCGCATGAAAAACGCCATGCGTGCTGACCAGGTGGCACAGCTTGCCATTGGCCTGTCCGCACCATCTGACGTATCCGGTCAGATCTTCGTGGCCCGCGGCAATGAAGTCTTCCTCATGAGCCAGTCACGTCCTCTGCGCGGCATGACACGCATGGAAGGCTGGTCGCCGGAAACACTGCTCGAGCATGGCTTCCCGGCCATGAAGGCGGACATGCTGGACCTGGGCAACACCGGCAGCGTGTTTACCTGGGAACCGGTCTAGGCCGGCACCGTCAAACATCTGAATGCAAAAGGGCGGCTCCTCGGAGCCGCCCTTTTGTTTCAGTGAAGCTCGGACGCCGCCGCATGTCGGCGCGCCACCGTGCGCCAGATAGACTGCGGCCGACGGTCATCATACCGGGCCTGCGATGGCAAAGCTGCGTCATAGGCCGTCAGCTGCGGATCATCGGCAAGCTCCACACCATGAACAACACCGCTGATCACGCAGGGATTGACGATGATACCGCGCTGCTTGATCTGGCTGGAATTGCACTGACGAATGGCCGTGCGCACGATCCGGCGGTGCTGGTGCTCAAGCGACCGCAACGCATCACTGTCTGACGGCAACGCCACCGCACTCACCGGGGTTGATGCCGATGCAGGCGTTCCCGTGTCAGCCATGGCGGGAACAGCAAATCCAGCCAGCGCCAGACCAGCGCCAGCAACAGCCTGCTTCAAAAACATATTCATCCAATTCGCTCCTTGATGAATGTTCGCCCCACACAGCCATGGTCGCCGAACACCGACGGAAACACCAATCAAACAAAGCAGGTCACGGTCACATATTCGGGAGACCTGCCAATCCACCATTGTTTCCCAGCCAGAAAAATTGTTGTGCCGCCTGCACCCGTTATCCAGCGCCGAAACCTCTCCATATTGAGACCAACATCAGGCGCAGGTCTTCTGCGTCCTCAAAAACTGGAGGCTCACATGGTTGATATCCGCAAATTTGACGATCACCCACACACCCGCCTTCCCTGGCTGGATGCCTATCATCACTTCAATTTCGGACCCCACCGCCATGTGGGCCGAAACGGATGGGGCAGCCTGCTGGTCTGGAACGATGACACCATTGATCCGCACACCGGCTTTGATCTGCATGGCCATCGCGATATGGAAATCATCACCTATGTGCGTGACGGCGCCATCACCCACAAGGACCATCTGGGAAACGAAGGTCGTACAGAAGCAGGAGATGTTCAGGTGATGTCTGCCGGCAATGGCATTCAGCACGCGGAACACAATCGCGAAGACGAAGCGACCCGCATTTTCCAGATCTGGATTGCGCCTTCTCAGGCCGGCGGAACGCCCCAGTGGGACCAGGCACGCTTCCCCAAGGAAGACAGGTCTGGCGGACTCGTGGCGCTTGCATCCGGTCAGGGCCATGAAGGTGCCCTGCCCATCCGTGCTGATGCGTCGGTATATGGCGCAACGCTGAAAGCGGGCGAAAGCATCACCCATACGTTGGGTGAAGGACGCTATGCGTATCTGGTGCCAGCCAAGGGCGACGTTCTCGTCAACGGCGAACCCGTCAGCGCCCGTGAAGGTGCTGCGTTGAAAGATGTCTCTGAAATCAGGGTCGAGGTCGCAGGCGATACGGCGGCTGAAATCCTGTTGGCGGATGTTCCCGCCTAAGGCACAGCAGGCAACAACAAGCAGGCCCCGCCATGTTCAGTGGCGGGGCCTGCAATCGTTTCAGGCAATCGGGTTGGGCTTACTCAAGCCGCGTACCGTCGTTGAGCAGAACGTCGTCGTCGGATTTGTCATCATCCAACTCTTCCACTTCACCGGTACTGCCATACGGATCATCATAGGTTCCAGGATCGGCATCACCCTGGGCACCGGGATCAACGTCATCCGGTGACGTTTTGGTGGCATCGTCCGTGGCTTCAGTCTCAGCCTCGTCGTCGCCCCAGATGCTGGCGATTGTTTCCGGTGACGCAAATTCATGTTTGCCAGACGCACTCTCGTCGCCATCCGGAGAGGCTGCGTAGGCAGCGCCTCCAAGAGCCAGTCCACCGATGATGGCAACTGAAGCGATGATTGATGTGTGCGTGGCACCCTTGCTGCACAAACTCATTACTGTGTCTCCTACTAGGTAGGACCCCCTTCGCAGCGAGAGAACTCTCCCATCGCTTCCGGGCAGAAATGCGGCGCGTACTTGGCCTTTTGTGGGCTGTCACGCGGCGCGGGGAAACTGCCGCGTCAGGCGTACAGCACACTCATGATCATGGCAGGCACGCCGGTGAACAACGACACGATGTACAGGACATAGGCTGCAAGAAATGCCACCCCTTCACCACGGCTGATCCGCATGCCACTGACCATGACCGGCACCATGATTGCCGTGGCCGCGACCATGATCCACACATCGTAGCGCGCAATCTGTTCCGCCACGGGGGCACCACCAATTACGGCTGTGGTGCCCAGAATGAGCAGCAGATTGGAAATGTTGGACCCGATGACATTGCCGACCGCAACACCTGCGTGACCGCGAAAGGCGGCAAGCGCCGATACGGCCAATTCTGGCAGTGACGTGCCCACAGCCACCAGCGACAGGCCAATGACAGCTTCCGACACTCCAGCAGCACGGGCGATATCTGATGCACCCTCGACCAGAAAATCAGCCCCGAAAATCACACCGACGAGACCAGCCAGAATGGCGGGGATCGCATAAATGAATTTCGGAGGAATGCCGTCATATTCTTCCACTTCAGCCTGACGACGCTCAGCTGAAGGCGCCTTGCGGACGACTTCCGACCAATAGCTATACGCCAGATAGAGCACGAGCAGCACAAGCATGGCCCCACCCTGCCCGACTGTAATGGCACCCGTGAGGGCAACCATCGCAATACCAAAGCTGATGGCAAGTAGGAACATGCCATCACGGAAAACCATGCGCGGTTCACAGACGATCGGTTGGATGAGGGCCGTAACCGCCAGCACCAAAAATATGTTGGAAATGTTGGAGCCGATAACGCTGCCAATGGCGATGTCCGGTGTGCCTGCGAGTGATGCATTGATGGCCACGGTCAGTTCTGGCGCCGACGTACCAAGGGCAACCACGGTAAGTCCGACAAACACGGGAGAGATGGACAGGCGTTCCGCCAGAGCCACTGCCCCACGGATCAAAGCTTCACCACCAACCGCCAACAACACCAGTCCGCCAAGAACCAGCACGTAACTCATAAACATATTCTACCTAGCCTGCCGTCATTTACTGACCAATCACCAACCTGCCTGAAAGGCATTGATGTGCGGTTACCGTGACTCATACCAAAATGTGCCGGTAAGATGCGCCCAAGCAGCAATTCATAGCAATGCGGGGAGAGAATTTTATGACGGGCTTCAAGGAATATGACGACTATGACGCTTTGGGTCTGGCGGAGCTTGTCGCAAAGAAGGAAGTCACCTCCACAGAATTGCTGGATGAGGCCATCTCGCGGCTGGAAAAAGTCGACGGCGCCCTCAATTCCGTGCCCCTCAAGCACTATGACGAAGCCCGCGCCGCCATCGATGCCGGACTGCCGGACGGCCCCTTCAAAGGCGTGCCCTTCTTGCTCAAGGACCTGCACCTGCTGATGACAGGCACCGTGACGAGCTTTGGCTCCGGTGCTTTCAAGGACAATGTGGCAGACCATGATTCAACCCTGACAGAGCGGTACAAGGACGCGGGCCTTGTCATCTTTGGCAAGACCAACTCCCCCGAGTTCGGTCTGGCCGGCACAACAGAACCACGCCTATACGGGCCAACCCACAATCCCTGGAACACGGATCATTCGCCCGGCGGCTCATCCGGCGGTGCAGCAGCAGCCGTGGCAGCAGGCGTGCTGCCTTTGGCCAATGCATCGGATGGCGGTGGGTCCATCCGCATTCCCGCATCTGCCTGCGGCCTCTTCGGCATGAAGCCGTCGCGCGCGCGCACACCGCTGGGTCCTGATCGCGGTGAAGGTTGGGGCGGCATGTCCGCAAGTCACGCCGTCAGCCGCACTGTGCGCGACAACGCAGCCCTTCTGGATGCCACCGCCGGCCCCGCACCCGGAGATCCCTATTCCTGCCCGGAGCCCAAGCGGCCCTTCCTGGACGAAGTCGGCATCGAGCCACGCCCGCTGCGCATTGCAGTCACCGACACAGGCCCCAATGGCAATAGCGCCGATGCAGCCGTCAGCGCTGGTCTTGAAGCAACCGTCAAACTGCTTGAGTCCCTCGGCCACACCGTGACACAGGCCGCACCTGCCATTGACCCCAATGAAATGACCGTTGCACAGATTGGCCTGATCGCCAGCAGCACGGCCCTGGCGCTGGACATGCGCGGTGAGGCACTGGGACGTCCGATCGCTCAGCAGGAAGTTGAAAACATCACCTGGGCCATCGCTGAAAACGGCCGCAGCCTGAGTGGCACGGATGTCGCGCGCGGCACTTTGCTTATCCACCAGTTCAGCCGTCAGGTTGCAGCCTTCATGAATGACTATGATGTGCTGCTGTCGCCGACCCTTGCCCTGCCGCCCGTACCGCTTGGCACCGTCAACATGGATGGGGACGACATTGGTGCCTATATCGACATCAATGCCCGTTACATGCCGTTTGCCGGTCTGTTCAACATGACCGGCCAGCCATCCATGTCCGTGCCGATGCATTGGACCGATGACGGACTGCCGGTCGGCATGATGTTCACGGGCCCCTTTGGCGATGAAGCAACATTGTTCCAGCTCGCAGGCCAGCTTGAACGGGCACAGCCATGGGCCCATCGCCGTCCGCCGGTGCATGCCTCCAACTAGGGTACGCTACCAATAGGTCGTGGGTCGGCGGTTGGAGAAGTACTCATCCAACCGCTGACGCGTGCCCGGCGTCGTGCCTTCCGGCAGGGCATCTGGCGGAAAGAAACCTGCTTCGGCAATTTCAAAATCCGCGTGCGGTGCATCGCCCACTTCTTCCCACTCAGGCACTTCATAGACGATGACGTGGTCGGACTTGAGCTGTAGGAAGTTCGCATAGGCGCCCACAAGGTTCATGTCGCCCACCGCGCGGATGCCTGCTTCTTCATAAAGTTCGCGGGCGGTTGCCGCTTCCAGAGTTTCATCGCGTCCAACGCCGCCGCCGGGCATGAACCAGCCCGGTGCATAGGTATGGCGGATCAACAACACATGGCCCTGATCGTTCAACACCAGCGCCCGCACCCCAAGCGTCACCGGTCGAAAAATGGCGGCGTAGAACTTCCATCCGGCATAGGCCAGCTTCAACGCAACATGGACGACAGGCCGTACAAACCGGTTCTTCACTAAGCCCGCCAACGCTCCACCCCGCTGCCATCGGGCCCCTTATGGGAAAAGGCGCCCAACATGATTCAAATATGATCGATAATTCGATCGAATGTATCCAAGCAGCTTAGCAGGGCCCTAATAGGGCGGTCATAGGCTAATCCACATGATTGCTCTTGAACGCTCCCCGACCGGCCTTGCTCGAACAGCCTTCGAAGCGCTGGAAGAATTCGCCAACCCCAAGGCAGCTTACCGGCGACGCAAGGCTGATCGCAGCGTCGCTCTGTCCAAAGGGCGCAAGGCCCTGGTTCGCCTTAAATCCACACCCCATGATCAAAAAGTCCGCGCCCCTCATCTCGCTGCGGCCATTGCAGCGATTGAAACACTTGAAGCCGCCGTCCTGTCATTGGACGCCATCACCCATCGGCTGACAGACGCCCAGGAATTGCTGGATGCAGCTGACGCCCCCATGACCGACGACATGGCGGGCGAAACGGACGAGGAAAGCGGCACCCGGGCCTTGCTGGCAGAACGCTACGACGAACTGCGTGAAGACATCACACGCATCGCCAGCACCGCTTATGCCGGGCGGACCAATCTGCTGGACGGTCTGGGAGGCCAGCTCGAAGTGCCCCTGGATGGGACGGGCCGCGCCAAGGCGATCATCCCCGGGGTCAACGCGTCCGTGTCCTCCGCCGACAGCCCGGATGGTATTGATCTGCCACCCCCGGAAATGGCGTTTGCGACGGCGCAGGAACGCGAAGTCATTGCCCGCGCCCTGTCGGCTGCGATCCAGCAAACAAGCGCCTTTGCAGCGCGCTTCGAGGTGGATGCCGCCCTTATGGCCGCCAGAGTGCAACCCCCAAAACGCTAGACGTAAGGTTTTCGGACAATTATAGCCTGAAAACCCCTATACTCTACCTAATACACTTTTAACGAGTGTTTTGTAGGTTAGATACAACTGGACCTGAAACTGTTCGCCCGGGGGGGCCGACACCCATGTCTGAATTGCGTTTTGACCGAATTCATCTCCTCATCGTCGAGGACAATCTGTTCATGCGCAATCTCTACAGCGCCATCCTGCGCGCCATGGAGTTTGAGCAGATACAGATGGCTGCGGACGGCTCGGAAGCATTTGAATTGATGCGCGACTTTCCACCGGACATCATCATCACCGACGCCGCGATGCAGCCCCTCGATGGTTTTGATTTCGTGCACCTTGTCAGGACGGCGGCAGACAGCCCAAATCCGCTGGTTCCCATCATCATGGTCACGGGCTACCACAACCGCGCCAGTGTCGAACGCGCCCGTGACGTGGGGGTGAACGAGTATCTCGCAAAACCGGTGACACCCGCCGGCCTCTACTCCCGGATCAATCAGGTCATTTCAAAACCAAGACCCTTTGTCCGCACACCGTCCTATTTCGGCCCAAACCGACGTCGCCGCGCGAGCCCTAATTTCACAGGCCCCTATCGCCGCAAGTCCGACCAGCGGATTGGCCCACCCACATTTATGGAGTCGGGAAACATGGGTCAGCAGCGCAAGGCCCAGCGCCACTCTCTGGCTGACTATCAGCAGTCTGCGGGTGTCTTGGACATGACCGGCAGAACTGCCCAAAACAGCAAACAGATGGGGAGCATGTAATGTCCGTGGAGTTTATCAAACCAAGCAATCGGCTTGCACGGCTGGTTGGCGGAAAAATGCCAAATCGTTTGAGCGCAAACATGGCCAACCGAGTAGCAAACGCCACTGCCACTGCCATCAACGACGCACAAATCGGCATCCGCGATGCCGTCGAGCAGCTCTGGTTTAGAGTTGACGGCCACAACGAGTACTCAGACGCCGACTTGAATGACATCTACTTCCAGGCCCACGACCTGCGCGGATTGTGTGGATCATGTGAGGAAACAGTACAGGCTGGAATTGCCGACGCACTTTGCACCTATATCGAGGAAATCCGGACTGCCGGACTGGCTCCCCGCGCAAATATCATCTGGCTTCATGCATCATCATTGCGACGGGCCTCTCAGGATGGCGGCGAAAACGAAGCCCTGGGCCAGTATCTGATTGAAAGCCTGTGTGCGCTTCGCAAGAAGGAGCTGACCGCCAGCCAGTCCAACTCCGGAGAGAGCGATGCTTCACCGAAGGAGGTTCGGCTCTGAAGCCCTGCATTTCCGCCATATATGACGCTGCGTCATCTTCTTCACAAATCCCTCGTAGCTGCGTAAGCTCATACCCATGTGAAAAAGAGGGACTGCTTGAACGGTCCCCGTGACGCTGCGCTGGCGCAGTTCGCCAGCTTTGCCCTTGGAGGACAAACGAGTGAGCAATTCTGCCAACGACCAGACGAAGTTCACCGTCGATGCGGCCTATGAAGCCGTCGCGCCGGATGATTTCGCTGCCATGATCGAAGTGGATCGCTATGGCAGCCGGTCTGATGCTTTCGACAAGATTATTTCCGCGACCCACGATCATTTCTGGGACCCGATGGACACGCGCTACATCGATTTTTCGGCACCGTTCGACATGGAAAAAGAGTTCCTGTTCGATCCGGAACAAAGCTTCGAGTTGCGCACCGCGATTGGCGACAAGCTGGACGAGAAGCAGAAGATCAAACTCGTCAACCTCGACACTCAGTGGAGCCTGTCCTCCATTCTACACGGTGAAGCAGGTGCCCTTTCTCTGTCGGCATCGCTCTGCCACATCCTCAAGGATCCCGGAGCACAGGAATACGCTGCCAACCAGACCCGCGAGGAAGCCCGTCACGTCACCGGCTTTTCCAACTACATCAAAGCCCGCTGGGGCAAGCCCGTCGCCTGTGGCCCGGCTTTGCAGAACCTGCTGGTGGAACTTGTGAACTCGCCTTTGGTCTGGAAGAAGATCGTCGGCATGCAGATGATGGTTGAAGGCCTTGCCATGGGCGCCTTTGCTTCCTTCTACCGCTGGGGCCGCGACCCGCTGCTCGTAAAACTCATGCAGCTCACCATGACCGACGAAGCGTTCCACCATAAGTTCGGCAAAATCTGGGCAGACCGCACAGTGCCAAACGTGCCTGCAGCTGAACGTGACCAGATTGAAGACTGGGCATGGGAAGTGTTCCAGGTCCTGCTCTACAATCTTGGTTCGCCTGAGCAGAAGAAGCACATCTACGCTGAAGTCGGTCTCGACTGGGAATGGGTACAGGGTGCTTTCATGGAGGCCCTTACCGATGAAAACATTCAGGAAGACATGAAAGAGCAGGAAAATATCTTCCGTGTTCTGATCAAGACACTCCTGAATGCCGGCATTATCACAGACCGTACGGCATCAAACTATGCAACCTTTGTGAACATCAAGGAATTGCAGATGGAAGGTGACCGCATGGTTGGTGACGAAATCGCCGAAGACGGCATCAAATTCCTGCTCGGTATCAATGGCGGCAAGTTCGTTTCACCAAATGCAACTGTAGCTGCTGAATAGCGTCATCCTGTGATGCATTGATTCCAAAGCGAAAAATCTCAGAAGGCGGCACCTCAATTGTGCCGCCTTTTTTGTAGACGTCAGTCCAAATTCAAAACCGTGCCTATACCGTAAAAAAAAGTGCCCGCGTGTCCTTTTAAACAACTCGAAACGGTGTAGCCTTCCGCACACTTATTAATTGAAACGGTTTTGAGGATTTAACCTTTGATTGCAAAATCTCAATTCAATATCGATTGCAGATAAGCGCGCACATTGCTGCTTGAGTACAAAAGCAGCCTGATCGCGAAAAATGATTTTAATCGGACCACAGGATGAGTTGTCCCAGTATGCCTGAGAAAAATATTTCAGAAGCGTCCAGAAAGGACGCGACAAAACTCAAGCGAAATTTCGAAGACTGCGAAGCTGGCCTGCGTCACATTTGTATCCAGCTGGCTGCAGTTCAACATCTGTTCAATGACGTCGAGTTCGCCGATCTAATGCAACATGTGGATGCCCTAGAGAAGGCAATGCAAGACAAGAAGAAGTTGATTGGCGCATAGCGTAATCCGGCTCTGATAGGGATAGCGCCAATTTCTGCTCCGCTATGCAAGTTGCGGGTCCGGCAACTCCGTGTCAGACTCATTGCTGACGCATGCCTGATCGCATGCAGTCTCAATCCGATTGGGCACAGGGCAACGGATGAAACCGCAACACCGCGTGTTTGCAGTTTTCAGTCAGGCTAGGAAGAGCGATGCGCTCGCCGGCTCCCCCCCGGTTCGGCCTCAGGCGCGATCTGTCGCTACGTTTTTCTCCACCGCAATTTTTGCCTGCGCCACCTTTGCAACCGCAGGCCATGCGAATGTTTTTGATCGCGATGATCGCCGTCCATTGACGTCTGAAGATGGATTTGACGCTGTGGGGCAAATCGCCTGCGCCAATTCAACCCGCCTGCCAATCGGCACCATTATTTCACACGACGCCCTGCCCGCTGACAGGGACTATGAGTTGGTGGTGACAGTAGCCCATACCTTCAGAGGGCGCGGTGGTGTCATGGAAACCCGCTGTGACTTCCTGCCAGGCGGTGACGCTGACGCTGCGACGCCCCTGCTGCATGTTGCACTTGGAACCCTCGCCCCCGGTCGCGCATTCCATCATGACTGGGCCGTCGCCATCGTCTCCGGTCGCCTTTCGGACACCCACGGCGCCTTGCCTCTGGCGACCCTGACGGAGGATGACCTGCCGTCCCTTGACGAGGCCGGCGCGCGCTATTCACTGGTTGGCAAAAACGGCGAACGACCCCGCATGCTCATCTCGGAAAATTGCGCACCGGTGCCAAAACTGCACTGGCATCACGGCTTCTTTTCTCAAGGCGAGCTGAACCACAATTGCGACATGATCCCAGGCTGGTCCGGCGGCCCCTTGGTGATGACCCTCAATGGCAAACGCCAGATTGTCGGCATCAATGCCACGGAACTCAACGGCATCATTCATAAGGTCGGAGATGCCTATCACCCGCGCATGTTTGCCAATACGGCCATCCGCTATGCCGGAGATTTCAAGGCCACTGTTGCACGCATGGCAGCAACGCCGTTCAACACGGATGATCTTTCGGCCAATCTGCACGAACAGGTGGCGTTCTCCGTCCTGCCTGAATCCTGCCAAGGCGAAGCAGACACGACGTCTGACATCATGGCACTGGCCGTGGAGATCGCTCTGGTTCCCGCAGCCGAAGCCAGGTCATTTTGCTGACACTGCAGCACTTCCGGACATGATGCCTGCCACCATGGTCGAGAGCGCCTGACCATAGGCCTCACGCGCGGCCTTGGGATCAGGCGACGCCGCAATCGCCTGCCCGGCCTGGATCATCGCGCCGGACATCACCACCGCGATCGGTTCCAAAGGCTGGGGTGCCAGCGTGCCGTCATCGAGCAGATGTTGAAGGGCATGTTCCACAAGGACACGGTTGATGGGCTCAACAAGGCCTTTCCAGGTATCAAACCCAAGGACAGCAGGCCCGTCTCGCAACAGCAGCCGCTGGATGTCCGGCTCCAAAAACGCGTCGAGCATCATCTCAAGGCCAACTGCCAAGTCTTCTCGATCATTGGTGATCCGCGCCATGGTTTCTTCAAACACACGCAGACCCAGCGCTTCTGCCAGCTCCTGGCACAGGGCCAAAAACAGATCCTGCTTGTCAGCGAACTGATAGTAGAGCGCCCCCCGGGTGACCCCGGCGCGGGCCACAATCTCTTCCGTGCCGGTTTCAGCGTAGCCCTTGGCCGTCATGATCTCGCGCGCGGCGTCTAGCAGCTTGCGGCGATTGTCCGATGGTTTCTGGGCAGGTGCTTTTTTGGGAGAACTCATGGGGCACATCTTATCATACAGTCAGTATCATACACCTTGTATGATTTTGGGTTTTGCGCTACCTGTTTCATACAGCCTGTATGAAAAGCGAAAGTGCTCCTAATGTCCGACAGCCAGCCAACCGTCCAAACTGCTGCCACTCTCCGGTCGCAAGACCGGCACCTGCCACTCGCCGCAAAGCCTGCCGTGCCACTGTTGCTGGCCGGCAGTGCGGCCATGTCAGCCATCGCCTTTGGCCTCGCAACCGGTGACACACAGCTGGAAGGCTGGCTGCTCGCCGCGCGCTATACAGCACGGGTGGCGGCTGTGTTTTTCCTGCTGGTGTTTGTTGTCGGGCCCATCTGGCGCGGTTTCAGGGCCGGCTGGATTGTGCCCTTCATGCGTAACAGGCGCTATTGGGGGCTCGGCTTTGCCCTTGCGCACATCATTCATCTGGGAGCCCTGACGACCTTTTTTGTTGTCAGTCCTGAAGACCCCTCCCTCATCACCATACTGGGGGGCGGACTGGCCTATGTGTTGATCGTGGCCCTGGCTGCGACGTCCAACAACTGGTCGCAGCGCACCCTTGGACGCTGGTGGCACCGCCTGCACATGGGCGGCATGGTCTACATCTGGATCATTTTTGCGCAAAGCTATGCCGGTCGGCTGGAAGACCCCGAACGCATCTGGATCGGCATTGTCGGGTCCAGCCTGTTTGTGGCTGCCATGTTGCTGCGCATCGGCGTACGCCTGACCGCGCGGATGCGATCACAAACGGTGCCCCAAGGCTAAACCAGAGATGACGCAGGAGATTCCGGCGGTATAGTAGCTCCCGAAAAGACCATTTATCTCCCGCACAGAAAGAGAGGCACCCGCTTAACGAGGTGCGTCCGTGCGGGCTAAACATATTCAGGGAGACGACCATGGCCTGGAATTTCGGCGACATCCTCGACACCATTGCCCCGGTACTGCCGGGCGACAAACCAGCCCTCATCCATATTGCAAAAGACGGCACGGCCCAGATCAAGTCCTGGACGGAGTTTGACGCCCGCTCAAACAACCTGGCACGTCAGCTCATCGAGCGTGGCGCCAAGCCCGGCGACAAGGTCGCGTTTTACATGCGCAACCGCTCCGAATATGCCGAGCTGCTGGCCGCCTGCTTCAAGGCCCGCCTCACCCACGTCAACGTCAACTACCGCTACCAGCCTGACGAACTGCACTACATCTTCGACAACTCCGACGCTCAGACCATCGTCTATGGCGAAGAGTTTGCCGACAACATTGCAGAGCTAAAACCCCGCCTCGGCAAAGTCGGCACGTTCCTCGAAGTGACCGAGGGCACACCCGCCAATGATTTCGCGGAGCGATACGAAGACCTCACCCAGATCGGCAATGGTGGCGCCCTGGGCATCGAACGCTCCGGCGACGACCAGCTGTTCCTCTACACCGGCGGCACCACCGGCATGCCCAAGGGCGTGATGTGGCCGGCGGATGATCTGCGCGAAGCCCAGCTCTATGCCCTGCGTGCACTCGGTGAAGTGCCTGAGACACTTGAACAGCTCTCCGCGGCCATCAAGGAAACCGGCACCGGCGCGGGCCCGTTCATTCCCGCCTGCCCCATGATGCATGGCACCGGCCTCTTTACCGCCATCGGCAACATGATGAATGGCGGCTGCATCGTCACGCTCGATAACGAGAACCTTGATCCCCACGCCATCTGGAAGGCCGTGAACGATTACAAGGTCGAACAGATCGCCATCGTGGGCGATACCTTCGCCAAGCCCATGCTGAAGGCCCTGGAAGATGAGCCCGGCAAATATGATCTGTCGTCACTGGTCAGCATCATTTCATCCGGCGTCATGTGGTCCCTTGAAGTGAAGCGCGACATGATTCCGCACATGCCCCAGGCCATGCTGATGGACAGCTTCGGCTCCTCTGAAGGCATCGGCTTTGGTAGTTCGATCTTCACCTCCGACGGCGAAGTCAAAACCGCCAAGTTCCAGATCGGCGAACGCTGCAAGGTGTTCGACGAAGACGATCAGGAAGTGCAGCCGGGCTCCGGCAAGTCCGGTGTCATCGCCGTCGCCCAGCCCATTCCCCTTGGCTACTACAAGGACGAAGAAAAAACGGCCAAAACCTTCCGCACCATCAACGGCATGCGCTATTCGATCCCCGGTGATTTCTGCACTGTGGAAGAAGACGGCACGTTGACCCTGCTGGGACGCGGCTCCGTGTGCATCAACACCGGTGGTGAGAAGGTCTACCCGGAAGAAGTGGAAGAAGCGCTGAAGACGCATCCCGCCGTGGAGGATGCCCTTGTGGTCGGCCTGCCCGACGAGAAATGGGGCCAGGCCATCACCGGCGTCATCACCATGGCGTCCGGCCAGTCCGCCGACGAAGCAACTCTGATTGCCCATGTGAAGGACAACCTTGCCCACTACAAGGCACCCAAGCGCGTGCTGGTGGCAGCAGACGCCTTCCGTGCGCCAAATGGCAAAGCGGACTACAAGGGCGCGACAAGTTTCGCAAAACAGGAGCTAGGCGTTGCCAGCTAACACCAAACCCGTTCTCGCCCTCACCGGATCCATGGCCACAGCCCATGCCGGTGAGGTGCGCGACCAGATTGAGAAGAACCTGACCACCGACTGGGACATCCGGACCTGGACAGCAAGCGATGGCGAGCCCGCACTGGAAGCCCTGCTCGCCGACGCGGATGTTGTCGTACCCGGCGTCGACACGCTTTTTGTCGGCGCGTTCTTCTCAGGCCTCAAGGCCAGTCCCAACCTGCGGATGCTGCAAATCCCTTTTGCCGGCACTGACTGGCTGTCGCCTGACCTGCTGCCGCCTCAGGCCGTAGCCGCGGGCTGCAGCGGCCATGAAATCACCATCGCTGAATACAATATCGGCGCGATGCTGGAGTGGGAAATTCGCTTCCGCGTGATGGATCCGGATTTCCGGTCCGGCAGCTGGCATTTCTCCGGCTCGTCAAAAGACCCAACCTCGAAGCACAGCGAAATCTGGAACAAGACAGTCGGCATTGTTGGCTATGGCGGCATCGGCGAAGAGACAGCCAAACGCGCCAAAGCCTTCAGCATGCGGACCATGGGTCTGAAACGCTCTGCCATGCCCTGCCCACCGGAACTCGACTGGCTGGGCTCAAGCGCCGACGACCCCACCGCCCTGACGACGCTGCTCAGGGAAAGCGACTACATCGTCCTTGCCTGCGACCTCAATGACGCCACCCGCGGCATGATCGGTCCTGATGAGCTTGCCGCCATGAAGGACAGTGCCGTGGTTATCAACGTGGCCCGTGGCGAAGTCATTCAGGAAGAGCCGTTTTATCAGGCCCTGAAATCAAAACAGATCGCCGGTGCCATCATCGACACCTGGTACCGCTATCCCGCCCGTGGCCTAGCCCCTGGCGAAGCGCCGGAAGACCCGTCGCCGTCAGCGTATCCGTTTACGGAACTTGAGAACGTGATGGTGACACCCCACTGCTCCGCCCATTCAAACCAGGCAGACTACCGCCGCATGATCTCCATCGCCTCCAATCTGGACAAGCTCGCACGCGGCGAAACGCCTGATCGGGTGATGGTGCGCGGCACGGGTGTTGCGGCTTAAGGCAGCCGCCTTGCGCAAATGAGGGATGTTGTTCCGCACACCACCGTGTAGCGTCGCTGCACCATGAGTGACACGACCATCATCGCGATCCTGTTGCTGACAGCAATCATGCACGCAACATGGAACGCGGCCCTCAAGACCGGCGCAGACCGCGTGCTGGATATGGCCGCCATGCGCATGTCCGGCATCGTGTTCGCAGCGATTGTCATTCCGCTTGCGCCCATGCCTGCGCCGGAAGCCTGGCCATTCCTCATCGCCAGTGCCGTGGCGCACATGTTTTACTATGCGTGCCTCATCTCTTCCTATCAGCGCGGCGATCTCAGTCAGGTCTATCCGATTGCCAGAGGGTCAGCACCGTTGCTGGTGGCCCTGGCGGCCTATCTCACCATCAACGAAACACCCACCCCCATTGGCCTTGCGGGCGTCATCGTCATCTCCATCGGCATCATCGTCGCTGGCACCGGAGCCTTTCGCGAAAACCTCCACGCCATCGGCTTTGCACTTCTGACCGGCCTGTCGATTGCATCCTACTCCTTACTTGGCGGCATCGGCGTCCGCGAGTCCGGCACGGTGCTGGGCTATGCGGCATGGCTTGAACTCCTGTCCTGTGCGCCGTTCATCGCCTTTGCTCTCGTCCGCAGGCGTCACTTCGTTGTGCCCTATGTGTCCAGCAGAGTGGCCCGCCGCAATCTCGTGCTCGGCTTCGGCAGCGTCCTGTCCTATCTCATTGTTCTGTGGGCCATGACCCTGCTCCCCATCGCCACCGTAACGGCAACCCGGGAAACCAGCGCCATTTTTGCAGCCCTGGCCGGAACCATCCTGATGAAAGAGCCTTTTGCGGGCCGGCGCATCATCGCAGCAGGCTTCGTAACGATCGGCATCACACTGCTGGTGCTTGGCTAAACCCTGCCCTGCCTAATTCGCAGATGTCAGTCCGCACACGGCTGTGTAACGTCGCCCCATCATGGCCGACACAACCATCATCATAATCCTGCTGCTGACGGCCATCCTGCACGCCACATGGAATGTTGCGCTCAAGACGGGCACGGACCGTGTGCTGGACATGGCAGCCATACGGGTGTCCGGCGTCCTGTTCGCCGCCATCGTCATTCCGCTGACCCCTATGCCTGCGGCTGCGTCATGGCCGCCATTGATCGCCAGCGCCATAGTGTACATGGCCTATTACGGCTTCTTGATTTCGTCCTACAAACACGGCGACATCTCTCAGGTCTATCCCATCGCTCGGGGTTCGGCCCCCTTGCTGGTCGCCCTCGCAGCCTTTCTGTTTATCAATGAGACACCCGGCTCCATCGGGCTGGCAGGCGTCATCGTTGTCTCCATCGGCATCGTGATTGCGGGGTCCGGAGCCTTTCAGCAGAACATGCGCGCCGTCGCCTATGCACTCATCACCGGCCTGACGATTGCCGCAAACTCGTTTCTGGGCGGCATTGGGGTGCGCGATGCGGGAACCATCCTTGGATATTCAGCCTGGCTTGAACTGCTCACCTGTGTGCCGTTCATCGCCTTTGCCTGCGTGCGTCGTCGCGGTTTTGTTGCGGCCTATGCGGCCAATCCCGTGGCCAAGCGAAACGTCCTTCTGGGGTTTGGCAGCGTCTTTTCGTTCCTCATTGCCCTATGGGCAATGACCCAACTCCCCATCGCCACGGTTGCCGCCACCCGAGAAACCAGTGCGATTTTTGCAGCCCTTGCCGGGGCTGTGCTGATGAAGGAACCCTTTGCAGGCCGCCGCATTCTGGCAGCTATTCTGGTCGCCATCGGCATTGCGCTTCTGGTTGTTGGTTAGCCACCGACAAAGTGCGACGGATTGAAACGCCCGCCGACGTTGAAGAGCGGTAAACTACGAACTCACGGTCAAAGGCACTCAAGATGAAAAGCGCATTGCGGCCCTCCACCAGCCTCGTTCCGGCAGTCACCGCCATTCTGGTTCTCGGCATTGCCGCAACAGCCATGGCGCAGATGCGCCCTCAGGCGCGCTCCCACACAATTCTCCAATCGGACGGCAACCTGGATCGGCAGCCGGCCACCGCCCTTCCCCCCGGCACAAGCAGCTTCACCATGCAGGTTGTGGGCGACGAGCGGATCATCAGTGCCAACGGCATCCCTGACCATCACGTTGGTGCCTTCCCAAGTTCCGGCAACCCCAACCGCATCAGCACCCAGCGCTACGAGTTTGTGCTGGATGCAACCCCGGCAAAAGCCAGCCGTATTACGCCCGCACAGGGCATCCCCTTCGGCATTGCTGTCAGCGGTGTGGTTTTCGATCCGGGTGCTGCTGAATGGTACAAAGGCCAGCGCGGGCCATGGCAGTACGAGCCCTTGTCCGGTGCCGTGAAGCTGGGTGTGGATGCCAACAACGCGCACGTTCAACCGACCGGTGCCTATCATTATCACGGCCTTCCAACTGGCCTGATGACCCGGCTCGCCGTGGGCAGCGCCAGTCACTCTGCCATTGTCGGCTGGGCGGCGGACGGGTTTCCAATTTACGCCAAATATGGGTACGGCAATCCAGAGGATCCGACCTCCCCCATTATCGAGCACCGCTCCAGCTACAGGCTGAAGGAAGGTTTGCGCCAACCGATGGAAAGCAATCAACGCGGGCCCGGCGGGGGCCGGCAAGGGACGGTCGAGACACCCGGCGGCTATTATGACGGCACATTTGTTGCGGACTATGCCTATGCGGAAGGTCACGGGACGCTTGATGAGTGCAATGGCACGTTTGCCGTAACCCCGGACTTCCCCGACGGCACCTATGCCTACTTTCTGACAGCGGACTGGCCGGTCATCCCGCGCTGTTTTGGAGGCACACCCGCTGAGAGCTTCACCAGCATGCGTCCTGGTCCCCAATCAGGCCCCGGTGGACGAGGCGGACCCGGCGGAAACCGGGGCTCACGGCCAGACGGCCCGCCAAATGGGGACCGGTTCGGACAGCCCCCGCAGCGCTTCTGATTTCGGCCTTTCCAGGCAAAACAATGTTGCAGATTCAGGACTCGCCTTGTCGCGCCATCCCTTTATATTCCCTGACAGAAAATCACACATAAGCAGCCCCTGTCACGGAGAGACCCATGGCCGATCTCGAAGCCTTCCGTAAAGACGTTCAAGCCTGGCTTGAAGAAAACTGCCCCCCTTCCATGCGTACACCGATGACGGATGAAGAAGTGGTCTGGGGCGGTCGCAATGAGACCTACAAAAACCCGGACTCCAAAAAATGGCTCGATGCCATGGGCGCCAAAGGCTGGACAGCCCCCACATGGCCCGCAGCCTATGGCGGCGGCGGTCTCTCAAAAGAAGAGAACATGGTGCTGCAGCAGGAACTGCGCCGCATCAAGGCCCGCTCACCACTGAGCTCTTTCGGCCTCTGGATGCTTGGGCCAGCACTTCTTGAGTTCGCCAGCGAAGAACAAAAGCAGCGCTTCATCCCTGAAATCGTCCGCGGTGAAATCCGCTGGTGTCAGGGCTACTCCGAACCTGGTGCCGGTTCAGACCTTGCCGGCCTGCAGACCAGCGCTGTCCTTGAGGGCGACACCTATACGGTGAACGGCCAGAAGGTATGGACATCCTACGCGGACAAAGCCGACTGGATCTTCTGCCTCGTGCGCACGGACAAAACCGTGAAGCATGATGGCATTTCCTTCCTGCTGTTCGACATGACAACACCGGGCGTCTCCACCAAGCCGATCAAGCTTATCTCCGGCTACTCGCCCTTCTGCGAAACCTTCTTTGACGACGTAAAGGTGCCCGCAGAGCAGCTCGTTGGTGAACTCAACAAGGGCTGGACCATCGCCAAGCGTCTGCTTCAGCACGAGCGGGCCATGATCTCAGGCATGGGCCTGGGCGGTGCGCTGTCCGGCGCCACCGGCCAGACACTTGCCGGTGCTGCCAAGGAATATCTCGGCGAGGACAACGGCAAGGTCGCAGACCCCATCGTCCGCCAGCACATCACCCAGCACAACATGGACTCAAAGGCTTTCGCCTTGACCATGCGCCGTGTGCAGGAAGAGGCAAAAGCTGCCAACGATGTGAGCGCCACATCTTCCGTGTTCAAATATTTCGGCACGGAACTCAACAAGCGGAAATATGAGCTGCTGATCGAAAGCATGGGCACCAAGATGCTCGGCTGGGAAACAGACGACACCTATGCCGCTGACGAGATCGACAACACCCGCTCATGGCTTCGTTCGAAAGCCAACTCCATTGAGGGCGGCACGTCGGAAGTACAGCTCAACATCATTGCAAAGCGCGTTCTGGGTCTTCCTGATTAATCAGGACCCGGATTTTTCAAGCGCCAATACATATACCAAGGAGACAGGCCAATGAGCTTTGTACTCAACGAAGAACAACAGATCCTGCGCGACAGCGCCAAGGGCTTCATTGCTGAAAAATCACCCGTCACCGAGCTGCGCCGTTTGCGCGACAGCAAGGACGACAGCGGTTTCGACACCAATCTCTGGTCACAGATGGCCGAGATGGGTTTTGCTGGCATCGTGATCCCGGAAGAATATGGTGGGGTTGGCTTTGGCTATCGCGGCCTTGGCCTCGTGCTCGAGGAAGCAGGCCGATCCCTGACCGCGTCACCGCTGGTCTCCACATCACTCCTGTGCACATCAGCGCTGCTGATCGGCGGCTCTGAAGAGCAGAAGAAGACGCTTCTTCCAGAAATCGCTGCAGGCACACTCGTCATGGCCATGGCCATGGATGAAGGCGCCCATCATGCACCTGCCAAGATCGCCACGACAGCTGCCAAGGATGGTGACGGCTTCACCATCAACGGCACCAAGTCTTTCGTGCTTGATGGCCACATCGCCGGCAAGCTGATCGTGGCAGCCCGCACCCACTCTGAGCCCGGCGACACGACCGGCATCACGCTCTTCATTGTGGATGCAGACGCTGCCGGCATTTCCCGCAACCGCCACACCATGGTGGACAGCCGCAATGCGGCCGAGATCACCTTCACGGATGTGAAGGTCGGTCACGACCACGTGCTGGGCAATGTAGATGGCGGTTTTGCCATTCTCGACGAAGCACTGGACCGCGCCCGCATCGGCCTGTCCGCTGAAATGCTCGGCAGCGCGCAGGAAGCCTATGAGCGCACCATGGACTATCTCAAGGAGCGCAAGCAGTTCGGCGTTGTCATCGGGTCCTTCCAGGGCCTGAAGCACCGTGCCGCCAAAATGTTCTGCGAGCTTGAGCTCTGCAAGTCTGTGGTTGCAGATGCGCTCAATGCCATCGACGAACGCCGCAATGACGTGCCCCAGTCAGCATCCCTGACCAAGGCCCGCGTCGGCGCGACCTTCAACGAAGTTTCATCAGAAGCCGTGCAGATGCATGGTGGCATCGGTGTGACGGACGAATATGAGATCGGCTTCTTCATGAAGCGCGCCCGCGTGGCAGACGCCACCTTCGGCAACGTCGCCTTCCACAGCCAGCGTTACGCGGAGCTGGAAGGCTATTAAGCCGAAGGCTTGATAGACTTCCATCCTCCGGCTTGACCGGAGGATCCAGTCAAAAAACAGAAAGCCCCGGAGAGAAATCTCCGGGGCTTTCTCTTTACCGTATCTCCGGACTTGATCCGGAGCCTACTCGCCTCCGCCCCAGCCCGCAGCAAATGCGAGTGGACCCCGGGTCAAGCCCGGGGATACGGATGATTGGCAAAAACAAATCAAACTAAAACCGCCATCCTCCGGCTTGACCGGGGGATCCATGCAGCATCGGCCCTACACATTCTGAAACGTAAAACTCGACAGCCCACGCGCCTGCTCATCCACAATGAGTTTGCGGTTGATCGGCGGGAAGGCCCGCTCAGCGCAATCGGGCCGCTCGCACAGCCGGCAGTTGACGCCGATCGGGGTCACACCCTCTGACGCCTGCAGATCATAGGCCCGCGCATATTTAAGCCGCGACGCTTCACTGATCTCACAGCCAAGCCCCACCGCCAATTCCTGCTCCGGTGCCAGCACACCTGCGCCCGGGCGCCGTACCGTGCGGGCAATGGAAAAATAGGTTGTGTCGTCGGGCAGCTGAACAATCTGCGTGATGATCTTGCCCGGCGTGCGAAACGCATCATGCAGGTTCCAGCGCGGACACGTGCCGCCATAGCGCGAGAAGTGAAAGCCTGCCGCCGCAAACCGCTTGGAGACATTCCCCGCCCCATCCACACGAATGAGGAAGAACGGAATACCCCGCTCGCCCGCGCGCTGCAGCGTGGTCAGCCGGTGGCATGTCTGTTCAAACGACGTCCCGAAGCGACGCGCCAGCAATTCAATGTCATATCCGCTGTCTTCAGCCGCTGCATGAAACCGCGAGTACGGCATGATGAGCGCCGCCGCGAAATAGTTCGCAAGGCTGATCCGTGCCAGACGCAACGTCTCCTCCCCTTGAAGCGAGGAGGCTTTGACGGTCCGCTCGATCAGGTCCGCCTGTTCCAGATAGGCAATCTGATAGGCGAGTTGAAATGTCCGCGCCGGGCCGTCGAGCACTTCGGACAGGAGAATGCGGCGACTGTGCCGGTCAAACCGTCGCGTCGTCGCCCCCAGCACCTCCACGGGCATCACCTTGACGCTCAGCCCATGAGCTTCATCCAGATGCCGCCGCAGACCGATATAAAGTTCATCCTGCGCAAACTCGCGATAGTCGTAGAGCGCTTCAGCCGCGTCATCCAACTCACCAAAATGGTTGCGGTTGGCATGGATATAATCGCGCACTTCCTCCACAGGGAACTTCATCACATCCAGATGGTCGCTCTTGTCCCGGTCCGCGATGATGTCCGTGGGCGCCACGGGCCCAAGCCCAAGGCCTTGGCCCGCAAGCTGTTCCCGGTAGGCCTGATAGAGCGACCTGATGGCATCCGCCACGCTGGGGCTGGCCGCCGCCACATCCTGCACGTCCTGCCGCGACAGCCCGGCATTCTGGAACAACGGGTCCGCAAAGACCTCATTGAGCTCCGCAAAGGCGCGGGCTTCGTCGTCACCGGAGAGTTCACGAATATCCAGGTCAAAGCTGTCTGCCAGCTTCAAAAGCAGCTGTGCGCTCACCGGACGCTGGTTGCGTTCCACCAGATTGAGGTAACTGGCGGAGATTCCCAGCTGCTCCGCCATGGCTGCCTGGGTCAGTCCCTGTTCCCGCCGAAGCCGCCGAACACGAGGGCCAGCAAAGACTTTTTGCGCCCTTTTGCTGGACTTGGACGCAGAACCATCAGGCGACGTAGCGTCAGATGTGGATTTTGTGGCCATAAGGCCCCCATACTTTACAAACTTAACAGATTTACAAACTATCCCCACACATCTGTCAACACGTTCACCCGAATGTTTCCCTCAGCTTGTGGACTCTTGGGCCCCCTTTGTCATTTATGTGCGCACGAAACCGGCACCGGGGTGACGAGACCCTGAGCTTCTGCCGAACGACGAATTCCAACCGCGCATGTATGGGCTCCCTTGAGGGGGTTTGCGCCTGCGCACAACTCGAAGAAACCGAAGGATCAGTCTTATGAGCAAGACCTTCTCTGACATCATTCCATCCGCCCCAAAGGGCCGCTTTGACAACGTCAAGCGCAACTACAGCGTCGAAGACGTTGAAAAGCTGCGCGGCTCTTTCCCTATCGAGCACACACTCGCCACACGCGGCGCCAACAAGCTGTGGGACCTGATCCACACTGAAGAGCGCGTGCACTCACTGGGCGCCCTGTCCGGCAACCAGGCCATGCAGATGGCCCGTGCTGGCCTCAAGGCCATTTACCTGTCCGGTTGGCAGGTTGCAGCGGACAACAACACCGCTGGCACAACCTACCCTGACCAGTCTCTCTACCCAGCCAACTCAGGCCCGGAACTTGCTCGCAAGATCAACCGCACCCTGAAGCGCGCTGACGAGATCGAACATTCAGAAGGTGGCGCAAAGCGCGACTGGTTCCTGCCGATCGTTGCAGACGCAGAAGCCGGCTTCGGCGGCCCGCTCAACTGCTTCGAAATCATGAAGGCCTACATCGAAGCGGGCGCTGCTGGCGTCCACTACGAAGACCAGCTTGCTTCTGAAAAGAAGTGCGGTCACTTGGGCGGCAAGGTGCTGATCCCAACAAAGGCACACGAACGTAACCTCAACGCAGCCCGTCTCGGCGCTGACGTCATGGGCGTTCCGACCCTGATCATGGCCCGTACGGACGCTGAATCAGCAAACCTGATCACATCCGACATCGACGAACGCGATCACGAGTTCATCGACTTCGACGCTGGCCGTACACCAGAAGGCTTCTTCCGCATCAAGGAAGGCATGGGCGTTGACCACTGCATCAAGCGTGGCCTGGCATTTGCTCCTTACGCTGACCTGCTGTGGTGGGAAACTTCCAAGCCAAACCTCGACGATGCTCGCCGCTTTGCGGAAGCCATCAAGAAGGAATACCCAGACCAGCTTCTGGCCTACAACTGCTCACCTTCCTTCAACTGGGAAGCCAATCTCGACAAAGACACCATCGAGACCTTCCAGCAGGAAATCGCAGCGATGGGTTACAAGTACCAGTTCGTTACGCTCGCTGGCTTCCACCAGCTCAACCACGGCATGTTCCAGCTCGCTTCCGGCTACCGGGATCGCGGCATGGGCGCCTACTCCGAGCTGCAGCAGGCTGAATTCGCCTCTGAAAAGGATGGCTACACAGCCACCCGTCACCAGCGCGAAGTTGGTACTGGCTACTTCGACATGGTTTCCATTGCAGCTGGCGGCGGCGAAAGCTCCACAACTGCTCTTGGCGACTCAACGGAAGCTGCACAGTTCAAGAAGTAAGCCCCGCTTACTCTCGACAACGACATCAAAGGCCGCGGGTTCATCCCCGCGGCCTTTTTCTTTGACCGCACGCCTGAGGCCCCATAGCCTTTCCCTGAAAAAAGAAATCCAGGGAGCCCACAATGTCCATGACCATGACCGAGATCCACGGCACCTGCGCTGCAGCCTTTGAGCCGGTGCGCATACACTTTGCCGACAATTTCAAAAACGATCTCGAAATCGGCGCCTCCTTTTCTGTCATTCACAAAGGCGAACTGGTGGTTGATCTGTGGGCGGGCGACGCCGACGAAACAGGTGCCACTCCCTGGCAACACGACACCCTGGCCAATGTCTGGTCCACCACAAAAGGTGTTGCGGCCATCTGCGTTGCGCTTCTGGTGGACCGCGGCCAGCTTTCCTATGACGACGCCGTCTCCACCCACTGGCCGGAATTTGCCGTCCACGGCAAGGGCGGCATCACGGTCGCCCAGATGCTGTCTCACCAGGCCGGCCTGTCAGGACTGCGTGAACCGACAACCCTTGAGGACTGCTACAACCATGACCTGATGGCGCAGCGCCTTGCAGCTCAGGAACCGCTGTGGGAACCCACCACCCGCTCGGGCTACCACGCCTTTACCTATGGCTACCTCGCCGGCGAATTGGTCAAGCGCATCACCGGCAAGACCATCGGCACGTTCCTCCAGGACGAAATCGGCAAGCCTCACGGCATCGACTTTTTCATCGGCCTACCTTTGAGCGAAGAACCGCGCGTTGCTCCCCTGACCGAAGCCAAGGACATGCAGCCGCTCGCGGGCACAACTGAAGTCCAGGCGCTGACCTTCACCAACCCGGCCATTGCCCAGACGGCACCCAACGATCGCGCCTGGCGGGCCGCAGAAATTCCCGCGGCCGGCGGCTTTGGCAGCGCCTCCGCCCTCGCCAAGCTCTACGCCCTGCTGGACGACAGCACCGCACCGGACGGCAAGGCCATCATCAAACGCGAGACCATGGACGCCCTGCGTACCGTCCGCATCGAGAACGAAGACCTCATTCTCGGCGTCCCCGTGCGCTGGGGCTCCGGCATGGCCATGAACGGCTTTGAGATGTACGGCCCCAATCCGCAGACCTTTGGCCACACCGGCTGGGGCGGATCCTTTGGCTGCCTGGACCCTGAAGCCGGCGTCTCCATCGGCTACGTCCTCAACAAAATGGGCGCCGCCGTTGTCGGCGACCCCCGCTCCATGGGCCTTGTCGCTGCAACTTTTGCCTGCCTCTAGGGCACTGCGCACATTTCCACCGGCGTCATGGCATCATAGCGCGCGCGCAATTCCGCCACAGGCTCCGGTTTGTCCGGGTCCGGATGATATGGCACGACCAGATGCACCACCTCGCGCGCTATTGAAAACCGTTGCGGCGCAACTTCATTGATCGTCAGTGTGTCCGGGTCATCACCGGGGCGTGCCACCATCAGAACCGCCGCCAGTGCCGGTGCCTCCACGGGACATCGAACATCGCCGCCTGCGTCGCGTCCGGCCTCAAGCGCAAGGAGCAGCCGATGCGCCAAAGGCATGGGGCAGGACATGTTCTGTGTCGCCTGTTCAAACGCCATGGCCGTGTCACCGACGACAGCCGCATTGCGCAACGTGTTGCCCTGCGCTGAATAGGTGTCGCCCACCACGCCGCCGGACCAATCGGGATTGCTGCCCCCGGTCACAAAACCTGCGGCAACCGGACTGTCATCGCCCGCCGCCAGCGTCGCGACGCCATATTGCAGATACGGAAAATCAATCGTCAGCCAGCCCGCATAAAGCTCGGGGTCTTTGAGCACCGCCAGAACGCGTGGGGCATCCGCCCCATCAGTCACAAGCTCGCGCGCCTTCTCCCGGCCGGTGAAGCTCGTTGCAGCCTGCGAGACAATCGCCCCCTTGCCGGGAACAAGTGCTGCGATGTGCGGGACACCTATCGAACAACTGGCCGCCGCAAGGCCGACCTCGCCGGTGTGCGGATCTACCGCAACGATGGACCATGTCGCGTGCGCCGCCGAAGCACCCAGAAAAAACACGGTCGCTGCCAGCAAAGCTACTCGTTGAAGGCGACACATCATCTAACCCTCTCCAGTGACGAATCTACTTCAGCCCTATTCATCTCACCCAAGGTCCATTCGCTCCACACAGCGATCCATGATCAGGCCGCATTTCTGCGGCTGCGCGTCTGGTTCGCTCTGCAAGCACCTGGGCACTACGCCAGCCCCATCCGGCTTCGATAAGCCTCAATGATCGGCGTATAGTCCGCAGGCTGACCATCATAGGTGAGCGCATCTTTTGGTGGGGTGATCCAGTCTATCTTGCTGCTTTGCCAGATATGCGCCACCGGATACGCCCAGTCTTTGTCATCGAGTGTGCCGCCTCGCAGGGAGTAGATCCCCTGCTCGGGCACGCTGCCGTGGCGGATGCGCGTACCGCAGGCCTTGCAAAACTCTCCATAGCGATGGGCTCCGCTTTCAACTGTCCAGTCGACACGCGCGAGGTCCCCCTGCGTGATCTCCATGCTGTCCTGCAGAATGGCGCAGGCAATGGCAAATGAACTGCCGGCAATCCGCTGACACTCAGTGCAATGGCAGGCATAGGCCATGATGGGAGGCGTGGTCAGCACATAGCGCACCGCCCCGCACTGGCACCCACCTTCAAGTTTGATGTCGGACATGATGGTCTCTCCCTTTGGTGCAGCAAACATGGGAAGCATGAGCTAAAGCAACAACTACTTTGTGGGTAATGGACACGAGCACGCGCTCCGTCAGCACACAGGCTGCGGAGGGGGCGTGTCGTCACCTCTCCGACCAAGGGGAGTGGGAGCGCCTCAAGCCCGCCGGGCATGAAAGGCGTGATATCAGACATCTATCAAGTGGCAGCCTCAAAGGCGCTCCACACCGGATGGTCTTCGGCACCTGCCCATCCCCATGCGCGCTTGCTATTACCCTGCAACGCATGGGGCACACCCGACGTCCGCGCGCCGCACTTTGGAACTGCGCGGAGGGCGCGGGGCCCGCGTTTTTACGGCGTGACCAGGCGCGTGACATGTGCCGCCCTTGTGGTATGCGCCCGTTACTCGCGCACCGCACCGGCAGGGTCATCCTCCACGTTCCCAAGGAGGCTTCGTCTGCCGACTTCCAGGCATCCGCCTTCCCGCACAAGACCGGACGGCCCGGTTTGCCCTTGCAGCGCGAAGGTGACGCCAATTATGCGGGCGCTCAAAGCACCGGGGATAAGTTTTTGAAAAAAGTCGAAAACGAGTATGTGCAGCGCATCTACACGCACACTCTCCTAATGCGTGTTTTTGGTTGCAATGACTTTTGAACCTCGCAGACTGGGTCCATTGCCCCTGTCAGGAGACCGTTCATGCGCCTGCTTTTCCTTGCTCCCGTCACAGCCGTCACCGCCGTCCTTGTGTCACTGACAGCCTGCACCACCATGACCGCCGAACAATGTGTTGCAGCCGACTGGCAGGCGATCGGCTTCGAAGACGCGATGAAAGGCCGCGCCGCAGGCAACGTCACCCAACATGCCTCAGCCTGTGCGGACCACAGCGTGGCACCCGACATGACAGCCTACGCAACAGGTCACGCAAACGGCGCGCGCGCGTTCTGCACCCCGGACAACGGGTTCAAGCACGGCCTCTCCGGCGGCACCAACCACAACATCTGCCCGGATGATCTCAGCAACGCCTTCAGCGTGACTTATGAAGCCGGCCGCGGCCTGCGCACCCGCAAACAGGCAGTGGCCACCGCCAAAAACGACCTCACCACCATCGAGCGCCGCATGCAAAGACTGGAAAATGACTTCACCCACAATGAGAATGTCCTGGCGACGCTGAACCTCAAGCCCGCCGACCGCGCCAAGGTCCAGGCCGACGTCAACACCGCCCGCAACGAGCACCAGCGCCTGAGCAAACAACGCAAACGCGCCCAGGAAAAACTCGTCCGCACCCAGCGCGACCACGACACATACCGCAGTGAAATAGAAGCCCGCTTCTTCACCGGCTCATGACAACACCCACCGTGTCCCCGGGCTTGACCCGGGGCCCACTCGCGGACCCACCGCCATGGCGTTCTTTGTCTACATCATGACCAACCGCAAACACGGCACACTCTACATCGGCCACACCGACGACATCCGCCGTCGCGCACACCAGCACCGCACCGGCGAAATTCCCGGCTTCACCAAAACAAACGATCTGAAACAACTGGTCCACCTGGAACCTTGCGAAAGCCGCGAAGCCGCAAGACACCGCGAACAGCAGCTCAAATACTGGCAACGGTCCTGGAAAATTCAATTGATCGAAAAGAACAACCCGGACTGGCAGGACCTCTTCGACACCTTGCTCTAACGCCGTGCCATTCCGAGCCAAGAGTAGACCCCGGATCAAGTCCGGGGACGCGGGATTGAGGTGTTCAATAACAAAACCCACCAACACCGTAGCCCCGGACTTGATCCGGGGCCCACTCGCAGGTCAGCACGTAAAAGCATCAGCCATTGAGAATCGAACCGATCCAGACGCTCAGACACAAAACCAACACAGCTTGGAGCTGCTACTCCGCAGCCGCCTGCACCTGCCCGGCCCCGCGCGCGACCACGGCATAGTCGTCCCAGTTCACACGCTTGGTCATGCGCTTGTAGGTCAGCGTTGAGTTCGGCCAGTTGTTGGTGATGCGGCCATCAGCCGTTTTGTACCAACTGGTGCAGCCGGACGCGAAAACGCTTTTGGCGTTGTCTGCCTGCACGCCCCTGTCCCATTCAGCCTGGGCCGTCGCCCGCACATCTGCATAGGCCAGATTGCCATCACGCAGCTTGCGCGCGATCTGCGTCACATAAGCCGCCTGGCACTCAATCATGTAGATGATCGAGTTGTGCCCAAGGTTCGTGTTGGGCCCATACAACAGATAGAAATTCGGATAGCCGGATACGCCAATGCCCAGATGCGCATCGGCCCCGTCTTTCCATTCCGTCCGCAGGTCACGCCCGCCAAGGCCCTTCACGTCCACCGGCCCCAGGAAGTGATTGGTGTCAAACCCCGTGCCATAGACGATGACGTCAAATGCGTGGTCGGTGCCGTCTACCGTCCGGATGCCTGTCTCGGTAATGCGCTCAATGCCCGTGGTTTCAATGTCCACATTTGAGCGCCCCATAGCGGGCCACCAGTCGTTGGAAAACAGGACCCGCTTGCAGCCCGGGTCATAGTCCGGCAGCAGCTTGGCGCGCTTTTCAGGGTCCGACACATATTCTTCGGATTCCTTCACGTGCCCCTTCTTCAGCGCCCAGCCCAGATGGCGGAAGCTCAGCAGCAGCTGCTCGCCATTCAGCCACATGCGTGTGCGCTGGATCCACATCAGCCAGGGGAAGCGGCGATAGAGGTTCTTTTCCCACTCCTTGAAAATCCGCTCCGGGCGCGGCAGCACCCAGCTCGCCGACCGCTGGAAAATGGTGACATTGCCCGCTTGCTTGGCAATCTCCGGCACAAACTGAATGGCGCTGGCGCCATTGCCGATCACCGCAATGCGCTTGCCGCTGAGATCAACATCATGGTTCCACCGCGCTGAATGCCACGCGTCCCCCTTGAAGTCCTCCGTCCCCGAAATATTGGGCAACTGCGGACGGTTGAGCTGACCCGTGCCCGCGACAAGCACATTGGCGTCCACCTGCTCGCCATGTTCCGTCGTCAATTGCCAGGTGCCCGTGGCTTCATCAAAGACCGCGCTGTCCACAGCACAGTTGAGCTTGATGAACGGGCGCAGGCCGTATTTCTCAACCACACGATCAAGATAGGCCTTGATCTGCGCATGATCGGCAAACTTGTTGCGCCATTCCGGGCTCATCTCGAAAGAGTACTGATACAGATGCAGCGGCACATCACACGAGCAGCCGGGATAGGTATTGTCCCGCCACGTGCCGCCGATGTCGTTGGCCTTCTCATAGATCGTGAACTCGATGCCCGCTTCCTGCAGCTTGATCGCCTGGCAGATGCCCGCCACCCCGGCACCGATAATGGCAACCCGCATGGGTCCTGCATTGGCGCCTGCTGTGTCGCGATAGGTCGCAAGATCATGAACTGCCGCCATGAGTGTCTCCCGTTGTTTCCTCATCACAATGCAGCCGCCTCATTTGGCGGGCCGTCCGGCATCGTGAAAATCCCATATATTTTCAGGAGTTAGAATAACGCGGATTTCCTGTCCGCATAGACTCTTGTCACATGCCGACCTATCCGGGTCTTCTGCGCCCCCCGGTGGCCGTGCTACCAAGGGCGAAACCAACCTTTCACGGGAGCAGTTCCATGGCCAAGAGCCCCGCCACCACAGACCTGTCCGACGACCACGGCGATGCCGTCCGCGTGCTGGATTCCATCTTTGCTGATTTCGGCAGCCGCGAGGCCTTCCACGGCCCCGTCAAAACCCTCAAATGCTTCGAGGACAATGCCAAGGTGCGCGAAGCGGTGGAAAGCCCCGGCAATGGACAGGTGCTGGTTGTGGATGGCGGCGGATCGGAACGCTGCGCATTGTTCGGCGGCAATCTCGCAGAGCTTGCCGAGAAGAACGGCTGGTCCGGCGTCGTCGTCTATGGCTGCATCCGCGACATCGGCGAAATCGAAACATTTGACATCGGTGTGAAGGCGCTCGCCCTGCACCCCAAAAAATCCGTCAAGGCCGACGGCGGCAAATACGACGTCCCCGTCACCTTCGCCGGCCACACCATCAGCCCCGGCGACTGGCTCTACGCTGATCGCGACGGCATCGTGGTGTCAGACAAGGAGCTTTAGGCACTGCTTCACCGTATCTCCGGACTTGATCCGGGGATATGGCAGGACTGAATCACACATCCAGTCGCGCTGCTCTTTGTTCCGCCAGTGCCGTCGACACTTCGCTGAATTTTTCATCCGTAAGCGAATAAAACAGCATCGCGACCGCACCCAGCACGAACAGGACCACCGGCCCAAGCGCCACCATGAAGAGAATGCCGCCCAGGGCCTCCGGCGCCTGCGCAACATTGGGCACATAGCCCGTAAACGACAGAATGAGCGCCGCGCCCGCCCCGCCCACGGCCATCGCCATCTTCTGGAAGAAACTGGTGGCAGCATAGATTGCGCCATCTGCCCGCACGCCTGACCGCAGCTCCGCATAGTCAACCGCATCCGGCAGCATCGACCAGGCCATCACCGTCGGCCCGGCAAACATGATCGCGCCGATGCACGACACCAGGAAAATCAACACGACCTGATCCGTCGGTGTGAAGTACAGCGCAACGCCAGACAGGCAGCCACCAAACGCCCCCAGCAGATAGGTCGCCCGCTTGCCCAGCCGCTTGCCAAACGCAGGCACAATTATGATCCCAATGAAGTTGAATACCGCGACGCTGACCATGAAGACCGGCACCAGGTCTTCTTGACCCACATTGTAGACAAAGTAGTAGATGATCGCCGCCGAGCGGACGGTGAATGCCATCATCCCCATCCAGAATGCGAAGATGAGCAATGCAAGCGGCCAGCCGCCAGCCTTCAGGGCACGGACGATCTGCGCGACGCCGGGCACATCCTCATGGGCAAACTTGCGCTCGCGGGTGGTGAAAAACGTAACCGCCAGCAAGGCGCAGGCAATCAGACCATAGACCACCATCGTCATCTGGAAGCCATCGGCCCCACCGCCGAACGCTGCCACAAGCGGCGTCGTCATGGCCGCAACCAGCAGCCCGCCAAGCATGGCGAAGGCCATGCGATAGGTCGAAAGCACCGTGCGCTCATGAGAGTTCTCGGTCAGGGCCGACGTAAGCGATGAATAGGGAATGCTCACCACCGTGTAGGCGATACCGAACAGAATGTAGGTCACATAGGCATAGAGCACCTTGCCTTCAGGGCTCAGATCGGGAGCCGTGAATGTCGCCACCCCCATGACCGCCAGCAACGGGCCGCCCGCCAGAACGTAGGGACGAAACCGACCCCACCGGGTGCGGGTTCTGTCGGCAATCACGCCCATCACCGGGTCCGTCACCGCATCCACAACGCGAGCGACCAGAAAAATGGACGCCGCCGTGGCCGCCGCAATGCCCGCAACGTCCGTATAGAAAAACAGCAAAAACAGGAGCGCCGACTGAAAGAACAAGTTCACGGCAAAATCGCCGACGCCATATCCCGCCCGTGTCGAAACGGGCAAGGCCCCGGCCGCAATCCCTGTACGAGATTGAGTTGCTTCAGCTGTCATCAAGTTCCCCTAGCAATCTGCCGCATCTGCAAGACCCGTAAATGCGAAGCAGGCCGGGACCTTAGCAGCCCCACAGCCCCCCCGCAGCCTCAAGAAACGCCATAAACCGCAATTCTTACTTGAGAATGCCTCGCAATAACTATTAAGTGAGCGTCCTTTCAACCCACTTTATTCGCGAGTCGTCATGCGCCAGTTTCCGTCCCCGCCCGCCTCCAGCACATCCGCCACCTGCCCAACGGCTGTGGACCTTGAACCGGCCTGCATGGACACCCTGTCCTTTGCGCCCCGGCTCATTATCTGGGCCGCACGCCAGTGGTGGGAGGATCGCGGCGCTGTCACCGGCAGCCGCGCGATGATTGCCCAGGCCTTTACCCTGGCCCGGTGCGGCGGCAGCGATGAGGCGTTTGACGAGCTGATGTTGATGGCCCTGCACGGCGCCTGCCGCCACCTCAATTTCGGCAGCCATCACCGCCATCTGGGCACCGATGAACTGGCCCTGCTGCGGGTGATCTCAGCTTTTCAGGATGACGCCGTGATCGGCGGTGAAACCGCGCTGGAAAGCTGGCTACCCCCGGCAACCGCCCGCCTCGCCTGCGATTCCGCCCTCACCCTCGCCCGCCGGCTTGGCCGGGCAGGCCTCTATATGCACCCGCGCCTTCGGAACTAGGACACCGGCTACATGAAAAATCCCGGAAAACTGCCCCAAAGACATACTTGAAGATTCGTTATATAAAGATATCTTGATATTGTTATTCGACTCACTTTAGGCTGCGCGGCGTCACCAACCGCCCCGCCTGATGTCCGTGTGCACGGTCAGCCAAGGCGTCAGGGCTTTTCAGGGAGCCGCCTGCCATGACCGAACCCACGTCACCCGCGTCACCAGACGCCAAAGATCAAAAATCCGTCCGCTCCGCCGTCCTCGGCTTCCCGCGCATCGGCGCCCGCCGCGAACTCAAGTTTGCCGCCGAAGCCTTCTGGCGCGGTGACAGCGACGCTGAAACGCTGGACGAAACCGCCGCCCAGCTGCGCACCCGCCACTGGATCGCCCAGCGGCAGCGCGGCATCGACGTCATCCCGTCCAATGATTTTTCGTTCTATGACCAGATGCTGGACATGACCGCTCTGCTTGGCGCGATCCCCCAGCGCTTCAGCTGGCAGCCCGGCACGCCTATCGACCATGCGACGTACTTCGCCTGCGCCCGCGGCACCGACACCGCCCCGGCCATGGAGATGACCAAGTGGTTCGACACCAACTACCACTACATCGTGCCGGAGTTTGACGACGCGACACGCTTCTCCCTTGCCCGCACCACACCGCTGGATGCCTGGCAGGAGGCCCGCGCCCTGGACATCACAACCCGTCCGGTCCTCATCGGACCGCTGACATTCCTGCTGCTTGGCAAATCCAAGAGTGAGGGGCTTGATCCTCTGTCCCTGCTGCCGCAACTGCTCGAGGTCTATGCAGACCTTCTCGCCCAGTTGAAGAAAGCAGGCGTCGACTGGGTGCAGATCGACGAACCCATCCTCGTCACAGACCTGCCCGCCGGTGCCTCTGAGGCCTTCAAACAGGCCTACGCTGCCCTCGCCCCCGTCGCGCCAAAGATCATGCTCACCACCTATTTTGGAAGCCTCGGCGACAATCAGGACCTGGCCACCAGCCTGCCCGTTGCAGGCCTGCACATGGACTGCCTGCGCGGCAGCGATGACGTTAAAGAAGTTGCGTCCGACCTCACAGCAGACCAGACCCTGTCACTGGGCCTCGTGGATGGCCGCAACATCTGGCGCACAAATCTGTCGCCAACCCTCGCGCGGGCAAAGGAGCTTGCCTCTCACCACGAGGGCGACATCGAAATTGCGTCGAGCTGCTCCCTCCTGCACACGCCGGTGGATGTCAGCCTGGAAAGCAAACTCGATCTGGAACTCAAAAGCTGGCTCGCATTCGCCACACAAAAGCTGGATGAGATTTCAACGCTTGCCCGCGGCCTGTGGGACGGGGAAGAGACTGTGGCTGCCACCCTGCGCGCCAGCACGGAAGCCGCCGCCACCCGCGCCAACTCCAAACACACCTACAACCCGCTGGTGCGCGGCCGCATCGCCTCTCTGGATGCGTCAGCCACAGACCGTAAAAGTCCGTTTGCAGAACGCCAGAAGGCACAGGCCGACCTGGGCCTGCCGCCCCTGCCGACAACCACCATCGGCTCCTTCCCGCAGACCGTCGAAGTCCGCAAGGCCCGCGTCGCCAACAAGCGCGGCGACCTGAGCGACGCTGACTATCGGGTGTTCCTGGAGCGCGAAACCGAAGCCACCATCCGCAAGCAGGAAGCCCTCGACATTGACGTGCTGGTGCATGGTGAGTTCGAGCGCACGGACATGGTGGAATATTTCGGCGAACAGCTCGACGGCTTCGCCTTCACGTCAAACGGCTGGGTGCAAAGCTACGGCTCGCGCTGCGTCCGCCCGCCGGTGATCTTCGGGGACGTGTCGCGACCCGGCCCCATGACCGTGGACTGGACGAAATATGCCCAGAGCCTGACGGACCGTCCGGTCAAGGGCATGCTCACGGGCCCGGTGACGATCCTGCAATGGTCCTTCGTGCGTGATGACCAAAGCCGCGAAGACACGTGTCGGCAGATCGGCCTCGCCATCCGCGATGAAGTGGCGGACCTTGAAAAGGCCGGCATCCGCATCATCCAGATTGATGAGCCGGCTCTGCGCGAAGGCTTGCCCCTGCGCAAGGCAGACCAGGCCGACTATCTGGATTGGGCCGTGAACTGCTTCCGCCTGTCCGGTTCACCGGTGGAGGACGCAACCCAGATCCACACCCATATGTGCTACTCGGAGTTCAACGACATCATGGAGGCAATCGCCGCCTTTGATGCGGACGTGATCTCTATTGAAACGTCACGCTCCGACATGGAACTGCTGGCAGCCTTTGGCGACTTCCACTACCCCAACGACATCGGCCCCGGCATCTGGGACATTCACGCCCCGCGCGTGCCCGATGCTGACGAAATCGAACGCCTGATCTCGAAAGCCGCCAATGTGATTGATCCCAAACATCTGTGGATCAACCCCGATTGCGGCCTCAAGACCCGAGGCTGGCCGGAAGTGGAAACATCTCTCGCCAACATGGTGACCGCCGCCAAGGCAGCGCGCACCCGCCTCGGCGCAAGCTGATGTCAGGCGGCCAGGTCGGCAAGGATCGCCCTGGCCGCCCGCTCGCCGGACTGAATGGCACCATCCATGTAGGAGCGCCATTCATCCGCCGTTTCCGTCCCCGCAAAATGCAGATGCCCGAACGGCGCAAACAGGTCCAACGCCGCCGACCAGCCGCCGATGCCCCGCCTGCTGGCATAGCCGCCAAGGCTGAACCCGTCAGCGTTCCAGTCATAAGAGCGCCCGCCAATCGCATCCGGCACATCACGGCCATAGGTCTTGGACAGGAAACGGGTGAACGCGGTGATGCGTGCGTCTTCGTCCGGCGCCTGCGCACCCAGCTCATCCGCCCGCGGCCCTGAGGTAAACGCCACCAGCAGATGGGTCGATGCGCCAGCAGGTGTGGCGTCGGAAATGCCGTGAAAGAGGCCGCCAGGATTGTCGATGGCTCCCGAGAGCTCACCCTCGCGCCACCATGGCGTCTCGAACTCGGCCAGCGTCTTGTACACGCGGCCCAGCTGGAACGTCCCCAGCGCCGCCTGTCGGTCTGCCGGCAGCACGGGCATCAGGCCAAGGTTGGGATAAAGCTGCGGCGGTATGGCAATCACAACGCGGCGCGCGCGGAACATCCCGGCACCGCTTGTAACGGTGACACCCTCCGTATCCTGAACAATGCCGGACACCGGTGTGCCGGTGAGGATGCCCCCTTCAAGATGCGAGGCTTGGTAATCCGCCAGAACGCCCGCACCGCCATCGATGAACCACTGTTCGGCGTTTTCGGCCCCGTCGAGCCCGCCCATGGTCTCACTCTGTTGCATCAGTTCATAGGCGGATATCTGTTCAAGGCGCATGCACAGGCCATCTGCAAAATTGCCGCTGAACAGGCGATCGAGATCCTCCCCCCACACCTTTGAGCGGATGAAGTCTGCCGCGTTGATGGCGTCCAGGTCTGCCATATCGGTAATGCTGACACCGTCCATGGCGCTGCCAAGGCGGAAATAGCTCCACAGGGCCCGCAGCTGCCCGGTAAACGACAGAGGTTCCTGCTCGGGGCCATAGCTGACGGCATCACCACTGCTGGTCACGAAAAGATAATCGCCCGGCACATCCACCGGATGCGTGGTGATCCCTACTTCCTTGCCCAGTGCCGTCACATTCGGCTGATAGTCGCTGATGAATTGAGCGCCAAGATCGATCCGCGTTCCCGATGGCAGGGCTTCTGAATGAACGCGCCCGCCGACCCGGTCTCGCGCTTCCAGCAGCAACACCGACAGCCCCTGCTCTTTCGCCCGCCGCGCTACCGTCAGACCTGCAAGCCCACCGCCAACAACAATGACGTCATGGTCCACCGGTTGCGCCCGGGCGGCCGTCGCCGAAACCGAGATGCCAGTTGCCATCAGTGCCGATGCCCCAGCTGCCGTGCCCAGCATGCGGCGCCGGGTCCAGTCATGAGATGCCATGGTGGTCTGCTCCTCACTCCGCCGCCATACGCAGGCCGCGTTGCTCTGCGATCTCCGCCGCAACACGGATACCGGATTGCAACGCCCCGTCCATATAGCCCTGCCACTGGGTGGCGGTTTCCGTGCCCGCCCAGTGAATGCGTCCGCATGGTTCGCGCAGCGCTTCGCCAAAGGTGGTCATGACGCCAGGTGCCATATGCGCAACATAGCAGCCCTTGCTCCACTCTTCAGACATCCAGTCATTGTCCACATAATCTATCGGGTTTTTCGCTTCCGCGCCAAAGAACTGGGTGGCGGAGTCGATCACTGCCTGACGGCGCGAATTGTCGCCGGCGATCGAGTACTCGGCGGCTGCATCCGCATCGATGAAGCCAACAAGAATACCGCAAGAGGCATCCTCCGGAGACTGATCAAAAAACACATTGCAGGGCAGGAGGTCGCTGGCACCCATCCCGGACAGACCCTTGTCACGCCAGAACGGTTTGTCATAGGCCACATGCACCTTGATGACTGTGCCCATCGGCATGCGCTGCATCAGATGGTCCCGCATGACGGGCAATGAATTGGCAAAATTGATGCGGCTTGCCAGTGTCGGTGGAATGGCGATGACAGCCCTGTCCGCTGTCACGGTGCCGCGATCCGTTGCAATCTCCACATGGGTATCATGCTGGGTCACCGCCCGTGCGGGCGCTTCATAGACGACCGGTGATTTGAGCCTCGCCGCCATCTTCTCGGTGATCTGATGTGCCCCACCACGGAACTTGGCTTCCTGCGCGCCACCTTTGACGCCCAGCAGGACATCCAGCCCCTCGCCGCCGCGCACATACTCAAGAAAGTACAGGAATGAGACGTGCTTGGGTTCGCAGCACAGGAGCGACCGCGTCACCATGCGCAGAAACTCGCGTGTTTGTTCGGTCCAGACATTGGCCTGGATCCACGTCTCGAATGTCTGACCATCAAGACCTACTGCATTCTTGACGCTCCACGGCGCGGTCGCCGGAAGGGAGAAAGCCAGCGCATCGAGTTTCGACACAGTGCGTTGCAGATCAAGCAAAGACACGAACGGCATCTTGGGCACATCGCTGCGGGAGTGCGACAGCTTGCCCTTGAAATCCAGCACCGACTTGCCCTGACGGTATTGGTCAAACTTCTCAACGCCCTGGGCTTCGGCTTCCGCCAGCAGCAGCTTTTGCTGCGGGCCGACCCACTGACCGCCATTGTCGATCTTGTGGCCGGCAATGTGGCCCGGCTTCAAACGCCCGCCGACCCGGTCACGGGCTTCCAGTAGACAAACGGTCAATCCCCGCGCCTCCAGTTCCAGTGCCGTTTTGAGACCGGCCATGCCGGCCCCGACCACTGCCACGTCAACGCGCCGATCAATGGATCCTGCTTGCTCGCTCATCAACACATCCTCCCAAGGGGTGCGGGCAGGCTGAATTGGCCCACTGTTCCGCCGATGAGCGATAATTTAGTAAACGCGTTTATTTTAATCAAGTGATTTTTGTGCTATCAGCAATCCATGACCGATATTCGCCCGAAAACTGCGACCCGCGGGCGCCCCCGCCGCACCGAGTCCGACACCGCCGAGATGCGTGCCCGCATCATGCGCGCCGCCAGGGACCTGTTTGCCCGTGACGGCTATGAAGGCATGTCGATGCGCAAGCTAGCGGCAGCAGTGGGTTGTGCGCCGGCAGCGCTTTACGCCTATTTTCCCAACAAACGAGCGCTGCTACGAGTTCTGTGGCAGGACATCTTCGGCGAACTGGGTGGCGTATTATCCTACACCATCGCCACCCCAGCGGACCCGCTCACCCACCTGCATCGCCTGCTGACGGAAACCATCCGCTTCTGGGTGCAGCGTCCGGATGACTTCCGCGCCATCTTTCTTATTCAGGATGAGCCATTGGAACCCGACGGCACCTACATGGCCGACGATGCAGGCGCACGCACTAGCCTTGGCCTGATACGCGAGGTCGCCGGGAAGGCGGTCAGTTTGGGTCTGCTGAGCATCGCCGACCCTGACCGCGCCACCAGCGTCTGCGTTGCCGCCATCAACGGCGCCGCGCTCAATCTCATCACCATTCCTGAATATGATTGGGGAGACGACGAGACGGTCATTAGTGACATGGCGACAACAATCATCAAAGGTCTCAAAGCGTCCTGACGCGCCACGCCCATCGACATTGCAGGCGGTTTTCGCCATACTCCGCCCGCATTCAAACCCGGATTCTGACCCGGAATTTCAAGAAGGCTTTTGACCAGATGTCCGACGAAAACCTGCCCGACCGCATCACTGTTCTGGCCAAGGAATTCACGCCTGCCGCGATGGAATTTCACCGTCGCCACATGGCTGAAAAGGGATACCGTCTTGATGGCGGCATCACGCCGCGCCAGTTTCAGGTGACCGACGGCCTCGGCGACCCGGACATCCTGTTCGACGGCGACATGTATTACGCCGCGACATTCGTCAAAAGCACCGTGGACGACTAGGTCCCCAAGCTTCCCGGCCGACCATTTCGCCGGGTTACCCACATATCCAAAAAGGCAGCGACCGGATTTCGGCGCTGCCTTTTTTCGTATCTGAAACAGAAATTCCCCGTTTTCAGGGGTTTTAGCCGTTGCGACGGATTAACCGTGGTCATCGGAAACACTTGAAAATGCGAATAGCTCTCATTATTGTCTCTGTATCAACCGAGACTCGAGGGTTTCCGACGATGTTTGTCTGCAGCTGCAATGCCTACCGCGATACGCAAATCGCTGATGCCGCCCGCAAGGGCGCACGCACAGCGTGCGAAGCCTATGAGGCGTTGGGCAATGGTCCCAATTGCGGCGGCTGCCTCGATACAGCGACTGAAATTGTCGAGCAGGTCCACGCAGCCCGCACCGCCTCCCACGCCGCTTTCAGCAACGCTGCGGACTGACACCCATGTTTCTCTGGCGCGCCCAGCTTGAACGCGACACCTGCGCAAAAACGCGCCGCCGGTTGCCCGACGACGCGCTGAAAGTCTCGCAGACCGATATGCCGGAAAAGAAGCCTACGCTTCTGGCCCTTTGGACTCGGTATGTAGCTGGACATAATTCTGCAGGCCCATCTTCTCGATAAGGCTCTGCTGGGTCTCGATCCAGTCCACGTGTTCTTCTTCGCTTTCCAGAATGGACGCAAACAACTCACGGCTCACAAAGTCGCGCAGGTTTTCGCAATCCACGATCGCGTCCTTCAGATCGCCAATCGCTTCCACTTCAAGCGCAAGATCGCTGGCGATGACTTCTTCCACATTTTCACCGATGCGCAGCTGCCCAAGCGACTGAAGGTTCGGCAGCCCCTCCAGAAACAAAATGCGTTTGATGAGCTCGTCCGCGTGCTTCATCTCGTCGATGGACGCGTCGTACTCATGCTCCCCCAGCTTTGACAGCCCCCAGTCTTCAAGCATCCGCGAATGCAGAAAGTACTGATTGATCGCGGTCAGCTCATTTCTGAGAATCTTGTTGAGGTGGTCGATGACGACCTTTTCGCCCTGCATCGCAAACTTCCCTACGCATACTGTGGTGAATCGGGTTTCTGGCTTGGCGGCACCCTAGCACGGGAGCGTCAGGCTAGTCCGGCCCGCTTGGCAAAAATGGCAATCACTTCGTCACCCGCTTCTTCCTGCACGAAGTGCCCGGCCTGGGGGATCGTATCGAACGTGGCACCCTCAATCATCGAGGCCCACTGCTTGCCCCACTCAGCTGTAAACACCCCATCACTGTCCCCAAAGATCACATGCACCGGCTTGCCCGGGGTCTTGAGTGCCTCAAAGCACCGCTCCTGGTCCTTGCCGTTGCCCGCCTCATATTCCCAGTTGGGAATGCACCACGGAAACCGTCGCACCCCGGCCCGGCTTTCTCCGCCTTCCATATATGGTGCTTCATAAGCCGCCTTGATCGCATCAAAGTCAGCGTCAGGTCGCTGCGCTGACAGGGCAACAATGGCACCGGCCGGAAAGAAGCCATCCAGCGCACGCAGCCACAGCGGGTTGCACGCCGTATCGCGCCAGAACGTGATGCCGGGCGAATACTCATAGCCTTCATGGTGCAACCATGTATTCATGATGACGATGCGCGCAAACCGCTCAGGCATATCCACCGCCTGCCGCAGTCCGGTCGGTCCACCCCAATCCTGCACAAAGACCGTGATGTCGGTGAGGTCCAGCGTCTCGATCAGATGCCGCAGCCGCTCGCAATGCCGCTCGGTGACATACCAGGCGTCGTCCACCGGTTTGTCAGAGCGTCCAAATCCCGCAAGGTCAGGCGCAATCACCCGAAAGCCCAGGTCCAGCAGCGGCTGAATCATTTTCCGGGAGAGATATGCCCATGTGGGTTCTCCATGGGTCAGCAATGCCACCGGCGCATCCTTGGGCCCCTCATCAATGTGATGAACCCTCAGGCCCTCCCACTCCAGATAGTGCGGCGCATAGGGCCAGTCCGGCAGGTTCTCAAAATGTGAGTCAGGTGTACGAACGAAATCCATAATTTCAGGCCTCCCCAGCCGGGCTATTTTTCGTGTTTCGGCATAAGCTTGCACCAATTGCCTCCACGGCTTAAGCCCACAGGCAACAAATTACTGCATTAGCCGGAGGCAAACCCAATGTCCGCAAAGCCCGTCATTTTCGATGGTGTCCGCACCCCCTTTGGCCGCCATGGCGGTGCCATGTCGCGCCTGCGCACCGATGAGCTGGCTGCAGCCCCCATCCGTGAAGTGCTCAAGCGCTCCGGGCTCGATAGCGAGGCTGTGGAGGACGTGATCCTCGGCGACACCAATCAGGCCGGCGAAGACAGCCGCAACATTGCCCGCAACGCCTCCCTCATTGCCGGCCTGCCGCAAAAAACCGGCGGCCTCACCGTCAACCGTTTGTGCGGCTCGGGCCTTGCTGCCGTCATGGACGCAGGCCGCGCCGTCAAGTGTGACGAAGGCGACATGTTCATTGCCGGCGGCATTGAAAGCATGAGCCGCGCGCCGCTGGTCATGTCCAAGGCCACCAGCCCGTTTGACCGTGGTCAGCAGCTTGAAGATTCCACCATCGGCTGGCGCTTCCCCAACCGCGACCTGCTGCAGCGCATCGGCAATGACACCATGCCGCAAACCGCGGAGAACATTGCAGAGCGTCTGGGCATCACCCGCGCCGACTCCGATACCTTCGCGGCCGCCTCTCACCAGAAATACGAAGCGGCCCTCGCCAAAGGCTTCTTCGCTGATGAAATCATGGATCTCGAAGTGCCTGCCGCCAAGCGCAAGGCCCCGCCGGAAATCTGCAACACCGATGAAGGCCCCCGGCCCGGCACCACAGTAGAAGGCCTTGAAAAACTCCGCCCCATCCATGGCGAAGGTGGCGTTGTCACCGCAGCCAACGCATCAGGCATCAATGACGGCGCTGCCGCCCTCATCATCGGCAGTGAAGACAAAGGCGCGAGCCTTGGCCTCAAGCCGCGCGCCCGCCTTGTCTCTGCCGCAATCGCTGGCGTTGAGCCGCGCGTCATGGGCCTTGGCCCGGTAGACGCGTCCAAGAAGGCGCTGGCCCGGGCGGGCCTCTCCCTCAAGGACATGGATGTGCTGGAACTCAACGAAGCCTTTGCAGCCCAGGTGCTCGGCTGCCTCAAGCAGATGGACGTCGCCTTTGATGATCCGCGCGTGAACCCAAACGGCGGCGCCATCGCCATCGGTCATCCGCTCGGCGCATCCGGTGCGCGTCTCGCCCTCACCGCCATTCGCGCCCTTGAAGACCAGGACAAGAAATACGCCCTCGTCTCCATGTGCATCGGCATCGGCCAGGGCATTGCGGCCATCTTTGAACGCGCCGAATAACCAACACTGAGTAGCTAGAGCACATGACAAAGCGCCTGCTCATCGTCGCCCATGCGCCATCACCCAATACGGTGGCCATGCGCGACGCTGTGCTAGCGGGCGCGCGGCACCCCGACATCGCAGGCATCACACCTGACGTCCTCTCACCATTCGATACAGCAGCTGAGGACGTGATGGCAGCCGATGGCATCATTCTGCTGACCACTGAAAATCTCGGCTACATGTCCGGCGCCATGAAGGACTTCTTCGACCGCACCTACTATCCGGTCCTGGAGGAGAAACAGGGATTGCCCTGCGCCCTCATCATCCGCGCGGGCAATGACGGCACCGGCACGAAGCGCGGCCTCGACACCATTCTCACCGGTCTGCGCTGGAAACAGGTCTGCGATCCGCTGATCTGCAAGGGAGAATGGAACGACGCCTTTCTGCCCTCATGCGGTGAAATCGGCATGACACTCGCCGTCGGGCTTGAGGCTGGAATTTTCTAGCTCTGGTTGTGTCTCCACACCCAAAACTGCTGGAAATGCCCCACAATCCAAATGAGAACATCTACAGATTTCATTAAACAACACCCGTTATATGTGCATTTTCGTGCACATTGATCTCGGGACAACCCCCGCGTGACTGTGCGTCTGTAGCCACTCTTCAGGGGCGTTTTTCCGGGGCATTGTCGATGTCATCACTGGCAAGCGATATACCAGCAGCCCATGAGGCCAAAGGCGTTGTCGAAGGCGGGCAGCAAATCCGCACGCAGCTGATCATATGCGACACCGCAACAAGCGACGGCGGTCAGACCCTTCTGAGTTACTACAAGTCTCATCAGGCCCGCGGCGTCCTTCCTCAGCGTACGGACATGCCCAGCCGTGAGTTGCTCGGCATCATGCCTCATCTCTTCATGCTGGAACCCGTAGACGCCCCCGGAACCGACTGGCGCTTCCGCCTGGTCGGCCATGGGATTGTCGAGCATGTAGGTGTGGATGCCACAGGCCTGTGCATTTCGCAGGCCTATGACCCTGCCGATGCTGCACGAAATGCCGGCGACTATCGCGATGTCGCCATGAACGGCAACACACGCATCACCCGCGGCACGTTTCACGGGATTGATCGCGAATTCCTGGAAATGGAAATCGTTCATGTGCCTATGATTGGCTCAGACGGCACAACGCCATGGGTCCTTGGCGGGCTTTTTGTCCAGCCGGCACCCTGCTCCATCTGACGTGTCCTACTTGGATTCTCCAAGTTCAGGAATGTCCCCGAAAAACCCATCGACCCGAACAACTTTGCCGTTGTCGTCAACTTCCGTGACATCCATCCCCGGCATCAGCGGCGTGTCGCCTGACGAGACAAGCCAGTTGTAGCGATACCGATTGTTGTGAACATTGAAGCCGCTTGTGCGCTCCGCCTTCGGGCTCTCAATATCCGCTCTGAATTTGTGCACCATCGCTTCAAACGCATCGATGCCGACCACGTAATTGTCCGGGTCCGCAAACACCACATCTGGAGATAGCGCGGCATCAAGGTGGCCTCGGATACGCGAAGGATCACTTTCATTCCAGGCAGCCAGCATACTGTCGAGGCTGAGGGGCAATTTAGACATGACATTTCTCCATAAATAAAACCGACCAGCGGTTTGTATTTGACAAATTGCTGCCTGTAAAGACTTTTGATGACAGCCGGTTTTGCGTAAAAGACCTCCATGGCCCTACAGACCGAACGCCGCGAAAAGACCCGCACCGCTTTGCTCAAGCACGCAAAGCGCCTGATGCTGCGCCATGGCTATGAAGCCACCACGACGCAGATGATCCTCGAGGCAACTGGCCTCAGCAAAGGCGCCCTATATCACCACTTCACAAGCAAGGCCGAGATCGCAGAAGCCATCTACGTCGAGACATCACGGCAGTCGATTGCTGCTGCGTCGCAAAGCGTCGGTGCCACCCGCTCGCATCTTGAAACCCTGCGCAGAGCCTCCCTCGCCTGGCTCGATCAGATCAAGCAACCGGTCACAGCCCGCATTCTCTTTGAGCTTGGCCCCCAGGCCCTTGGCTGGCAGCAGGCGAAATCCATTGAGGAGGAATACAGCCTGGCTGCCATGATGATATCTCTTGAAGCTGCGCAAAAGACCGGGGAAATTGCCCTGAACAATCCATTGGTCACCGCGCGCATGTTAAATGCTCTTATGGCGGAAGCTGCGTTCCTGCATCTTGAGTTTGGTGACAGCACCCGCAAGGAAGTAGAGCGCACACTCACTTCCTTCCTCGATGCATTGCCGCGCCCCAAATGAACCCATCACGCATCGACTCCAAAGCGCCCCTCCGCCCCTTCGACTATGCGCCTCCCATGGAGCCCTATCTGGATGTGCTGCATGTGGACGACGATCTCCTGATCCTCAACAAGCAGGCCGGTATTCTCAGCGTGGCCGGTAACCGGCCCGGCCTTGAGGATTGCCTCGTGGCCCGCGCGGAAGACCAATATCCCGGCATCAAGCTCATTCACAGGCTGGACAAAGATACGTCCGGCGTTTTCATTATGGGCCGCCACCACCGCGCCCAGCGCCATCTAAGCCGCCAGTTTGAAAGCCGTCGCACCACAAAACACTACGTCGCCCGCGTTGACGGATGCGTGGACGGCGACAGCGGCACGATAGATTTGCCGCTTGGCACCGACCCGGACCAGCGCCCCAAACAAAAGGTCGACCACAAAGAGGGCCGCCCCGCCATCACACACTGGCAGGTCATGGACCGCGAAGCAGATGTCACCCGCTTGCTGCTACGCCCCGAGACCGGGCGCTCACACCAGCTGCGTGTCCATATGTGCGAATTGGGGCATCCCATCCTGGGCGATAACTTCTATGCAGATGATCGCGTGCTGGCGAAAGCCGACCGCCTGCAGTTGCACGCCCTGGGTCTCACCTTCCGCCACCCGGACGGCGGCACCCCCATGACCTATTTCGCCCGCACGCCGTTCTAACGCGCGGCAAACAGGCCCGTCTTGAAGAACGCCGCCATGCGATCAGCCACGGTGTCATTGGAGAGCGGCAAAGTCAGTGACGCTTTAGCAGCCTCGACGGCCTCTTCGGGAAGACCATTACTGTAAGCATCAATCAGGTCGGCCTCATACCGCGCATCAAACTCTGGATGGGGCTGCAGGCTCATGGCCCACGGGCGGCCTTTGTCATCGTCATGGGCCAGACCGGCAATCCTGCAGAAGGAGCTGGACGCAATGACCCGCGCACCGTCTGGCACCGTCATCACCTGATCTCCGTGAAACGCCAGAAGCGTCAGCGTCTCACCGGTGTCCGGAAGGTCATACTCAACGGCCCCCATGGAGCGCCCGCCGGAAAATTTTTCAACCCGCGCGCCCATGGACTGGGCCAGCACCTGATGTCCAAAACAGATACCAATCGTCCGAACGCTCTGCGCCCGCGCGCCGCGAATGAAATCCTCCAGAGGCGGTATCCACCCGTGATCTTCATACGCCCCGCACGCAGACCCGGTAATCAGCCATCCGTCAGCAGCCGTCACCGCGCCGGGAAACACGCCCTTCTCAACATCATAGACGTCAAAGTCGAGCCCGCGGCCCGCAAGCAGGTCCATAAACATGACGTCATAATCGGGATGACGGTCAGCCAGCCTGCGAGGAATATGCCCTGTCTTGAGAATGCCGATTTTCATGGCACCTCAATACCACGGACCACATTGTTAGATCAGCCCGTCCGCACGTGCTTTTGCCTGAACCGCCCGCGTGGTTTCCCCATTTCCATCGGGAGACCAGCCAGGAGGCTGGAACAGATATCCAAAGGCCGCCCGAAGCGACGGTGCCGTGCGCATGTCGTTCCAGATCGCGACCCATTCATGGAATGTCACTTTGATAGGGTTGCGGGTTTCAAGCTGGTGGCGAATGCCAAACACGCAAGGCTCGTCATCGCGTTCCGCTTCAAACGTACCGAACAGCCTGTCCCACACAATGAACGTGCCGGCATAGTTCTTGTCGCAGTAGCGAATGTTGGAGGCATGGTGCACCCGATGATGCGACGGCGTGTTCATGATCCACTCCATCGGGCCCAGCTTTCCGATAATCCGCGTGTGCAGCCAGTATTGATAGAGATGGTTGAGCGAGATCAACGCCACGACCATGAGCGGGTCCATGCCCAGCAACACGGCTGGGATGAGAAAAATCGGCTCGAACCACGCTTCCACAAAAGACGAGCGCAGCGCCGTGCCGGCATTCATGAACTGGCTTGAGTGGTGGTTCACATGCGCCGCCCAGCCAAGCCGCACTTCATGGATCGCCCGGTGGTACCAGTAGAATAGAAAGTCGACGATCACATAGGCGCCAAGGATCGCAACCACGCTGCCGGTCCAGTCAATGTCGGTGACCGCAAACTGATGGACCCAGTAATAGACCGCCAGCACGGTGCCCGCCGCCAGCGCAATGCTCAGCGCATAGGCAAGACCCAAAGTGACGGAGCACAGCGTGTCCGTTGCCTCGTAGTACTTCTTGCGCAACAGCCAGACGAGGCCGATTTCAATGCCGATAAAGCCGATCAGCAGCCAGATCTGGTCCACATCGCGGATCGCCAGCAGCCCATTGAGAAAGTCCAGCATGTCGCCCTCCTGATAGTCTTGCAGTCTTTTACAAAACATACGTTACGCAATAATTATTACAAAACAAGTGTTTTGTAAAGACCTGATGTGAGCTACACTCCCCCCATGCCGAAAATCGTTGATCATGACACCCGACGCGCCGAACTGGTGGAAGCAAGCTGGCAGGTCATCGCCGCAGAAGGCCTGGAAGGTCTGACCATGCGCAAGGTGGCGGAGGCCGCCCACTGCACCACCGGCCGCATCACCCATTACTTTGCGGATCGCGAGGCGCTCGTGCTCGCAGCCCTGCGCGCCGTCAACGGAGCCGCAGGCGACCGGACCGACGCCCTGCTCACCCGTGACCTTCCGGCACACGACAAACTCATCCTGTGTCTTGAGGAAGGACTGCCCCTCGACACAACCCGTCAGCTGGAATGGAAAGTGTGGATTGCCTTTTGGGCAGCCGCGGCATCCAACCCGGTTCTGGCCAAGGAAAACGACGCCAGGCACACAGGCTGGATCAGGGCACTGGCCCCCCTCATCAAGGCTGTTGCCCCCAAAGCCGATGCCGAGCACGAAGCCCGCATTCTCATGGGCGTGCTGGATGGCTTGGGCCTCATCGCCGCCATCAACCCGACAGCCCGCAACAAGACCAACGCCAAGCAGGCCGTCCACACCCATGTGGCCAACCTCTTAAAGTCAAACAGCTAAGAGCGTTATTCGCCGGGAAGGACCGCAGCAGCACGCGCCTTGCGCATCGTGCGCAGCGTGCGGAACGGGTAGGCAAGCTGCGCGCCAAAACCCGCGGGCATCTCCTCGCGAATACCGATATCCGCAGGGGGCCGCCGGTTCGGCAACAACCATGTGCCAAAAAGCAGATCATAGGCCATCAGCACTTCGCCATAATTGGAGTTGCCCTCAGCCACCACTTTCGAGTGGTGCCAGCGATGCAGCTGCGGCGTATTGAAGATGTAGTTCAGCCACCCGGTCTTGAGGTCCGCATTGGTATGGGTCAACAACCCGCTGAACGCGGTAATGCCGCCCACCCACATGAACACCTCAACCGGCGCGCCTGCGAGATAAAGCAGCGGCTGGCTGAGCGCCACACTCAACGCGGTATCCACAAAGTGGAACCGCCCGGTGTTGATGACCCATAGCCGTGTCACGGAATGATGCACCGCATGGAACGGCCACAGCCACGACACTTCATGGCCCAGCCGGTGTGCCCAGTAAAAACCAAACTCCGCAATGAACAGCCCCAGAATGATCTGCGCCCACTGCGGCCATTCCGTCGGCCACAACATGCCCGGCTGCGGATCAACCGCTTCCACAACGACAATAAGCGTCGTCACGGCAGCCGCGGCCTGCACCATGCCTTTGTTCAAAAGCGTGTGCGCGATATTGACGAAGGTCTGTCCATCGCTCGCCAGCCATGTGCGCTCATGGGTCATCCACCGTTCAAGCAAAAGCAGCGTGATGCCCAGCAGCACATAGGCACCATTGAACCCCAGAATGGGCTGGTCATAGGCCATGCCAAGCGCTGTCAGTGACACGCACGCAATCATCAGCCCCGGCCATGCGGTGTAGCTGACGAGCGCCTGCAGCCCCGCAAGAGGCGCAGCATCCGCAGTCGTCTGAGGCTGATCACTGGGTGTCATGGCTGGTTTGTCCCGGGCGGCTGCCGTCATGGCGCGCCAAATCACTTTGCGCAGACCTTATCACACACGAAGGCGTTCCCGGCCCGCAAGCAGGCACGAGGAAACTATGTCGCAACCGATGCAACAAGGCGACACTCGCCTCAATCACAGATGGACATGAGAGGGGCCTAGGGAGAGAAAAAGCCTGGAAACCAGCCGCATTTTGTCAGCTTCAGGCATTGGTCTTGTGGCAATAAGCAACCCAGACAGGTTAGCAACCACACCAGATGCCGGGTTACACTCCAAACAAAACGGGCACCTCACACAATGGTGCTGCCGCAATACGAAGGGGATAAACACATGACATCACCCAGGCACATATCGGCAGATACAACCCAATGACATCAAAACGGGACGACGAAACGGCTAGCAGCCCACACGACAGTGAAGCCTACCGGCTTGCCTCGCGCGATATTGATTTTCTGGCCACAGATGATTTGCGCCCGATACGCCTCCAGCTCGAACTTCTGAAGCCCGAGCTGTATCTGCGCCAGGAAGACATCCGCTCAACCATTCCCGTGTTCGGAAGTGCCCGCATCCTGCCCCCTGACGCGGCAGCCGCACACCTTGATGCTCTCGAGCACGGAACAGACAGCAGCACCGCCTCCCCGTCCAAACTCGCCCGTGCCCGCAAGCAGGTGGAATACGCGAAGTACTACGCTGAGGCCCAGGCCTTTTCCGGCCTCGTCTCCCAGCGCTTGCAGAACGGTGACGGCCAGAACTATGTCATCGTCACCGGTGGGGGGCCAGGCATCATGGAAGCCGCCAACCGCGGCGCCCACGAGGCGGGTAGCCGGTCAATCGGCCTCAACATTACCCTGCCGTCAGAACAAACCCCCAACCCCTACACAAGCCCCGAACTGTGTTTTCAGTTCCGCTACTTCGCCATCCGCAAAATGCACTTTTTGTTGCGCGCGAAGGCGCTGGTCGCCTTTCCCGGCGGATACGGCACAATGGATGAATTGTTTGAGGTCCTGACATTAATCCAGACACGGAAGATTTTGCAGATTCCGGTCGTCCTCATCGGCAAGGCCTTCTGGCAGCGCGCTATCGATTTCAGTTTTCTGGTTGAGGAAGGCATGCTGAACGCCGACCACATCACCCTGTTTGAGATAGTCGAAACCGCAAACGAGGCTGTGAACATTATCGACAGCTTCTATCAGGAGCAGTCTGCGTGAAAGTGACATTCAACGGTGCCGCTCAGGAGGTGACCGGTTCGTGCACCCTGATTGAAACCGGCAGCGTCCGATTTCTGGTGGATTGCGGCATGTTTCAGGGTGGGCGCGATGCGGACAGCAAGAACCGCGCACCGTTTTCTTTTGATCCTGCCACGATTGATTTCGTTCTGCTGACCCATGCCCATATCGACCACAGCGGCCTCCTGCCGAAACTCAGCCGCCATGGCTTCACAGGACCGGTCTACACATCCCACGCCACCGCTGACCTGCTTGATATCATGCTGCGCGACAGCGCCCACATCCAGCAGTCAGAAGCCGAGCGGGCAAAACGCAAACGCCAGAACAAAAAGAAAAACAAAGAGAGCAGCAGCCAGCCACACCAGGCCGCCTATTCCATTGAGGATGTGGAAACCGTCCTCGAACAGGTGCGCGGTCTCAACTACGACGAGCAGACATCCGCCCACGAAGCGGTGCGGTTTCAACTACGCGACGCCGGGCACATTCTTGGGTCGGCCATCATCGAGATCTGGGTGCGTGAGCCCGATGGTGAACGCAAACTGGTGTTCTCCGGTGATCTGGGCCAACCGGACAGGCCCATCCTGTGTGACCCGACCTTGATTGAAGACGCAGACATCCTCTTCATTGAATCAACCTATGGCGACCGGCAGCACAAGAACCTTGATGACACAATTGAAGAGTTCGTCTCCGTGGTCACCCATACGCTCGATGATCTGGGCGGCAACATTATCGTGCCTGCCTTTGCCGTCGGACGGACCCAGGAAATTATCTACTACGTCAATCACCTGACTCGCACAGGACGCCTTCACAACATCAACCTGTTCGTCGACTCGCCCATGGCCACGGCTGTCACCCGCCTGACCATGCAACATCTTGAACTGTTTGATGCCCAATCCAGGAACCTCGCCGAATGGCAGGCAAATGGCCATGGCGTCCCCACCATCACCTTTACCGGCAGCGTTGATGAATCGCGTGCCCTCAATACCATTCAAGGCGGCGCCATCATTGTGTCCGCCAGCGGCATGTGCACCGCAGGGCGGATCAAACATCATTTGCGCCACGGCCTGCCGCACCCACAAAACGCCGTGTTGATCACCGGCTTCCAGGCGGAAGGTACTTTGGGCCGGCGCCTCGTAGATGGCGCCCGCCATGTCCGGATCTTTGGCGACGATGTACCGGTACAGGCCAGTGTTCACACCCTGGGCGGGTTCTCAGCCCATGCGGATCAGTCCGCTTTGTTGAACTGGCTCAGCGCCTTCAAACAGCCTCCCAAACAGACCTTTGTCATGCATGGCGAACCTGGATCATCCTCCGCACTGGCGGATGAAATCAGTACGCGCCTTGGGTGGCAGACCCAGTTGCCCCATCACGGTGAGACCTTCGTTCTGTTGCCCGTTTAGGTGCCCCGCCTTAGCGGACCGTATCAAAGCTCCAGAACGGATTGGCGATGGTCGGGAATCGCGCGGCAAACTGGAGTTCCATGCGGAAGACCCCGTCAAACCGAGCGGGAATGCCGAACCTCAGCACGCCACCGGCCTTCTTCCATTCCACAATCCGCCGAAATGCGCCATCTTGCAGATCAGTTTCCACCTGCGGCCCAAAATCACCGTCTTCGATAACCCGTTCAGGGGCGCCGTAGTGGCGAACAAGCTCGTCCAGCACGTCATTATAGGTCTGCTCGCGGGTGGTTCGCGCTCCGGTGGCAAAATCGATGATGAGCCCTGTGCGCTCGAGTGACTGAGACGGCGCCTCCAGCACCAGCCGCTGCCGCTGCTCAATGCGCTCGAAGTAGCGGCCCAGATAAATCATCGCGCCCCCCAGCCGCACCGGGTTGCCAAGTCCCGACACCGCCAGGCGCTCTTCCGCCAGAACCACATCTTTGCCAAGAGCCAGCGTGGTGATGTCCGGTACACCCGGCGCAATGGATGTCACACCGGATGGGGCTGCAATCCCCGCACCCGCCAGTCCCCGTTCCCGTCCAGACGTGCCCGCAGCCACCCGCGTGGCAAACTGAAACTGATAGCTCGCGGCCACCTGCCAGGCAGATCCAAACCGTCCCGGGTCCGGGTCGTTGGAGCGGAATTGACCCGTCAAAGCCACCGTGTGCGGACCATCAGTAAAGCTGTATCGCCCGCGCGCGGACACATCCCGCGTATCCGTCGCCCCGCGATGTCCTTCCTGAAACAGCACCGATGCGTCGCCCGTCAGGCTGTGGCCGCTATCGGTAAACAAAGACGCTGCAATGCGCGGGCCCGCTGCCATGATCCGCTGACCCCCCACACGCTCCCGCCGCAACACGATGCCCGGCGCAATGGTCCCCGACACATCCCCCCAAATAACGCGGCGCGACGCAGAAAAATCACCCAGCACGGTAGAGCGATCCACATCCGCTGCCGACTTGTCCTCGGTCTGCTGGACCTGCAGGCGCGCAATACCAGTCCAGTCCTCGGTCAGCGCCCAGTTGCTCACAACATCCACAGACCAGGCTTCGTTGGTCGTGGTCCCATTGCTGCTTTGTGTCTCGCGCCAGAAAGCATCGAAGGTGCCGGCACCACCGGCGCGGTCAAACAGATCAACCCAGCTGCCAGAAAACCCGATCGTGTCCGTGTCTATCTGGTTGGCGGTGCTGCGCGCATCGCGAAATCCCTGATATCTCAGCTCCGCATCGCCAATGCCGTCAAACACATGCCCAACCCGCGTTTCCCAGAACTGCCGGTCAGGCGTCACTGCAGCGCCAACAGGCCGATAGGTCTGCGAAAAATCTTCAAACCGCGCCCCGTAACGAAGGCCGGTCGCGTTTCGGCCGGAGATGGACGCAGATACCGCCGTGCCGCCCTTGTTGCGCTTGGCGGCCCTATCAAGGGTTTCACCCAGCAGCGCACCAATCTCTGCTTCAAGCTCCAGCGCATGGTCCGCAACGGAAAAATCCTGCGCCCCGGCCAGCGAGAACACACCACTGTGTAACGTCCCCTGTGCCGTGTCCTGACTGGCCGCATAACCCGTTGCCACAAGCGATGGCCCGCCAGGCAGTTCCACCAAATGTGACGCGCCGGCCACCAGCGTGTCGTCAAACTGCTCGCTCAGGGCATCATTGTAGCTGCGCGCTGTCGTCCCGCCGAAAACCTGCAGGGAGTGAAAAGCTGACGACGCATTTTTCTGAAGCTGTATCTCCGCGCGCGCACCCTTCAAGGGCAGCTGCAAGGTCCGCAGGGACGTAAACCCGAAATAGTCCCCGAGCTCCACGCGCCACGGAATGACCCCATCACCGCGCTCCCCCACCAGCGAAAACCGCTCCGCAGACAGAAGGTCGGTGCGGCCACGAAACTCTGATGGGTCGATGGCACCAAAAAAGCTGCCGCGCCAATTTTCAAACCGGGACACCTGACGGGAGAACCGAAGGTCCAGCTCACCAAAGGCATCCGCTTCGTTTTCGCCTAAGGCGCACGCCCCATCGTCCCCGGCACAATCGCGATACTCGACCTGTCCGAACACTGACCCGTTGATAAGCCAGTCGTCGTCCACACCCTGAGCACGGGCAGGCCCGCCAATTGTGGCCAGCGCAATCAAGGCGGCAAGTGCGAGACCCGCCACATACCCATGACGTCTCATCATTGCGCCACCTCTTCAAACCGGTGACGCAGCAACAACACATAGTCATTGGTCCCACGCAGCAGACGGAAAGCGCCCGTCGTGCGGTCCACATACTCAACCTGCGTCTGTGCGGTCAGTGTGATGCGCGACACCAGAAGGTCGCCGTCATCCGGCCCTTCGTCCCGGCGCAACACCTGGTCCAGCGTGTCGATGTTGGAAATACCAAGCACCCGCACCTGCGCATCGCGCGGCACCAGCAGCGTGGCGGTGTCTGCCAGTCGATCGCCATCCACAAAGTCATCGCTCAGCGCCCGTCGGAACTGTGTGTCCCCCCAGTTAGCCAGCACCTGTTCCATCGCCTGCTCCACATGCAGGCGGGGAATGGGCACAGGACCCGACAGCGGTTCGCCAACAAGGTCTGACAGAGCGGCTGCATCCTCGCCAACAGCCAGCAACTCCGGCGTCATAATGCGGTCCGCAGACCTGAACCCACGCGCATCCGCACCGGGAGCCACAACGAGCGAGCCAGTCAACAATGCGGCAACGAGAATGCCACTCAGGCGACATGTCATACCCATCACAGCCGCTCCACCTGAATGGTCGCCAGACCAAGAGTGACTGTCACAGTCACGCGGAACCGCTGTCCCCCCGGCGATCGAATGATGACCACTCGGGTCGAGTTGACAGGAATAGTGAGAGACAGACCGGGCGCAATTGCCGGGTTCTCAAAGACAAACCCGTTATTGGGAAAGATGAACGCGTCGGTCGCATTGTCCGTCCCTGCCTGCAGGCTTTCACCGCCCGCCGCTGGTAGAACCGTGATCGTGCCGTCATTGGCAATGGCGAAATAGGCCGTAGACGGTGGCGCACCCAGCGTGTCCTGCGCCGTCTGAACAACACCGCCGCCCGCACCCGCGCCTGCATTGTTGCCCGCATCATTGCCTGCGTTGTTTCCAGCATTGCCCGCATTGCCCCCGCCAAACTCGGTGACGATCAACCGCTCCGACAGCGGATCAAACCCGACCACATGAATGCTGCGGTCTGCCTCGACACCAAGCAACTCAAGCAGCGCTTTGCCGCCATCAGGCAGCTGCGTCACGATTCCATCGCCAAGCGGGCCTGGTCCCGGGCCGGGGCCCGGCGGTCCCGGCGGACCGGGCGGCGGCTTTGGTCCATCGCCGCCTTTCTTCTTGTCGTCATCATCCAGCGGCGGCCCCTCGCATTTGCCACCGAACACCGCAACGAAGCGATGCTGCAGCTCAAGCAGACCGACCGTGAACTCACTGCGGTTTGACTGAGCAAACCCCTGCGGCGATCCGAAGTCTTCAATGGACAACGCCTGCGCGGAAACGGTCAGGCCGCACCAGGCAGCCCCGGCAACAAGTGCCAGTTGGAAAACGGAGCGGGTCATGATCAATTCCCCCCACCCGTATCAACAGCACCAAATCCTTGCGCACTCGCACCCTGCGCATTAAGCCCCGCTTCCACCGACGCCAGATCGCGGGCAAGTGCATCCGCGTTTGTGCCCGGCGTGCTGTCCACAAGTTTGCGTGCCGCATCAAATGCGTCTGCCGTTTTCTGCGCGCGATCTGAGAAGTTGCGCCCGGCAGTCGTGACATCGTTCTGCAGCGCTGCAATCGCATCCGCGTCAGCGCCCGATGCCTTGGCGTCCTCCAGTCGTTTGGACTTTGTCACCAGTTCAGCCAGCGCCTGATTTTGCTCAGTCTTGGCCCGCTTGAGAGCCTGCGACACTTGTTGGGCCTGCTGCGCCTGCGTATCGACGGGCTGATTGCCCACGGCTACACGTTCCGCGGCATCATCGGCAAGGTTGCGAAGCCGCTGCGCCTTAGCATCGAGTGCCGCCGCCTCATTGACCGCATTCACCGCGACACCACCCTGACTGCCTGACGCAACATTCGGTGCCCTGGCTTCGTCAAACTCTTTCAAAACCTGCTTGAACGCATCGGGGTCCGCAAAGGCTTCGCGCAGGTCTTTATCAATCAGGTCCTTGAGGCCACCGGCACCGCCCTGACCAAACTTGGTCGCCGTGCCGTCCTGAATGCTTTTGGCCAGACCTTCATCGCCCGCCGCCGTCGCCTTCCTGAAGCTGTTGAACTCGCTCGCGCCCACATTGGTGGAGCCGAACAGCCGTTCACCCAATACCGCCCGGGCGGACTCCGGTGACCCTGCTTCAATGACGCTGCCGGATTCCACAAAACCAGCGGACGCATTCGGCCCATCGCCCTTGACCAGAATATTGCCGGGGTTGGTATCAAACGGCACCAGCTTGGCATTCGCCGCCTTGTCGAACTCGCGCAGAATGGCGATCTGCTGTTCTCGGGTCAGTTTGACATTGCCCTCGCCCGCCACCTTCTCGATGTCCTCAAGAGTCTTGGCGCCATCGGGGAACCGCTCCTGCTTGAAGAACGGGACCTCTACTTCAACACCATCAATCACACGCTTGACCGTGCCCTGCCCCTTGATGTCCAGCGAGTTGACGCCCGCGTCTGCAAATTTCTCAGCGCCGCTGATCTGGTCATCGACAATCTCACGCGCCGCATCCGGATCAAACTTGGCACCCGCTCCGCCTTCACCTTTTGACACAACCTTGCCGGTACCATCCACACGGACGTTCTCAACCAGCTTGATAACGTCAGAGTTGGGATCACCGATCTTCTCAGCCACCACGTTGGCCGTGCGGCCTTCGCCGACAGCCCCTGCCGGGTCGTCCAGCGCTGCAGCCCGATCCGCAGGCAGGTCAATCGCACCCTTGTCCACCTTGCCCGGCGTCAGCGGCGGCCCCTGATTGCCCGCAGCCGCCTGCTGCTTGAGCGCTTCCTGCCGAGCTTTCTCTTTCGCAGCTCTGGCCGCAGCCTCAGCTTCATCGGCTGCGTCATCAAGCGCGTCAGCAACCTTCTCTTCTGGCGTTCCAGGCTTCTTGTTCAGGTTCTCGAAAAAATCTGACACGTCATCCGGAGGGCCATCGCCTGGGTCTGCAATGTCGTCGGCAAAGTCGAACGCGCCGCCATCAGACGTCCCGTCGCCATCACCAAAAATGTCAGCAAGTTCATCCTCGACGCTGCGACCGCCCCCTGAACCGTCGGTCGCGTCCCCCACCTCATCAAGAAAATTGCCATTGCCGGTGTCTGGCTCCGCATCCCCGAAGATATCTGCCAGATCATCCTCGACGGTTCTGCCGCTGCCGGTCCCGCCAGCAGGGACATCTTGGTCAGCCGCCTTGGCAAGATCATCGAGCACATTGGCGTTGTCGGCCTGCTCAGCCAGCGCATCCACCTGATCCTCGATACGCTTCAGCTCATTGGCCTCATCCACCGTGTCGGCAAATTTCTGCGTATCCCGAATGGCCTGCTCCGCCACATCGTCAAGCGGACCAAGACCCTTGGTGGCACGCAGATCATTTGCAGCCGCAATCGCTTCGTCGGTGGACGTAAAGACCTTGCCGCCCACCTTCAGCGATCTGGCACTGACAACAAGAGCTTCGCCGCCAAGCAGATCAAGCGCGAGAAACACGCCCGCAGATTGGCCCTTATTGATGGTTTGCTGTTCTTCGCTTTCCACGAGAAAACGTGTGGCTTCCTCTGTCAGATCTGTGGGTTCATCTCGCACAGCCTGCGCAATGGCAATACCGATTGCTTCGCCAACAGCCTCCGCATCATTCACCGTCAGTTCCGCAATATTGCCGATGCCAAAGCCGCCAAGCTGGTTCAACACCACCGCCCCACTCAGCTTGTCTTCCTGGCGCACCCGCAGATCTTCATCAATGAAGGCAGCAATGTCCGTACCCACCACAATGTCAAAGCCGCGTGGCAGAGATTCTGTGAGGAATTTTTTGGCATCCCTGAGCTGCTGGTCATCGGAAAACGCTGCCCCCAACGTGATGCCGTTGAGAACTGCCTTGTTAGCGGTCTCAAAGATTGTCCGCAGCCCTACAAAGAAGTCTTCGATGGCAACCAGCCCGCCAAGGCTTTCAACCTCTTTGATCTGCTTCGTGATTTCGCGCTGCGCCGCCAGCGCCCTGTCGCCATCCATCTTGAAGCGCAGGGGGAAGAAATCCTCAAAGCCTTCAACAACCGTTTCCAACGGCGGCGGCAAAATCGCAGCCTTGCGAAATACTTCCGGCGATACATCACGGTCAGGATGCTCGGGAAACGTCGTGTTCATGCCCGGCAGACCGGTAACAAGCCCCTCGCCCTCAGTGCCCGCAAGCACAGATGTGCCCTCACCGGGAGGCGCGCCGAGACAATGTTCGAAAGTGCCCGCATTGAACAGCGCTGCCAGACGCTGCTTCTTGCTCTGGTTGTCCGCACGCAACTGTGCCAACTGGTCTTTGCGCGCTTGAATTTTTTCCCGCGCTTCCTTCAGCTCCTTGGCAATGAAGGCGTCAACTTTTGTGCGCGTCTTGCTGCTTTCCGCGCTGGCTCGTGCGGAGATGTCCGCAAGTTCCTTTTTGAACTTCGCGACCTGTGCCAGCTGTCCAGCGCCGGACGTGAAGATGAAGGGAATGGCGGGTTCTGGAATGTCCGCCCCAAGCAACATGGGAATAAACAACGCATCGTCGCCCAACGCCGCACGTCGTTTGCGATCCCGCTCAAGCGCGGCGCGTTGTCCGGCTGCCAGGATGGTCTGTGCCTGCTTGCTTTGCAGCACGCCCGCCCGAGCCGCCCGCTCCACATAGTCGGCCATCAGGTCATTTTGATCCTGCAGCGGCGCCCGAAAGTCGCGCAACGGTGTCAGAATGTCATTGAGGAAGATCGCTTCAATGTCTTTTTGGCCCGCATCATGAAACAGGACGTCCAGCAGCAATGCTTCCATCAGATCCGTCACCGGTTCACAGGACTGCCTGAGAAGCTTTGTCCGCCGCGCGATTTCGCGTTCGCAGTCACGGCAGGCCTTTTGATCCGCGGGCGGCACCTTCGGTGCAGACGCTTGCTTGAGGAAACGTTCAGGCTCAAGCTGGGTGCGGACGACAATCCTGCCGTCCTCATCAAGCTCATGCAGGGGAATGGGCACCAGGTCACCGGGCTGCTGCGACCCGCTGACATTCTCAAACCCGCCCTCTGCCAGCTCGTCTTCAGGCAGTTCTACTTTCAGGCCACCTGCACCATCGGCAAGGTTTTGAGCGGCAGGCTTCGTGCCACCGCAATTGAGCACCTGGATGATGTGCCGCACCGGTGCCGGCCGAAAATTCTGCGGCCCGCCGCCAAGGTCTGCTTCGTCAATGGATGCAAACAGCTGGTAATTGCCGTCACCATATTTCCGGGCATCGAAAACGAAATTGCCCCGCGGCCCGATCTTCTCGAGCACTTCACCGTCCCGCCGCAATTCCCACGTCGCCCGGCTGTAGGGTTCCTCGCGGACATTTTTTGAGAACACCGCTGAATTGGTTTCACTAGTGATGTCCGCCACCCGCACCGTCGAGGTGAAGGTATAGGTCTTGCAGTGATTGCGATTGTCCGGGTCCCGCGGATCACGCTTGGACCCGATGACAAACGCCGTTCCCACAACCTTCGAGCCCTTGGGATTATCAATCCGGATCTGCGTAATGCCGCGCGTCCGGTTCTGGCCGGCAGAGACAACCGTCACCGTCTGCGACACGGCCCCGATCCGGAACGGTGACAACCGCCCCTTGGCCCGCACGGTCAGCCGGTAGACACCCGGCCGGGGCAGCTTGGCTAGGCCCTGGGCAAACTCGCCAAGTTTTTCAAAGGGCGCATCCGCATTGTCAGCGCGTTCAACAATCAGATCATATTGCTCCACCACCGGCTGGCGTTTGCCTGCATCGCGTGAGAACGCCTGCGTGACATGGCAATCCGTGGAGAAGCCCAGAATCTTTTCAATAATGACGTAGTCACCAACCGGACGGATGGCGGGCTGGTTGGCAAAGTCGATGACCGTCGGCAGTTTGAAGTAAAGCTGCTTGAGCACACGCTGCCCGACGCCTGCCTGCGTAAAGCCGTCCTTGCTCAGTTCGCGCGCAAGCCCCGCCTGCGCCTGCGCTGCCTCCTGCGACGACAGCACACCAATCTGGTCCGGAAACCCGCACACAGCCCCCTGCGCATGGGCCGGAGCCACCTGCAGCGCCAGCAAAGCCGCTACCGCCAGAGCACCAATGGCACTCAGCAGTCCCGTTCGGTGGATCGAAAGACGACAAACTGACGAAAAGACGCTGGAACGCAGCACGTTTGGATATTCCCCCTAGCCAGCCGTGCACCTGACCTGCGCACGGGGGAGAAATATCTATGGGCATTCGCACGCGCAGGCACCTGTCCAATAGGACAGGAAACGACATCTCCGGACGAAAAATGCCCGCAAAACTGGGAAAAAGAAGTGGGCTAGTTGCTCAAAAGATTACTGCGCGCCGCAATGGCCACCACCTCAACCCGTGAGGACGCTCCCAGCTTCTTCATCAGATTGTTCACATGGAACTTGATGGTCCGCTCACTGATGTTCAGGGCTTTGGCCATCTCCGGATTCGAGTCGCCACGTCCAAGCAGAGACAGGCACTCCAGTTCGCGTACGGACAATTGCACGTTGGGTACGTTTTCAAGGTCAAACCCGATAAAGTCATGCACCGCCACCGCAAAGACACGCGCCAGATCAATCAGCTCCTGACGTTGCGCTGAAATGCGCGCTTCATCAGCTTCGCTTTCACCAAGCACAAAGAAGTAGACCACCTGAATGCGCCCCGGCGTGTGCACCGGAACGAACAGGTCATAACTGAGGTGATAGTGGCTGGTCAGATCCACCAGCTCCTTTTGGTCCCGCGTGACATTCTCAGGCGTATAGACATCCGCCGTCGTAAACGGCTCCGTCGCCTTGGCGATGGCCGCCACCGCAAGATCAGTGTCGCGATACCCCTTCCACAGATACAGGGCCTCATAGGGCTTCATGTGGCGTGGCCCGCGGGTGGTAATCAGAAAGTCGCTCGACTGCGGCGACGCCCATGCGTCGCGGCGGCAGGAGAAATACAGGAGACCATCAACAGCCATCGACTGGAGAATGGCCTCAAGCACATTCACCGCCTGATTGTAATTCGACAGCGAGCCTACCTGCGCCAGAAATCGCGCCGCCGGCGGAAGCATGTCACCGGGCACCGCTCCATTGGTTCTGGCAGCAGCTTTGGCCCCTGTCCGTCCTGCGGTCTTTCCGGCTTTTTTAGTTGATGACCCGGCCACCTTTTGCCCAGACGCCATGTGCAACGCGTTCCCCTAGCCCAAACACCTGCAAAAGGGCAGAAAACCGCACTCCTCGCAGGGGAAGGACATTAGCATTCTCCCCCGCCGACGGCACCTTGAGATTTTGACCATGGGCGCGGCCAATCAATCGAACACAAAACCAGACACCACCGGTATCCAGGAAATCCCACCGGATAAAACCGAGTGACCTATCTCAATGAAGACGATCAGTTTTAGGCGCAGCATGCAGGTAAGCGTGGCCTTGGAACGTGTAGTGCGTCCATCGCAGGCATCAGTACGGCACTCTCAACCCAAACCGGAGGACTGCCCTATGACAACCGCAGGATTGAAGGTCTTTGACGAAACGGTTCACCTCACCAACACGTGGTTGAATGAACTGCAGCGGGATTTGGACCTCGAGAGCAAGCAGCAGGCCTATCACATTCTCCGGGTGGTTTTGCACCACCTGCGCGACATGCTGCCGGTCAACAACGCCATTCACCTGTCGGCACAATTGCCCATGCTTGTGCGCGGATTCTATCTGGAGAACTGGCGGCCAGGTGCCAAGACACCCCATCCAAAAACCCGCGAGGCGTTTTTGGACGCTGTCTCAGAAGACTTCATGCCGGGCCCTGACATCTCCGCCGCCAGTGCGGTCAATGCTGTGTTCTTCCTGCTCTCGCAGCATGTCACCGAGGGCGAGATCAGGCAGGTCATCGATTGCCTTCCAAAGCCGGTCCAGACGCTCTGGGATTCGGCCCGCCCGGCAGGCTAACCGCGCCTGCGCGCAACAAACCGCTTGATGGAGGCACGCACATGCTCGGTGGAAACCTGAAACTCACGACTGTCTTTGGCATCGAGATCAAAGTGAATGTGAGCTGGGTATTCATTGCAGCGCTGCTCTCGTGGGCCTTGGCAAAGGGTTACTTTCCCGTTCTCCACGAGGGGCTGCAGCAGATCGACTACTGGTCAATGAGCATCATTGCCGTGCTTGGACTGTTTGCCTCCATCCTTCTTCATGAACTTGCACATTCCATCGTTGCCCGCGCGTTCGGCCTGGAAATCAAAAGCATTACCCTCTGGCTCCTCGGCGGCATGGCAGAGATGCGCGATGAGCCGCCCACCCCCAAGGCTGAATTTCTGATGGCGATCGCCGGCCCCGCCGCAAGCATCTCGCTCGCGGGCCTGTTTTATCTCACTGGGGTAGCACTGGGATCTGGCGGTTCGGCAGCCTTGATCGGCCTCGTCGCCAGTTATCTGGCAAAGCTCAATCTTGTCCTGGCGATCTTCAATCTCGCCCCCGCTTTCCCGCTCGATGGCGGCAGGGTGGCCCGGGCCGCCATATGGTCGGCAACCGGCAACTATCAGCGCGCAACAGATATCGCATCGATTATGGGATCGATCTTTGGACTGGGCCTCATTGCATTGGGCCTGATTTCCCTACTCACCGGCATGGGGTTGAGCAGCCTTTGGCTGGTCATTCTCGGCCTCTTCATCCGCTTTGCCGCAGATGCGTCCCGCGCGCAGGCTCAGGCAAAACACACACTCGCCGGCGAACGGGTCTCCGACATCATGACGGCCAACCCCATTTGCGTGTCACCGGACATACCCGTGGCTCATCTAATTGAGCACTACATGTACAAATATCCCTTCGAGTTCTTTCCGGTGGTCGATAACGGCCAGCTTGTTGGAAGCGTGAGCCTGCATGAGGTCAAGCGTGTTCCACCTGGGGAGCGCGGCGCCATCCCTGTCCATCAGATCACTCGCCCACTCACCGACGACCACACAATCGGCATCGACGCGAGTGCTGCACAAGCGCTCGCCCAGATGCAGGCGACCGGGCAGAGCCTGCTCATGGTCACCCGCGGCCAAGCAATTGTCGGCGTCATCGCCATGCGCGACATCCTGAGACTGGTGACCCTCAAGACCACGCTCGCCAATAGCTGATCCCGCCATCTGGCCCGGTTTTGGGCGCAAAAGTTAAGAAGTGCACCGCCCCCGCAGCGGCGGGCTTTTCACAACACCATCGCGTAGAAATCTCACTCTCCATCGCAAGCCAGCATGTCGGTACGGAAATTCCTCGACACGACGCAATGCCATGTTAGCGTCCGCCCAACTTTGCAATTCAATCAACCTAATGAGGTCCATCATGTCTTTGCCCGAAACCTACCTTCAGATGCTGTCCACCCTCACCGAGGATGGCGAACTCCGCATGGAACTGGTCGAGCAGAAAATGCCGACGCCAAAACCCGGTCAGGTCATCATCAAGGTGGAAGCCACCCCGGTGAACCCGTCTGACCTTGGTGTCATGTTCGGCATGGCGGACGCAGCCGCATCCACAACATCCGGCTCCGGTGCCACAACCAAACTGTCAGCCCCTGTCTCGTCCCAGGGCATGCGCGTCATGAAGGCCCGCATCGGCCAGCCGCTCCCCGTCGGCAATGAAGGCGCCGGCACGGTTGTGGCTGCAGGCGACGACAAGGAAGCACAGGCTTTGATGGGCAAGACCGTGGCAGCCATGGGCGGCGGCATGTACGGCCAGTACCGCTGCGTTGATGCCATCATGTGCATGCCGCTTCTGGATGGCGACACGGCCAAGGATGGTGCGTCCAGCTTCGTGAACCCGCTCACCGCTCTTTGCATGGTTGAGAACATGCGCATGGACGGCCACACGGCCCTGGTCCACACAGCAGCCGCGTCAAACCTCGGCCAGATGCTCAACCGCATCTGTCAGGCAGATGGTGTTGAACTTGTGAACATCGTCCGCAAGAAAGAACAGGCCGACATTCTCAAGGCCATGGGTGCGAAATACATCGTCGACAGCAGCAGCGACAATTTCCTCGCTGAGCTGACGGACGCCGTTCACGCAACCGGCGCAACGCTTGCCTTTGACGCAACAGGCGGCGGCACCCTCGCCTCCACCATTCTCAGCGCCATGGAAGGGGCAGCCGCCCGCACACCAGGTGCCTACAGCATCTATGGCTCGGTCGCCCACAAGCAGGTCTTCCTCTATGGCGGCCTCGACACGTCCCCCACCACCCTGACACGCGGCTACGGCATGGCCTGGGGCGTGGGTGGCTGGCTGCTGCCAAACTTCCTTGCCAAGGCAGGTCTTGAAGTTGCGGGCCGCCTGCGCACGCGCGTTGCCAACGAACTCAAGACAACCTTCGCCAGCAACTACACCGACGAAATTTCTCTGGCTGAAGCCCTGCAGGCAGATGTCGTCGGCCGCTATCAGGCAAAGACAACAGGTGAGAAGTTCCTCATCTGCCCCCAGAAAGACATCTAGGAAGCAAAGCTTCCTCGACACAAAAGAAGGCCCGCACCGACATACGGTGCGGGCCTTTTTCTTTGGACGCCAACACTTGGCAAAGGTCTGGAATGACCCGCGCCGCAATGTGCGCCATCTCACCCGTGTGTCACCGCGACATGCAACGGAAGCATGCCGCTACGGAAAATCTGCCGCCGCCATATCCACTGGCATAGGCACACGCCCCGACCTATATTTTTGGACAGTTCAGTATCCAAAACGCCAGGGCGGACCAGACACATCATGCGACTTGTCAGCGACGACATCCTCACCGACAGCAACCGGCAACGCCCTACTTTTGATGCGGTCTATCCAGAGCTCAAGGAATTTGAGCTGTGGAACCCCGCGTCCTGGACCCAGGGCCACCCCCACGACTTCTACAGGAACATGCGTGAGAGCGCGCCGGTCATGTGGTCCGAGCTGCGCAAGGGCGGTGACGGGTTCTGGTCTGTCAGCCGCTACGACGATCTCAAGGCCGTTGAGCTGGCCCCCACGGTGTTTTCCTCAGAGCGCGGCAGCATCAATCTCGGCGTTGCGCCCAAGGACAAATGGAAACCTGAAAAGCTCGTCTCCGCTGCCTTGAACGCGCTCATCAACCTTGATGCGCCCCGGCACATGGAAATGCGCATCCAGCAGATGGATTTTTTCGCGCCAGCCTATGTGGCGACCCTGCGCGACAAAGTCTCTGCAAAGGTCGACGCGCTGCTCGACGACATGGAAAGCAAGGGCCCTGTCGTCGATATGGTGCCGGTGTTCTCTCAGGAACTGCCGCTCTTCACCCTGTGTGAAATGCTCGGCGTCGACGAAGAAGACCGTCCCAAGATCGCCCACTGGATGCACTATCTGGAACTCGCCAGCCAGTACCTCACCAATCCGTGGCAGGTCATCATCAAGGAACCGCTGTTCCCGTTCCGCTTCTTCAAGGCCGTGGAAGACATGTTCGCCTATGGGGAAGCCATCATGGCGGACCGCCGCGCCAACCCGCGCGAAGATCTGCTGACAGCCATTGCCAAGACCAAACTGTCTGACGAAGAACTGCCGCAGGAATTCCTCGACGGGTCCTGGCTCCTCATCATCTTTGCCGGCAACGACACCAGCCGCAATTCGCTGTCAGGCACCATTCGCCTGATGACGGAATTCCCCGACCAGCGCCAGATGGTGCTCGATGACACATCGCTCATCCCGCGCATGTCACAGGAAGCCCTGCGCATGATTTCGCCCGTGCGCCACATGCGCCGCACAGCCGTTGAAGACACGGAAATCAACGGCCAGCGCATCGGCAAGGATGAAAAGGTTGTGTTGTGGTACGGCGCCGCCAACCGTGACCCCAGCATGTTCCCGGATCCGGACCGCTTCGACATGATGCGGGACAATGTGGACAAGCACCTGGCCTTTGGCCACGGCGTCCACAAATGCCTCGGCAGCCGCATCGCCCAGATGCAGCTGCGCCTGTCCTATGAGCGCATCTTTGACCGGTTCCCCAACATCACATGGACCGGCCATCAGAAAGTGGCCCCCAACGCGCTGGTGCACGCCATCTCAAGCCTGAAGGTCAATCTGTACGGCCCCGACGGCAAGCGCCCGACACAGGTGCAGGTGCGCGCGGCCTAGGCCCGCCCGCCCTCAAGAGCGAACAGCGCTGTCATGTGACCATCGTCCAGCGTCCTGTTGCAGGTGATGGTGACGTCCGGCTTCGCCATGGCGAGATCATACTCGCCAAATGTCTCGGCAATCCGCTCGACCACATCACACACATGGTCCCTGGGCCGCTGCCCCAACAACCATGTGGCGTGGTTGTCCCGTTCGTCATCAGCCCCTTGCTGTGCTGCCGCCAACATGGCTGCCATCGATAACTCATCCGCTGTCATGCGTCCGCATCCCGGCAAGGCGATGCTGATTGTCCGCCGCCCTTCAAAGCCAAAAATGCGGGCAAGCTGCAAAACATCTGCAAGCGCCTCAGGTCCCCTGTCACCGAAGACCCGGTCGAACCCCTTGCTGACCGGAGGGCACTGACTATGGCCCGAGGCGCAGGCACGAAACCCCCAGATGGCGATGCCGGTTCCAAGTCCAAGGTCCGGCAGGAACACGCCCTCGACAAAAGACGTAGAGGCCTCAGAAGCACCCGGACACATCGACAGCGCCTTTCGTATGGGGTTCAGAAATGGGCCCGGAGGAGATACGGCGCGGCCAGACATGCGTTGCGACGCGCTGATATGCCCGGCAGATCGACGGGATCCAAACCATCCGATCTTCGCAGGCCCGTAGGCCCGTTAGCCGCGCCGCACCTCCCCCGAGGAACGATGCAAAAGCATCTCCTCGCTTATAATGTTATCGATAATCATTATCAATATCATTCTTAAGATGCGTACACATTGTTTGTCTCCGTGAGGATTCCCTCACAGACCGTCATCGAACATTGTCGAAATCAGGCCCGCAGACCTTTGTGAGGCAGTGGCCAAATGCAGCGGTCTCCGCATCGCTTGGACGCGAAGACCTGTCGCAAACAGATAGAGAAATGCTCAGCTACCGAAGCGTTCAATCACCATCTTGCCCAGGGTCATCAGATGCACCTGGTCGGGCCCGTCCGCCTGGCGGCACCAGCGGGCATAATTGTAGTGCTCGGCCATGGGGTAATCTTCCGTCAGGCCGCCCGCCCCGTGCATCTGCATGCAGCGGTCAATCACCGTCTGCATCATGATCGGCACCTGGGTCTTGGTGGCGGCAATCAGGTCACGGCTTTCCTGAGCGCCCTTCTCATCCATGGACTGCGCAGTGCGATGCACCAGCAGCCGCGCCATCTCGATCTCTGAAAATGACTTGGCAATCTCTTCGCGCACGGACTGATGCTTGGCCAGCGGACGCCCGAAGGTCTCACGGTTGAGAACGCGGTGGCAGGCCAGCTCCAGCGACCGCTGCCCGGCGCCGATCAGCCGCATGCAGTGATGCATCCGTCCCGGCCCAAGGCGACCCTGAGCAATCTCAAAGCCGCGCCCTTCGCCCAGCAGCACATTGTCCGCAGGCACCCGCACATTCTCGAATACGATTTCAGCGTGCCCTATGGGCGCGTCGTCATACCCAAGCGTGGACAGCGGGCGCACAAGCGTGATGCCCGGCGTGTCCTTGGGCACCAGCACCTGCGTCTGCTGCTTGTGACGGTTTTCATTGTCCGGATCAGACTTGCCCATGACGATGAATATCTGCGTGCGCTCATACATGGCATTGGTGATGAACCACTTGCGCCCGTTGAGCAGCCACTCGTCGCCCTCGCGGATGATCGAGAACTGGATGTTGGTCGCATCACTCGACGCCACATCCGGTTCCGTCATCGCATAGGACGACCGGATCTCACCGGCGAGCAGCGGCTTCAGCCACTGCTCCTGCTGCGCCGGCGTCGCATATTTCATGAAGACTTCCATGTTGCCGGTGTCAGGCGCGTTGCAGTTGAACACTTCAGGGGCCCAGATGACCCGCCCCATGATTTCGGCCAGCGGCGCATACTCGAAATTGCTGATGCCCCCATGCTCCGAATACTGAGAAAATTCAGGCGGCACGAACAGGTTCCACAGCCCTTCCGCCCGCGCCTTGGCCTTCAACTCATCCATCAGCGGCAAGGCTGCAAACCGGTTGGGCGCTGCCGCCAGCGCCTCCGCATAGGCTTTTTCATTGGGATAGATATGCGCGTCCATAAACGCGCGCAGCTTGTCCTGAAGAACAAGAGAGGTGTCGCTGTAAGTGTACATAAGGCCTCGGGGGTCATGCTGAATTGCGGATGCCCGCATTTGCCCTGACCCACGCGAGCCAGTCAATGAGCACACCCACAGGCACATGGCCCCTACTGGAGCCTTGATGGATTATTCGAAGAAGGAGATTTGGTAGCGGGAGAGGGACTTGAACCCCCGACACGCGGATTATGATTCCGCTGCTCTAACCAGCTGAGCTACCCCGCCACACATTTCTCGCGGGCACCTGTCAAAAACTGCCGGAAAACCGGTAATTTCAATGGCACAAAGCGCGGGAAAGACGGGCATATAGACGCCGCATCTTCCCGGTGTCAAGCGCCCAGCTGCCAGGCGGCATTTTAAGGCCATATCCCCAGTGGAATTGCGGATTGAGGCCTCCGGGACACATGCCATGCCCCAAAATTAGGCATATGCAACCGAATATGTGGAAATAATAACCTTTGGTCGTGTACAAAGTGTGCAGGGTGACGGTTTCATGACCGAATCACTAAGAGGGGACGGCCCATCCACTGAGGCCGAGATAACCAAAACAAACGACTTGAGGGGACGAAGCAAATGACAAAAACACTCCTTGCAGGCGCTGCCTTTGCAGCCGCTGCTCTTCTGGGCACAACAGCAGCCCAGGCAGACGATGCCGGCTGGTACGCAAGCCTTGGTGGCGGCGTGAACTGGGTGGATGAAGTCTCAGGCAACGGCGTGTCTATGGATTTCGAAGCCGGCTACAGCATCGTTGGCGCGGTGGGCTATGCCTACGCAGACGGCGAAATGGGCCGCTTCCGCGCTGAAGGTGAAATCAGCTGGACATCAAACGAGCTCGACAGCGCATCTGCCCTTGGCACGACCGTCAGCCTTGGTGGTGAGCTGGATCAGTTCGGCTTCATGGTTCAGGGTCTGTATGACTTCCTCCCGGATAGCGGCATCCGCCCCTATCTTGGTGTTGGTGTCGGCGTCGTTGACGGTGAAGTCACTGCAACGGTAGCAGGCGTGACGCTCAAGTCCGACGGCACCAACTTTGCCTATCGCGGCCTTGCCGGCGTTGGCGTCGCACTGGGCGACAATGCAACGCTTGATGTTGGGTACCGCTTCACAGGCGTGACCTCTGATGAAAACATCAACAACAATGCAGCCATCGCTCAGGTGCGCTTCAACTTCTAGATCTTCTTCACTGAAGCTTCTTCGAAAAGGGCGTCCCTGAGGGGCGCCCTTTTTTGTTGTTTAGGTGCTGCTGTCTGTCCGGCGTCGGAAGCGCATCAACGTGAAGATGCGCAAAAGCCCAAGTGGCTTTTCCATCACCAGTTCCAGATCAGGATGATTGAGCACCCGCTCGCGACCAAACGCCGGGTGCCAGCCGATAAGGGCGGCCACGCGCTCAAGCTTGCGCTCAAACCACAGCACCCACCCGTCCGCCTTGGCAAAGTGATTGACGATCACGACTTCGCCGCCCGGCTTGGTGATACGCGCCAGTTCGTCCAGCACCGCTTCCGGGTTGGGCGCGACCGACATCACATACATGGCGACCGCACAGTCAAAGCGGCCTGTCTCATAGGTCAGTGCGCCTGCGTCCATTTCCTCCAGCGCAGCCACATGCCCCAAAGCCCGCTCGCTGACCCGGCGTCGGGCCAGCTCAAGCATGTCCGTTGAAAGATCAATGCCGGTGATCCGCGTGGTGCGCGCATAGCCGGGAAGCGAAAGCCCTGACCCCACACCGACTTCCAGCACGCTCATTGGCTCGTCGCTTGCGTGCGCGTTGGCATGCTTGCGAGCCAGCGCATTGACCGCCGCCACCGCCGCAGCACGGCCCACATCCGTAACGGGACCAACAACAGCATCATAAAACCGGGCCCAGCGCGCATAAGCACGCCGAACCGCATTCTCATCCAGAGCTTGGGAGTTTCCTGTCATCCCATTCACGTAACCGCAGAGAATGACGATTTAAAGGGGAAGATCGACGAATTGCGTTAGGTCAAAACGGCAGCAGAAGCACGCAGCTAGAGCGTACGCCGTATCCAGCCACCGCCCAGCACCCGGCTGCCATCAGCGGGATCATAAAAGACGCAGGCCTGACCCGGCGACACCCCTTCTTCCGGAGATGACAACGTCACCAGCGCCCCGTCTTGTGTCGCCACAATGCGCGCGGCAAGCAGACGACCGGTGGACCGCACTTTGACGTTCACATCCACCGGGGTGTCGCTCAACGGCTGGTCACCAATCCAGTTGACGTCCGTAAGGGTGATGTCGCTCACACCCAGTGCTGACCGTGGCCCGACAATCACCTGCCGCTGTTCCGGATTGAGTCGCACCACAAACAATGGCTCTGCATTCTCGCCACCCATTTCGGTGTCGCTGATCCCAAGACCGCGACGCTGCCCGATCGTGTAGCGGATGATGCCGTCATGTGTGCCAAGCACCCGACCATCCATATGCACAATGTCACCGGGTTCAGCTGCTTCCGGGCGCAGCCGTTCAACCACCTGCGCATATTTGCCGTCCGGCACAAAGCAGATGTCCTGGCTGTCCGGCTTGGCCGCCACCTCAAGGCCCAGCTTCTGGGCAAGGGCACGCGTTTCATCCTTCGGCAACCCGCCAAGCGGGAACCGTAGAAACGCCAGCTGCTCGGGCTTGGTCGTAAACATGAAGTAGCTCTGGTCGCGACTGTCATCGACCGCGCGATGCAGCTGCGGTCCGGCATCACCGTCAAACCGCTGCACATAGTGACCTGTCGCAAGCGCATCTGCGCCAAGATCGCGGGCCGTTTCCATCAGGTCTCGAAATTTCACACGTTCATTGCAGCGCACGCAGGGAATAGGGGTTTCGCCGCGCGCATAGGCATCGGCAAAATCCGTCATCACGGAATCCTTGAAACGGCTTTCATAGTCCAGAACGTAGTGCGGGATATCCAGACGCTCCGCCACCCGGCGCGCATCATGAATGTCCTGCCCGGCGCAGCATGCGCCCTTCTTCTGAACCGCAGCTCCATGGTCGTAAAGCTGCAGCGTGATGCCCACAACGTCGTAGCCGGCCTGCGCGTAAAGGGCAGCCGCAACGGAGCTGTCCACGCCGCCGGACATGGCAACCACCACCCGCGTGTCCGCAGGGGCCTTGCCGGCAATCACCGGTGGCAGGTCGACGAACGGCGTCTCCACTCGCGCGGCGGCCTTATCCTCAGGCGTAGTATGGGCATCAATATGTGTCATGGCGCGGGACTATAGCGCCCGCCTCCCCCGCAGCAAGCCTCATGGGTCCCCAACCCAGCAAGCGGGACCCGGCAAGTCAGTCCCCCGCCCGGCAGGAATTGCCGGTCTTAGCCCGACTTCTGCCGGGCAAATCTCAGACGCACTTAGCGCAAAATCCCGAAATTCTGCCGTTTTTCGCTCAAGGCCCGGTTGGCCCCGCCCTTGCTCATACCTGTCTGAGAAATTGCGTCCATGCCGGCCACCCGGCCTTCCGCATGGGCATCGGGGCACGACAAGAGACACGGGATAAACCGGATGACATCGACTGAGACATTTAACGCAGGCCAGGTCCGCAAGGCAGAGGCAGCAGCACAGGTGAAAAACGCCGAGCCGCGCCGCGCCGAAGACGACAGCCGCTTCACAGAAGAACTGCGTGCCAGCCGGGCAGAAGAGAAGCGTCAGGCGGAAGAGCGCGTCCGCGAACGCAAGTCGGACGAAGCCCGTCTGGAAGAAACCCGCAAGGCTGACGCCCGCGAAGCAGCCGCACGCTCTGAAGAAGCCCGCGCTGAAGACGCAAGAGATGAAAAGGCGCAGGAAGAAAAAACCCGCGAGGAACGCGCCTCTGATCAGTCTGACGAAAACGACACAGCGGCTGCGGAAGACGAAGCCACAGCGGACAACGTTGAAGCAACCAAACAGCAGACTGCGGCGGTCGAGACCGTCATCGGCGCTGAAGCAAGTGACGCACAACCTGTCGCTGACGCAACAGACACCACCCAGGCCGATGATGATGTGGTGACCGCATCTGTTAAAGACATCACCACAGCAGAGAAAGCCGCAGCCACACAGCAGGCAGCAGCGGCAAGCGCAGCAGCAAACAAAGCTGAGGCGACAACGGCTGGTGACAAGCAGAATGCACCCACCGCCGTCTCCGCTGCATCCAAGAACGCCGACAGCAAGACCAACCAGCCAACACCTGACCAGCAAAATGCATCAACCGCTGCCAAACCGGCTGCGGCTGGCAACAGTGCTGCGGCTCCAACCGCTGACAGCGCAGCTGGCAAGGCACAGGCCACAATTCGTGATGCCGCCGCCGCACCTGTGGAAACGGAAGTAACCGTCGCAAGCACATCCGCGCAGGCGGCCGGCAAACGCGGTCTTGGCCACGCCACAGCTGAAAGCATGCAGGACGCAAAAGCTGAGGCAAAGCCAACAGCCAAAACCACGTCAGCGACACAGGCACCGGAAACCGCAGCATCGACTGACAAGCCCACAACCATGGCCCAGGCAGCCCAGCGCACATCCGCGTCCGAGATTGCGCTTCAGGCGATTCTGGCCAAACCAGCCGGCACCCCTCAGGACATTCGTGTTGCGGGGCTTGACGGCGCTGCCAGCACGCCTCTTCAGGCCACCGACAGTGCAGCCCCTGCACCCAGCGTAACCGTGCGTGCCATCGTGGCAGCTTCCGCGCAGCCTGGCACACCGGTTCAGCCACAGACACCGGCCCGCGAGATCGCCATCAACATGGCGAAGAATCTGGGCAACGGCACAAACCGCTTTGAAATCCGTCTCGACCCTGCCGAGCTTGGCCGCATTGATGTGCGGATGGAACTTGGTACGGATGGACGCGTTCAGGCGCATCTGACCGTCGACAAGCCCGAAACGCTGGACATGCTCCAGCGCGACGCCCGCTCATTGGAAAAAGCCTTGAGCGATGCCGGTCTCGATATGGAAAACGGCACCCTCAGCTATTCCATGCGTGACGACGGCGACGGCTCAGGTTTTGCCGACAACCGCGACACTGCTGAAGGCACCTCAGACAAAACACCGACCGAAGACGAACTGGCAGCAGATCTTGCCGCCGTCCAGCACATCTATGCGCTTAAAGCCGGGTCCGGCTCTGGCGTAGACATCCGCATCTAGGGACAGACCATGTCAATTGAAGCAATTGCAGCCGCACAGTCCGCTCAAAGCGCCGCCTCCACAGCCGGTTCAAAGCTCAATACGGACTTTGATACGTTTCTGACGCTGCTCACCACGCAGTTGAAGAACCAGGACCCTCTGGAGCCGCTGGACAGCAGCGAGTTCACCAACCAGCTGGTCCAGTTCTCAAGCGTTGAGCAGAACATCGCCACCAACCAGAACCTTGAGCAGCTGCTGAACCTCACCTTCGCCAACTTTGCAACGGACGCTGTGGGGTACATCGGCAAGGAAGTCGTGGCTGAAAGCCCGACCGCCATCCTCACAGATGGGTCGGCCAACTGGGGCTACGAGCTGGATGCCCCGGCTGAAAAAGTACAGCTGTTTGTCACGGATGCTGCAGGCCGACTGGTGCACACCTCAGACCTGCAAAACCTCTCTGGTAACCAGACCTTTAACTGGAATGGCAAGGATTCAAATGGCCGGCAGCTGTCAGACGGTGCCTACACCCTGCGTGTGATTGCCCAGGATGCCGCTGAAAACGAAATCAAAGTCACCATGAAGCAGGCCGGTGTCGTCTCGGCTGTTGAGTTCGACAACAACACGCCGGTTCTTACCGTCAATGGCTCCGGTATCCAGTTGTCAGATGTCATCACAGTTCGTGATGTCGCGACCGGGTCGTAACCCAATGACCCTTTTGACCCATTGCGACACACCCCAAGGCACCAAAGTTAATTGGCTATTCACCATGGCATTTAGCCCTTCCTTAAATGCCCACGACGTACTCTTCAGCTCACACACACAGAACGTGTGACGGTTTGAAGTCAGGATCTGCTTGAAATGAGCATGCAATATCAATCGCGAGTGAGCTATGTGATCGGGCCGGATGGTAGCCCCCTCACTATTGCTGACCTGCCGCCGCCGGAAACGAAGCGCTGGGTCATCCGCCGCAAGGCTGAAGTCGTGGCCGCTGTGCGCGGGGGTCTTCTATCATTGGAAGAAGCCTGCCAGCGCTACACGCTGACTGTCGAAGAGTTTTTGAGCTGGCAGCGGTCCATTGAGCGTCACGGCCTGCCAGGCCTGCGCGCCACCCGCGTGCAGCAATACCGCGAGCACTAGAACAAGCGTTTTCAGAAAAAGTGGTTTCCGGTTTTTCGGTTCGAAAACGCGAAAAACCAAGACGAGGCATGATGCACCATCATGCCGGACACAACATACGGGTCCTTATTGAGTATCGGCCCCCAAGATAGCCGCAAGGCTTGCGTACTTGTGCGTCGTAGCGCCGGAGAGTGGAAACACTCCCCGGCGTTTTCTTTTTGTTAAGCCTTCAAATTGTTTCGACCAATCGGCAAATTTTGCCGAGTTATCTGCCGACGTTAAGACGTTGTTTAGTGGTGCCGGGTAAATCTTGCCTAGCTGGATTACACCGGACACGGACAAAACCACCAAGGACATAGGTGGGCGATCGTGGACCGGCCCTTTTATCCGGCGCGATGATCCACTAGGCCCAGGATGAGCCGGAGTATCGCGCAATCCCGACCACACTCCGGGGGTGCGCCGTGAACGGCACATTTGACTTCCTAAAGGGGCTTGGCCCCTCTCGGCTTATCGCACTGGGCGCTGTCACCATCGCCCTCGTTGCCTTTTTTGCCGTCATCATGATGCGTGTGTCGCAACCCACCATGGCGCTGCTCTATAGCGGCCTGCCGGTGAGCGACAGTGCTGAAATCGTTGCCAAGCTCGAGGCCATGAGCGTGCCGTACGAGCTTAAGGGCGACGGCACCACCATTATGGTTCCCAAGACAGAAGCCCTGCGCCTGCGCATGAGCATGGCCGAAGCGGGCCTGCCGTCCGGCGGTTCTGTTGGCTACGAAATCTTTGACGACACATCTGCGCTGGGCACCACCAGCTTCGTGCAGAACATGAACCATCTGCGCGCTCTGGAAGGCGAACTCGCCCGCACCGTGCGCGCCCTCGACACTGTTCAGGCTGCCCGCGTGCATCTCGTCATGCCCGAACGCGAACTCTTCAGCCGCGAACGTCAGGAACCAACCGCCTCCATCGTCATCAAGGCCCGTGGCGGCCTTGGTCGCAGTCAGGCCAAGGGCATTCAGTTCCTTGTGGCCTCTGCAGTTGAAGGCCTCAATGCCGCCAACGTCTCCATCATTGATGAAACCGGCAACATGATCGCCGGCGGGGCCGACGGCACGTCGCTGGGGTCTTCCTCCATGGACGAACGCCAGCGCGAATATGAAACACGCCTGCGCCGTCAGGTCGCTGACATTGTCACCAGCGTCGTCGGCACCAACCGCGCACGCATTCAGGTCGCAGCCGAGCTGGACTTCAACCGCATCACCCGCAACTCAGAGACATTTGACCCAGAAGGTCAGGTTGTCCGGTCAACCCAGACGGTCGAAGAATCTTCTTCTGCAACAGAACGCGACGGCCAGGCTGGCGTGACAGTGGGCAATGACCTGCCGGACGCTATCGGCCAGGGCGGCGGTGCTGACGACGCAACGTCGAATGAAAGCAACGCCCGCGTTGAAGAAACGGTCAACTACGAAATCTCTCGCACCACCACGACGGAAGTGATCGAGGCTGGCAGCGTCAAGCGCCTGTCCGTTGCCGTGCTCGTGGATGGCGCATATGAGGCAGCCGAAGACGGCACGCAGACATACACCGCCCGCTCACCTGAAGAGCTGGAAATGATTGGGCGTCTTGTGCGCTCTTCCATCGGCTTTGATGCCGCTCGCGGCGACAGTGTCGAAGTGGTCAATCTGCCGATCAACGACACCGCTACAGAACTTCTTGCAGACGACGCTGCTGAACTTGGCTTCATGGACAGCATCATGAGCAGCCTCGACGTCATGCGTCTTGCTGAACTTGGTGCTCTTGTGGTCGTCACGCTACTTGGCGTCTTCCTGGTGGCTCGTCCGCTCATCAACAAGCTGACCACACCTGGCGTCCAGCAAGGTGGCCAGGCTGCAATCACCGGCGGTGCCCCAAGCAACGCGCCGCAGCTTCCCAGCCCCGACATGCAGCAGATACTGGCACAGGCCCAGGCAGACGGTCAGGAAGTCATCACCGCCCCCGACGGCACACCCATTGCGCTTGCTGCCCCCACGCCGGAGCAGCAGGCCGCAATGATGCTGGAAGACAACACAGGTTCGATGATCGACATCGCCCAGATTGAAGGACAGGTGCGCGAAAGCTCCGTCCGCAAGGTTGGCGAGATCGTTCAAAACCATCCCGAAGAGTCGCTGACAATCCTGCGCGGCTGGCTCCACGAAACCGCATAGTTCACGCGCCAACAAGGTCTGAAAGTCGACATCATGGTCGCTCAAGCAAAACCAAAGATGGACATCAACAAGCTGACCGGTGGCGAGAAAGCCGCCATCATGCTGCTCGCCCTGGGCGAAGAGCATGGCGCGCAGCTCTGGGAAATGTTCGACGACGATGAAATCCGCGAACTCTCCATGGCCATGTCCAATCTGGGCACGGTTGATGCGGAACTCGTTGAAAAGCTGTTGCTCGAATTCGTTTCCGGCATGTCATCTACCGGCGCCCTGGTTGGTACCTTTGATTCAACAGAGCGCCTGCTCTCACGTTTCCTGCCTGACGAACGCGTCAGCCTTGTCATGGACGAGATCCGTGGTCCTGCCGGTCGCACCATGTGGGACAAGCTGGGCAATGTGAACGAAGTCGTTCTGGCCAATTACCTCAAGAACGAATACCCGCAGACAGTTGCCGTCGTGCTCTCGAAAATTCGCGCTGACCATGCCGCCAACGTGCTGGGTGCCCTGCCCGAGGACTTCTCCATGGAAGTCGTCAACCGCATGCTGCGTATGGAAAGCGTACAGAAGGACATTCTGGACAAGGTCGAACAGACCCTGCGTCAGGAATTCATGTCCAACCTTGCCCGCACCAACCGGCGCGACAGCCACGAGACCATGGCGGAGATCTTCAACAACTTCGATCGCCAGACCGAAAACCGCTTCATGACGTCCCTTGAAGAGCGCAACCGCGACGCGGCGGAACGCATCAAGGCCCTCATGTTCACATTCGAAGATCTGGCCAAGCTCGACCCGGGTTCCGTGCAAACACTTCTGCGCGCTGTCGAAAAAGACAAGCTGGCTCTGGGTCTCAAGGGCTCTTCCGATACCCTGCGCGATCTCTTCCTCTCCAACATGACCGAACGCGCCGCCAAGATGCTGCGCGAAGACATGGACATGATGGGCCCTGTCCGCCTCAAGGACGTGGACGAAGCGCAGATGATGATGGTCAACATCGCCAAGGACCTCGCCAACAAGGGCGAGATCATGATGGCGGACGGCAATTCGGAGGACGAGCTCATCTATTAGTCCGGCTTCGAACGGACATAGAGAGCACCAGACCTCATGAGCAACCCAGCCATCATCACCCTGCAGGAAACGTCCCGGTTCGAGTTCGATCGCGAACTGTCCAAGGGCGCCGTCGTGCAGCCACGCGCAGAACGCAAGAAGACCAAGTGGTCCGAAGAAGAAGTCAACGCCATTCGGGCAGAGGCCTTTGCCGCCGGTGAGGATGCTGCGCGCGCCAGTGAAGAAGCGAACATCTCCCGCCAGATAGCGGCCGGCTCCCAGCAGGTTGCTGAACGCCTTGGCGTCCTGCTTGAAAATCTGCACACAGAGCGCGGAAGCCTGCGCGAAGAAGCAGCTGAAATCGCTCTCACCATTGCCCGCAAGCTGATGCCGGCCCTGATGGAAAGCGCACCCACCGCTGAGATTGAAGCTGTTATCGAGAACTCCTTTGCCCTGCTGCGCAACGAAGCCCGCGTCGTCATCTATGTGGCTGACGGCGAAGAGGAACTTCTCGGACCACGCATCAGCGAAATGACAACTGAACACGGCTTTGACGGCCAGCTTGTCGTGCGCACAAACGAAGATATTGCCCCCGGCGACGTTCGCATTGAATGGGCCAGTGGCGCGATCACCCGCGACACACCAGCCCTTGACGCAAACATTGAACAGATTGTCCGCACCTACCTGTCAGCACCCGGTGCCGACCAGTCCGGACAGACAGACTTTTTCGCCCTTCTGGGCAAGCAGCAATAACCCCTGCTCCGCGCGGGCATTGGAAAGCCCAAAGCGGACAGAGTTGAGGAGAAGACCATGAGTGACGAAACCGAAATGCCGCTCGATGATTTGTCAAATGCAGGCGCGGACGCAGGTCCAAACGCTGGGTTTGCAAACCCGGACGCAGAACTTCCCGTTCCGGCTGAAGGCGCCGAAGGTACAGACGAAACCGCACAGCCTGGCGACGGCGAAGAACGCTTTGCCGCTGACCTTGAAGCTGTGTTCGACGTGCCCGTGCATGTCTCTGCCGTGCTGGGCAAGACCCACATGGAAGTCAGCCAGCTTCTCAAGCTCGGCCGCGGCGCGGTCGTGGAACTGGACCGCAAGGTCGGTGAGGCCATCGATATCTACGTCAACAACCGTCTCGTCGCCCGTGGCGAAGTCGTGGTCGTGGACGAGCGTCTCGGCGTCACCATGACGGAAATCATCAAGGGCGGAAACGCTGCGTAAGGCGACGCAGCAACGGAAAAACACCATCATGCGCTCATCACTCACAGCCATCATCGCCCTGATCGCAAGCTTTGCCTTGCTGGCGGCTGCCCTGACCCTTGAAGGCAACGGGTCAGCGTTCCTTGATGTGCGTGCGGCTCTCATCGTCTTTGGCGGCACTCTGGCCGTCACCATGATCTCGTTCTCTCCTCTCGAGGTCATCATGGCGATCCGCGAGACCTGGTCTGCCATCGCCACCCCGCGGTTCAACCGCAAGGGCGCAGCTGACCGGATGCTGAAGATTGCCGAGCGTACCCGCAAGGACGGCCTCCTGGGCGTTGAGCGCCTGCTCCCCAAGCTTCGTAACGATCCTTTCCTGTCACGCGCCCTTGCCATGCTGGTTGACGGCATTGAAGTCGCCGACGTCGAGCGCATGCTTGAAGACGAACGTCTTGCAACAGCACAGCGCCGTACCGAAAGCGCCGAAGTCCTGCGCCGTGCCGCAGACATTGCACCCGCCATGGGCCTCATCGGCACATTGGTTGGCCTTGTTCAGATGCTCGGCCAGCTGAACGACCCCGCAGCCATCGGCCCCGCCATGGCCGTGGCCCTGCTCACCACATTCTACGGCGCGGTCCTGGGCACCATGGTGCTCTCCCCGCTTGCCGCCAAACTTGATCGCATCTCAGGCGATGAACGCGACATGCTCGCGATCTACGCCGCCGGTGCAGCCGCCATCGGCCGCAAGGACCATCCTCGCCAGGTCGAACACACACTCAACGCCCTGCTTCCCGAAGCAGACCGCGTCCAGTATTCGCGTTAAGGAGCCAACCCCATGCGTTTGCTTATTGTAGGTAGCCTCAACGGCCAGCTCACCACCGCCACAAAGATGGCGATGGAGACAGGTGCCAAAGTTGCCCAGGTCGACAACGGCGAACTCGCCATGGACGCCCTGCGTGCCGGTCAGGGTGCTGACCTGTTGATGGTGGAAGTCTCCAACGACATTGGCTGGCTGGCAGCACAGTTGCAGGCAGAGCGCATCGCCCTGCCGATCGTGGCCTGCGGCCTGGGCTCAGACGCCCGCGCCGCCGTCAACGCCATCCGCGCCGGTGCCAAGGAATATGTGCCCCTGCCGCCGGACGCCAAGCTCATTGCCGCGGTGCTGGAAGCTGTCGCCGACGACACACACGCCCTGATCTACAAGGACGACATCATGGCGGATGTCATCCGCCTTGCGGACCAGATCGCCCCGTCTGATGCCTCAGTCCTCATCACCGGTGAAAGCGGTGTGGGTAAGGAAATCATGGCGCGCTATGTCCACCGCCACTCGGCACGCAAGGACAAACCATTCATCTCCGTCAACTGTGCGGCCATTCCTGAGAACCTGCTCGAGTCAGAACTCTTCGGCCATGAGAAAGGTGCCTTCACCGGCGCCGTCTCCCGCCGCATCGGCAAGTTCGAAGAAGCTGAAGGCGGTACTTTGCTGCTCGACGAGATCTCCGAAATGGATGTGCGCCTGCAGGCCAAGCTTCTGCGTGCCATTCAGGAACGCGAGATCGACCGTGTCGGCGGCAACAAGCCCGTCAAGGTCAACATCCGCATCCTCGCCACATCCAACCGAGACCTTGCAACAGAAGTCCGCAACGGCACTTTCCGCGAAGACCTTCTCTACCGCCTCAACGTGGTGACCCTGTTGATCCCCGCTCTGCGCGAACGCCCTGCAGACATCATGGAACTGTCAGAGCACTTCGTGAAGCGCTACGCAGACGCCAATGGCGTGCCTGCACGCCCGCTGTCAGACAGTGCCAAATCGCACCTGGTTCGCCAGCACTGGGCCGGCAACGTTCGTGAGCTGGAAAACACGCTCCACCGCGCCGTGCTTCTGGCCAATGGCGATGAGATTGACGTGGACGCCATCCGCCTGCCGGACGGTTCCCGCATTGATCAGACGGTCGCCGTTTCGTCCAGCGATCCCGCATCACGCGCTGCTCAAGTGGCCGAGACTGTCAGCCGCAACCTTGTGGGCATGACTGTTGCCGACATGGAACGCGACCTGATTCTCAACACGCTGGATCATTGTCTGGGCAACCGGACGCACGCCGCCAACATTCTGGGCATCTCCATTCGCACCCTGCGCAACAAGCTCAACCTCTACACCCAGCAGGGTGTATCGGTCGCAGCCCCGGGCGAAGCCCGGATCGCCGGTTAGTCCTTTCAAGTAACGCCTAAAGTATCCGGAACGCATACGCGCAATGTCAGACGCAGCACCAACAACACCACCGGCAGGCGGAGGCCTCTTTGGAGGCCTGACCCTGGGCGGCATTGGCAATGCCATTGGCGCGCGCTCCGAGCTGGCACTTGCTGCCGGCGTGTTGACCATCATTGTGGTCCTCATCCTGCCGATGCCCAGCTGGATGCTGGACTTTGCCCTCGCCATCTCCATCACCTTCTCGGTGCTGGTCATGATGACGGCCCTCTTCATCAAGAAGCCGCTTGAATTTTCGTCCTTCCCGACCGTGCTTCTGATAGCCACCATGCTGCGCCTTGCGCTCAATCTGGCATCCACAAGGCTGATCCTCTCTCAGGGCCATGAAGGCACCCACGCTGCCGGTGCTGTGATCGAGGCTTTCGGCAACTTCGTGATGCAGGGCAACTTCGTCATCGGCATCATCGTTTTCGCCATCCTGGTCATCGTGAACTTCGTGGTGATCACCAAAGGCTCCGGCCGTATCGCTGAAGTCGCTGCCCGTTTCTCCTTGGACGCCATGCCCGGCAAGCAGATGGCCATCGACGCTGATCTGTCCGCCGGCATGATCGACGAAGACACAGCTCGCCGCCGCCGCTCGGAGCTTGAGTCCGAAAGCGCGTTTTACGGCTCCATGGACGGTGCCTCCAAATTTGTGCGTGGCGACGCCATCGCCGGTCTGCTGATCACCTTCATCAACGTTATTGCCGGTGTCATCGTCGGTGTCGCCCAGATGGACATGTCATTTGCGGACGCCTCCGCCACCTATACGCTTCTGACAGTAGGCGATGGTCTGGTCAGCCAGATCCCCGCCCTCATCGTATCCATGGCTGCCGGTCTTCTGGTGTCCAAGGCCGGGGTGGACGGTGCTGCAGACGAAGCGCTTTTTGGCCAGCTTTCCGGCTATCCCCAGGCGCTGGGCATGTCATCCGGCGTCATGGTCGTCATGTCTCTTCTGCCTGGCATCCCCATGGTGCCGTTCCTGCTGCTGGCGGGGATAAGTGGCGCCGCCGCCTGGTTCCTCACCAAGGGGGCTGAAAAGAAAATCGCCGACGAGGAAGCAGCCGTCGCCGAAGCCGCCGCACAGGAACAGGCCGCGCCTGTTGAAGAGCCGATCTCCACAGCACTCGCAATGGATGAGCTTCGCCTTGAGCTTGGTTTTGGTCTGCTGCCCATGCTGGAAGGCGATGGCGAAGGCCATTCCCTGACCGAACAGGTCAAAGCCCTGCGCCGTCAGGTGGCTCAGGATATGGGCTTCGTCATGCCGTCCCTGCGCATCCTCGACAACATGCAGCTGGATTCAACGTCCTACGTCATGCGCGTCAAGGAAGTGGAAGCCGGTGCTGGCATTCTCTATCCCGATCGTCTCATGGTTATGGACCCCCAGGGTGGCCCCGTGGACCTGCCCGGCGAGCACACAACCGAGCCGACCTTCGGCCTGCCCGCCACTTGGATCGATCATACCCAGCGCGAAGAAGCATCCTTCCGCGGTCTCACTGTCGTGGACCCGGCAACCGTGCTCACCACGCACATCACCGAAATCATCAAGGCCAACATGGCCGAGCTTCTGTCCTACGGCGAAGTACAAAAGCTGCTGGACGACATCGGCGGCGACAATCAGAAACTGGTGGAAGACCTTGTGCCGGATCGCGTTTCCGTCACCACCATCCAGCGCGTCCTGCAGCAGCTGTTGACCGAGCGTGTTTCCATCCGCGATCTGCCGACCATTCTGGAATCCATTGGCGAGGCTTCAAGCCATACCCAGAGCGTGACCCAGATCGTCGAGCATGTGCGCACCCGCCTTGCGCGTCAGATCTGCCACACCAATCAAAGCTATGCCGGCTACCTGCCGCTGATCGCCCTGTCACCGGAATGGGAAGACGCGTTTGCAAATTCTCTTATCGGCAATGGCGAAGACAAGCAGCTGGCCATGCCGCCGAGCGATCTTCAGAACTTCATCCAGTCCCTGCGCATGGCCTTCGATCAGGCCGCTGCATCCGGCGATGTTCCCGTGCTTCTCGTCAGCCCCGGCAACCGCCCCTATGTGCGGTCCGTTGTCGAACGTGTAAGGCCACAGACTGTCGTCATGAGTCAGGCAGAAGTTCATCCCCAGGCGCGTCTCAAGACGCTGGCCCAGATTTAAGGCGGGCCTGGTAGAGTATGCGTCTTCGTCGATTTAAAGCCCCCAGCATGCGCGAGGCCATGGCCCGCGTCCGTGACGAGCTGGGCGAAACCGCCATCATCGTCTCCAGCGAAGAACTGGAAACTGGCGGCGTGGAAGTCACAGCCGTCAATGAACGGCGCGGTGATACCCGCGACACCGAACCTGAAACCGTCAGCCCCGTGCGCAATCAGCTTGAAATGCGTCTCAAGGCCCGCCTGCGCGGTGAAGCAAAAGCATCACAAGCGGCAGCCCTGAACACAGATACCACTGCGACTCTGGGTCTGACGTCCACTGACCTCTCAACCGTTCTGAATGACCATCGCGTGCCAGAAGCTCTGGCGGACCGCCTGCTTCAGGCTGCTTCAGCGCACGAAAATGACGATGCCCAGGCCGCTCTTGCCCACAGCTTTGGTATCGCGCTTGATTTCCAGCCCATCGGCGAACAGCTGCCCGGCTCCATCATGCTTATCGGTGCGCCGGGTGCTGGCAAAACCGTAACAGCCGCCAAGCTGGCAGCCCGCGCGGTCCTTGCCGGTCAGCAGGTGGACATCATTACGGCGGACGCCGTGCGCTCAGGTGCCCTTGCCCAGTCAAAAGCCTATGCCGACGTGCTCAATCAGGACGTTGCCGAAGTACGCGGAGCGGATGAACTTGCCTTGATGCTCGACACCCGCGCTGAACTCGGTCGCAACCGCCCCTGCATCATCGACACGCCTGCCACCAATCTGCATGACCGTGCAGAGCTGGATCACACAGCCCGCCTCGTTCAGGCCTGCCGCGGCACTGATGCAAACAGCACGGTGGAACCCATCGGCGTCATTGCCGCCGGCGGCGACATCGAAGACATGGCGGAAGCAGCACAGTTCTTTGCGCAGCTCGGCTGCCGCCGCGTCATCATCAGCCGCACGGATGCCACCAAGCGACTTGGCGGCGTGATGGCCGCCCTTGCGACTGCCCGCCTCGCCGTCGCGGAATTTGGCATCAAGCCCTATCTGGCTGGTGGCCTTGTGGCAGCAACGCCTTCACGCCTCGCTCACATGACCCTCACAAAATCCACCACCAGCGCGCCGCAGCCGGCAGTGCTGCCGCGCCGCGCCTCCGCTTCAGTCACCCCCCTCGCCGGTGTATCTCCCACCGGCAGCACGGAGCCCACATCCGCATGAGTACGCAACCCTCCACCACAGCGGCACCTGAAAAAGCCCGCCGTAGTCAGACCATCATCACCGTCGCGTCCGGCAAGGGCGGCGTCGGCAAGACCATGGTCTCCACCACACTGGCGCACAGCCTTGCCTTTGCCGGTGAGCGCACTTTGCTTGTGGACTGCGACCTGGGCCTCGCCAATGTGGACGTGCAGCTGGGCATTATGCCCGAACACGACCTTGCAAGCGTCGTCGCCGGCACAACCGCATTTGAAGACGCCACCATTCGTGTCAGCAGCGACGACAGCGCGTCGGCGCGTGGCGCCTTTGATGTCATCGCGGGTAGTTCTGGATCCGGCAATCTGGGTGCACTGGCCCGCACCGAGCTTGCCCGCCTGCGTCAGGGTCTGACATTGATTGCCGCTCACTATGATCGTGTGATTGTTGATCTGGCCGCGGGCGTTGATCCCGCCGTCACCATGTTTGCATCCATCGAAGGACCAACCCTTGTGGTGGTTACCGATGAGCCGACCTCAATCACAGACGCCTATGCCTTCATCAAGGTCGCCTCAATGACACCGCGCGACGACGGCACTGCCGCCGACATTCGGATTGTCGTCAACATGGCGGAGACAATTGAAGCCGGCCGCAAAACCTATGAAGCCCTGTCACGGGCCTGTGGAAACTTCCTCGGGATCACGCCGCCCCTGGCGGGAATCGTACCGCGCGATACAGCCGTCCGCGATGCAGTTCGACATCAAACGCCCCTGCTGACACGTAGCCCGAATGCCAAAGCCGGTGCAGCAATCGCCAAGATGGCTGACGGCATCCGCGCAGGCTCAGCCAAATAGCGCCCGCACAAACGCCTGTTTTCTGTCGGTTTTCGTCCGCGGTAACTGCTTTTGTGGCACACCGGCCACACCGTCTGTGCAAACCCTCTCGATACGCGTAGTCTTTCGACATCATTCGTGAGCCCGGTCACACGCTTGATAAAGAACCGGGCCATGGTGATGGGAACGTCGGAGGACATGAACCTAAAGGGGGGGTTCTTTAATGGAAGACGCTTTGCAGTTGGTCCAGCCCGTGCTGGACTTCTTTGCCGCTGGCTTCAATCAGGTAAATGCGATTCAGGGGATTATCATCGGTGTGCTCGCAGCATTCGTGCTGCGCCAGTACTCTCGCATTCTGGTTATCAGCTTTGTAGCTACACTTGTTCATCTTGTTGTTGATACCGCTCTGCCGGTCATTCGGGGAGCGGAACTTAAACTGCCGCCTCTCGCAGATCTGGAATGGTGGAAGTATGTGCTGCTGCTCTATGTCGGTTACCTGGTCGTCATCACGGTGATCTACATACTCAAGAAGATCCTGATCCGCGGATAGGATCAGCACCTAGAACAAACAAAAAGGCCGCTGCACTGACGCAGCGGCCTTTTTCATTTGTAAGACGCTTTGAGCG